>JAEETL010000020.1 GCA_016290325.1 Muribaculaceae bacterium
TCTCCTGTCTGAAATCTGCAATAGCTGAATTGATCTCACTAGCTGTGAATGTCATTTTACGAACATTGTGAGTTGTTCCTTTCTTAGCCTTCTGGGCATCGCTATCCCATTTAGCCTCTTCGGCATACAACCCTGTTATAAATGTTACCTCGCTTTGTTTGGAGTTCCACCTCACACGAACAGCAACCTTTCCAGTGTCCTTCTTGATAAATGCTCGTATTGAATACTTGATCCTTATCATACAATTACGATGTGTTTAAAAAATAAATTGTACTTTTGTGCTGTAAATACTGATAATAACATGGCATGAGCCGCGTTAGCTGTGCAAAATTAGACATCCATATTTACATCCACAAGAGGTCCCCCCTTTTGTAAGATTGCTTAAGATTAAGTTAGACAATTTGATATTTTGAGAGTTGTAATTGTCTGAAATTTAACTATTTATTATGTTGGACAGTTTCACATGGTATTATATCTAACGTCTTGTCCTCTCCGCCAAGCCGAGAAACGGTTGTGACATCAGTCGCAATCGTTTTTTTGTTTGCACCCATGCAAGCTTGCTTGCAGATGGGTGCCAGCAAAGAAAACGATTAAGCGCCCTAATAGGGCGCGGTTTCTCGGCTTGGCAGCGCCCCCGCGGGAGCGCAAAGATGGGCGAGCGAACGCGAGCCAATCTTGTCCTTAGTGGCTCCGAGTTTACTCGAGCGTACCCTTATACAAAAACCAACAGGCCGAACACAGATCAAAGGATGTCACCTGAACAGAGAATCATCAATTGGTGCAGGAGATAGATTATTGAAACACATCAATGCTATAGGCCGTTTTTAAACAAAATCTGCCGCATCCCAGCCCAGGGATACGGCAGACATTAATTCATCCGTCAAGGATAGAATGTCCTTGATCGTTTAGCAAGCAATTTATTATTTGTTAACCTTCTCGGCCAGTTCTGCTCCAGCTTTGAACTTAACGACTTTCTTTGCGGGGATTGTGATCTTAGCCTTGGTAGCGGGGTTGATGCCCTCGCGAGCATCCTTCTTAACTACCTGGAAGGTGCCAAATCCGATAAGGGCAACCTTCTTGCCGTCCTTCAGAGCGCAACCCATTGAGCAAAGCATAGCTTCGAGAGCAGCCTTAGCCTGTACCTTGGTGAGATTAGCCTTTTCGGCAATTGCTTGAATTAATTCAGTCTTGTTCATAGTGTAAAATTTTTAAAAAAATAAGTTATGTGAATAAAATAAATTTTAATTTCTTTGCGCAAATATAAGTAAAACAACATTTTCAGCAAAAAAAAAGCAAAAAAAAGTGCTCATTTTCAAGAAAAAATGACTGAATGTGGCTTTTTTACGTGTAAAATCGCTTATTATAGGGAGTTTTTCGTTATTTTTGTGCGGTAATTCAAGATGACAATTATTATCGCTTATGCAATACGGAAACCGCTCCTTTTGGGCTTCTATATCTCCCGTCACTAGACACTTGCTGGTGATTAATGTAATCATGTGGTTGGCAACCATTGTGTTCCAGCGTATAGGTTTGATAGATTTAAATCGTTGGTTGGGTTTGCACTTTTGGCAAGGGAGCCATTTTAATGTTGGGCAACTGATCTCCTACATGTTCATGCATGACACGAGCAACTTCTGGCATATTTTCGTGAACATGTTCATGTTGTGGATGTTTGGTAGCATGTTGGAGCGTGTGTTAGGCTCCAAACGCTACTTGTTCTATTACATCACTTGCGGTATCGGTGCAGCCCTTATTCAAGAGCTGGTTTGGCAACTCTCCTGGCAGAACATGTTGTTTGCCAATTATGCCGGCCCTGCAGCTACCAGTGCAGCCGATGTCATCGCCGCCATCAATTCGGGAGCAGCGCCGTTCACGATGGATGACTTCTTCAATAGCCTCTTAACCGTTGGCGCCTCGGGTGCTGTTTTTGGACTATTGGTGGCATTCGGCATGTTGTTCCCCAACTTGCCCATGTACATCATTCCCTTCCCGTTCCCCATCAAGGCCAAGTGGATGGTGATTGGCTATGGCGTGCTCGAATTGTTCTTAGGCGTTTCACACATGAGCCCTGGTGTTGCACATTATGCCCACCTGGGTGGCATGATAGCTGGTGTCATATTGATATTGTACTGGAAACATAACGGAACGCTCACGCGCGGTGGCAATGGGTTTTATTGATGACATAAAGCGCAGCTACAGTCAAGGCTCGATGTTGCTGAAGCTCATCTTCATCAACATCGGTGTTTTTGTGGTCTTGCATGTATTGGCGTTGGGCTCCCTGCTCATGAATGCCGGTGACGGCATCCTGCAGTGGGTGGAACTTCCCAGTGACTTGGGGATGTTGCTTCACCGCCCGTGGACGTTGATTACCTATATGTTTGCCCACTATGGTTTCCTCCATATCCTGTTCAACATGCTGTGGCTCTATTGGCTGGGCCGCATTTTTATGGAATACTTTTCTCCCAAGCAGTTGACGGGCGTTTACCTGTTGGGAGGCCTGGGGGGTGCGTTGTTGTTCCTGATCGCCTATAACACCTTGCCTTATTTTAGAGCCTTGCCTGAACAGGCTTTTCTGAAAGGCGCCTCGGCATCGGTGATTGCGATTGTGGTTGCCACAGCGGTCTATGCGCCAGATTACAGGATTGGCCTGTTGTTCCTGGGCGAGGTTCCCCTCAAGTGGGTGGCCCTTGTCACCGTGGCTATCGCTGTATTGGGACTTGATGCTGGCAATGTAGGGGGCAATATCGCCCACATTGGTGGCGCTATCGTGGGTGCATGGTTCGGCTTGCGCATCAAGCGTGGCCGTGATATTACTCGACCGTTGAATACTGCCATCGACTCGGTGGTGGGCTTGTTTAACGGTCGTTCGTGGAAACTGCCCAAATTTGAGAAAAAAGCGGGCTCTAAACACAATCAGCAGCAAGCTCAACAACGTCCTAACCGCCCCGCCGATGAGGTGAGCGAGGACGAGTTGGATAAGATATTAGGAAAAATCAAGGTCGCCGGTTATGACGCTTTAACTGATGAAGAGAAGGACAAATTGTTCAAGGCTTCGAGGCGGCGATCGGTCTAATACATTAATATAACTAAGCATGACAAACTACAGAAATAGAAGGATAAAACCTATCAACAGAACGTTTGAAGTGGTGGTTGCGGTACTGGCGGTATTGCTGGTGTGCTGTGCCTATGCCGGTGCGATTGACCCACAACGTTTCATCCTTGCTCCGTTCCTTGGGTTGGCATTCATGCCCATACTTGTGCTTTTGGCATTGGCATTGATTTGTGCCTTGATTTGGCGGCGATGGATAGCGGTGGCGGTTGTGATCGTCTCATTGATGGCGACAGCGCCAATCATCAAGCTGTTTATGCCCTTAAATAGTTCTGACGAAGCCCCGCCCGTACCTGCCGATCCTACCATGATACTTAAGGTGATGACCTATAATGTGTTGTCATTTAACTATAATGAACCCAACTTGAGCGCCGAGCCATCGGCCACGATGCGGCTCATCCTTGATGCAAATCCCGATGTGGTACTCTTGCAGGAGGGAACTCCTGGAGGTGTGGAGTTTGAGGGAATCACGTCGATTGTGCCCTATTTGGGCGAGATCAAAAAGAAATATCCTTACTGCTACTATGGCAACGAGGGGTTGAACCTCATGTCAAAGTATCCGTTCACAACCCAGCTGTTGGGCATGCCTCAGCATGAGCGCTCACCGTTGGGATACAACCGCAATGGCTTGTCCTATCTCGCGCGCGCTTTTGACCTGCAGTTGCCCAGCGGCAAGCAGATAAGGCTTGTGGACTTCCGTCTGCAGTCCTATCACTTGAGTTTTGGTAAGAACCAGGTTGTGCGCGTGTCACCCGATGTCAAGCCCTCGCGGTTGGAACGCATGCGCCGCTCCTTTGCATTGCGTGATGAGAACGCGACTGCCTTGCGTAAGGTCATTGACGATTCTCCCGCCAATCTTATCGTGTGCGGCGACATGAACGACATCACGGCATCCCATGTTTACCGCGTGATCTGTGGGAATGACCTGAAAGATGCGTGGGCCGAGGCTGGTAATGGTTATGCTTACACCTACAACCGCTTCGGGTTGTGCTATCGCATTGACCATATCCTGTATCGTGGTGCTATCCGCGCCATCGATGCCGAGCGCCTGAAAGGCGGTAGCAGTGACCATTACCCGATGATGGTGACATTTGACATGGATATCAATATGTGAAACAAGTGAAATAAATTACCTAATTATAATTGTTTTATTAATATGAAGAAAGTTTTATTTACTGTATTCGCTTTGGCGGCTCTCGTTCTGGTGAGCTGCAGCGACAAGAAATCAAACGAGAACAATCCTTTTATGATGGATTATGCCAATGAGTACGGCATTCCGCCGTTTGACAAAATCACCTATGCTGACTATGAGCCCGCCGTTGAAGCAGGTATCGCAGAGCAGAACGCCGAGATTGATTCAATTATCAAGAACACGGCCGAGCCCAACTTCGAGAACACTATTTTGGCTCTGGATAATAGCGGCCGCACCCTCAGCAAGGTATCTGCACTGTTGTATGCCTTGAGCGAGAGTGACAACACCAAGGAGATGCAGAAGCTCACCGAGACCCTGATGCCCAAGCTGACCGCTCAGAGCGATGCCATGTTCATGAATGACAGCTTGTTCGCTAAGGTGAAGGCTGCCTATGAGAACGCCGACAAGACGGGTATGGATCCCATTCAGAAGCGTCTCGCCGAGAAGTACTACAAGAGGTTCGTTCGCAACGGTGCCCTCCTGACTGCTGCTCAGAAGGACTCTCTCAAGGAAATCAACCGCAAACTGGGTGAATTCAACCTCAAGTTTGGCAACAACATTCAGCATGATTTGAGCGAATGTGTCTTCTTTGTTGACAACAAGGACGAACTCGCTGGCCTTCCCGAGACCATCATCGAGAACGCTGCTAAGCTTGCTGAAGAGAAAGGCAAGAAGGGCCAGTGGGCATTCAATGCCATCGCTGCCACCCGCCTTCCCGTGCTGACCTATGCCGACAGCCGCGACCTGCGCCGCAAGATGTATGAGACTTACACCACTACTGCCAGCCATGGCGATGAGTGGGATAACAGCGAGAACATCCGCAACATCCTGCTCCTGCGTCAACAGAAGGCTAACCTGCTCGGTTTCAACACCTATGCCGACTATGCCACCGATCCTTATATGGCTAAGACTCCCAAGGCTGCCGAGGATCTGCTGATGTCGCTCTGGCGTCCTGCCATCAAGAAGGTCGATGAGGAGGTTGCCGATATGCAGAAGTATGCTGCTGCTCATGGCGACACTGCTCAAATCGAGGCTTGTGACTATTACTACTATGCCGAGAAGGTGAAGAAAGAGAAATTCAACTTCAGTGAGGATGACGTTCGTCCCTATTTCGCTCTCGACAGCGTGGTAAAGAACGGTATCTTCTTCGCCGCCAACAAACTCTACGGCCTCACCTTTGAGGAGATGCCCGATGCACCCAAGTACAACCCTGAGGTTAAGGTGTATGACGTGAAGGATGCCGAGGGCAAGCACCTGGCCGTCTTCATGACCGACTACCTGCCCCGTCCCGTCAAGAGCCCCGGCGCATGGATGAATGCCATGCAGGAGGCCTACAACTATGGTGGTGAGAACGTGCGTCCCATTATTTACAATGTGGGTAACATGGCACTGCCCTCAGGCGACACCCCCTCGCTGCTCACTTGGGATGATGTGCAGACCGTCTTCCACGAGTTTGGTCATGCCCTCCACGGCATGCTGACCCGCGTGCAGTATCGTGGCCTGGCCGGTACCAACACCGACCGTGACCTGGTTGAGATGCCCTCACAGATCAACGAGCACTGGGCATTTGAGCCTGAGGTGCTGAAGAACTACGCTCGTCACTACAAGACTGGTGAGGTAATCCCTGACAGCCTCGTGAAGAAGCTCAACGAGAGCGCCCAGTTCAACATGGGCTTCATGACCACCGAGCTGGTGGGTGCTGCTCTCTTGGATATGTACTGGCACAAGAAGGCCTGGACTGCTGAGGAGGTGAAGAAAATCGACGTTAAGGCCTTTGAGCAGGATGTGAAGAACCAGCTCAACATGCCCGCACTCGTCGAGTTCCGCTATCGCAGCCCCTACTTCAAGCATGTCTTTGCTAGTGATGAGTATGCTTGCGGTTACTACACCTACCTTTGGTCACAGGTACTCGAGGCTGACGGCTACCTCGCATTCGAGAAAGCTGGTTGCTTCGACAAGGCTACTGCCGACAAGTATCGCGCCTTGCTCGAGGCTGGTGACACCGAGGATCCCATGGTGCTCTACAAGAAGTTCCGTGGCCAGGAGCCCACGGCCGACGCCCTGCTGCGCAACCGTGGCCTGAAGTGATCTCTATTTGGGCTCAAGCCCAAACAGAAAGTTTAGAGTTTAAAGTTTAGGGTTTAGAGAAACCCAACTCCCTCAATAATTTATCGGGACTTTGCCCACTTGCGGCAAGGTCCCGATAATGTTTTAGATCTTAGCGTCTTTGCACCTTAGCGTGAGGAAGAAGGGCGCATGAGGCGCAGGGCGTTGAGGACGCAGAGCAGGGCGACGCCGACGTCGGCAAACACGGCCTCCCACATGTTGGCGATGCCTAACACACCAAGCACCATCACCAGCACCTTGACGGCAATAGCAAAAGTGATGTTCTGCATTACGATGCGGCGGGTGCGTTTGCCTAGGGTGACCGCCTCACCGACGCGTGATGGCTGGTCGGTTTGGATGACGACATCGGCCGTCTCGATGGCCATTTCGCTGCCTAGGGCTCCCATGGCAATGCCCACGTCGCTCATTGCCAACACGGGCGCGTCGTTGATGCCGTCGCCAACGAATGCCACCTGTTTGCCATCTTGCTTCAGCCGCTCGATGTGTTCCACCTTGCCTTGCGGCAGCAAGTCGCCGTGGGCTTCATCGATGCCAAGTTGTTGCGCAACGGCATTGACAAGTGCCTGCTTGTCGCCCGACAGCATCACCGTCTCAATTCCTTGGCGGTGCAACGTGTTGATTGCTGCAGCGGCATCTTCTTTAGGCTTGTCGCTCAACAGGAGATATCCAGCAAAAGTCCCAGCGATAGCGACAGCTACCGTCGTCCCTTCGATATTTTGCAATGCGGCAGGGTAATCCACACCCTCTTGCTCCAGCAGGCGCGTCGTCCCCACCAGCCATTGCTGACTGTTGACGGTAGCGCTCAGGCCATATCCTGAGATGTTTTTCATGTCATCAATTTTGACATCAGCCGGCTCATGGTGGCTAGTGATGGCTTTAGCGATGGGGTGGGGGCTGTCCTGCTCGATGGCGGCCAGGATGCCTAGTTGTTCATCGTTGAGCCCATGCACCTCGCTTACTGTAAATTCACCCGTGGTCAGGGTGCCGGTTTTGTCAAACACCACGGTTGTTATCCTCGACATCTCGTCCAGGTAATTGCTCCCCTTGAACAGAATGCCCCGGCGTGAGGCGGCTCCAATGCCCGCAAAGTAGCTCAACGGGATGCTGATGACCAATGCGCACGGGCAGGAGATGACAAGGAAGATGAGCGCACGGTGCAGCCATGTGGCAAAGTCGTAGCTGAAGGTGGTCACTGCTATCGAGTAAAGCCATGGCAGCACGACTACCAGCGCGGCCAATGCGATCACGACAGGGGTGTAGATGCGGGCAAAGCGGCGGATAAACAACTCGGCAGGCGCTTTGCGGTCGGCGGCATCCTCCACCATAGCTAGGATGCGTGATACGGCGCTCTCACTCGCTGGGCGTGTTGCCTTAATTCTCACGGTGCTTTCACTGGCAATCATTCCTGCCAACACCTCGCTGCCTGGTTCGATAACTCGTGGCACACTCTCGCCCGTGAGCGCTGCCGTGTCAAATGGTGCGGCCTCGCCCGTGAGCGTACCGTCGATGGGCACGCGCTCGCCTGTCTTGACCTCCACGATGTCGCCCACCTTGACTTGGGCGGGATCTACCGTCTGCCGTGTCCCGTCATTGACGATGACGGCACGGTCGGGGCGGAAAGCAATCAAGCTACTGATGTTGCTTCGGGCGCGGTCGACGGCGCAATCCTGCAGTGCCTCGCCAATGCAGTACAGGGTCATCACCGCCACAGCCTCGGGATATTCCCCGATGGCAAATGCGCCAATGCTTGCCACCGACATCAATAGGAACTCGTTGAAGGCGTCACCCTCACGCACACCCTCGATGGCTTCGCGCAGCACGCCTAGACCGGTGGGCAACCATGCCAGTGCAAACCAGGCCATGCGTACCCAATTATTTTGGAACCAACTGATGTCCAGATGGCTCAAAATTATGCCTATAATGAGTAAAACAATTGAGATGGCCGGTTTCCACCAGCTCATGGCTTCTTCTTCATGCTCATGATGGGTGCCGCTGCACGATGTGCAGCAGTCATTATCGTGGCATGAGCAGTGATGGTTGTGATCGTGTCCCATATCTTTGCGCTGTAATTTGACGCAAAGGTAGGCACAATCCCGTGCAACCCGGTTGCAAATTTCAATACAGCAGGCGGGCGATGCGCGCCGAGCCGCGTTTCCCGCTGGCGATGCGTGCAAACAGGCGGCGGGTCATGGGGCCAACCACCCAGCGCCATTTTCTGGAATTGCGGTAACTCTTTTGCAGGGCTTGATAGGCTTGTCGGCACAGGGGCTTTGCGAGCTCGGTGCAGCCCTCGCGCTCATATTGGGCGGCCAGCACCATGCGACGGTATTCCAGCAGGCGTTCAAACCTGACCTTGTGCTCTGGCTTTAACCGTGAACAGCGCACCTCGTTGATCATGATATCGATGACATGTTCCCACTGGCCTTGGCGGCTATGGAACTCGGTGCCCGTGATGGAATCGGCACCGTTGTGGTTGATGGTTACGCGCGATTTGCCGCCCATGTAGGCGACGTTGGGCACGGCCAGCAGCAGCCTGAGCCCCAGTTCCCAATCGTTCCAGCCAGGCAGGTCGATGTTCCAGCCGTCGGTGCTGGCAAAGAATTCCCGCCTGACGGCATAGCGCTGTGTTGCCAGCTGGCCGTGCAGGATGTGCTGGGCAAAAAGGTCTCGCTTGTGAAACGGTGCCTCGCGTTCTGAACCGTCAGGGAAAACGAGCGTGGAGCGAGCGTTGATCAGGTCTAGCGGCTTGCCTTTTGCCTTGGCCTTTTCAATGATTTTCACATAGGAGGCGACCAGGCCTTCTTCCATCTGGTCATCGCTATCAAAGAACAACACCCACTCGCCTGTGGCATGCTCAAATCCGCGGTTGCGGGCGGCTCCCGCTGTGTGGTGCTCCTCGCGAACAATCTCCACATTGAAACCGTCGCCAGGATGCTCTTTCTTGAAGGTCTCAAGCACCCGCAGCGTGTCGTCGGTGCTGTAGTTATCCACTAACACGACTTGCAAGGGACGGTAAGTCTGGGCGACTACGCTGTCGAGTGTCGCGCCCACCACGGTAGCGCGGTTATAGACAGGGATGATGATAGAAACCTCCATGACGCGTTTCAATACTGGTTTAACTGGGGTAAAGGTACTGCTTTTTTTGATAATTCACAATAAAATGCCTAATTTTGCACCCACGATGAGAATATTATTTGCAGGCGATGCAAGCAATATGCACAACTGCCTGGCCCATGAGTTGAGGCGAATGGGTCATGAGGCGACAGTGGCATCCGACGGTTCACGTTGGATGAACACGGGTCGTGACATTAATCTCCTGCGTCGTCCGGGTTTGATGGGTACGGTGCGTTATCTGTATGACATTTGGCGCGCTTTGCCCCTGATGAAAGATTATGACATTGTTCAGATAGCCTCTCCAATTTTCCTGCGTCTCAAGCCGCACCGCAATGCGCGCGTGTTTGACTACCTCAAGGCCCATAATCGCCACATGGTGCTATCGGCCTTAGGGACCGATATGGTTTACTATGATGCCTGCCATGATGGGAAGACGTTCCGCTACAGCGATTACATGTTGGGTGACGAGCCGTCGCCCTATGTGGGTTCGGGCGAATATATTGCTCAGGAGCAGGATAACTGGAAGCAGCCTTTCATGCGTGAGCACAGTGATCACATCTTAGCAGGAATAGAAGGCGCCGTGGCTTGTCTGTATGAGTACTATGCGGCCTATGAACCGCTGCTGGGCGACCGCGTGGCCTATGCCGGCATTCCTATCGATACCGAGTCTCTGGAGTTCCGCCCGCTAAATGAGGCCCCAGACAAAGTGCGCTTGTTCATCGGCATTCAGCGCGATCGTCATGTCATCAAGGGGACCGACAAACTGCTGGCGGCGATGAAACGTGTGCATGACCGTTATCCGGGGCTCACCGAGCTTGAAGTGGTAGAGAATCTGCCCTATGACGAGTACACCCGCCGTATGCGTGCCTCCCATATCATTCTAGACCAGTTTTACAGCTACACACCCGGCACTAACGCCCTGATTGCTATGGCCCAGGGACTGGTGGCGGTTTCGGGTGCCGAGCCTGAATACTATGATCTCATTGGCGAAACTGCTAACAAGCCCATCGTGAATGTGTCACCGCTCGTCGAGGGCGACATCGACCATAAATTGTCGTGGCTGGTGGAGCATCGCGACCAGCTGCCCGAGATGGCCCGTGCAAGCCGCGTGTTTGTAGAAAGACACAACGCTGCACCAGTTGTGGCACAGCGTTATCTTGATTTTTGGAACAAGCTTTTACAGCCCGAAGAGTAGGGCTAACCGCAATGGGTTCCTGGCGTGATGATAAAGCCACGCAGGAACGCATCGGTTTCCATGCGTTTCTTTCCTGATTGTTGTAATGACATCACTTCCAGCCATCCGTCACCACAGGCGATGCGCATGGTCTTGCGGTCGGTCATCAGTGTGCCCGGCTCGGGATGTTCGCCATTGGAGAAGGGTTGGGGCTCACTGGTCTCAAACAGCTTTAAGGTCGTGATTTCTTTGCCCGTCTCGTCAATCATCGTGGTCCAGGCGGCCGGATAGGACGAGAGACCGCGTATGTGGTTGTAAAGATCCTCGGCGGGTCGTGCCCAGTCAATGCGGCATGTGTCCTTGAAGATTTTTGGGGCGGGAGTGGGCTGCTGGCCCGCTGTGAGCAGTTGGTCTTGCGGGATGGGCTTAACCGTGCCGGCGATGATGCTGTCCACGGTTTCGAGTACCATGTCGGCACCCATTGTCATCAGCCGATCATAAACCACTTCGACATTGTCATGACGACCGATGGGACAACTGCGCTGCTGGATCACGTCACCCGTGTCAATCTCATGCTTGAGGAAGAAGGTCGTCACACCCGTTTCCTTGTCACCGTTCATCACCGCCCAGTTGATGGGAGCAGCACCTCGGTAGCGGGGCAGCAGTGAGGCATGAAGATTAAACGTGCCCAGTGGCGGCATCTGCCACACGGCCTCGGGCAACATCCTGAAGGCGATTACGATAAACAGCTGTGCCTCAAGCGCTCGCAACTCGTTGATAAAGGCCTCGTCCTTGAGACTCACGGGTTGCAGCACGGGCAGACCGCGCTCCACAGCAAATCGTTTCACGTCGCTTTGTTGCAACTGTCGTCCTCGCCCGGCAGGTTTGTCGGGCATAGTCACTACGGCTGCCACATTGTAGCCGCCATCTACGAGCCGCTTCAAACTCTCCACGGCAAATTCAGGTGTCCCGAAAAAAACTATCTTCAAATCCTCTTTTTTCATGATGCTCAATTCATTGTCATCCTCAAGATTCGCCCTTGAGCGATTCTTGTGTACTGGATATTGTGATTAGAGTGCAAATTTAGCGATTTTTTTCACATTGGGGGCAATTTGTTATGCCATAACTTGGAATCATCATTTGGTTTTAGCGCAAAATAAAAAAGCGCCTCGTTTCACAACGAAGCTGCTTTGCTAGGAAAAAAGTATCATATTGCTGCAAAGATAGAGACATTATTTTAATTGTACAAATTATTAAGACATTTTTTCGACTTTTCATGCAAAAGCAATACTAATTGCTATTCTGGGTTTAATTTCATATTGTTATTGCTGCAAAACTTGTTAAAGTTGCTGTATTTTACCATTGGTACAATTTAATTTTATACCTTTGCCTCCCGCAAGACAATTATAAATAATATAAGAAAAATGAAAAGATTTTTTGTGACTTTGGCCATGCTGGTGGCATTGTTGGTGATGGCGCCTACGGCTATGGCGGCCAACTGGTTTGATGTGCTTTCTTCTGGCGGTGAAACGATTTCGCTCAATCCTGATATAGTGATGACCGATAACGGCTCGAGTTATCTGGTATGGGTGCGTAACTCGTATGACTTACCTGAAACCCGCACTGCTTATTCCCGTGAGCGTGGCTATGATAGGCCCGTCGCCTACAAATTGACCCTCTATAAGTTTACCGACGAATGGAATAACTTTAATATTGTGCAGGTTTCGGTTTATGATGAGGCTAATAAGATCATCGATCAGTATTCCAATCCCGATATGGAATCGACTGAGAGCATTATCCCTTCGGGCTCATCTGTTGAGACGGTAGCCGAGGCCGCAAAAGTCATCTTCGAGATCAAAACCAATCCCGAGTAAGAATTGAGTTAACAGTTGACATCAGCTAACTTACAATAGAAAAAGTTGTCAAGGATTCCCTCGACAACTTTTTATTTGTTTCTAGGATGCTAAATGTGGGAAATCTTGCATTATCAGTCCATCAGTTTCCACAGGCCAAGTGTCTTGCCACGAAAGACGCGGTACTCGACACCGGTGAGCGTCAGCGTCATCGTGGGCAGGTCCACCGGTGAGATGATGTCCTGGAGTTTGTGCACGTTCATCCTGGGGTCCTGAACCCTGCCCAGGGTGACATGTAACCTGAAATCGGACTGCATCTTGCAACCCTTGGCCAGGAAATACTGCCTGATATCATCCACCAGATCCAGAAAGTCCTGTGGAGCATCGGTGGTCGTGAGGTGGATAACCTGACGGTGATAGCCCGATGCAAAGGCGTCAAGCGTGTCGAACGTAATCTCGGGCGCCACGGCATCTTCAAGGATTCGGTTCAAGCCGGGCACCAGGTTCACGCCGTCGGGGGCGTAATCCAGAAACGCCATCGTGATGTGGTAATACCCACGTTGCCAGCGGATATCCACCCCATCCAGCAAGTCCCTCAACTCCTCAAACCAGGATTCCTCGTACCTGATGGGCACTTTGATTTCTATATAACTCTTCATCGCTTAATTATAATCTGGATGACAAAGATAGTCCATTTTCATGAAATAAAGCCGCTAGCTCGAAGATTAAATCTTGCATCACATTTCATCAAAAAACCGTATGCATCTGTTGCTGGACACATACGGTTCTTGATGATGATTCAACGATTAGCGGCGTTTCTTGCTTTTCTTTGTGGCCGCTTTTTTCTTGGCTGGTGTCGATTTTACTTGATCAAGGCCCATTTGGATGTTCTTGATAAGGGCTTGGCTGGTATAGGTGGCGCCGGTAGCGACGTCGGCGTTGAGTTTCTTGGCCTCAGCAACGGTTTTGCCGATGTACTGTGGCAGCACCTTAGCGGTGGCACGCTTGAGGTAGCCCGGCGATTCTTGGTTCTCGAGAACCTCAATATTCTCGATGACGCCGTTCTTGACGGTGATGTTAAGCGGTGTGGTTCCGTTGTAGCCAATCACCTTGCTGGCGATGTCGCCAGTGTAAATCACCTGGGTGGTGCTGGCTTTAGCCTTCTTGGCGCTTTTCTTGGTGCGGGCGTCGAGTGAAGCGGTGCCGGCAATGAGCAGCATGATGGCCGCGATGATGATAGTCTTTTTCATATTTTATTTATTAGTATTTAGTTCCTATTTTAGATGGACTACTGGCCCAAAAGTTTAAAATATAGCTTTGCGTCTTAGCGTTAGTCTAAGTTGTCCGGTTGTAATAACTCCTGGGCTTGTGCAAGGGTCTCGGGTTTGCCGATGTCGAGCCACTGGTAGTCACTGTCAGGGTGGTAGCCCTGGATAAGGTGGTGGGAGCACATGTTGATGTAGAAGGGCGTGATGGAGAATTTTTCCTCACCGCTTTTACGGCGATAGCGCTCCAACTCGGGGAAAATGCGTGGCGAAATCACATGCAGGCCACCAAAGGCCATTTCATGCAGCGTCATGCCTTCAATTTTCCCGTTATCGGGTTTGAATTCGCCGGTCGCCTTATTGATCCATCCGCGCAGACGGTCATTCTCGTCAAACAGGAAATAGCGCTGTGTCTTGCGTTCCTTGACCAGGATGGTCGCCAGGGCATCATGGTGGCAGTGGTAGTCGTAGAACGCCTTGAGGTCAAGTGTGCTGATGATGTCGGTGTTATGAACCAGGAAGGGCTCATCCCCGTCAAGCCACTGGCGTGCCTTAAGGATGCCGCCACCCGTGTCGAGCAGCAGGCCGCGCTCATCGCTGATGTGGATCGACAACCCGAAGTTATTGTTGCGCTCCAGGAAATCGATGATCATCTGCCCATAGTGGTGGATATTGATGGTGATGTCATCAAAACCGGCTGCGGCAACCCGCTCGATGACGTGCTGCAGCATGGGCTTGCCGGCAATCTCGACCATCGCTTTGGGGCGGTCGTCGGTTAAGGGCTTGAGACGCGTCCCCAGTCCGGCGGCAAATATCAACGCTTTCATTGCACTACAGGATTAAGGGTGCGATCATGTTCGGGCTGCTCACGGTGTGACAGCTCGACGCGCACGTTGAATTTATCATGGATATGCTCGGCCAGGTGTTCGGCGGCATAAACCGAGCGGTGCTGTCCACCGGTACAGCCGAAGCACACCATCAGGTCAGTGAAGCTGCGCTTCTTGTAGCGCTCAACCGATTCATCGACCAGGGCATAAACATGCTCCAGCCATTTGTCGATAGTACTCTCCTTCTGCAAGAACTCGATCACGTTCTTGTCAAGGCCGGTGAAGGCTTTGTATTTGTCATATTTACCGGGGTTGTTCAGCGCGCGGCAGTCAAAGACAAAACCGCCACCGTTGCCCGATGAGTCGTGGGGGATACCTTTCTTGTAAGCGAAACTCATCACCCTGACGGTGAGCCCCTTATCCTCGCTCACAAAGTCCTTGAGGTTGACCAGCTCATCGATGACGAGGCTCAGGTAAGGATATTGGGTAAACGGCTTATCGATGACGAGTTTGCGCAGGTTGGCAACAGCGGGGACAATGCTGTTCTTCATGAAGTCGGGCTTTTTCTCAAAATATCCCCTGAAACCATAGGCACCCAGCACCTGTAGCGTGCGGAAGAGCACGAAAAGGCGCAGGTTGTTATGAAACTCCTTCTCGTCTATGTTGGGCTGGTACTCCTTGAGTTTTTGCAGGTAGGTATCGACGAGGTCTTTCTTCAGCTCGTCGGGATACTTGGCACGTGCCTGCCACACAAAGGATGCCACATCATAGTAGTACGGGCCTCGTCGGCCACCCTGGAAATCGATATAAGCCAGTTTGCACTCAGCAGGCTTGTCGGCGTCACCCACGAGCATCACGTTGCGTGACTGGAAGTCACGGTACATGAATGTCTCGCTGGGCACAGCCAGCAGATCTCGCGTGAGCTTCTCGAAATCGTTCTCTAGTTTATCCTCGTTAAAAACGACTCCCGTGGCCTTGAGGAAACAGTACTTGAAATAGTTCAGGTCCCACTTGATGGAACGCTCGTCAAAGCATTTGGCAGGGTAGCAGTGGCTATAGTCAAAGTCTTGTGCGCCCTTGAACTGGATGTCCACCAGACCGCGCATGGTTCGGCGCAGTAATTCCTTCTCCCCGCTGGTAAAGGCGTGGGTGATGGCACTGCGACGGATCTTGTTCCACAGGATGTTCTCGGGCTTCTTGCCCAGGTCCTCCTGGATATAGGCCATGTGATCGTCGCTCACACCATAGATCTCGGGCACCGAGAGCCCTTGCTCGCGAAAGTGCCGAGCCATGTAGATGAACGCGTCATTCTCCTCGCGTGACTCGCCGACCACGCCCACGATGGTGCGCTCGCCATTCAGGCGATAGTACTGACGGTTGGAGCCGGCCTTGTCCATGAGCACAATTTCGGAGGGCTGGCTGCCCACATATTGCTCGTATAATCTTTTCAATCTTTCCATTGCTGTCTTCTTTTAATGTAAATGATATTAGAATTCACTGGTGAAGTGGAAGGTGATCTTCGGGAAATCCTGCTGTGCCATCTGGAGCACATAGTTGCTGTCGGCCAGGAACACGTCGCGGCCCTCAAGGTCAACTGCCATAAACTGGTGTTTGCGCTTCTTGAAAGCGTCCAGGGCGTCCTCATCGTCGCTCTCGATCCAGCAGGCCTTGTAGAGGTGGATAGGCTCCCAGCGGCACTGGGCACCATACTCGTGCAACAGGCGGTACTGGATGACCTCAAACTGCAGTTGGCCCACGGTACCGATGATCTTGCGGTTGTTGAACTGGTTGATGAACATCTGGGCCACACCCTCGTCCATCAGCTGTTCCAAGCCCTTGTTGAGCTGTTTGGTCTTCATCGGGTCACTGTTCTCGATGTACTTGAACATCTCGGGCGAGAAACTGGGCAAGCCGCGGAAGTGGAGTTCTTCACCCTCGGTGAGGGTGTCGCCAATCTTGAAAATGCCGTTATCGGGCAAGCCCACGATGTCGCCGGGATATACCTCGTCGATGATTTCCTTTTTTTGTGCCATGAAGGCTGTCGGTGCACTAAAGCGGTAACTCTTGCCGCTGCGCACGTGCTTATAGTTGCCATTGCGCTGGAATACGCCAGAGCAAACCTTGACAAAGGCGATGCAACTGCGGTGGTTGGGATCCATGTTGGCGTGGATCTTAAACACAAAGCCCGTGAACTTGTCCTCGCCGGGCTCCACCGTGCGCTCGATAGCGATCACGGGACGGGGCGACGGGGCGATGCGTACAAAGCAGTCCAACAGCTCTTTCACGCCAAAGGTGTTCAATGCCGAACCAAAAAAGACGGGTGCTACCTTACCGTCAAGATAGTCCAGCGTGTTGAAGTCGGGATATACACCATCGATAAGCTCAATGTCAGCCCTCAGTTTCTCGGCATCGGCAGCGCCCACAGCCTTGTCGATGGCGGGATCGTTGATGTCGTTGATATCGACGCGGTCGGTCACGTGCTGTTTATCGGGCTTGAACAAGCTGATGTTGTGCTCGTAGATGTTATAGACACCCTTGAAATGGGCACCGATGTTGATGGGCCAACTCAGTGGGCGAACGTCAATCTTCAACTCCTGCTCCAGCTCATCGAGGATGTCAAACGGGTCGCGGCCCTCGCGGTCGAGCTTGTTGACAAAGATAATGACTGGCGTGTTGCGCATGCGGCACACCTCCATCAACTTGCGTGTCTGGGTCTCAACACCCTTGGCGACATCGACAACGATGATGACGCTATCGACAGCGGTAAGGGTACGGTAGGTGTCCTCGGCAAAGTCTTGGTGGCCAGGGGTATCAAGGATGTTGATCTTGTAATCGCCATAATTAAATCCCATTACCGAAGTGGCGACCGAGATGCCGCGCTGCTTCTCAATCTCCATCCAGTCGCTGGTGGCAGTTTTCTTAATCTTATTGGATTTCACCGCTCCGGCGACATGGATCGCACCACCAAAGAGCAACAGCTTCTCGGTGAGCGTCGTCTTGCCGGCATCAGGGTGAGAGATGATGGCAAATGTGCGTCGGCGGGTGATTTCGGTTGTCAGTGACATTATTCTTAGTGAATAGTTAAGAGTTAACAGATAATAGTTGTTTGATTGTGGCCTCGAGGCTGTCGAGCCAGTAGGGGACGGTAACGCCAAAGGTGGTCTTGAACTTCGTCTTGTCCAACACGCTGTAGCTGGGACGGTTGGCCTTGGCGGGGAATTCATCGCTGTGGCAGGGCTGTACGTCACAGGCGGTGATGCCTGCCAGCCTGTGGATGGCCAGCGTGAAGTCATACCACGAGATGACGCCCTCGTTGCTGAAATGGTACACGCCGCCATGCCATAGCGGAGCGCTCATTACGGTCACGATGGCAGAAGCAAGGTCACGGGCACAAGTGGGCGATCCCACCTGGTCAAACACGACCTTCAGCGCGGGTTTATCCTTGCCCAGTGCGAGCATCGTCTTAACGAAGTTCTTACCATAGGGTGAATAGAGCCATGCGGTGCGCAGGATGACGGCATCATGGCCCATGATATCAAGCAACTGCCGCTCACCATCAAGCTTGGTGCGGCCGTAAGCCGATTGGGGATTGGTGGGATGATCCTCGGTGTAAGGTGTGCAGCCCTTGCCGTCAAATACATAGTCGGTTGAGACATGCACCATGTGGGCGCTGTGACGCTTAGCAACCCGTGCCAGGATGCCCACAGCCTCGGCGTTGAGGCGTGCAGCAAGTGGCTCGTTGTCCTCGGCCGCGTCAACAGCGGTGTAAGCGGCACAGTTGACAATCACGTGTATGTCATGACGTGACACGGCATCATCCACAGCCTGTTCATCGGTGATGTCAAGAGGCTCTATGTCCTCGCCAGCAACATCGGTGAAGATGGCGTGAAGCCGCTGGTAATCAGCTAGCACATTGCGCATCTCGTGACCCAGTTGTCCGTTAGCTCCGGTAATGAGTATATTGGTTGTCTTCATTGAATCAAAGTAATTTTTTATCCCTAAAACCTAATGCCTAACACCTAAAGCCTAATCAACATCATCGCCAAACAGGGGTTTCTCCTCATCGCGCTTGTAGTAGGCTGCGAGCAGGCCGATGAAATGGGAAATCTGGCTGATGGCGGCTGCGGTATCTTGGGTGATTTCTTTGCCTTGCAAGTGGAGCAACATCACCCCATACAGGGCGTTGAAACAGGTCTCGAGTTCGCTAGGACGTTGATCCTCGGGAATAGTGGCGCGCAGCTGCACGATGAAAGGCAGGGTGCGATAGTAATCGGCGTGATAGTCAGGGAAACGGTTTTGATCGGCCAGCAGTTGCTGATGCAGGTCGTTCAAGCGTATGAGCACATTGTGGCACACACGGATGTGACCTTTTTCCCGCACGTTTTCCAACTCCATCATTTTGATGAGCGACTCATACCATTCGCGTATCTCATGCCGTGTGGCATCATCCACCTCGTAGCGTGAAATCACGACCTTATCCACCATGTCGATGTCCAAGTGACATGCGCGCAGCAAGTCTTCAACCTGCCACAGATATAGCAGGTACTCGGCGATGTTCTCCTTGCGTTTTTGTTGGGCGATAATCATGGCGTTATCCAAATCGGCTGATGTTGCGCAATGTGGGTTCGTCAACGATGCGTATGCGGCGGCCGTCAACGGTGATGATACGTTCCTGGGCAAAGGTCGAGAGGGTGCGGATGGCGTTGGCGGTGGTCATGTTCGATAGGTTGGCCAGATCCTCACGTGCCATGTAGATTTTCAATGTATTGCCGTCATCCTCGTAGCCGTAGTTGTCCACGAGCATACACAGGGCCTCGGCCAAGCGGCCACGGATGTGTTTCTGGGTCAGCGTCACCACCTTGGATTCGCTACCGCCCAGATGTTTGGACAACTCGTGTAGGAAAAACCAAGCCAGTTTCATGTTGCCGTCGATGAGCTGCTTCACCACGTCCATAGGGATGGAACCCACTTGTGACGGCTCAATCGCCATCGTGCTGGCGACGTAAGGCTCACCGGCAAACCAGGCGCGATAGCCAAAGTACTGAATGGGTCGATACAGGCGCAGGATTTGCTGTTTGCCGCCGATACCGTTCTTGAACCGTTTTACCTTGCCTTTTATCAGGCACCACAGGTATTGCGGCTCATCTTTCTCGGCATATATAATCTGGTTCTTGCGGAAATTATGCAAGACGAAATTTTCGGCGATGAGATGCTTCTCCTCGCTGCTCAGGATTGACCAGATCTCGGCTAAATCCTCCCGGATGATATCTTCAAGTAGATTCTTCTTGACCATCACTACTGCTTAAAACATGCAAAGTTACTCACTTTTTCCCATCCACCCAAAACCACACCCGTAAAAATGATTAAAACGGGCTGTGAATCGGCTTAAGTCATGTAAATAGGAAAGAAAAACCCTTGTCAATGGCGGAATGGGTCGGGTATGGGGACAGGACTGTTGGGGTTGAAACCGGGTTGACTTGATACGGGGTTGGGGATTGTAACGGGGCGGTAGCGCGGGTCGTCCCAGTCGCGGTTGTGCTTGCCGCTGCCTAGCCAGTTATCCAGTAACTGGTAGATGAAGGGACCCGCATCAAAGGAGATGGGTGCCCCAAAGATATTGATGGTGGGTTGCACGACTGGCAAGGTGCGCCATGTGCCTGTATAGGGGTCAAAGATGCGGCGTGCACCCACGTCAAGCGAGAAAATATCACTGGCTCGCCACCCCAGGGTGCCGCCATAGGACGAGCTGCCCAAGAACGGCATCGCCGCTACCGAGTGGAACCGCTGATTGACGTAGTACTGGCCGAAAGCGTTGAGCGACAGGCGGTCGTTAAGGCGGAACGAGGCGTTGCCAAACACGCCATAGTCATTCCAAGCATTGTTGTCAAAATGGTACTTGCTTGCTGTAAGTCCTGCCGTGAGTTGCAGGCGGTTTCCCATAGGCATGGTGAAGGCTACACTGGCGCTTGCCATGTCGCCCATGCCAGGGAAAGTCGTGTGGCTGCCCGACCCAGTGAGGTAACCTCCAGCCGCGCGGGTGATAATTCCGCCCGAAGCCCAGTCGCGGCTATAGGGGTTGGTGTCAAAACTGAAGCGGGGCAGGGTAGGTCTACTCATGCGCCAGTTCTCGTTATAGATGGCGAGCGAGTCATCCAATGTGTTGATGTGGTCGAGTTGCAGGTCGGCAGTCTTGGGAAAGTTGGGCTTGAATGAGGGCTTGATGTTAGTTGCGGGCAAGATGACTGAGGGCAGCTCGGGTTGAATGAACTGCGGACTGATTTTGGACTGGTCAAACTGTAATCTAAGGCTCTGGTTCTCTTGAGCCATACCGATGAGGGCGACCAATGCCAAGAGTATGGATAATGCCCGTTTCATGCCCGCAAAAATAGCCGTTAGCCTTGAATCGGGCAAACGTAAAAGGTTAAATAGTCTTATCGGTTAACGATTATTGTTGTCCAGGCATGTTCTTCCAAGCGAGCCTTAGCGCAGTGACGATGTCTTCATAATCCTGTTGGGTAAACGGCTCGTCGCTGCTCGACATGATGGTGAAGGTGATGCCGCTGTAGGAGCGGTTAGCATGGGTGTCTTTCAGCCCGTTACGCAGGTAGAAGGCATGGCGCCTCTTGCGTTGCTCAGGATTGGGCGCGTCGGGTTGGTCGGGGGACTCGATATCGATGACGAATGGGTGATCGTTGTTGTATTCTTCTAATACTGCCGAAAAAATGCTTTGTCCATAGCCTTTCCCTCTAAGCTCTTCACGTACAGCAAAGTACCAGCACCAGTTATATTTGGGCAGTCGTAGCACAATCATAAACCCTACCAATGCTTCACCCTCATAATAGGCTGTATAGTCGATATCCATGACATCGAGCAAGTGAATCAATTCATCGTATGGGATCTGCTCCTCGACAGGAAAGGCTGTCTCATATAAATCCCTCAATGCCTTATCATCAGCATTTCCGCTATAGATTTTAACTGGCCTCAACATGTTTTTCAGTTCTTTGCCTTCTCCAGTTCTTCGCCTGCTTCTTCCCAGCTGGCCATGACTTCTTCTAGTTCACGACTGATTTGGGAATGAGTGTAGTAAATGTTCAAATCCTCGCTGGATGCGGTGGATAGTTTTTCCTCGATGTCAGCGAGCTGTTGCTCGAGTTCGGCAATTTTCGCTTCAAGTGTCTTGACTTTTTTCTCGGCCTGACGGATGCGGCGCTCACGTTCTTTTTGCTTCTGGTAGTCGGCTTTACCCTGACTCACTGGCTCGGTAGGCTCGCTTTCAGTCGACGTGCTTACGGTCGGTGTATCCTTTATCTCAAGTTGTTGCAAGGTGTCTAATTGCTTCTTCTGCAAGAAGTCGTAGATGCCTCCCAAATGTTCGCGCACACGATGCTCGCCAAACTCATAAACCTTACTCACAATGCCGTTGAGGAAGTCACGGTCGTGGGAAACGACGATGACTGTGCCGTCAAAGGCCTGGATGGCCTCTTTAAGCACATCCTTGCTAGGCATGTCGAGGTGGTTAGTGGGCTCATCGAGGATGAGCAGGTTGACGGGCTGCAGCAACAGACGTATCATCGCCAGTCGGCTCTTTTCGCCACCGCTCAGGACTTTTACTTTTTTGTCGGCATTCTTGCCGCCAAACATGAATGCACCCAGGATGTCATTAATTCGAGTGCGTATGTCGCCCACTGCCACATAGTCGATGGTGTCATGAACTGTTAGCGTCTCGTCAAGCAGTTGTGCCTGGTTCTGGGCAAAATAGCCGATTTTGACGTTGTGGCCGATCTGAAGTTTCCCGTCAAACGGGATCTCGCCCATGATGCACTTGACGAGGGTGGATTTGCCCGCGCCGTTCTTGCCCACAAAGGCCACTTTCTCACCACGCTTGATGGTGAAGGTCACATCGTGGAAAACGTTCAGTGAACCATAATCTTTACGCAGATCCTCGACAATGACAGGGTAGTCACCGCTGCGTGTAGCCGGTGGAAACTTGAGTCTCATGCGTGAGCGGTCCACCTCATCGACCTCGATGCGCTCCAACTTGTCGAGCATCTTGATGCGGCTTTGAACCTGCACGGCCTTGGTTGCCTTATAGCGGAAACGCTCGATAAAGTCCTCGGTGTCATGGATGAGTTTCTGCTGGTTTTCATAGGCGCGCATCTGTTGTTCCACTCGCTCCTTGCGCAGTTCTACAAACTGGCTATAGCTTACCTTGTAATCATAGATTTTGCCAAGCGAAATCTCGATGGTGCGGTTCGTTACATTATCAATGAATGCTCGGTCGTGAGAAACGAGCAGCAAGGCCCCATTACGGTTCTTGAGAAATGACTCCAGCCACTGGATAGACTCAATGTCGAGGTGGTTAGTGGGCTCATCGAGCAACAGCACGTCAGGGCGGCGCAACAACAGCTTGGCCAGTTCAATGCGCATTCGCCATCCGCCACTGAATTCGTGCGTGGGGCGGTCAAAATCGCTGCGTTCAAATCCCAATCCGGTGAGCGTCTTCTCGATCTCGGCTTCCATGTTCTCGCTCTGCATCAAAGCGCGCAACTCGGTTTTCTGTGCCACGCGGTCGATGAGGTCATGGTATTCCTCGCTATCATAATCGGTACGATCGGCTAACTCCTGGTTCATGCGGTCGATGGCAGCGTCCATCTGTTGCAAGTGCTCAAATGCTCGCTCGGCTTCCTGCTTGACAGTGAGCGTGTCAATGAGCTTCATCTGCTGTGGCAGGTAGCCGATGGTGATGTCGGATTGTCGTGCAACGGTGCCGCTGGTGGGCAATTGCTCGCCAGCAATGATTTTTAACATGGTGGTCTTGCCCGCGCCGTTTTTCCCGACAAGCGCAATCTTGTCACGCTTGTTGATGACATAATTTATGTTCTCAAACAGCACTTGGCTGCCAAACTCCACTTTGAGTCCTTGGATCGAAATCATGCTCGAACTGTAATTTTGGGTGCAAAATTACAAAAAAACTAGATACCCTAGGTATTCTAGATGTTCAAGATTGCCTAGAACAGGCTCAGCGGCTTTTGCTCGGTTGTGGATTTGGCATGCTTGATGTAATCGGGATTGATGTCGATGCCAATGCTTCTCATGTTCATCTCATAGGCAATCTTACATGCTGTACCGGTGCCGCAATAGGGATCGAGCAGGATGCCGCCATGAGGGCATGTGGCTACGATAGGCAGGCGATATAGCGTGTCGGGCGCTACCCGGTAATGGGCGATGCCTGATCGCTGAACTCCGATGGTCCATACGTCGCTGGGAATTTGGCTTTGGTATTTCGATGCCTTAGGGAGCCTGGTACGGCTTTTTTCTTCATTGCGTGAGATTAACGCGAATGTTCGGCGTAGGGCGTCGTCGTCATAGTAGAAGTCTTCGCCCTTGACCAGGTGGAACATGTATTCATGCACCTTGCGCAGGTGATCCTGGCTGCCTTTGGGCGATGTGGTGACTCTATTCCATACCACCTCGTTGGCGATGAGCCATCCTTGCTTGTCAATCATGGGAAGGAGCAATCGCCATGGAATGCCCATAAAAAAGCCACTTGTCGCATCATCACCCACATTGAGCCATAACGAGCCTTGCGGTTTGAGCACTCGCCACGCTTGAGCCATGGTTTCTAGCAGTTCATGGATGAAGTCTTCTAATGTGGCTGCTTTGATGCTCTCGGTGCCCTGGCTGCGTCGGCGCCAGTAGGGTGGCGTGGTGACAATACAGTCGATGCTCTTGTCTTCGATTTGCTGCATGATTGTGGCCGCATCACCGGTCACGTAATGAGGCATCGCCGAAGGACCTAGTTTAGCAACCATATCGCGGTGAACAGATGGCTCGATGCTTTGAGAAATCTCGCTGTTCTTAGCTGTCTTGTCGTCTTCACTGGAGGAGCCATTTAACATTGATCGCAACAAGACGGCGGCACGGGAGGCCATCTTGTCGTGGGCGATATGGGAGTAGGCTTCATCGGCAAGCCATGCGGCAACCAGCTCGTCAGGATCAGTCCTGAAAATTCGGGCTAACCTGAGCACCTGTTCCCGCTTAGGGCGGCGCTCTCCATGCTCATAGCGGCTATAGGTGGGCACATCTACACCTATAGCCTTGGCGAGATCTTTCTGCTTTTTACCACTCTCGATGCGCAATTCCTTGATTTTGTCCGAAAATAGCATAACAGTAATCGATTTGTTTGAATATGACAAATTTAGGTGATATTCTTGGTTTTAACAAAAATATCACCTAAAAAATGCTATCTGATACGATTTGATGCTAATGAACTCCCAAAAGGGATTAAAGCTTGAATCGGATATCTTTCTTTTTCTTGCGACGGTGCTGATAGCGCCAATGGTGCTGTACTGAATGGTACAGGTAGTGGCGAAAAGGATGGTAAAGCCAATAGTGGTAGAAAAGGAATGCCACTAACGCGCCAAACCATGCAGCATACACATTAGTAATATCATAGTAGTACCCATCGGTCCACCACATCAGGACAAGCTCCATAACAAATGAAAGCACTGCAGCCACAGTAGCTAATGCGATTTCGTGATTGATCTTACTGTGGTGTGGCAGCTTACCTTTGGCATAGTCCATGATAAACACTAAGGCTACCACAAAATATAATATGAAATGACCTAGCTGTTTAGCGTAGGGGAATATTCTTAACGCGTTAATTCCAAACGGATTAGTTGCCAAAGTAAAATAGGCTACCAAAACTAGCATGATAATCGTTGGAACGCCTTTTGGTATTGATAGTATAAATGATTTCATGTTATTCTAATAGGTGTCTGTATTCTTTTAGCGTGCAAAATTAATATTTTTTGTTGTTATAGACATCAAATTTAGTGAGAAATTTTCTTTTTGTTCAAAAATGACGATGCTAGAGGGCTGTCATTCTGTTTTTTATCGTATTTTTGTCAAATAATTGTTATGAAAGGCTTGAAAGAATTATTTCAAATGTCTAGGCAAGAGAGGCGGGGAACAATTGTTATCCTCGCTCTGATAGCACTTTTATTGATAGTCACACTTGTGGTCCGTTCTTGTGGTGAAGATCGGTCTGAAGACTTTGTGGAACCTGATGAGATTGAGCAATTTGAAGCAGCCACCGACTCGGTTACCGTTACTGTTGATAAACCCTTAAAAAAGAAAAATCAGCAGCACGCAAAGCGGACTAAAAAGCATCGTTCCGCCCCCAAGAAATCTCGCCCTGAGGATAAGCCTCGCCGTTTGGACCCCGTCCCTCAGTTCTAGAAATGATTGCTTTACTTGACGGATTTCATTCTTTTTTCATTGAGATATTGATTATTTATTGAATATAATGCCTACTTTTGTGGAAGATATAAAAAACTGACCTGATTATGTCAAAACGAGTAGGATTTGCAACACGCATGGGTGCCATCGCGGCAGCGGTGGGATCGGCTGTGGGCTTGGGAAACATCTGGCGTTTCCCCTATGAGGCTGGTGTGAATGGAGGCGGTGCTTTCATCTTGGTTTATATCGGGTGTATCATTGTTATGGGCATTCCAGTGATCCTCAGTGAGTTCATCATTGGCCGATCTACCCATAGCAACATGAAAGCCGCACTAAAGAAGCTCTCACCAGGTAAGAAGTACTATCTGTTTACCTACGTCTGCATCTTGGGCAGTTTTATTGTTATCGGTTTTTATAGCGTGGTGTGCGGTTGGATTATCGAGTACCTTTACCAAGCGGCATTAGGTGGTCTGAGCGGGCATACCCCCCAAGAGTATAGCGACATGTTCACCTCCCTCATCTCCAATCCGTGGCGATGTGTGGGTTGGACAGTCCTCTTCTTAATTCTCAATTTCATGGTAATGAGCCGAGGCATTGAGAAAGGTATTGAACGTGTGGCAAGCATTATGATGCCATTGTTGTTTCTCATTCTCATTGTTTTCTGTGTCAAGTCATTATTCCTTCCTGGAGCCTCAAAGGGACTGAAGTTCCTGTTCTATCCCGATTTCTCTCAACTGACTCTTCGCGGTGTGCTGGACGCATTTGGCCAGGCATTCCTCTCGCTGTCAATCGGTATTTCTTGTCTTGTGACTTACAGTTCCTATTTCAAGGACGACACGTCACTCACAAAGGATGGCGCGACTGTTGCAGTCCTTGACACGCTGGTGGCAATTCTCTCGGGAATTATGATTTTCCCGGCGGTATTCTCGTTTGGTGTTGAGCCCACAGCGGGCCCGCGCCTGATTTTTGAGGTTTTGCCAGGAATTTTCCAGCAGATGTCTGGCGGTTATGTATGGGCGTTGCTGTTCTTCCTGCTGGTGTTCTTCGCCTCCTTGACTTCGACTATCTCGTTGAGTGAGATTCCTATTACTTTCTTGATCGAGGAGCACAAGCAGTCGCGGCCCAAGGCAATCCTGTGGACGGCATTGTTCACTTTTGTTCTCGCCACTCTTGCTGCCTTGTCCTTTAACGTGCTTGACGATATCAAGCTGTTTGGCAAGAATATCTTTGACATAATGGACTATGCGGCTAGCAATGTCTTCATGTTGTTAGGCGGACTGTTCACTGCAGTCTATGTCGGTTGGATTCTTGATCGCAAGGTAGTCCATGATCAGTTGACCAACGGCGGACGTCTCAAAGGTACAGCCGAGCCCTACTTGATTTTCTGTCTGCGCTACGTGGCTCCAGTGTCAATAATCTTTATTTTCCTTTATTTGACAGGCATTATCTAGAGATATAGAACTAACTAAACAAGATTAATAATCAATTTATCATGTGGAGACGCAAAATCTTGCGCCTCCACATATCTATAGATAGTCAACTCGGTGAAGTTCAAGATATAACTTCATCGAGCTCACATTAAGATTCTATCAAAGCATGTCCTAAGGTGAAGCGAGGATTTAATAGGCATTGTCCTCACCGACGATGGCGTTCCACACGGTGCGGAAGATGATCTTCAGGTCAAGGAAAAATGTCCAGTTCTCGGCATACCACACGTCATACTCCACGCGTTTTTCCATTTGCCATAACTCTTCGGTCTGGCCACGGTAGCCGCGCACCTGTGCCCAGCCAGTGATACCGGGCTTGATGGTGTGCCTTAACATGTATTTGTCGATGAGCTCACTGTACATCTCGGTATGGGCCACCATGTGAGGTCGGGGTCCAACGACGCTCATCTCGCCGCGCCACACATTATAGAATTGTGGCAACTCGTCAATGCTTGAGCGGCGCAGGAAGTTGCCGAAGCGTGTGACCCTGGGGTCTCCCTTAGTCGCTTGGAGGGTGTCGCTGTCGGCATTCAAGCGCATGGTTCTGAACTTGTAGCAGTTAAATGCCTGGCCACGATAGCCAGTACGTTTCTGTACAAAGAATATGGGGCCTGGAGACGACAGTTTGATTCCAATCGCTACAGGGATGATTACCAGTGGCGAGAGGATGAGGGCGATTGTCGATACCACCAGGTCAAATGCCCGTTTAATCAGTCGGTTGATGGGATTTTTCAAGGGATAGGGATGCACAGCAAGGATGGGTACATCGCCCACCGAGCTAAGCTCAAACTGTCGGGTTACCGTTCGACCAAATTGTGGCACATAATAGAAATCGACAGCGTTGTTGTCTGCAATGCGTATCATGCGGGACACGTTCTGGTTGTCCTCGATGTCGGGGACGGCACAGAACATCTCATCCACCTGGTGTGTCTTGATGAACTGCTCCACATCGTCAAGCGTACCCTGGTAAACCGCCGAGACCGAACGGGCCTTAGGATTGTTGTCAAAGAACCCCACGATGTGATAGCCATAGCCCTGGTCGGCTTGCATTTCATTAATGAGGCGCACGCCAACAGTGCCCCCACCAATCACGATAATCCGTTTAAAGTTAAAACCTTGGTTGCGGTAAAACTTGAGGACTTGGCGCGAGAGCACCCACCAAGTAGCCAGCACAACAAAGAAGAGTACATAGAACAGGATGATGCGTTGCCATGGGGCCCCATAATTGCCCAGAAAAGTAGTGAGGGTAACAAATATACCCGCATGGGTGAGCACCAGTTTCAGTGCTTCCCCAACAACTTTCTCGGCATAGAACACGCGGCGCTCGTGCACGTTGCTGTAAAAATACAGGCAGACCACCATGGCAACATTGAGCACCAGCAACACGGGGCGGGAATAAGTTAATCCCGTCTCGATGGGGCGTCCAAAGTGCCAGATGAAGACAATGAAAAATACAAGATTGACAATCAGCAAGTCAATGATGCTGAATATCCATCTGATAAATTGTCCGTATCGGCCTTTACTCTTCATTTGGGCTAGTGGGCGATATATGGTCATAGGACACTTGACACAGCGGAATCATCTAACGCTGTGCCAGGTGTCCTGAGCCAAAGTCTGTATCGTTTTCCAATGACAGGTTAATCGTTATCAATCTCTTTGATCTTTTGCTCGAGCTCGGCAATTTCCTCTTTGAGACGGGCGATGCGGCGTTCCATCTCCTGCACGAGCGAGTTGCCGCTCTTGGTGTTGGCGGTAAGGAAGCCCATGTTGTTCTCAAAGGTCTTCAATTCGCTCATGCGCTGCTCATAGGTGCGCACGAGGCGGTCACGCTCGCTCAAGCCACGGTCGCTGCCAGCGGATTGGCGTCCACCGCGCGGTGAACCTCCCTCGTTGCGGGGACGTGAACCACGCATGTTGAGTGTGTCAAATGCCTTGTCGATAAGTTCACGGTATTGCGTGTAGATTTTGTCTTTCTCCTTGAAGGGGACATGACCGATTTCCTGCCAGCGATCCATCAAGTCGCGAACGGTCTGAGCTGCATCCTCGGCGGCCTCTTCTATAGTGGCTTTGAGGGTAGCGATGACTTCTTTCTTGGCCTTGAGGTTATCGTGCTCGACAGCGTGGACGTTGACGTGCTGTTTCTTCTTTTGCTCAAAGAAGTGGTCACAGGCGGCAATAAAGCGCTTCCACACGGCATCGCTGTGCTTCTTTACAACGGGACCAATGGTCTTCCATTCCTTTTGCATCTCGACAAACTTGTCGGTCGCCTCTTTCCACTCGGTCGAGTCCATAAGGGCTTCGGCGCGCTCACACAGGTCAATCTTCTTAGCGAGGTTGCTGGTGAGCTCTTCCTTCATCGACTTGTAGAACTCAGCCTTCTTGCCGAAGAACTCGTCACATGACTTGCGGAAGCGGGCAAACAGAGCCGCATTGGCCTTGCGTGAGGCATAACCAAGCTTCTTCCAGTCTTCCTGTAAAGCGATGATCTGTTTGGTCACTTCGTCCCACTGGGCATAGGTCTTGAGGTCGTCGGTTGAGATCTGCTCAATTTTCTCGCATAGCTCAGTTTTGGCGTCAGCATTCTCTTTCTCCTTGCTCTTGCGGTCCTCAAAGAAAGTCTGGTACTTCTTGTTGATGGCGCTAGAGGCGGCTTTGAAGCGTGCCCACAGTTCCTCGCGCAATTCCTTGGCGACGGGACCTATCTCACGCCACTTGTTGTGCAATTCCTGCAATTTCCTGAATGCCGAAACAATGTCGGTCTCGTCATCAAGGGCTTCGGCCTCCTCACACAGCTGCTGCTTGAGTTCAAGGTTTTTCTTGAAGTCATAGTCGCGCAACTCCTTATTCATCTTCAGCACGTCATAGAAACGCTCGGTGGCGCGCTGGAATTCCTTCCACACTTCAGTGTCGGCAGTGGCGGGAACCTCGCCGGCATCCTTGAAGTCCTGTTGCAGCTGCTTAACGCGGTTGAACTGGCGATTGATATTGTCAGGATCATTGGCGATCTCGTTGATGAGTGCAATGATCTGGCGTTTCTTTTCCAGATTGGCCTCGCGGTTGGCCTCCTGGGCTGCATTATACTCGGTGCGTCTTTCCTTGAGCACGTTGAGCAACTCCTTCAAGTTGTTCTCGTCGGGGTCCTCTTTGGGAGTGAAATCATTCCCGTCGTTGCCGTTGGCAAGGAAGTCCTCTTTCTCCTTGGCCAGTTCCTCGCGCCTCAAGGCAAAGAATGCCGCTTTGATGGCTTGGACCTCGTCCTTCACCTCCTCGATGGGACGGGCTGCCATTTCGCGCATCATGTCTACAAGTTCGCTCTTGCTCTTGTCGGCAAGTTCCAGCTTGGGCGCTGCGGGTTCCTCGTTCACTGGAGCATTCTCTTCGGGTTGCTCAGCAACAGGTTCCTCGACTTTAATTTCTTCATTCACAACTTCCTGGGTCTCATTCTGGGACTCAGTGCTCAAGATTTGATCCTTCTCGAGATTGTTCATCGATTCAGATTGTTCACGCGGTTCAGTCATAATAGTTTAGTTTAGTTCAGGTGCCAAGAGGTGCCCGATGTTCATATTCAAACCCCAAATTTAGGCATTTTTTCTCAGTTGCAGTGCTATTTTCCCGTTTTTTTTCATTTTTTCCTTGTTTTTTCATATAAAAGGCGCTTATCAGACCTGGTAGTCCGGTAAGCGCCTTGTGGTGTAGTCTGTTTGATTCTTAAAGGATGCGGGCCTTGATGATCTTGACGTCGGTAGTAGGACGGTCGGCTTGTCCGGTCTCAACGTTCTGGATCTTGTCAACGACATCCATGCCGTCGATAACCTCGCCAAAGACGGTGTACTGTCCGTCAAGGTGAGGCGTTCCGCCCACGCTCGTGTAGGCGTTGATCTGCTCGTCGGTCATCGTGAAAGGAGTCTTGGCGGCTTCGGCCTCGGTGAGTTGGATAAGCTCGTTCTGTAATTCTTGTATTCCGGCTTGGTCCTGTGACATCTGCAGGGCCTCAATTCTCTCGCGGTTCTCGGTCACGAGGCGGCGGAAAATGTCCTGCTTTCTCATGTCGGCCATGCGTTGGGTCATCATCTTCAACTCGTCACTGCCGTAGATCTTGCCAGTGACGATGTAGAACTGGCTACCACTGCTGCGGCGCTCGGGGTTCACCTGGTCGGCTGTGCGTGCAGCGGCCAAGGCGCCACGTTTGTGGAAGTACTTGGGATAGACAAACTCGGCAGGGATGGTATAACCGGGATCGCCGTCACCCAGCATGGTGTTCGGACCAGCGGTCTTGGAGTTGCCGTCACCTGTCTGGATCATGAAGTCTTTAATCACGCGGTGGAACAGCACGCCGTCATAATATCCTTCCTTGACCAGTTTGATGAAATTGTCGCGGTGCTGGGGCGTCTCGTTGTAGAGTTCAACAACGATGTTGCCAAGAGAGGTCTCGAGTTCTACTTTAGTCATTTGATTGTCTTTGGTTGGGCTTATGGCGGCTGCTTTGCTGGCGTTCTCTCCTGTGGCGTTGTTTGCCGAGCAGGACAGGAGCGTGAACGTAGCCATCACAAGCGATAAGATGAAGATACGTTTCATATCAAATATTATTGGTTGTTTTCTCTGCAAGAGCGGATTAGATGCCGACAGGGTAGAGGCGTTTGTAGATGCGGCGGAAGTTGTCATCTTTAGCGCTCAGCTCGGCGGCGTGTTCCTTGTAGTCACTGCCCCATAACGACGATGCGAGATAGGCCAGATAGACATGGTCGCGGTCCTTGGCGATGGCTGCCTTAACCAGCAGGTCGATGCTCGAGGCATATTTCTCTCGGTCAATGGCATTGAGGTAGCGGGCCGTGCTCACTACAAACTGTCCAGTGCGGTCCTTCATTATCATATTATCCACCAGCGCGGGCATGTCCTCATCGATGCCACCCATGTTGTTGGCGATGTACTCATAGGTCAACAAACCATTGGTGTCGTCCTCGAGCATCTTTTTGGTAGTATTGTCCATATTATAATGTAATGTATTTGTTACAATCGGCAAAGATACATCTTTTTTGTCATCTGTTGCCTTTTTCTGCCTCAAAAATCGATTTTCCCTTTAAATTGTGGGCCTGCTTTTTGTCTGCTTTTGAGGGTGATGAGTAACATAATGGCTTGTGAAATCGTTTTCTTATAAAATTAATGTGTTTTTTTGGCGGGTTAATGTTGAAAAAATGACTAAAAATGACTACCTTTGCACCGCCTAAAAGAATTCAATAAATATTTATAAAATATTCAAATACAAAAAGTGAAGTAAATGAAAGCGATTTACACTTTTGGTAACGGCCAGGCAGAAGGTCGTGCCGACATGAAAGATTTGCTGGGTGGCAAGGGCGCTAACCTTGCCGAGATGAACTTGATTGGCGTTCCCGTTCCCCCGGGTTTCACCATTACTACCGAGATTTGCACCCTTTACAACCAGAAGGGTCGCGAAGCTGTCGTTGAGATGATTAAGGACGATGTGATGAAGTCCATTCAGCACATCGAGAAATTGACAGGTAACAAGTTCAATGATCCCAGCAACCCCCAGTTGGTATCAGTTCGCTCGGGTGCTCCCGTGTCGATGCCCGGTATGATGGACACCGTTCTGAACCTCGGTATCAACGACGCCGTTGCCGAGACGCTCGCCGCTAAGTCGGGTAACCCCCGCTTCGCATGGGACAGCTATCGTCGCTTCGTGCAGATGTACGGTGACGTGGTGCTGGGTATGAAGCCCACCAACAAGACCGACATCGACCCCTTTGAGGCTATTATCGAGGAATTGAAAGAGAAGAAGGGCGTGAAGTTTGACACCGAGCTTGATGTGGAAGACCTCAAGGAACTCGTTGTGCGCTTCAAGGCCGCTGTGAAAGAGAATACCGGTAAGGACTTCCCCACCGATGCTTACGACCAGTTGTGGGGTGCAATCTATGCTGTGTTTGACAGCTGGAATAACGACCGCGCTATCCTGTATCGCCGCATGAACCAGATTCCCGAGGAGTATGGTACTGCAGTTAACGTTCAGGCTATGGTTTATGGCAACATGGGTAACAACAGTGCTACTGGCGTTTGCTTCTCACGTGACGCCGGTACCGGTGAGAACCTGTTCAACGGTGAGTACCTGATCAATGCTCAGGGCGAGGATGTTGTGGCAGGTGTTCGCACCCCTCAGCAGATTATGACCGAGGGCAGCCGCCGTTGGGCTAAGCTGCAGGGCATCAGCGAGGAAGAGCGCGCCGCTAAGTATCCCTCTCTCGAGGAGTCGATGCCCGAGTGCGCTGCTCAGCTCGTTGACATCCAGCAGAAGCTTGAGGATCACTACCGCGACATGCAGGATATGGAGTTCACCATCCAGGACGGTAAGCTCTGGTTGCTCCAGACCCGTAACGGTAAGCGCACGGGTGCCGCTATGGTGAAGATCGCCATGGACCTGTTGCGTGAGGGCGCTATCGACGAGAAGACCGTCATCAAGCGCATGGAGCCCGGCAAGCTCGATGAGCTGCTGCACCCTGTGTTTGACAAGACCGCTGTCAAGAGCGCTAAGGTCATGGCCAAGGGTCTGCCCGCCAGCCCCGGTGCTGCTACCGGCCAAATCGTATTCTTTGCCGACGATGCCGAGGAATGGGCTTCGCGCAAGAAGAAAGTCATCATGGTGCGCCTGGAGACCTCTCCCGAGGACCTGCGCGGTATGAGCGTGGCACAGGGTATCCTGACCGCCCGTGGTGGTATGACCAGCCATGCAGCCGTTGTTGCCCGTGGTATGGGTAAATGCTGCGTTTCGGGTGCTGGTGAGATCAAGGTGGACTACAAAGCCCGCACCGTCGAGATGGGTGGCAAGACCTATAAGGAGGGTGACTGGATTTCGATCAACGGTAGCACCGGTGAGGTTTATGACGGCCTCGTAGCAACTGTTGACGCCGACCTGAGCGGTGACTTCGCTGCCGTGATGAACCTGGCTGAGAAGTACAGCAAGATGGACGTTTACACCAACGCCGACTCGCCCCGCGACGCTAGCGTTGCCCGCAAGTTGGGCGCTCACGGTATCGGCCTGTGCCGCACCGAGCACATGTTCTTTGAGGGTGACCGCATCAAGGCTATGCGCGAGATGATTATCGCTCCCAACGAGGAGGCTCGCCGTGTTGCCCTGGCTAAGTTGCTCCCGCTGCAGCGTGGCGACTTTGAGGGTATCTTCGAGGCCATGGACGGTTACGAGGTGACCATCCGCCTGCTCGATCCTCCCTTGCACGAGTTCGTACCCCATCAGCTCGAGACCATGCGTGAGCTGGCCGAGGAGACTGGCCGCACCCTTGAGGAGGTGAAGCTCGTTTGTGACGGTCTTGAGGAGTTCAACCCCATGCTGGGTCATCGTGGTTGCCGTCTGGGTAACACTTATCCCGAGATCACCGAGATGCAGGCTCGCGCCATCATCGAGGCCGCATTGAACATGCAGGCCAAGGGCATCGTTGTGAAGCCCAAGATCATGGTGCCCCTCATTGGTGTTAAGAACGAGATCCAAATGCAGGCCGATATCATCAACCGCGTTGCTCAGCAGGTATTCGCCGAGCGTGGTGAGACTGTTGCCTACAAGGTAGGTACCATGATTGAGATTCCGCGTGCAGCCCTCGTTGCTGACCAGATCGCCGAGGTTGTTGACTTCTTCTCATTCGGTACCAACGACTTGACTCAGATGACCTTCGGTTACTCGCGTGACGACGCTGGCAAGTTCCTGGCTATCTACAAGAACTTGGGCATCCTGAAGGTTGACCCGTTTGAGGTACTCGATCAGGAAGGCGTTGGCCAGCTCGTTGAGATGGCATGCCGCAAGGGTCGTGCTACCAAGCCCGAGTTGAACTTGGGTATCTGTGGTGAGCATGGTGGTGAGCCCAGCAGCGTTAAGTTCTGCGCTAAGTTGGGTATGAACTACGTTTCCTGCTCGCCTTACCGCGTGCCCATCGCTCGCCTGGCAGCCGCTCAGGCAGCCGTCGAGGCCAAGTAAACCTGGTAACGATTAGGTGATTAAAACAGCGGTTGGCTCCCATCATGGGAACCAACCGCTGATTTGTTGTCTAAGTAAGTTTTTAAAGTGCTCTTTGGCTTACTTCACGACCTCGGCGAGTTTATTGGCCAGGTCGGTGCCAGTGAGACCTCGTGACAGGATGGTGCCGTCAGGGCCATAGATAATGATGTGGGGAATGCCCTTGATGCCGTAGAGGTCGGTCGGCTCGGTGAGCTTGCCTGTGCCGATGATGACGGGCCAGGTGATGTTGAGCTCCTCGATGGCCTTGCGGGTGTCGTCGGGGTTGTCCCAAACGGCGATGCCCAGCACATCAAACTTGTCTCCATACTGCTTCTTGAGGTCTTGCAGCTTGGGGATCTCGGCACGGCAGGGCGGGCACCAGCTGGCCCAGAAGTCCACAACGACGACTTTACCCTTACCAACGTAGTCCGACAGCTTCTGCATAGCGCCGTCCTCGGCTTTGACCTCAAAGTCGGTGAACTTCTGTCCCTCGGCAGTCACTTTGAGTTGGCGTGCGGCATTCTTTGCCTTCTCGACACGCTTGAGCAACGCATACTCAGCGGGTGCGTCCTTGACAAGCTTGTCAATCTCCTCCTCGCTGAAGTCTTTATACATCAAGTAGTTGCAGAAGGCCCAAGGCCCGATGGCATTGTCCTTGTTGTCGCCATAGAGCTTGAACAGTTCCTCGGCATAGCGGGCATCGCTCTCGGCCTCGGTGAGGGTAGTGTCGTCGGCCAACTGCTGCATTTCCTTGCTCCACTCGAGCATCTTGTCATTGAGCGGACTAACGGCGTTGCCCTCGGCAATGCTGAGATTGACCTCTCCGGGCTCGACAATGAATCCGTAGGGATTACCGCCGGCATAAAGGCGTGCAAAGAATCCCTTGTCGGTTGTGCCTTCAAAGGTGCAGACGTTGTTCTCAACAGTGGCAGTGGCGATGGTGTCGCCCGTGTCATAGTTGGTGAGGAAAACGGTCTCGCCGTTGTTGCTCTCGTCAGGGAAAGTAACGGTCACCTTGTAACCCTTGCTGCAAGAGGCAAGCAGCAGCAAAGCAGTGAATAGGATTGAGAATTTCTTCATTTTCTTAATTATTTAAAGGGTTTAGCTAACCTTAAGGCCCTTAAAAAGTCCTTAAGGGCTTTATAATTAGTCACGGATGGCTTTGTAGATGAGCGACTGGATGTGGCTGCGGGCACTGATGCGGCCAAAGTTGGGATTGTTGCGCGTGGGACTCACACGATTGCTCAGGAAGATGTAGAACATGTCGTTCTTGGGATCTACCCAGAAGCACGTACCCGTGAAACCCGTGTGACCGAAGGTCTCAGGCGTTGCCTCGGGGCAGGTGTTGCTGGCATCGGGATTGCCCACCACGGGCTTGTCAAAGCCCAGACCGCGATGGCTGTTGGGACTCTTTTGGGTGGTGAACGTCTCGACAGTGGATGCTTTGAGCATACGCACGCCGCCGTAGGTGCCACCGTTGAGCCACATTTGGAACAGCTTGGCCAGGTCGTTGGCGTTACTGAACAAGCCGGCATTGCCCTGCACGCCACCCGAGAATGCGGCCAACTCATCGTGCACATAGCCGTGGATGTGTTGGCGGCGCAAGTAGGTGTCTACCTCGGTGTAGGCAATCTCGTCACGCGAGAACTTGCTCAAGGGGCGGTACAACGTGTGATAAGCGCCCAATGGAGCAAAGATGTAGTTGTTCACATAGTAGTTGAGCGGCGAGTGGGTCATGCGCTGCACCGCGTCGGCCAGCAACGAGAAGTTGCAGCAGCTGTACAGGTATTTCTTCTTGCCCAGCTTGGCGTGGTACATGCGGTTCATGATCGAGTCATAGGTTACCCTGCCGCCCCACAGGCCGTCGGCGATAGCGATGTTGAACTTATCGGTCTTGACGGGCGAGAGGATGTCGGTGCGCATCTTAGCGTCCTTATGGCCCCAGGCGCCGTTCATGATTTTCACCGTGTGGGTGGCATCCTCGGCACCGGCGATCAGTTCGCCAGTATAGGTTTTGGGGTCCATCATCATGTACCACATGTTGAGCGATGCGGGCATACCCGTCTCGTGATACAGCAGGTCGCGGAAAGTGATGCCCTCCTTGTCGCCGTCACGCAGGCCGGGGATGTACTCGCTGGCCTTGTCGTCAAGGCGGAATTTGCCGTCGTCAAAAGCCTTCATTACGCCGCTAATGGTGCCGGTGGCCTTGGAAACCGACGCAAGTCCAAAGAGCGTGTTGTCAGTCACCTTGACACTGCTGTTATAGTCGATGGTACCAAAAGAACCTTTGTATACCACCTTGCCATGGCGCGCTACAATCACTTGGCAGCCAGGGAAAGCGTGCTGTTGCACACCCAGGCGGCACACCGAGTCGATTTGAGCCGTCAGCCGGTTGTCCAAGCCCACTTCGGCAGGAATGGAGTAGCCCAGACGGGTAGCGGGATAATGGATACCGTGGCCAGCCTCGAAACGGGTCTTCTTGCCTTGAAAACTCAGGGATATGGGCAGATTGCCGTTGGCCGCATTGCCGCCAAAAATGGTTTGGGCGGCATAGTCCTCGGTGAGCGTGGAGTTTTCATAGGTAAGCACTACCGCCTTGACGTGCTTATTGGTGATAGCCTTACCATAGTTCATGATTTCATAGGGCTTGCAGGTGAGCACAATGACGAGGTTCTTGCATTTCTTGACCACCTTCTCAAGGGCGGCGCGGTTGTCGTCGCTGTCATCACCCACCTCCACGATAATGGTGTTAAAGTGGCCGTCATGCAACTGCTCGGCAAGGTTAGCTGCGCTTCCGGCTTTGTCAAGGTCAAAACGGGTGACCTGGGCATAGTCGGCACAACGGCGCTGGAACATGGACGCGGTGCCTTTCTCATTGCCGATCGTAGCTACGGCAATGTGGCGGCTCTGCAGGTTGTGGATGGGCAGGATGTCGTCATTGTTCTTGATGACGGTGATGCTGCCCGCAGTGAGTTGGCGCTTGAGCACGCTGGCTTCAGCCGAAATCACTTCGTTAGTAAGATTGGAAGTGTTTACTTGCTGTCGGTCGGTAATTCCCAGCGCGTATTTGTAACGCAAAATTTTCTTACAGTGCTCGTCAATGACGCTTTGTTTCAAGGTGCCGTTGGCCACGGCGCGCTGGATGGCAGCAATCTCGTCGGTGACGTTCTCGGGCATGAGCAACACGTCATTCCCAGCCAACAGGGCATTGACACAAGCCGATCCGTTGAGCAGTTGGGTCGCTCCCTTCATGTTGAGCGCGTCGGTAAAGACGAGACCCTGGAAATTGAGCTTGTTGCGCAACAGGTCGGTCACGCAGGCATTGGATAGGCTTGACGGTGTCTGCTTGCTCTCGATAGAAGGCACAAGCAGGTGAGCCGTGAGAATGCCGCTCAGACCCGCGTCGATGAAACGGCGGAATGGCACGAGCTCACAGGTGTTGAGCTCTTGCATGTTCTTGGTGATGACGGGCAGCGTTTTGTGGGAATCCTGGCTCGTAGAGCCGTGGCCAGGGAAGTGCTTGCCTACTGCCATCACGCCGCCATCCTCCAAACCGCGTGCAAAGGCGATGGCATGACGTGCAACCAACTCGGGGCTTTCGCCAAAGGAGCGGTTGCCGATAACCGGATTCAAGGGATTGTCGTTCACGTCAAGCACAGGTGCGAAATTCACATGGATGCCCATGCGGCGGCATTGACGCGCAACTTCGCGGCCATATTCATAGAGCAGCTGGTCGTTATCTATTGCTCCCAAGATCAGGTTACGCTGGAAATTAGGCACCTCCTTGAGTCTCATGCCCAGTCCCCACTCGCCGTCGATCGTGATCATGAGAGGTACGAGGGCAAGCGATTGGGCCAGATTGGTGATCTCGGCTTGTTGGGCTATAGTGCTCTCCTCATAGATGAGTCCGCCAACAAGGTTCTTGCTGACCAGACGCTTAACAGCATCGCGTGTCTCTTCTTTGCTCGATGGCGTGACTGCAGCCACGATGAGTTGCCCAATGCGGGCTTCGGGAGACATGCTGTTGAACACGCTGTCAACCCAGGTGTTCATGGCCACCTGGTCCACGCGATTGAACAGGTTGGGCAGGTCGTTGGTCGATCGGGCCATGGCATTGAGAGACATGAGCGTCACCAAGCCTGCCAGCAATAGATATCTGAATTTGGTCATTATCGTTGTTTATTTAGGGGCCTTAAGGGCCTTAGAGCCATTAAGGACTTTAGGACCAGTAAAGATTTATTTTTTCTTTTCAATTCTCACCTCATTGGATGCGTCGATCAACTTGCCTTGGGCCTGCAGGCGCTTCACATAATTGAGCACGTGGTTGCCATACTTTTGGGTGTCGACAAACAGTCTTTTGCACCTTGTCATGGGTTCCATGTAGTCTCCGCCGTTGGCCAGGTAATCGATGGTGGCGACGTTGTAGATTTTGTTCGGGTTGATTTTCTTGCCCTTGAGGGTGGCCTTGGTCATTTCACCCTTCTCGTTGTAAGTTGCCCGTAACTCCTTGCTCACGGCATCTCCGCCGCGGGCACACATCAGCTTCAAGCTCTCGATGAGTTCACTACCAGGCATTTCAAGCACCACAAAACGGTTGTCAAAGGGGAACATCGACCCGATGACACCCTCGGTGACAATGCCCTTAGGCATATCCACGCGGATGCCGCCCTTGTTCATGATGGCGCAGTCAATGTTCTTGATACCCGACAGTTCCTTGATGACTTCCATGGTCATGTCGCTCACCCAGTTCTGCATCGCGTCGCTGGAGTTCTTCATGAATCGGGCGCTGGTGCCCACGGGGTTGGCCATGATGCTGTCCACGCCATGGCGATAGCCTGCAAGCCACTCGTTCATGGCGGTGTAGCGGCTGGCGGCCTCGTCCCAGTTGGAGTCAACAGTGATGTGGCTATACCTGATGTCACCCGTCTCGAGGTCGAGGTCATAGGTGGCGACAAGCTTGCCGCTCTTGCCGTTCTGGCCGATGGGAATCAGCTTGCCGTCGGCATTAGCGATGCGTGACCAGTCACTACCTGGCTTGATGGTTGTGTGGGAGTGGGAGCTGATCACCATGTCGATATAATGGCTATGGCCGATAATGAGCGTGTCGTTAGGCTCGGTGGGTTCATAGCTGCTGTAACCGATATGCGATACCATGATGGCATAATCCACCTTCTGAACCTCTTTCAGGTACTTGGCGGTGGCATCGGCTACGTCAGGCGCTGACAGGTAGCGCAGACCCTTGCAGTTGCTATCGGCGATCAATCCCGCGGGATTGACGTTGATGCCGAAGAAGGCCACCCGCTTGTCGCCCCCGGCTTTGATCCAGTAGGGTTGCAGCAGACCATCAAGTGGCGTCATGCTCACGTCATAGTTGGCCGACAGCTTCACTGCATCCACATTGCGGTAGTGGGCTGCCAACTGCTCCATGCCGTTGTCAAACTCGTGGTTACCCATGATGATGGCATCATAGCCCAGAGTGTCCATGAGCGCATACTCCACCTCTCCCTTATAGAGCGAGAAGTAAAGTGTTCCCTGAACAGCATCACCCGCATGGATGAGGACAGTGTTGGGATTCTGGGCGCGCAGTTGGTCATAGATGGCACGGCGACGCGCCACACCGCCCAGACCATCGCTGGTAGGATCAATTTGGCTATGGGTGTCATTAACTGCAATTATCGTCAAATGATCTGCCCGCAGGGCTGGTATTGACACCAGTGCGCACAGGCATAAAACCAAGAAGAAACGGATCTTAGCCATAGTTTTCGCCTTATTATTAATTATGTGTTATTTCTTTTTAGTCCTTTAGCTTGAAATTAAGATTTGGCTTTCTTCGCGGGCGCCTTTTTGGCTGTCGTGGCTTTTTTAGCAGTCTCCTTTTTAGCTGGAGCCTTCTTTGCGGCCTCCTTTTTTACGGGAGCCTTTTTGGCGGGAGCTTTCTTTTTGGCAGGCGCCTTTTTAGGAGCAGCCTTCTTCACGGGCTCTTCTTCCTTTTTGGCAGGCTCTTCCTCGGGTTTAGGAACCTCGACGTCAATGGGGAAGTCGCCGGTGGTGTCCTTGACAATGTTGTTACGCATCATTTCGACCTCGCGGTGCAGTTTCTCGATTTCCTGCTCCTGGTTGCGGATGGTGAGCAGCAATGAGTTCAGCTCCTCGTTGTCGATGCTGGTGGGGTATTGCTCCTCAACGCGCGTCATGAAATCACTCAACACGTTCATGTAATTGGTGAACGCTGTATAAGGCGAATCATAGGGGCTGTAGTGGGAGTGTACCGAACCGTCATTGTTGTGCTTGGTGCACATGTAGAAGAAGTGGTCACTGCCTTGCAGGTAATACCAGTCTTGCTTAATGCGGCGGTCATTGCACAAGCGTACGCGCTCACCGATGGAATAAAGCTTCCTGGCGGCTTCCTGCTGTAATGTGTTACCCAACCATGCGCTCGTGTCGCGGGCTTCGTCGGTCCATGACATGGGATAGGGCACAGCAAGCTCGGCAACGGGTTTGAACTTGGAAACTACTTCGCTGGGAGTCCAGAACTGAATGTCGTTCTCAGCGGCAAATCGGGGCAGCGCTTTCATGAACTCAAAGATACCGCTCTCGCGGGGTTGCAGCTCTCCCAGGGTGTCATAGTTCATAAAGAGGTTGACTAACTGCTCCTCTTGAGGCAGCTCATTGATCCAGTGGATGTATTTGTCGGCAGTAAGGGGATAGGATGCCCACTCGGGATTGCTGAAGCGGAAGGCGATGTCATCGCTCAGTTTGCCGTTTTTCAACAACAGTTTGAGCTTGGGTGCCGAGGCACTGCTGTAAAGGAAATTGGGCGAGCGCCAACCCAGCACGTGCTTGGCATCGGCAGTAATGGCTGCCTTGAAACCCATAGCATAGACCATCGAAGCGATGTCATCGTCGTAAATCAGCTCGGTGTTGCGGAATACCTTGGGACGCTGGCCAAAGAGCTGGTAAATCTTCTCGTCGTGGGCCTTAACCTGGGCTACGAACTCTTCGGGATCATACAGCGCCGACAGACTGTGGGCATAGGTCTCACTCAGGAACTCCACACAGCCAGTGGCAGCGAGATCTTTCATCGAGTCGATGAACTCGGGAACATACTGCTCCAACTGCTCCAATGCGGTGCCGCTGATCGAGAATGCCACCTTGAACTTCTTGCCGTTCTCCTTAATCATGTCAAGCAGCATCTGGTTAGCGGGCAGATAGGAGCGCTGGGCGATGCGCGTGATGATGTCGTCGTCGGCAAAGTCATCATAATAGTAGTGATCGTTACCGATGTCAAAGAAACGGTAGTGTTTCAAGCGGAACGGTTGATGAATCTGAAAATAAAAACAAATCGCTTTCATATCTATTCTGGTTTTTGTTGATTTCTTTTAATTATCGTTTTAAAGTTGGGTTAGCGGTTGATGAGGTTGCGGTAGATGTTGATGACCTTTGCGCCGGCCTTGTCCCAGGTGATCTGGTTCACCTCGGCAAGACCCTGGTCGCGCAACTCCTTGAACATCGCCGGATACTTGATGATGCTGTAGATGGCATCGGCCATGGCGTTAATGTCCCAATAGTCGATTTTGATCACATTATCAAGAATCTCGGCGCAGCCGCTCTGCTTACTGATGATCGATGGAACACCCATCTGCATCGCTTCGAGCGGGGAAATACCGAATGGCTCGCTCACCGATGGCATGATATACACGTCACTTGCCGCCAGCATCTCATACACCTGCTTGCCCTTCAGGAAGCCGGTGAAGTGGAAGCGGTCGGCTATACCGCGCTTGGCTGCTAGGCGGATCATCTTGTCCATCATGTCACCGCTGCCAGCCATGACGAATTGGGCGTTGTGAACCTTATGAAGTACTTGGGCGGCTGCCTCAACAAAGTACTCGGGGCCCTTTTGCATGGTGATACGACCCAGGAAGGTCACCACCTTGCTGGTCTTGCCGGGAGGAGCCTCCAGGTGAAGCAATTCTTCATTAAGCGGCTCAACAGCGTTGTGAACAGTCGTCACCTTGTCGGGACTGATGCCGTATTTCTCGATGACAGTGCGCCGTGTGAGGTTGCTCACGGTGATGATGTGGTCAGCGTTGTTCATGCCATCCTTCTCGATGCTGAACACCGTGGGGTTGACGTTGCCGCGGCTGCGGTCAAAATCGGTCGCGTGGACGTGGATCACCAGTGGCTTGCCAGTCACTTGCTTGGCGTGGATGCCAGCGGGGTAGGTGAGCCAGTCATGGGAGTGGATGATGTCGCAATCGATGGTTCGTGCGATCACGCCCGCCACAATACTGTAATTGTTAATCTCCTCGAGCAGGTTCTCAGGGTATCGTCCCGAGAACTCGATGCACCCAAGGTCGTTGGTGCTCATGTAGTTGAAATCACCATAGATGTGGTCACGCAAGTTGAAGTACAGTTGCGGATCCATCACCTTGCCTATGCGGCTCTCCACATAATCCCATTCCACATTGCGCCAAGCCACCGGTGCGCAGTTGGCTCCGATGATGTTGGCAAAATCCTTAGGTTCGTCTCCCCAGGGCTTTGGGATGACAAATGTGATGTCCATGTCTCCATTTTCCCACATGCCCTTAGTGAGGCCGTAACTTGCGGTTCCCAGTCCTCCTAGGATGTGGGGAGGAAACTCCCAGCCGAACATTAATGCTTTCATATCTTAATTATATTTTATTCGTCAATGATGTGAAGGTTCTTGAAGGTGCGTAACACGCGCAGGATGCCACCCACATTGGGGGCGAAACTAACGGCGCCGCGACCGATGAAAGGCGGATTTCCGTCATACAATTCGCTCAGTGACCCGATGCAGCCTTCCTTCATCTCGTCTTCAAAGCCAATCATCATGCGCTCGATGAAAGAGATGCTGTTGAGGCCAAACACGCGGATGTAGGCCTTGCTGTAGAAGTCCATCAGCCATGGCCTTGCACTACCGGCATAGTAGGCGGTCTGGCGCTCCTCGGGAGTGCCTAGATACCAGGGGATGTAACCGTAGCTGTTGGGGCTCAATGTGCGCAGGCCCTTAGGTGTAAGCAACTCTCTTGTAGCGATATCGAGCACGCGTTTGCGCTGACGGCGATCCAGCGGGCTATAGTCGGTACCCACGGCGATGATCATGTTGGGACGCACGCTCAGGTCGGTGTAATCACCGTTTACATAATCATACAGGTAGCCATAGTCATTCAGGAACGTATCGATAAACGCGGGCTTGCACTTAGTGGCAATGTCGCTGCAACGCTCAACAAAAGCTTTCTCCTCTTCCCGGTCGGCAAACAACTCTTCGACAGCAAAACGCAGGGCATTATACCACAAAGCGTTAAACTCCACCAGGTAGCCCGTGCGCGGGATGAGTGGTGTGCCATTGGGGTGGGTACTGTTCATCCATGAGACAGGACGCAGAGTGCCGTCGGTGCTCAACAAACCGTTATCGTGCAACGTCAGGTTGGAATGCTTGCCATCGGCGATGAATGTGATGAGGTCCTTGACGAGTGCTCCATAGCGCTCGCGGGCTGCATCGGCATTCAGGTCGTGGGCATAACGTTGCACGGCCCATATAGCCCACAATGGAACATCGGGCAGATCCAGACCAACGAGGTGCTTGTCCAACTTACCGTCGCGCATCCAGTCGTTAAAAGCGCGCATGGCGGTATCCATGATTAGCTCGAAGTCCTGGCGGTGGTGTACCGACAGCGTACAGCCCGGCAGCGCGATGAACTCGTCACGGGCACGGATTTTGAACCACGGATAACCGGCGAGCAGGTAATGGCCGTCCTCATTAGTAATATAGAACTGCTTAGCGCTGTTCTTCATGCAGTTGTAGAAACTGGTGCGAGGCGTGCGAGGCTTGATCTCGTCCTCATACATCTTGGTCAGCGTGCGCGTGTTCACTTCCTCGACACCGGCCGAGAAGATGAGCGGCTCGCCCTTCTTGATCTCTACTTCAAAATAGCCAGGCACATACAGGTCCTCACTATAGGGGATACCACGCTCTTGGTCCTTGATATACTCGATGTTCTTGTACCAGTGGGGGTCAAACACAAACTTGGGCTTATGGTTCATCTGCATGTACAGGGTGGGATAGCCGTCATACATGCAGGTGGCAATACCGTTGGCCACCTCCTGATAGTCGCGGCTGGCGACAGCGTTCTCAACACACAGGTCGTTGGCGTTGCGGAAAGCCAGGAATGGCCTGAACTGCAACGTGGTTGCCGAATGGGCATCCACCAGCGTGTAGCGGATGAGGATGCGATTCTCGTGAGTGATGAAAATCTTCTCTTTTTTCAGGATCACGCCGCCCACGCGGTAGGTCGTCGTGGGCACACGCTCGCAGTCATATTCTCGTATGTACTTGTGACCGTTGGGGCTATAGGTGTTGCCCTTGTAGCGATGCAGTCCTAAGTTAAACGGTGCGCCGTGTTGGATGACGGTCTCGTCAAGGGTTGACAGCAACACGTGGTTGTTGTCATCAAGTTCAGGAACAGGAATTACCAGCAGACCATGCTGCTTGCGGGTGTTGCACCCCACGATGGTCGTGCAGTGATAGGCTCCTGATTGATTGGTTCGCAACATCTCCTTGGGCAATGACTGCTCAAGGTTAATCATCAGGTTTTTATCAAATTTCAGATAACTCATTACTATTCTTTGTATGTTGGTTAATTATGATTTCTTATCGTTTTGGCTTGGTGTTCACACGTCATCGGGTAATGATGTGGGAACTAATATGCGGATGCCTTTTCTCACGTTCTCGATAACGACTCTTGCCGGCATCATGACAGGGTCTCCATCGATGTGAATGACATCGTCGTGCCGGCGCTCGATAGCCACATGCTTACCGCGATAGATACTCACGTGGTTGTCAATGTTGAGCTGGCGCAGGAATAGCCTGGCCCCGAGCAGTGGGCTGGCGACAGGGCTAAAAGGATGCATCACGGTCACGTCGATGAGTCCGTCCTGCATCGTCGCGCGAGGGGCGATGTAAGCGTTGTTGCCATATTGGGCCGCATTGCAGCAGGCGATGACAAAGGCTTTGTCGGTCATGCTCTTGTCGTCGATGTCAATTTTGTAGGCCTGAGGCTTGTAATTGATGTACTCGGTGAGTGCCGTCTTGATATAGGTGATGAACCCTCGTGTGCCCTCGTGAGAGAACTTATCGCTGACTGCAGCGTCAAATCCCATGCCGCAAACACAAAAAAATGGTTGGCCGTTGACAGTACAGTAGTCAAACTCGCCCACCACTCCATTATTGATTACTTGCAAAGCACGACTGGTATTCATGGGAATGCGCAGGTGCCGTGCCAGGCCGTTACCCGAGCCCACAGGAACAATGGCGAGCGCTGTCTTGCTCTTGCACAGGGCGCAGCCCACCTCGTTGACTGTGCCATCACCACCCACGGCTACCACCACGTCGGCATTGTCAGCGACAGCCTTTGCCGCTAGTTCGCGAGCATGGCCAGGACGCTCGCTCATAACGACATTCACATCATTCTTGTCGTGGTCAATCGCGGTGTCGATCAGGCGAGATATTTTATCCTTATTCCCAGTGCCCGACACGGGATTGATAATGACAACTATGTGCTTGCGCTTCTCCATTACCCGCAAAGTTACAAACTTTTTGTGGATTATTTTTTTGATGATAGTGAAATTTGAAATATTTTTGTGGAAAAATTATTAACAACTGTTGATTGACTTATTGTTTTCGATGAAAAAGCTTAGTATAAACCTCCTTACTAATGTGATTTTGTTGCTTGCCGGCATCATTCTCATTGTTTTTCATGCGGTGCCTAATGTCCTCGTGTGGGGCTCGCGTATCATCGGGGCGATGTTCCTGCTTCCGGCTGTTGCCTACCTTATTATGGTGGCTGTACGTCATGCCGATGCCCGTACCAGTGCCGATTATATGGGTGTGCTGCCTGCAGTGGGTGGGCTTTGTTTCGGCATTGTGATGATGATTAAAGCCTCCCTGTTTGACGGCATTCTGCAGCTGTTGATGGGCGTGCTGCTCATCGTGTTGGGACTATTCCATGTCATTTACTTGATGCTCTCGAGAAACAGCTTGAATATCAAGGGTTGGTATTACTTGTGCCCGATTGCAGTGGTATTGTGCGGCGTGTTGTCGCTCATGGTGACATCGTTGCGTGAGAATGTGCCGATGGTGGTGCTCATCACTGGCATTTGCCTGCTGCTTTTCAACTTCACCAGCCTGCAGGAATATCTGGCCGAGCGCCGCGTGCGGCGGGAGCTGACCCGTCCTGCCGTTGAGCTAGGAGCTCCTGCCGATAATGCCCTGGTAGAAACCACAATCCCACACGATGAGGCTGAGTGAAGATATAAAGCAATTACCCTTGCTGGTGCGCTATCCGCGGGCTGATGCCAACCAAATCGGTGACGAGGTGCACACCTGCGTGAATTGTGGGCATGAGTACCGGGGCAACTACTGCCCCGCCTGTGGGCAGAAAGCCACTGCCGGTCGCATCACGTGGGGAACTGTGCGCAGCGGCGTGATGGACGTCTGGGGCCTGGGATCGCGTTCCTTGATCAGGTCGTTGTGGCAGTTGGTGGTGCGTCCCGGGCGTCTCATCAGCGACTACATCAACGGCAAGTGGCAGGTGAGTTTCCCGCCCGTCAAGATGCTGGTCATCGTGGCCGTAACCGTCAATTTGCTTGGTCGGCTGGTTAACCCCGGGTTCTGGGGTGGCATGTTTGATGATGAGGATGCCGTCGTGGGAAACTTTAGTTTTGTTGAAAGGGTGTTCGACTGGATCTTGACGCACCCCGAATGGTGCTACCTGCTCTTGTTCTTGTTCTTCATCATCCCCATGTGGTTTGTTTTTCGCCATTCTCCTCGCAACGCGCTGCACACGTTACCGCAGGGCTTCTTCATCATGGTGTTCCTGAACGTGCAGTTTTATCTGGCTCTGTTTGTCTTCTCTTTTGTTTTCTTGATTCTCGACGTCGATCAGGACCTCGCGCTGACGATAGCATTGACCGTAATATTACCGCTGCTGGCGCTCATTGACTTCAAGACATTGTTTGGCTACGGATGGTGGGGCACATTGTGGCGCTTGATGGTGGCGGTTTGTCTTGTCTATGTGGGTGGACTGGATCTGTTCGTTTTCCCGAGTTTGCTTGAGGCGCTTTCTGTGGGGATGAAGATGATACTGGTAACACTTGCCGCAATCGTCGGTATAAACGCTTGTGCGGCACTGCTTATTCTTGTTACCGACATGGTCAACCGCAGGACTTGGCGCACGGCTGGCTGGCCGCGGGCGCTGCGTTTTCCGCTCATCGCGCTAGGGGTAATGCTGGCCTCATTGCTGGCCTTCAAGTTGATAAAGCATGGCTTGTTATTTCATGGTTAATTTATAAAATACAGGAGATCAATGTTTTCGTTACAAGAGAAGTATCATCGTTTCCGTCAGTGGCAACGTCAGCCGTTTGAGTACCATGACAGTCATGACCATCACGGTTGCTGCAACTGCGGTGCCGAGAGCGATAACAACTATTGTCCCCGTTGCGGGCAGAAGGCCGTCTATGGCCCCATTACCTGGCAGAGTGTGTGGCAGGGCATCATGGACGTGTGGGGCGTGGGCACCCGCTCGTTGCCCTACACGCTGTGGCAACTGCTGTGGCGCCCGGGTTACCTGATACGTGACTACATCAGCGGCAAGCGTCAGGTAAGTTTCCCGCCGGTCAAGATGC
>JAEETL010000079.1 GCA_016290325.1 Muribaculaceae bacterium
CGGCATCATCGGTATCTGTGGATGGGGTGGTATCGCCCTCAATGCTGCCGCCGCCGACACCCGCATCAAGGCCACCGTGGCCTCCACGATGTACGATATGACCCGCATCAGTGGCAATGGCTACTTCGACAGCGAAGACAAAGAAGAGTCGCGCCACGCTGCCCGCGAGGCCATGGGCAAGCAACGCCTCTCCGACCCAATGGCAATGGCAGGCGGTGTCGTCGATCCCCTTCCTGAGGATGCCCCGCAGTTTGTCAAGGATTACCATGCTTATTATAAAACTCCTCGTGGCTATCACAAGCGCAGCGGCAACAGCAACGACGGCTGGCGCGTCATAGGCACACAGGCTTATGCTAATGCTCGTTTTCTCTATTACATCAACGAGATCCGCTCTGCCGTCCTCGTGATGCATGGCTCGGAAGCCCACAGCCGCTACTTCGGTGAGGCCGCTTACAAATACATGGTAGAGGGCCAGGCAGAAGGCTACAACTTCATCGGCAAGCCCAATCCCAACCCCGAAAACAAGGAACTGCTTATCATTCCCGGTGCCACACACTGCGACCTTTACGACGGTGGCGAGGGCAATTACATTCCGTGGGATAAGTTGGCGGAGTTTTTCACCAAAAACCTGAAATAATACAAAATGAACGAACAACCCACAGGGAAAACATACGTCGGCAGCGATGAGCTTTATGCCGATGTGCAGCGTTGCATGAAACTGGTTGCCGAGATGAACACCGGCTACCATACCGAGGCCGAGGTGCGCGCGTACCTACGACAAATCACAGGCTCCGACATCGACGACACCGTGCGCGTGTTTCCGCCGTTCAACATCAACTATGGCAAGAAGACCACCTTCGGCAAGGGCAGTTTCGTCAACTTCGGCTGCACCTTCCTGGCACTTGGTGGCATCACGATTGAGGAGGGTGTCTTCATTGCTCCTCATGTGGTTTTGGCCTCAGAATACCATCCCGAAGACCCGGAAACAAGACATTCCTTGCTCATCAAGCCCATCGTCATCAAGAAGAACGCTTGGATTGGTGCCAACGCCACGATATTGGCGGGTGTCACCATCGGTGAGAACGCCATTGTGGCCGCCGGCGCCGTGGTGGGAAAGGATGTCCCCGACAACAACATTGTGGGAGGCGTTCCTGCCAAGGTAATCAGAATGATCAAATAAGAGATGAAATGAAACGATGAAATCCGCAATCCAGGTAATAAACTAATGACTATGAAAAAGACAATAATGATATTCGCCATCGCATTGACAATGGCCGCCTGTGGAACGCAATCCACTAAAGAAAACGCAAAAGAAATGAACACACTCACCTTTACTACCGAGCAGGCGGCCTTCATGTCGGCCATCGCCTGCAACGAGGCCAAAGCCGACTATACCGCCTTGGCCGAGGCCATCAACGGCGGCTTGGATGCCGGCTTGACGGTCAGCAAAATCAAGGAAGCCCTGTCGCAACTCTATGCCTACACGGGATTCCCACGCTCTTTGAATGCCCTTGGCACTTTGCAGAAGGTGATAGAACAGCGCAATGCCGAAGGCAAAACCACTGAAGAAGGTGTTGAGGCATCGCCGCTGCCGAGCAATTACAATGCTTTGGCACAAGGTACGGAAGTACAAACCAAACTTTCTGGACAGCCTTTCAACTATGCGTTTTGTCCTGCCGAGGACTACTATCTGAAAGCCCATCTCTTCGGCGACATCTTCGCCCGCGACAACCTCACCCATGCCGACCGCGAGCTCATCACCGTGAGTGCGTTGAGTGGCTTGGAGAACGTGATGCCGCAGTTGCAGGCGCATGTGCGTGGCGCCTTGAACATGGGTGTCACTGGAGAGCAGTTGCGCAATATTCCAGTGGCTTTGAAAGCCGCAGGATTGCAAGCCGAGGCCTTGCGTTGTGAGGCTGCCATCGCTGCCGCTGTTGACGGCAAGAACGATGTGGTGTGTGCGCAATCGCCCTGGCCAATCGGAGAACCCAATACGGCATACGCCCAGTATTTCATTGGCAACAGCTACCTCGCCGTCCTCGATCCCGCGAGCGGTCTCTGCAACGTCAGCTTCGAACCTGGCTGCCGCAACAACTGGCATGTTCACCACGGTGCCGTGCAGATGTTGATCTGCGTGAGTGGTCGCGGTTGGTATCAGGAATGGGGCAAGGAAGCCGTCCCGTTGGTGCCTGGCACCGTCATCGCCGTTCCCGAGGGCGTGAAGCACTGGCACGGCGCCGCTAAAGACAGCTGGATGCAGCACCTCACCTACCATGCCGACGCCCAACCTGGCAACAGCAACGAATGGCTGGAGCCTGTCAGCGACGAACAATATGACACGTTGAAATAATTGGACAAGGTTCAATGAAAAAACCGCAATCGGGGCGAAGGCTTGGGTTACGGTTTTTTTGTACCTTTGCGGCAAAACAACAGCGATGAAGAAAGAGATTGATCCTAAAGAAATACCATCAAGGGCTGTTCAAAACGACTTTGCCCATCTCGTTCCAGTTTCATCATGCCCAGATGGACGGCTTCGAAGCCGCCCGTTTCCTCAACGGCCTTCAGGAGGTAATCAATAAACTTCTTTGAATGAGAGTATTATTGCTGTTGTATTGAGGAGAGGGTCGGTAGGTCCGTTACATGTCTAAACTATCCTCTTTGAGGAGAAAATCGAACAGCCCAATAGTGAGTATCCCATCTTCGTTTCTGCGCGGCATGATGTGCTCTTTGACAACAATAACCTTCTTGAATGAATCATTGATGTTTGTTAGCGAACGGGATTCTT
>JAEETL010000080.1 GCA_016290325.1 Muribaculaceae bacterium
TCTCATCTGCTCCAGGCTTGCCAGCGACGCATCGAGGTCGGTTCGCAGCAATTCAAACTCGGTCTCCTTCTGCTTCAAGCGGCTGCGGTAGCGCCATGCCAGGAAGGTCACGCCCAGCGCCAATAGGGCCAGCAACGCAGCCAGCAGGATGGCACCCCTCGTGCGTGACTCGCTCTTCACCTTCTTGAGTTCCTCCAGCTGGATGTCATATTTCTTCTCGATAGCCAGGTAGTTCTTGTTGACGTTGGACACCAGTATTGAGTCGGCCATCTCGTTGGCCCGCTCATAGTAGGTGGTGAACTGATTCCACTCCTTGTTGGCTTTGGCGATTTCACTCATGAGCCGACAATACATGACCGTGTCACTGGTGTGGTTGGCCATCATGCCGCTGGCGGGCACATGATTCAGATAGTAGAGGGCCGAGTCGGGCCGCCCCAGGTTCAGATAGGTCTCGGCAGCGACATAGTGTGCGCGGGGATGGTCAATCTCATCTTTGCCGACCGCTATGGCTTTCAGGATATCAACCCGTGCCTTGTCATACTCCTTGGTCAGCAGGCAGTACATCTCGGCGCGTTGATACAGGTTCTGGAACAGGAACCAGTTCTCATGCTCGTCCTCAGCTAGCTTGATGGCTTGATTGATGTAATAGAGTGCGCTGTCGCGTTTATCGGGCAAACTGCGGTAATAACCGCCCATGTCGGTCAGACACACAATCTGATAGTGCTTGTCGCCCAGCTGGTTGTACAGGTCAAGGGCCTCCTTGTATTTCCTGATCTTCAGGTCGGCGTAGTTCGAATTGTCGGCATAGAGGGTCGCCAACCGTAGCTTGGCGAAGGCTTTGTTCTCCAGATCACCATCTTCGGCCGCGTTCTCGGCATCCTTATAGGACGCTATCGCCTTTTCGGCATCGCCCATCATCTGATATACACAGCCCCGATAGAGCAGGGCGCGGGTGTATTTCTCGCGGTCGCCGTGATGCTCATAGTAGTCCACCGCTTCTTTGATCACGGCATCGGTCGTGTCTTCGATATAGTTCTTGTAGTGTGATTGGGTGAGCAGCAGGCTGTAATAGGCCCGCTCGGCCTGGTTGAACCCGCCCGGATGGAGAGAATCCAAACGATGCTGCGCCAATTCATACTGCCGTGCCTTTGACAACAGCGAGTCAATGACTGATAGCTCACGCATATTGGCGATATCCGAGCCACCATTGCAGCAGGTCAGAGCAAGGCAAAAGAGCAATAAAGGAATGATAAGATTTTGTGACCTCATTATTTGTTGAGTTAGTTTTCTATGGCAAAATTACTTCATTTTTGGGCAACAATTTCAGCTTTAATGGGCCGAATTATGCCAAAATGAACTTTTAATTTTTCGGGTATCTGATAATCAATGGTTTATGGCTGTCAAAATGAAGTCACAATGAAGCCCGTTTTCATTGATTTTACAATTATTATCAGTAACTTTGCCATCGATAAATCTATGCAAAAGCCTATGGAACGAACGATGATGTACCGATTGCTGGTTGCCTGCTTGCTGCTGTCGTTGCCGAGAATGGCAGGCGCCTCCGCCTTTGAGGACAATGGAATCTATTTTTATATTTCAAACGGCGAGGCTGTCGTGACCAATAACGGCCAAGCTAATTGTTACAGCGGTGAGGTCGTGATTCCCCCAACTGTCGCTCATGACGGAACCACTTACCCTGTCACCGCCATTGCCGTGTCTGCATTTGAACACTGCGGCAGTTTGACGCATGTTAGCCTCCCCGGCTCATTGACCAGCATCGGCAGATGGGCGTTTAACGGTTGCAGTGGCTTGACACAACTGACTATCCCTGACGCGGTAACGATAATCGAACAAAATGTATTCTACGGTTGCACAGGTCTCATAAGCATTAACCTGGGCAGCTCTGTCACCACTATCGAGAATGATGCCTTTCGTGATTGTCGCAATCTGACCAGCATCACTATTCCTGAGTCAGTGACCTCCATTGGAGATTATGCGTTCGACAGCTGTACAGGGATTAAAACTCTGGTTTTCAATGCTATTAATTGTGCCGATCCACAGTTGTTCAGCGCATTCGAGGAATGCCCATTAGACACCATTATCCTCGGTAATCATGTGCAACGTATTCCTGCTTTTTTGGCATTTGGCCAGACTCAGTTAAAAAGCATCATCATACCCAAGTCAGTCAATTCGATTGGAAATTTGGCTTTCCTTGGATGCAGCCAGCTGACTAATGTTTACTGTTTAGCGATTGTGCCTCCCGCCTTGGGAAATTATGGCCTTTTTGATAACATGGACTATTATGACCATGCCACCTTGCATGTCCCGGCAGAATCTCTCCAAGCCTATCAATCGGCAAACCATTGGAAAGATTTCTCCCAAATCGTCGGCGATGCCAACGAAATCATCCCTGAAGACGTGAATGGTGACGGTGAAATCAACATCAGTGACGCCAACAGCGTGATAGAAGTTGTCGTTAACGGTGGCAGCAGCGGTGGACACACCCGCACACCTGACGGTCATGGCGGATACATCATTTATGGAGATATCAATGGCGACGACGAGGTCAACATCGCCGACATCAATGCCATCATCGACATCATCATTAGGAGTAATTGAATGCCTTTGTATTAATCAATAATAATGACATTAACGTTAAATCGATAAAAGATATGAGAAACCGACTACTCCACACATTAAACAGGGCAATGCTCACGACAGTGTTGCTCGTGGGCACCGCCTT
>JAEETL010000021.1 GCA_016290325.1 Muribaculaceae bacterium
GTGCCTACTGATTACTGGAGGCATCATACTGGCTATCAACAAGGTATTTACCTTTGTGAGGTCGGTAACGCACCTGTTCGTGTCGGCGTTTTTCCTTTTGATGGTGGCCAATCCATCGGGGCTGGTCTCGTTCAACGCCGGGACGTTGCTCGCGTTAGTAACGGCGTTAACGCTCATGCAACTGTTCGCCTCCTATCAGGACCATCACTCGCAACACAGCATTTTCCTGATTTTCGCCATGGTGGCGGCGGGCATGATGTTCCATTATGGTTTTCTAGTGCTGATTCCGGCCTATCTGTTGGGATTCTTGAACATGCGGGCCATGGGATTGAAAGGAGTGCTGGCAATGATGTTCGGACTTGTCACGCCCTTCTGGATTACCCTGGGTTTGGGCCTCGCATCGCCAGCCGATTTCGCTATGCCTCATTACGAAGGCTTTTGGCAGATGCCTCAGGCCGCATGGGGAAGCCATCTCATCATGATGGTGGCAGCCACCGCCATTTTGGGCATGGTACTGGCGGGGATGAACCTCTATACCATCATGAACTACAGACTGCAGACGCGTGTCTATAACATCTTTTTCATTATCGTGTTGCTGCTGACGATCGTTGCCTTATGCCTCGATTTTAAGCATTTTGCTGTCTATCTGCCGTTGCTCAACCTCACCGTTGCCGTTCAGGTGGCCCACGTCCACACCCTGCGCGCCGCCCCCTACCGCTACTTGTTCATCCTCCTGTTCACCGCCGCTTGCCTTGCCAGCTGCGCGTTCAACCTGTTTTTGTCATGAGAGTTATTGTCGAGAGCCATATTCCGCACATCCGTGGGCTGATTGAGCCGTTTGCCACGGTCGATTACCTAGAGCCCGGAGAATTCACTCCTGAGGCCGTGCGCGACGCCGACGCGCTCATCGTGCGCACCCGTACACGCTGCAATGCCGCCCTGCTCGAGGGCTGCCGCGTGCGCTTCATCGGCTCGGCCACCATCGGCACCGACCACATCGACCTCGACTACTGCGCCGCCCACGGCATCACCGTGCACAACGCCCCCGGATGCAACGCTCCCGCTGTTGCCCAGTGGGTCTTCTGCGCCATTGCTGCCTGGATGCATCATCGCCATATTACCTCTCCCGCCGGCCTCACCCTGGGCATTGTCGGCGTGGGCCACATCGGCTCCATCGTCGCCCGTTGGGGCAGGGCTCTCGGCTTCACCGTCCTGCTCAACGACCCGCCTCGTGAAAATAGAGACGGTTCTTTTGATGTAGTTTTCTCACCTCTTGACGAGCTGCAACGCCGCTGTGACATCATCACCTTCCACACGCCCATCACCCGCGACGGCCAGTGGCCCACGTGGCATCTGTGTGACGCAGCCTTCCTGAACGGGCTGTCGCGCTGCCGCTTAGTCATGAATGCTGCCCGCGGCCCCATCGCCGACAATGCCGCCCTGCTGGACTGGCATGGCGACATCGCCCTCGACTGCTGGGAGAACGAACCCGCCATCTCGTTGCCGCTGCTGGAAAAATGCGTTGTGGCCACACCGCACATCGCCGGCTATAGCCGCGAGGGCAAGCAGCGCGGCACCGCCATGATGCTTGAGGCATTGAATGATTTTTACGGCTGGGGCATCCCCATCCCGACGATTGCCGCCCCCGCCACTGGCGCCCCACAGGTCTCCCTCTACGGCATCGCCACCAGCTACGACATCATGGCCGACACCACCGCCCTCAAAGCCACCCCCGCCAACTTCGAGTCCCTGCGCAACACCTACCCCCTCCGCCAGGAATACAACCACTAGCGTACGTAGATTTGTAAGTGCCAACCCTCAGAAAAATCCGTAGTTTTTTTGAGAGCGCTGATGCCCCATCAATCTAATTCGCGTAATTCGCTATAAAAAAATATTTTCACGTGAATTATCATGAATGGATCATATAATTCATGAATAATTCATGGTAATTACATGTGAAAAAAAAACTAGAATGTGGGGCCAGGAATAGGATGCCATTCGTGAAATTCGAATCAATAAGTTGGCGGATGCCTTCGTTCAATTCGTGTAATTCGTAGTTTATTATGTTGTTTTCGTTGTTTGAAAAAAGACTGAATTCATTTGTTTTTATCTTCGGCTTGAACTACCTTTGTAGCATCGATATCAAAAATGTTCAATTAATAACTTAACTATCACTATCACAATGAAAGAGTTGAAAGGAACCAAGACCGAGAAGAATTTGATGGAAGCCTTCGCCGGCGAGAGCCAGGCACGCAACAAGTACACTTACTATGCTTCCAAGGCCAAGAAGGACGGCTATGTGCAGATCGCAGCCATCTTTGAGGAGACCGCCAATCAGGAGAAGGAGCACGCCAAACTGTGGTTCAAGCTGCTGCAGGGTGGCGGCATCAAGGGCACCCTTGAGAACCTCGAGGACGCCGCTGCCGGTGAGAACTTCGAGTGGACCGACATGTATAAGCGCATGGCCGAGGAGGCCCGCGAGGAAGGCTTTATCGAGATTGCCGAGCAGATGGAGGGCGTTGCCGCCATCGAGAAACTGCACGAGGAGCGCTACCTGAAGCTGTTGAACAACATCAAGCAGGACATCGTCTTCTCACGCGAGGGTGACACCATCTGGCAGTGCAGCAACTGCGGCCACGTGGTTATCGGCAAGAAGGCCCCCGAAATGTGCCCCGTGTGCAACCATCCGCAGGCTTACTTCCAGATCAAGGCCGAGAATTACTAAAAATCTTTGCCCAATGGCACAAAAAGCTGGCAAGACCGTGGTCTTACCAGCTTTTTAATTAACCCCATGGCCCACAGTTGGCGGTAATTTAGTAATTTTGCCGCCATAATGAAAACCATAATTGACTTTCTGAAGAATTGGACCTTGCCGAGCGCTATCGTGTCGGGCACGGTCATCTACCTGATATTTTACTGGGTGCGAGCCCTCGACCCGGTGAGCGAGGTGATGGAGCCGATATTCGACACCATCTTGCCGCTGTTCATGAGCCTCATCCTGTTCACGACGTTCCTGCGCGTGGATTTCCACAAGATGCGGCCCGCGATGTGGCACCTGTGGGTGACGGTGTTCCAACTGCTGTTCATCGTGCTCATCACCGCACTCATCATCGGCTTTAACATGCAGGGCAAGGACCTCATTCTCATGGAGGGCATCTTGACGTGTGTCATCTGCCCGGGAGCTAGCGCTGCGCCTGTGGTGACAGGCAAGTTGGGCGGCAACCTCGAGACGATGACCACCTATGTGTTCCTGTCCAACCTCGTGACTGTGGTGGCGGTGCCCGTCGTGTTCCCGCTCATCGACAAGGGGGTGGACATCAGTTTCTGGGTCGCCTTTGGCATGATCATGTATAAGGTGTTCCTCGTGCTCGTGCTGCCGCTCATTAGTGCCTATCTGGTCAAGCACTACCTGCCGCGCGTGCAGCAACGTTTGGTCGCCATCCAGGACCTGTCCTTCTATATGTGGGGCATTTCGCTGACCATCGTCACGGGCTGCACCGTGAAGAACATCATCAACAGCGGGGCGCCTGTGGTATTCCTCATCACTATCGCCGTTGTGTCGTTACTCATCTGCCTGGCGCAGTTTGCGGTGGGACGTTATATTGGTCATTTCTTCGGCACCGTCATCGAGAGCGGCCAGGGTTTGGGCCAAAAAAACACCGCCTTTGCCGTGTGGATCGCCTATACTTACCTGAGTCCCCTGTCGGTGGCTGGTCCCGGCTGCTACATCCTGTGGCAAAATGCCATCAATAGCCTGGAGATATGGCACCACCGAAAAGTCTCTGAACGACAATCCAAACCTCACGCAGAGGCGCTAAGACGCTAAGATTTAATTATTATCAGTTTATGAAGAAACTCATCAATCCATACCTCGACAAGGAGGGTTACAACTGCTTTGGCTGCAGCCCGACCAATCCCATCGGCCTGCACCTGGAATTCTGGGAGGACGGCGAGGAAGTCGTCACCACATGGTCGCCCTGCCTCAACTATGATGGATGGGTCGAGACCCTGCACGGCGGCATCATCAGTACCCTCATCGACGAACTTGCCAACTGGGTGCTTTCACGTCGCCTGCAACTTGCCGGTGTAACCACCAAACTAGAGGTGAAATTCCGCCGACCGGTTTCCACACGTGACCCGCAAATCACCCTGCGCGGCCGCATCACCGGCAATGTGCATAACTTTTACACGGTCCACGTCACCCTGCACGACAGCCAGGGCCGCCTGTGCGACGAGGGCAATGTGACCTACTGCATGTTTGATAAAGAACGTTCACGGGAAATGGGCTTCACTGCCTGCCTCACCGAGGACGAAGCTCGTTCTTAATCTACCATAGCAACATCAATGGCACCGTGCTATCGCACGGGAAATTAAAACAAATTCTATTTTGTGCTGGCCACGATCATTTGGGCGGCGGTATCGGTACACACGTTAGTGCCCAGGCGGTCGGCAAGTCGGCGGTAGCCGTCGAGCTGTGCAGTGCGCTCGGCCGAGTCTGCCAATAGTTGCGTCAAGTGGGCATCGATGCTGTCCACGGTACACAGGTGCATCAGCAACTCAGGGATAAGAGGTTCGTCAAGAATCAGGTTGGGCAGTGTAACATATTTTCCACTCAACAGGCGGCGATAGAACTTATAGGACCACTGGCTGCCGTTAAAACGGTAACAAGCGACCTGAGGTGTGCCCAGCAAAGCGGTTTCTAGGGTTGCGGTGCCCGATGTCACCAATGCCGCATGGGCATGATAAACCAGCTGATAGGTCGCGTCACGCAAGACGGGAACACTGGCATCGCCCATCACTTCGCGATAGAGCGCGTCCTCGATATTGGGTGCTCCCGCCACTACGGCTTGAAACTCGGGATGGCGGGCTGCCGACTCTAGCATCAGGGGCAGATTGTCGCGAATTTCACGCACGCGAGATCCTGGAACAAGGGCAATGATGGGATGGTCAGAAAGACCGAAATCTTCGATGAAATCGGGAAAATTTGGAAAATTTTCCTTGGCTTGAGCCACTTCTTGTACCGTGGGGTTACCCACATATTCCGCCTTGTAACCATGCTTACTGTACCACTCAGGCTCAAAGGGCAAAATGCAGTACATGTGGTCCACATAGCGACGGATATCACGCACACGCCACTGTTTCCACACCCACACCTTGGGCGAAATGAAATAATGCACCGGAATACCAAGATTGTGGGCAAACTTAGCCACCTTGAGGTTAAATGACGGATAGTCCACCAATATCACCGCATCGGGTTTCCACTCGTCAATGGCATGACGCGCCTTTCCCAAGAAACCCAAGATTTTGCCCAAGTGCTTAATCACGTCCATGAAGCCCATGTAGGCCATGTCGCGGTAATGGATAATCGCTTGAACCGATGCCTGAGCTTCCATCATGTCACCACCCAGGAAGCGGAACTCAGCCTGGGGATCATGCTGCTTGAGTGATCCCATCAGGTGAGAGGCATGAAGGTCACCCGAGGCCTCGCCGGCGATAAGGAAATATTTCATGGCTAGCGGCGTTTTAATGTGATAAAGTCAAACTCATAGGCATTGCGGTGATCGCTCACGTGGTGCTCACGGCTTACTTCCTGCCACTGGCTCATGTCCAGCTTGGGGAAAAACACATCGGCGCTCGCCCAACGGGCATGGATGCGGGTGAGGTGCAACACCTCGACCCGTGGCATAGCCAACTCATAGATCTGCGCCCCACCGATAATAAATACCGTATCGGTTTGAGCGGCGGCGATGGCTTCGTCAAGGTTATGGGCCACTGTCACGCCGGGATAGGCCCATTTCGGGTCACGGGTGATCACGATGTTCTGCCTGCCAGGAAGCGGGCGACGCGGGAACGACTCAAAGGTCTTGCGCCCCATGATAATGCTGTTGCCCATCGTCACCTCCTTGAAATGGCGCATATCGGCCGGCAAGTAGCACAGCAACTCGCCCTGGCGCCCAATGGCTCCATTCTCGTCAATCGCCACTATCGCATGTATCGCTTTCATTGTCTCTCTAACCTTTAACCTCTAACCTCTAATCAGCGCCGATAGCGCTGATTAGACCGAAACAACGCCCTTGATTGCGGGCCAGGGATCGTAGCCCTCAAGGGTGAAGTCCTCATACTTGTAGTCAAAGATGCTCTTGACCTCGGGGTTGAGCACCATGCGCGGCAGCGGGCGCGGCTCACGCGAGAGCTGCTCCCTGATTTGATCAAAATGGTTACGGTAAATGTGGGCGTCGCCAAAGGTGTGGATAAATTCACCCGGCTCCAAGCCCGTGACGTGAGCGACCATCATCAACAGCAGTGCATAGCTGGCAATGTTGAACGGCACACCCAGGAACAGGTCAGCACTGCGCTGATACAGCTGCAGGCTCAATTTGCCCTGAGCCACATAGAACTGAAACAGTGAGTGGCAGGGCGGCAATTTCATCGTGGGCACCTCGGCTACATTCCAAGCGCTCACCATGATGCGGCGACTGTCGGGCGTCTTTTCGATCTGATCAATGACCTGGGCAATCTGGTCGATGGTGCCGCCGTGGCCATCGGGCCACGCGCGCCATTGGCTGCCGTAAACGGGCCCTAAATCGCCGTTCTCGTCGGCCCACTCGTTCCAAATGCGCACCCCATGCTCCTGCAACCAGCGCACATTGGTGTCACCGCGCAGGAACCACAACAACTCATAGATGATGGATTTGAGATGTACTTTCTTGGTCGTGAGCAAGGGGAATCCATCTGCCAGATTGCAGCGCAACTGGTAGCCAAACACGCTACGCGTGCCGGTGCCCGTGCGGTCCTCCTTGTCCACACCGTGTTCCATCACATGATTGATCAGGTCTAGATACTGTTTCATCGGTTTATGGTTTTAATGATGACCACAAAGGTACGAAAAAATCTGACATTCTAACCAATACATGAAAAAACACAAGACAAAGCGTTAAACGTGCGTTAACGCTTTGTAACGGTAGCCCATAGCAGAATCGAACTGCTCTTTCAAGAATGAAAATCTTGCGTCCTAGCCGATAGACGAATGGGCCATACCTTGCTGAACAGCGGCACATGGAGTGCCGCCACCTAATTGCTTAGGCTTTGTTCAGCTTGTTGATGTGCTGAGCGAGCTTCGACTTAAGGTTTGCGGCCTTATTCTTCGAAATCACGTTCTTGCCAGCAAGCTTGTCAAGCATAGCGACCACCTTGGGCATAGCCTCGGTTGCTTCCTTGGCGTCGGTCATCTTGCGAATGTTGCGGACAGCATTGCGCATGGTCTTGCTGTAATAACGGTTGCGAAGGCGACGTGCCTCGCTCTGACGGATTCTCTTAATAGCTGATTTATGGTTTGCCATAATTTAATATAAAACGTTGATATTTAGTTGTAAATAAGTAGCCCATAGCAGAATCGAACTGCTCTTTCAAGAATGAAAATCTTGCGTCCTAGCCGATAGACGAATGGGCCATCTGGAAAAATTTTCCGAAAAAGCGACTGCAAAATTAGTAACATTTTTTGAATTGACAAAATTTAACCTCCCGAAAAGCAGAAAAAGTGCCGTTTTTGAGTATTTTATGGCTCCTGATTGCCGAATAATGAGTAAATTAGCGGCATGTATGAGAAATTGAAGGGCATCGTATTGAACACAATACGCTACAGCGACAAGCACAACATCGTGCATGTCTATACCGATGGCAGGGGGCTGATGTCCTTTGCCGTGCCACAGGGCAAGACCCACGCGGCACGGATGCGCAATGCCCTGCTCATGCCATTGTCGCTTATCGAGATGGAGGCTGCCGTGCGCCCCGGGCGTGATCTGGCCATGATGCGCGAGTTGCGACGCAGCTACGCGCTGGCTACCATCTACAGTGACCCCGTGAAAAACGCCATCGCCCTATTCATCAGCGAGCTGCTCACCCACGTCATCCAAGAGCCCGAGGGCAATGATGCCTTATTTCGCTACATCGAGCAATCGGTACAGTTATTGGAACAGATGCCTGGACAAGTCGCCAACTTCCACATCTGTTTCCTCTACCACTTGGGTGCCCATCTGGGCATCCAGCCCAATGTGGAGAGTTATCGCCAGGGCTACTGGTTTGACATGACCGACGGCGTGTTTGTGCCCTCTACCATGCAAGGCCACCAGCACCTGCCTCCACAAGAGGCCCAAGTTATTCATCTGCTGTCGCGCATGACATTTGCCAATATGGGCGTTTTCAGATTCAGCCGTGAGGAGCGCAACCGCATGCTTGACCTCATTATCAACTACTACCGGCTACACAATGCTGCGATTGGCACCCTGCGGTCGCCCGACATCCTCAAGCAGTTGTTCGTATAATAAATTAATAAGGACCTTAGAGGCATTAGTGCCCTTAAGGTCCTTATAATTATTAATGAGTGGATGCGAGGCTTTACCAGCTACCGCCTCCTCCGCCGCCACCGAAGGATCCGCCGCCGAAGCCGCCCCAGCCTCCGCCGCCACCCCAGGAACCGCCTCCGCTCCACGAGGAGCCACGTCCCCAGTCGCTACCATGGGTGATGATGATGGGACCACCCCAGGTGCCAGTGTCGCCGTTATTGCGGTTACCGTTGTTGCCCTGATTATTCTTGTGGGCAAGATATAAGAACAAGGCCAGGATAGCAATGAAGAGAATCAAGCTCAACAGCTCATCACCATCGCCTTGCTGGGCATAGTCCTCCTCGTTATACTCACCCACAGCGAGGTCGCGCACAACCTGTGCTCCGGCCCACACGCCGCCCAGGTAGTCATTCTCCTTGAAGTAGGGAATCATCTCCTGGTTGACAATGCGGGTGCTGGTGGCATCGGTGATGGCGCCCTCCAATCCATAGCCTGCAGCGATAAAGGCTTCGCCCTTGCTCTCGGCGGTCTTGGGCTTGATGAGGATGACAACGCCGTTGTTGTTGCCTTTCTTGCCTACACCCCATTCTTCACCGATTTTGTAGGCCATCCATGCCTTATCATAGCCTCCAAAATCATCCATCGTGACCACACAAATCTGGTTGCTAGTCTCCATGGCGATCTTCTCCAGCGAATCTTCAAGCCACTGGCAATTTCCCAGGATGCCGGCAAAATCGTTGACCAACCGTGGCGGATTAGGGCGCTCGGGCACCTGTGCCAGCACCGTTATTGCGGTGAAGCACAGTAGCATGACCACTGTCATGTGACGCATCGCTCTATTCCATGTTGCCATAGTCATCGTCGTTGTGGTTATCGGGCTCGTCATCATCAAAGCCGTCATCAAAGGTGACCTCGTTACTTAATTCGTTCTCGTCGTCACGCTCGCCAGGGAAGTATTCTGACAAGCGCTCACCGATGCGGGCAATAATCTCACACAGGCCGTCGACGGGCCGTCCAGCCTTGAGGTAACGGCCCAGTTCCTCTACCTCGCCGTCCCAGAACCCCTGGGGTACCACGTCATTAATGCCGGTGTCACCGAGGATGGCAAACTTGCGGGCATCATAGGCGACGAATATCAGCACGGCGTTACGGCGCTTGGTCGTGTAGAGATGCAGGCGGTTAAACGTGCGGGTTGCACGTTTCATGACATCACCGCGGCAACGGGGTGTCACATGGACGCATATCTCGCCCGTGGTATGACGCTCGGCTGCGGTGATGGCATCGGCAATGCGCCGCTGACCCTCACTGGGGATGAAATCGGCCAGTGCCATGTCTTAGTTACTGGTACCAAAGTCCACCTTGGGAGCCTTGTCGGCACCCTCTTGAGCCTGGAAGTAAGGCTTCTCGCCAAAGTTGAAGATGCTGGCGATGATGTTGGTGGGGAAGGTGCGACGGGTGGTGTTATACTCCCTAGCCACCTCGTTGAACTTGTTGCGCTCAACGGCAATGCGGTTTTCTGTACCCTCCAACTGGTTCTGCAACTCCAGGAAGTTCTGATTGGCCTTCAAGTCGGGATAGGACTCGCTCACAGCGATGAGTCGGCTCAATGCGCTGGTTACTTCGCCCTGTGCCTCCTGATATTTCTTCAGGTCTTCGGGGGTCATGTTAGCCGGATCGATGGTCACCTTGGTGGCGTTAGCACGTGCATTGATCACGTTCTCAAGGGTCTCTGACTCATGCTTGGCATAACCCTTGACGGTCTCTACCAGGTTAGGGATAAGGTCAGCACGGCGCTGATACACATTCTCTACCTGTGCCCAAGCGGTTTCTACATTCTCTTGTTGTTTCACGAGACCGTTATAGCCGTTCTTTACCCAGCCAAACAAAGCGAGGGCGATCACGCCCAGGACAATCAGTCCAATACATCCTTTTTTCATAGTTTCTTTATTTTTAATATGAATAGTGTTTTCTAATTGATTACAAAACGCAAATTTACACATAACCTTGTAAACTACTGCAAGACTCATGCCAGTTTTTTCACCATATCGTCCAATTTTGTGCTTTTTGACCTGGTTGGAGAGTCCTTAAAAAACAACAACTGCCTGTAGGAACTGCAGCTATGATTTGCCCAACTGACTTTTTTGTAGTACTTTCGCCACGGCAAACCAGTGACGGTCTTAACTGCAGATGAAAAAAACGCTTGACAACATAGCATTTTGGACGATTTACGGGATTTGGTACCTGTTATCGCTGCTGCCCATGTGGCTGCACTACCTGTTCAGCGACATCCTGTATCTGATCGTCGCCCATGTGTTGAGATACCGCCACCGCGTGGTGTGGAAAAACCTGAGCACCTCCTACCCCGACAAGAGCGAGCAGGAATTGAAGAAATTGCAACGGCAGTTCTACCGCCATATGTGCGACCTCGTCGCCGAGACGATAAAGTATACCACCATCAGTGACAAGAACATCATGCGTCGCATGACCTTCAAGGGCAGCGAACAGGTCGCCGAGATCCTGAACGGTGGGCAGTCGGTGGCCCTGCTGCTTGGTCACTACGGCAACTGGGAATGGGTGTCCTCTCTCGTGTTGTGGTTGCGGCCTCTGGTTAATGAAAATGTGATAATGGGGCAAATATACCACCCGCTCGAGAACAAGGTCTTTAACCGCGTGGTGCTGAAGACACGGGGGCGCATGGGGTCGGACAGTGTCGCCAAGAACGATACCCTGCGCTGGATTCTGGGCAACAAGCGCGACGGCCACCCCACCATTCTGGGTTATATTAACGACCAGGTGCCCAAGTGGGAGAATATCCACCATTGGCTCACGTTCCTCAACCATAAGGACACACCCGTGTTTACCGGTATCGAGCGTATTGTCCACTCCCAGAACCAGGCAGCCGTATATGTTGATGTAAAGCATGTGGGACGCGGGCGCTATGAGTGTGAGTACCACGTCATCACATGCCACCCCGAGCAAATGGGCGAGTTTGAATTGACCAACATCTACTTCCAGCGCATGGAGCAGACCATCAACCGCGCTCCCCAGTACTGGCTCTGGAGCCACAACAGGTGGAAACGCACACGCGAGGAGTTTGATCGCCGTTTCAAGGTCGTGCGCGGACGTGTAGTGGAGAAATCCCCCGATGAAACATGAGGATGATTTGCTCATTCAAGGAAAAACTCCTACCTTTGCACCAAATAAAAGACTAATTAACTTACAACTTAAAACTGAAAGAATCATGAACCGACTTTCGGACCGACTTAACGCACTGGCACCTAGTGCCACCCTAGCCATGTCACAAAAGAGCAGCGAGCTGCGCGCTCAGGGCGTGGACGTGATCAACCTCTCGGTGGGCGAGCCCGACTTTTTCACCCCCGACCACATCAAGGCCGCTGCCAAACAGGCCGTTGACGACAACTTCTCGTTCTACTCACCCGTTCCCGGCTATCTGTCACTGCGACAGGCCGTATGCGAGAAACTGCGCCGCGAGAATGGCTTGGAATATACCCCCGACCAGATCGTCATTGGAAACGGTGCCAAGCACGAACTGTGCAACGCCATCATGGCCCTCATCAATCCGGGCGATGAAGTCATCATCCCCACCCCGGCATGGGTAAGCTATGTGCAGATGGTCAACCTCACGGGCGGCAAGAGCGTGCTCCTGCCCTCGAGCATGGAAAAGAACTTTAAGGTGACCGCCGCCGAACTCGAGGCCGTCATTACCGATAAAACCCGACTCATCATCATCTGCTCACCCAGCAACCCCAGCGGCGCCATCTACAGCCGCGACGAGCTGCAGGCCATTGCCCAGATGCTTGAACGTCACCCCCAAGTGATGGTCATCGCCGATGAGATCTATGAGCACATTAATTATGTGGGCCACCACGAGTCGCTCGCACAGTTTGGTGCCATCAAGGAGCAGGTGGTTATCGTTAACGGTGTGTCCAAGTCCTATGCCATGACGGGCTACCGCATCGGTTACATCGCTGCACCGCTTTGGGTCGCTAAGGCTGTGACCAAACTGCAAGGCCAGTACACCAGCGGCGTTTCGTCCATCGCCCAAAAGGCTGCCGAAGTGGCTTATAACGGACCGCAAGACTGCGTCGAGGAGATGCGCGTCGCCTTCCAGCGCCGTCGTGACCTCATCGTGGGCCTCTTGCAACAGATTCCCGGTTTTGAGCTGAACATGCCCGAAGGTGCCTTCTATGCCTTCCCCAAGGTTCAGGCCTATTACGGCAAGCGTTGTGGCGACACCGTCATCAACGATGATAACGACCTCGCCCTCTACTTGCTCAACGAGGCTCACGTCGCCACCGTGGCCGGTAGCGCCTTCTGCTGCCCGGGTTACATCCGTCTGAGTTACGCCACCAGTGACGAGAACCTGCGCGAGGCCGCTAAGCGCATTGCTGCTGCCCTCGCTAAGCTCGCATAAGACATATTTACATACATCATCAAGCTGCCCGCCATGAGTCAATCATGACGGGCAGTTTGATTAATAGCGTGATGTCACTCGCTTACTTCACGAGAATCTTCTTGCCGTTGTGGATGTAGATGCCAGGAGCGGTGGGAGCCTCACTGGGAAGACCCATGAGGTTGTAGTACAGATTGTTGCCCTGGGTTGCACTGATTTCCTCAATGGCACTTGGAGTTTCCTGGTGAGCGGGCATGAAGATAACAAGACCCTTGCTGGGATCGTCTACCTGATGGTAGATGACTTGCTCGATACTCTCCTCGTCCTGAACGGCCACGTTCCAGGTATTGCCCTGGGCATAAATGGTAGCGGTGCCATTGTTATACAGGTCACAATAGGTGCCGTCAAATCCGTTGTTCAAGAAGGTGTTGTTACCGGGGTTGTAATCCTCAGCCTCAGGATCCTCGACCTTACCCAGGTTGATGTTGGGCGCTCCACTGGGAACGGTGATGCCCCACAGGCCACCTTCCATCCAGTTACCCTCAATATAAATGTTGCTGCTACTGCTGCTGTCATAGATGCTGATGCAGCTGCCGCCGTTATTGGGGTTGGTCTCGTAGTGGTTGTCAACCATCGTATTGTTGAGGATGAAAGCATCTACCGAACCGATGGTGGTGATACCGTAGCGGTTGTCGGCGATGTAGTTGTTCTTGACGATGTTGGTGCCCGTGTGGCCCAATCCCACCATGTTGCTCAGGCCGATACCGCCCGACATGGTGAACTGACCGCCAATGACATCGTTGTCCTCGATAAGCACATCATAAGCGCCACCCACGGTCAAGTTGATTTGGGGCTTGTTGCGGTTGGAGGTGGTGTTGTGCCAGAACAAACAGTTGCGGATAATGATGCCAATAGGAGTGTTAGCACCATTGCCGATAGCGTTGACAGTGTTCTCGATGAAATAGCAGTTCTCAACGATGTTGTTGTCACATGAAGCGTTGAATGCCAAGGCACCCGAGCTGTTCATCTTGCCGTTGTACAGGATAAAGGTGCAATTGTCGGCATGCAGGCTGCTATTCAGGCCACCGAAGGTCACGCCCACATACTCAAAAGTCACATTCTTCAACTCGGCATTGCCATTCTCGCCCAGCATCCAAAAACCCTTGGGGTTGGAGCCCTCGACATCGCGGGTAACGACGGCCGTGTCGGCAGGAGCAAAGTCAGCGTTACCATCAATGGTGATGCGTACGCCGTTAGCCATCTTGATAACGGCATTGTTGTCCATTTGCAGCACGTCGCCCTCGCTGATGGTAAAGTCAGCGGCAACGAGATAGGAACCATCGTCCTGCATCGTCACGCCCGTACCCTCAATCTGGCTGAGCGAGTTAAAAGTGTACACGTTGCCCGTGCCGTCGCTGACGAACTCCTGGGCCATTGCTCCGGCTGCCATAGCTGCCATGAGCATCAATGCGTAGATTTTTTTCATAAAAAATAGTTGTTTTAGATAATTTGTTGAATAGAAATGATTAGCCATGAAACCATTAAGAAACAAGGCCCATGGCATTGCAAAAATAGTACTTTTTTAGCTATTGAATGAGCACATTATCATTTTAATTGAAAAAAATAGTACAGTAGGCCATAAGTATGCGGCATTTTTTATAATTTTGTCACCAAATTATTCATCTCTAAAAAACGATTTTTCCATGGATTATGGCATAATTAACATTCTGGCCTTACTGGGTTCAGTGTGTTTGTTCCTGTACGGAATGAAGATCATGAGTGAAGGCTTGCAGAAATCAGCCGGTAAACGACTGCGTTCTATCCTCGCCTGGATGACCAAGAACCGCTTTCTTGCCGTTGTCACTGGTGTCATCATCACAGCCTTGATTCAGAGTTCATCGGCCTCGGTGTCGATGGTGGTCAGCTTTGTCAACGCGGGCTTGATGCCACTGGAACAGTCGTTGGCAGTGAGCTTTGGTGCCGCGTTGGGTACAACGTTCACCGAGTGGATTATCGCCATCTTTGGCTTCAAGGTCAAGTTATCGGCATTCCTGTTACCCTTGCTGGCCTTTGCCGTCCCAATGCTGTTCATGAAACGCAGCAACTACAAGAACATCGGTGAGTTGCTCATCGGTTTTGTGTTCTTGTTCATGGGTCTCGACGCCATCAGTGCCAATGTGCCTGACCTTTCCAAGTCGCCCGAGGTGTTTGCCTCGCTGCAGCAGTATACCTCGATGGGCTTCCTGTCCATCCTGTTCTTCACGCTGGTGGGTTGGATCGTGACCATGGTTATCCAGTCGAGTGCGGCGACCTTTGCCATCGTGCTCATCATGGCGGCTAAGGGCTGGATCTCGTTTGACATCGCCTGCGCCATGGTGCTGGGCGCCAGCATCGGTACCAGTATCACGCCATTGCTGGCATCGCTGGGCGGTAACGCCGAGGCCAAGAAAGCGGCCTTGGGCCACGCATTGTTCAACCTGTTTGGCGCCATCTGGGTGCTGATTATCTTCCATCCGTTTGTGTCGATGGTGACCTGGGTGGTTAAGGACTTATTCCACTTGGGTGACCCCCTGGCATTATATAATAGTGTGAAAGCTGGAGCCAGTGTCGAAGAAGGAGCGTTGATGCAGGAACAGGTGGCTATGTCAATCGGCATGACCATGTTCCACACCATCTTCAAGCTGTGCAACCTATTGATCATGATTTGGTTCACCAAGCTTTACACCAAGTTGCTCAACGTCCTTGTCAAGAGCCGCAAGAAGGAGGACGAGGAATTCCAGTTGAAGTATATCCAGGGTGGTCTTATGAGTGCCAGTGAGTTGAATATTGCTCAGGCTGAGCGGGAGATTGTTGTGTTTGCTGAGCGCGTTGAGCGTATGTTGGGTATGGTCAAGAGCCTGGTACACACCAAGACCGGCACACCCGATTTCAACAAGATCTTCGCACGCATCGAGAAATATGAGGATATCACCGACAGGATGGAATTTGAGATCGGCAGCTACTTGAATAAGGTGCTTGACGGTCGCCTGAGTAGCAGGGCTAAAATCCGAGTTGCCAGTCTATTGAGTATCATCAGTGAGCTCGAGAGCGTGGGCGACAGCTGCAACAACATCGCCAAGGCTCTCGTGCGCAAAGAGGAGGCCGACGCCCACTTCAACGAGTACAACTATGCCAACATCGATGTGATGCTCAAGCTCGTGAGCGAGGGCATGACCAATATGCTCGCCGTCCTGAGCGACCTGGATAACGTCACTCCCGAGGATTTGATGCGCAACTACAACAAGGAGCGCGAGATCAACAACTTCCGCAACCAGTGCCGCACCGAGAATATCGAGAACGTCAACCAGAAGAAGTATCCCTACAAGGCGGGTATCTTCTACATGGATATCGTCTGCGAGGCCGAGAAGGTGGGCGACTTTATCGTCAATGTCATCGACGACATCGAGGACATCATGCGTAGCAACGTTGCCCCGGGTAGCGGCATAACCATTGGTGAGCTGAATCCCGAGAAGACCGCAAAGCCCACCGCCTAATATAAGGGCGATGATGATTCTGCCTGAATCTTTTATACAACAACTTCAAGGACTAGTCCCCACAGAGTGGGAGGCACTGGTGGATGCCATCACATCCACCGAGCCTAGCGTGGCCGTGCGCGTCAACGATGCGCGCGGCGCGACGGTACCCAATGGAACCCGCCAGGTGCCCTGGTGCAATCATGGCTTTTATTTGAATGACCGTCCTGCCTTCACATTTGACCCCGACTGGCATGCGGGACAATACTATGTGCAGGATGCATCGTCAATGTTTATCAGCCACGTGATCAAGCACTTTATCCATGAGCCGGTACGCTATCTAGACCTGTGTGCCGCTCCTGGTGGAAAGACTACAGCGGCCCTTCAAGCCTTACCCGCGGGGTCGCTGGTCGTTGCCAACGAGATTGTGCCGCCCCGAGCCCGTGTGTTGGCCGACAACATCATCCGTTGGGGCAATCCCCATTGCGTGGTGACAAGCAACGCGCCCGTCCATTATGGGAAATTGACGCATTTCTTTGACGTCATCGCGACCGACGTGCCGTGCAGCGGCGAGGGCATGATGCGCAAGGACGACGAAGCGGTGGCCCAATGGTCACCCCAACTGGTCGATCAGTGCGCCGAGCGCCAGCGCGGCATCCTCTCCGATGCGTGGAACGCCCTACGCCCTGGTGGACTGCTCATCTACAGCACCTGCACCTACAACCGCCAGGAAAATGAGGAAATCGCCGATTTCATCGTCAATGAATTGGGTGCTACCTCTCTTGAAGTACCCGTTGAGCCGTCGTGGAACATTCATCCGGCCATCGGCAGTGATTGCCACTGCTATCGCTTCATGCCGCATCGTGTAGACGGCGAAGGACTCTTTATGGCCGCATTCCGCAAGGATGGTAATGCCCCACGCCAGGATATCCGCATCAAGGGAAAAAACACGAAAAAATGCGATGAAATCGGGAAAAATTGGCTCGATAGCCCCGATGATTTCGCCATAGAACCACAGGGAAACCTTTATGTCGCCACTCCCATGGAATGGCGTAACGAGATTTCAGCCTTGCGCGCTTCGCTCAACGTACTGCATGCTGGCTTGGAACTAGCCACCGTCATGGGGCGCAAAACCATGCCCCACCATGCCCTGGCGATGTCATCGGCAAGAGCTGGCGAGGCATTTCCCGTCTGCGAGGTGGATTATTCAACGGCTCTGCACTACCTGCGTGGCGAGAGCATCGCTGTTGACGGTCCTCGCGGCTATGTCCTCATTGCCCATGAGGGTGCCGTGCTTGGCTTTGCCAACAATCTGGGCAACCGCGCCAATAATCTCTACCCCAAATCCCAACGCATCCTCAGCACCCACCTGCCCGACTCTAAACCCCAAGTGTTATAAGAAACGCTCACCCAACTATGGATGAGCGCTCCTATCACTAAATGAATCAGCTGTTTAACGTGAGTTCGATGAATTTGTCGTTTGTCGATCAGGGTGTTAGCTACACCCCCTCTTGGATAAGAGGGGGTGCCGCGGGAGCGGCGGGGGCGTTGATACTATCTAATATATAATTTGAGGACAAATCATACTCCTCCGGCGCTTCGCGCCACCTCCCCTATCTTAGGGGAGGAGTTGATAGACAGCACTTTATTTTTCATCGAATTCGCGCTGTTTATAGGTTCAGGTAACCTTTCAATGCTTCGACATATTCCTCGAAGGCCTTGCGGCCCTGGTCAGTGACCTGACACGTCGTGCGGGTCTTCTTACCGGCAAACCCTTTGGTGACGGTAATATAACCGGCGGTGGAGAGTTTGTCGAGCTGCACACTCAGGTTCCCGGCGGTGGACTCGGTCTGCTCCTTGAGGTAGACAAAGTCGGCCTCGTCCACGTTCATCAGGATGGACATCACCGCCAGCCGCAGCTGGGAGTGAAGGATGGGATCCAACTCTTTCATCGCTGCAGCTTGGCTTTATGGTTAATGATGTGGCCAGGGATAATCATCATGCAGATGAACGCAATGATGAACAACGGCAGAATCATGTTGGCATACAAGGGAACCTCAGCAGCAATGCAGCATACAATGAAGATGCCACATGCCAGACCGATAGCACCGCCAGCCACCAGCGACTTCTCCTTGATGACAATGCCCTGTGCCATCTCGGCCATCGGCACGATAATGAGTGCGAAAGCAAACATCATCTTCCAGGCATCGTAGCCCTTCAGCAAACTGAATCCCAAGCAGAACAGCGTTGCAACGAAGGCCGATACACCTACAATGGTCCAAATCTGCGAAGTGAGTTTATCGGAATAACTCTTCACACCAGATTTAACCCGTTGCTTCTTATCCATGATGGGAGTGGCAATACCACCGATAACACCGATGGCGAACCACAACCAGTTCCATGCTGGATTGTGAGTTTTCACTAACAAAATCCATACCAAGGCTGCAACTACTACCGACAGGTAACCCCACATCAGCATGATGTTGCCGTCGCCCACATAGCGCTCACGGGTGCGCTGAATCATCGCGGTAATCAATTCGAGACTCTCTTTCTCGGTCATTTTCTTGTCTTCCATAACTTGAATTGTTTTTAAATTTGGTTATAAAGCGGTTTAAAATATAAACTAAAACTCTCCGAAAAAAGAACAGCACTCGCGATTACCGTTCTTAATTTCACGTTGCAAAGATAAAGCGGTTTATTTTATAAACCAAATTTTAGACCAATATTTAACCTTTATTAACATATTTTCCCTCCATATCGCCTATTCTTCAATCTTGTTATCTATATGTAGGGCCTCGCCTTGGCGTGGCCAGTACCCTGAACATTTACCTCTATAGCGGCCACGCCAAGGCGAGGCCCTACTTTCCTAACGGTACTTTTTGCGGACACCAATAATAAAGTTTAGTGGCTAGAGAACACCTTCTAGCCACTAAACTTTAAACGCTAAACTTCATGCGGTCTGAGCCGCGTGAATAGATTACCCTACTTGGCAACCAGGCTTGACGGGACCTGTCGGGCCGATGACCACGAGGCGGCCACCAGCGTCCTCAGCACTTAGGATCATACCCTGGCTCTCAATGCCCTTGAGTTTGCGGGGCGGGAAGTTGGCGATGAAGCACACCTGCTTACCCACCAAGTCTTCGGGCTCATACCACTTGGCGATGCCGCTGATGATGGTACGTCCAGCCATGCCATCGTCGATCGTGAACTTCAACAGTTTGTCGGCCTTTTTCACCTTCTCGCATTCGAGGACGGTGCCCACACGGATGTCGAGCTTGGCAAAGTCGTCGATAGAGCAAGAGGTGGTGACGGGCTTGGGCTTGAAGTTATTAATGATGTTCTCCTGCTTGATGCGCTCCAAACGCTGAATCTGAGCATCGATGACGCTGTCCTCGATCTTCTCGAACAACAGCACGGGTTGCTCTAACTGAAGTCCAACGGGCAGGATATCAATGTCGCCCAGGCGGTTCCAATCGACCCTGTCCATACAGAGCATGCTACGCAGTCTTGCCGCACTGAAGGGCAGGAAAGGCTCGAAGGCGATAGAGAGGTTGGCGGAGATCTGCAGGGCCAGGTTCATGATGGTCTGCACACGTGCCATGTCGGTCTTGGCCAATTTCCAAGGCTCGGTGTCGGCGAGGTACTTGTTGCCGCAGCGTGCCAAGTCCATTGCATCCTTGAGGGCCTCACGGAAGTGGAAGTGCTCGATGTGGTCACTCAGCACGGCTTTCACGTTCTTGAACTCCTCGATGGCAGCACGGTCCACGTCGGTGAGTTCGCCGGCCTGGGGCACGATGCCCTCACAGAACTTGTGTGTCAGCACCAGGGCACGGTTCACAAAATTGCCCAGGATAGCCACCAACTCGTTGTTGTTGCGAGCCTGGAAATCCTTCCATGTGAAGTCGTTATCCTTAGTCTCAGGAGCATTAGCAGTGAGCACATAGCGCAGCACGTCCTGCTTGCCCGGGAAGTCCTTGAGATACTCATGCAGCCAAACCGCCCAGTTGCGGCTGGTTGAAATCTTATCGCCCTCGAGGTTCAAGAACTCGTTGGCAGGCACATTGTCGGGCATTACATAGTCGCCATGGGCCTTCATCATCGTGGGGAAGATGATGCAGTGGAACACGATGTTGTCCTTGCCGATGAAATGAATCAGGCGCGTATCCTGCTGCTGCCACCATTGTTGCCACGTGCCCCAACGATCGGGCTGGGCATCGCACAACTCCTTGGTGTTGCTGATATAGCCGATAGGAGCGTCGAACCATACATAGAGCACCTTGCCCTCGGCACCCTCAACAGGCACGGGGATACCCCAGTCCAGGTCACGGGTCATGGCACGGGGCTGCAGGCCGTTGTCAAGCCATGACTTGCACTGACCATAGACATTGGAGCGCCACTCCTGATGACCCTCGAGAATCCACTCCTTGAGCCATCCTTCATACTCATTGAGAGGCAGGAACCAGTTAGTCGTATCCTTGAGAACAAGGGGATGGTCACTATCCTTAGCATGCGGATTGATGAGCTCAGTGGGGTCCAGGTCACGGCCGCATCCGTCCTCACACTGGTTCCCCTTGGCGGCGGGATGGTGGCAATAGGGGCACTCACCCTCCACGTCGCGGTCGGTAAGGAACTTGCCGTCCTGCTCGTCATAGAACTGCTTGGTGGTCTTCTCGATGAGTTTGCCATCATCATAGAGTTTGCGGAAAAACTCAGCGGCAAACTGATGATGCGTTTTGGAGGTAGTGCGGCTATATATATCGTATGAGATGCCGAATTCATCAAACGAATCCCTGATTAACTCGTGATAACGATCTACAACCTGCTGGGGGGTAATACCCTCCTTGCGGGCGCGCTGTGTCACGGGAACACCATGCTCATCACTGCCACCCACAAAAAGCACGTTCTCGCCCTGCAGGCGCAGGTAACGCACATAGATGTCGGCGGGAACATAAACGCCAGCCAGGTGGCCGATGTGAACAGGACCATTAGCATAGGGCAACGCCGTTGTTACTAGCGTGCGCGCAAATTTCTTTTCTTTCTCCATTTTATTGTGATTTTAATCTTAATTGTCATCGTTGAGCCTGCAAAGTTACTAAAAAGATTGCACATTGTAATGCTAATCAATAAAGTAGGTGACTAAACCTACATTTTTTATTATTTAAGGCGTCGATTGCAGCGTTTTTGAGCCTTTTGTCAATGATTTTACCGATTTTGGGTAGTTTTTCATTGTCATGTCAAGAAAAATTGGTAATATTGCTTGCTGAAACTAATTTAATCTCTCCAAATGATATGAACAACAACTATGATCCAAGGGCTATTGCCCAAACTATTGATGTCGATGAACTGTATGACTTGGACATCACAATCGCCAAGTTTATCTTACCCCGCCTGATAGCGTATAAGCAGCACTGTGAGCGCACTCCCCGCATGACGATGACCCGCGAGGAATGGGATGAAATCCTTGACAAGATGATATATGCCTTTGAGCGTATCGCTTGCCAAACCGAGGAAGACACCCCCGAGTACAAGGCCTACATCAAGGCTATCTGGAACAACGAGGAAGACCTGACAGACCTCAAGCGTGCAGCCAAGGCCTCGCTCAAACCCATCAGTGAAGGTCTGTCGCTCTACCACAAGTACTATCGCAACCTGTGGTGGTGATTTACTAGGTTAAAGGTTAGATAAAGGTTACAGGTTAGAGGTTAAAGGTTAAAGAATGGCTAGCACCTAACACCTAAAGCCCAATAGCTAGCACCTAAAGCCTAAAACCTAAAACCTAAAATGCAATTTCAAGACTTGATGTCCGTTATTAAAGAAAAAACAGGAAATTGACGATGAAACGGACGATTTTATTGCTCATGGCCATGTTGTTGCTGGCTCCCGCAGCCATGCGAGCCCAGGACAACGAGTCGCTTTATAGCGGCTGGGGTGCCGGTGTGCAGCTAGGAGCTGGTGGAATGGTACCGACAGGGTCGCTTGCCGATGACCTCAAGGGTTGCGCCTTTTTCACTGGAGGCCTCACTGTGGAGTATAACCGAGTACGTCTCAAGATAGACCTCACCTATAGCCAACCCTCGTTCAAGAACGAAAACCCCTACGCCGTCTATGACGACCAGGGCCGCAACCTGCAGCTTAATGGCACAGCAAGCACGACCTCACTCGGCATGAGCTGCCAGCTGGGATACACCGTGTGGCAAAGCGGCAGGTTCAGGGTCACTCCCTGTGTGGGCGTGAACTTCAACCGCCTCAACTGGGACATCAACCACATCAAGTGGGAAGCCGACGAGCAAGGCGAGGTTAAGCCTCTCATCGATGATGTGACCGACGTGCACGAGAATACCACAGGCTTGACCGCCAGCGTGGACTTCGACATCAGGCTCGGAGGCAAGTTTGTCGACATCGGTAGCGGTAAAAGCCACTACACGTCAACGGTGCGCGTCACCCCGTTCATTACCCACGCCGGCTACAGCAACCTGTCACCATCGGTCAAGGGTAACTGGATAGGTCTCGCCGTCAGCTATACGGGCTTTTTCCGCCTCATTTCCCGATGATTGGAAATTTATTGGCATCGGGTTTGCACAATTTTTTCATAAAATTTGCGGCGCCTCAACCATCAAAATAAACTTCATGGTCTTCGGCTTGCACAATTTTTAACAAAGATTTCTTGCTAGGATTCATTTCTTTATTCTATCTTCGCCGCCAAGAAATGAAACGGTTTTTCCTCATATTGGCTATTGCCGTGGTAATGACGGCTTTAACGGACGCTAAAGCGTACGCAGCTCCTGCTGTGGAGGATCCGCTCGATAACATCGAGCTGCCATCGGTGCTGCAAAAGACCTTTGCCGGCTACTATCATTTCATCGAACCTTCGACGGGCGACACGCTCGCCATGGTTGTCTTCAATCCCATTATCATCTATCCTCGCGAGCGTTTCCGCAACAAGGCTGAAGAGAAGCTGTACTGGAAGACCGTGCGCGACGTGAAGAAGACCCTACCCTATGCCAAACTCATCAGTTCCACATTGCTGGAAACCTATGAGTATATTGACACCTACCAGACACAAAAGCAAAAACAGGCCTACCTCAAGCGCTTTGAGAAAGAACTGTTCAACCAATACAAGCCTCAGATGAAGAAGATGACCAAAAGCCAAGGCAAAATGCTCATCAAACTCATCAATCGCGAGACCAACCAGAGCAGCTATAGCATCCTCAAGGCCTTCTTGGGCACTTTTAGGGCTGGATTTTGGCAGACCTTCAGCAAATTCTTCGGCGCTAGCCTCAAGGCCGGTTACCATCCCAACAAGGACAAGCAGGACGCAATGATCGAGCGCATCTGCATCCGCGTCGAGCAAGGCGCATTGTAGCCTATTATCGCTCCCCCATCAAGGAAATAATAAATAACAATATAAAATAAGTGGCAGTGGGCATTGGCCCGCCGCCACTTACTAGTTTGATGGTTCAGTTAATGGTTTAGAGGTATTATCCTTAAGCTTATCCCAGTCGTTTCAGCTTCACGGTGAAGTGGCGCATCAGCGGGGCTTCCCACTCGATAGCCACACCACGGGTGATCTCATCACGACGATCATAGACGTTCTTCAATGCAGCGGCAATCACGTTCATGTGGTTGTCGGTGTAAACGCGGCGAGCGATACACAGACGCAGCAGGTCGAGACCGCCAAAACGGTTCTCGCGGGTCACGGGGTCACGGTCGGCCAGGATGTAGCCAATCTCACAACCACGGATACCAGCCTCGAGATACAATTCGCAGGTCAGGGTCTGAGCGGGGAATTCTTCCTTGGGCACGTTGCACAGCACCTTGTCGGCATCGATAAACAGAGCGTGGCCACCAACGGGACGCTGGTAAGGAATGCCATACTCGTCAAGCTTCTTGGCCAGATACTGTACCTGGTGGATGCGGGTCTCGAGCATCTCAAACTCGGTGTTCTCGTCAAGACCTACGGCCAGAGCATTCAGGTCGCGACCGTTCATACCACCATAGGTGATAAAGCCCTCAAAGGGGATGCAGAACAGCTTAGCGCCTTCATACCAATCCTGGTTGTTGGTAGCAATGAAACCACCCATGTTCACAACACCATCCTTCTTGGCCGACATCGTCATAGCGTCAACATAGGAGTACATCTCACGGGCAATCTCCTTAATGGTCTTGTCGGCATAGCCTTCCTCGCGGGTCTTGATGAAGTAGGAGTTCTCGGCAAAGCGAGCGCTGTCCATCACTACGGGCACACCATACTTGTGGCACAGTTCGCAGGTCTCCTTGATATTCTTCATCGATACGGGCTGACCACCAACGGTGTTGTTGGTTACGGTAAGTACCATGAAGGGGACGTTACCCTTGTTCTCGGTAAGCACCTTCTCCAGCTTCTCCAGCGAAACGTTGCCCTTGAAGGGAATTTCGAGCTGAGTGTCCTTAGCCTCGTCGATGGTGACGTCGATGGCCTTAGCCTTGCGGGCCTCGATGTGGCCCTTAGTGGTGTCGAAGTGAGCGTTACCGGGGATAACGTTGCCTTCTTTTACCAGATAGGAGAACAGCACGTTCTCAGCAGCACGACCCTGATGGGTGGGGATGACATACTTGAAGCCAAAGATGCGTTGTACAACACTCTCAAACTTATAGAATGAAGTAGCGCCAGCATAGCTCTCATCACCCAACATCATCTCAGCCCACTGACGGTCACTCATCGCGCCAGTACCCGAGTCGGTCAAGCAATCGATATAAACCTGCTCAGCCTTGAGCATGAAAACGTTGTTGTGAGCTTCCTTGAGCCACTGTTCACGCTCGGCACGGGTGCTCTTGCGAAGCGGCTCGATCATCTTGATTTTCCAAGATTCAGCAAATGGTAATTCCATTGATTATCAAATATTTAGGTTAAACTTTTTTACAATATTTTCTAAAAAATTGAACTCCCAAAAAGGTAATTATATTCAATTTTTATGCAAAGTTACGGCAACTTGGCGAACTGACAAAAAAACTGGCTGTTTTTTTGCCTCATTACTGTTTTTTAACATTTTTGGATTCATTGAGCATATATACAATCCATGGTTCCCTAGCTTCACAAGAGAAAACATGATATCGTATTAACTTATCGTGAGAAAGGTTAACAATAAAGGTTCAGTCTTAAGAAACTGAACCTTCTAATATTATATTTTATATATAATGTGAAACGAAGCTTACTGCTGGCTCGTGAGATACTCCACTAGACGGGCAACGGCACGGCCACGGTGGCTGATGCGGTTCTTGTCCTGCGGTGACATCTGGGCAAAGGTGCTACCATCACCCTCAAGGGGTTTGAAAATGCTATCATAGCCAAAGCCGCCAGTTCCATGGCGCTCAGTAAGAATTACACCCTCGACCTGTCCCTCGAACATGTGCAACTCATCGCCTTGCAATAGGGCGATTGCGGTGCGGAAACGAGCGGTACGGTCAGTGACACCCTGTAATTTACTCAACACCTTGTCAATGTTGGCTTCACTGTCATGGCCAGGACCAGCAAAACGTGCCGAATAAACACCTGGTTCGCCTCCCAAAGCGTCAATTTCCAGGCCAGTATCATCGCTGAAACAGTCATAGCCATAATGCTCCTTGACATATTGGGCCTTCATCTTGGCATTATCCTCAATCACATCGGCAGTCTCGGGAATATCCTCATGGCAGCCAATATCGGCAAGTCCAAGAATTTCATAACGGTCACCCAGCATCTGCCTGAGTTCCTGCAACTTGTGTGCATTATTGGTCGCAAAGACAATCTTCTTCATCACATTATTAATCAATAGGACCTATAAGTCTTATAGGACTTATAAGTCCTATATTGAAAACATTACACTACAACGTTAACAATCTTGTTGGGAACGACAATGACCTTCTTAGGCTGCTTGCCGTCAAGCCAACGTTCGGCACCGGCATCAGCCAGAGCGATACGCTGCACCTCATCTTGTGCGGTACCGGCTGCCACCTCGATGTTGTAACGGGGCTTGCCGTTGAACAGCACGGTGTATTTCACTGTCGATTCCTTGAGATAATCCTCGTTCCAAGTGGGCCACTGCGCATCACACACGGTGGTATCATGACCAAGCACATGCCACAATTCCTCGGCAATGTGCGGTGCAAAAGGCGCGAGCAGCACTACCAGCGGCTCATAGATGGCACGTGAACGGCACTTCATAGATGTCAATTCATTGACACAGATCATAAATGCTGCTACCGAAGTGTTGTAACTGAAAGTCTCGATGTCACCACTCACTTTCTTAATGAGTTTGTGCAGCGACTTGAGTGCTTCGGCACTGGGCTGCTCATCAACGAGTTGCATGGTGTCACCCTTGAAGAACAATGCCCACAGGCGTTTCAAGAAGCGGTTCACACCATCAATGCCATTGGTATCCCATGGCTTGCTGGCCTCAACAGGACCCAGGAACATCTCATACAAGCGCAGGGTGTCGGCACCATAGTGCTCCACTATGTCATCGGGGTTGACCACGTTAAACATCGATTTGGACATCTTCTCAATCGCCCAGCCGCAGATATATTTGCCATTCTCGAGGATAAACTCAGCATCCTTAAACTCAGGACGCCACTCACGGAACTTCTCGATATCCAGGGCATCGGTATGAACGATGTTCACATCCACATGAATGGGTGTCACATCATAGTCATCCTTGAGATTGAGAGAAACGAATTTATTGGTGTCCTTAATGCGATATACAAAGTTACTGCGACCTTGGATCATACCCTGATTGACCAGTTTACGGAACGGCTCAGCCTCACAAACATAACCATAGTCATAGAGGAATTTGTTCCAAAAACGGCTGTAAATCAAGTGTCCCGTGGCATGCTCGGTACCACCCACATAGAGGTCTACCTGACGCCAATACTCATTGGCTTCGCGCGATACAAGCTCCTTGTCGTTGAGCGGATCCATGTAACGCAGGTAATAGGCTGACGAACCGGCAAAGCCCGGCATAGTGTTCAACTCCAGCGGATGACCATCAGCAGTCACCCAATTCTTGGCACGGCCCAAGGGAGGTTCACCAGTCTCGGTGGGCAAGAACTTGTCCACTTCGGGAAGTTGCAAGGGCAACAGCGACTCGTCGAGGGCTTGAGGCTGATTGTTCTCATCATAATAGATGGGGAACGGCTCGCCCCAGTAGCGCTGGCGACTGAAAATGGCGTCACGCAGACGGTAGTTCACCTTAACGTGGCCGATGCCTGTTTCTTCAATATATTCTTTGGTCTTCGCAATAGCTTCTTTTACCTGGAGGCCATTGAGTTGTAGGCGTTCATTGGACGAATTGGCCATGATACCTTCCTTAGCGTCAAAGCTCTCCTCACTCACGTCGGCACCCTCGATAAGCGGAATGATGGGCAAATCAAAGTGTTTTGCAAAAGCATAGTCACGGCTGTCATGAGCAGGCACCGCCATAATGGCACCAGTACCGTAACCTGCCAATACATAGTCACTTATATATATAGGTATATTCTTGCCAGTGATAGGATTCACGGCATAACTGCCAGTGAATACGCCACTCACTTTCTTCTCAATCATGCGCTCGCGCTCCGTTTTATGCTTTACCTCATCGAGATAAGCGTCAACAGCAGCACGCTGGTCAGCGGTCACCACTTCATCGACGTAGATGCTCTCGGGAGCCAGTACCATGAAAGTCACACCAAAGATGGTGTCGGCACGGGTCGTGAAAATCAACAGACTCTTGTCGCTGTCGGCAACAGGGAAGGTCATTTCGGCACCCTCGCTGTAGCCAATCCAGTTGCGCTGAGTTTCCTTAATGGATTCGGTCCACTCGAGCGTTTCCAAATCACGCAATAAGCGACCAGCGTAAGCCGAAACACGCAAGCACCACTGGCTCATCATCTTCTGTTCTACAGGATAACCGCCTCGAACCGATACACCCTCACTCACCTCGTCGTTAGCCAACACAGTGCCCAACTTGGGACACCAGTTGACCATCGTATTACCCAAATAAGCGATGCGGTAGTTCATCAGCACATCATTTTTCTGTGTTTGAGTCATGTTGTTCCACTCCTCGGCAGTAAATGTGTCTGTACTATTGGTGTGCGCATTACAGCCCTCAGTACCATGATGATTAAAGTGAGCAATCAATTCCTCGATGGGACGTGCTTTATCCAGAGCAGTATCATAGTAGCTCTTGAACATCTGCAAAAATGCCCATTGGGTCCACTTGTAGTACGTTGGGTCACACGTTTTTACCTCGCGATCCCAATCATAGCAAAAACCTATTTTGTCCAACTGCTCGCGATAACGGGCAATGTTCTTGTTGGTGGTAATCTCAGGATGCTGACCCGTTTGGATAGCATACTGCTCAGCGGGAAGACCATAGGCATCATAACCCATGGGATGCAACACGTTAAATCCCTTTAACCGCTTGTAACGGGCATAGATATCACTGGCAATATAGCCTAGAGGATGACCCACGTGCAAACCTGCTCCCGATGGATAAGGAAACATGTCAAGCACATAGAACTTAGGCCTATTCGAGTCGATTTCACATTTGTAGGTGTTATGATCACGCCAATATTGTTGCCACTTTTTCTCTATCTCTTTATAATTATAGTCCATGTTAGTTTTTAGTCCTATTTATATATATGTTGTTAAATAACTTCACTTAATTATACCAAGCTCACGTGAGATATCAAGCATGCGCTGGATGGGTTTTACAGCGCGCTCGGCAATGCGCTTGCTTACCTTGATTTCAGGAGCCATAAACTTAAGCGAATTGTAAAGTTTCTCGAGCGTGATGAGTTTCATATACTCACACTCATTGCATGCACAAGTGCCGTCCTCGGGCGGAGCGGGAATAAACGTCTTCTCGGGACAACGGCGCTGCATCTCAAACAAGATGCCACTCTCGGTGCAAACGATGAATTCCTGGCTCTCATCATCAACGGCAAAATTGAGCAGTGCCTGGGTAGAACCCACCTTATCGGCCATGATGCGCACGGGCTTAGGACACTCGGGATGTACCAGCACCTTAGCTTCAGGATACTCCTTCTTTAACTCGGCAAGTTTAGCGGCACTGAATTTCTCATGCACATGGCAAGCGCCATCCCACAATAGCATCTCACGTCCTGTAATACTATTAATATAATTTCCCAGGTTGCGGTCTGGACCAAAAATGATTTTCTCATCCTCGGGCAGACTGCCTACAATCTCCTTAGCATTAGACGAAGTCACCACCACATCGGTCACCGCCTTGACAGCGGCACTCGTATTTACATAACTGATGACCGTATGATCGGGATGAGCTTTGACAAACTCCTCAAACTTGTCGGCAGGACAGCTGTCAGCGAGTGAGCATCCAGCACTCAGGTCAGGCACGATGACCGTTTTTTCGGGGCATAGGATCTTGGCCGTCTCGCCCATGAAATGTACGCCGCACAGGATGATGACCGGTGCATCTGTTTTCGCTGCCAGCTGAGCCAGCGCTAGGCTATCGCCGATGTGGTCAGCCAACTGCTGTATCTCCTCGCGCTGATAATAATGCGCCATGATTACGGCATTGCGTTCCTTCTTGAGGCGCAATATTTCTTTCTTCAGGTCGATTCCCTCCTCGATAGGCTCATCGACATATCCTTTGTCAAAATTCATTTTATATATTATTTAGTTTTAAGTTTTTTAAAATCTTTAAAATTCAACAATAACAATAATGCCTGTTAATTGTGTTGAAAACTTTTGTCAATAATACTTGGTAAATGCACTTATTAACCGTTTTTGAACTTTACTTATATGTTATTTACAAGCCTAATGACTGGTTAATAGAGCATTCAGTGTATTATTAACAGGGTGTAAACAACCTGCAAAGTTAATAAAATCTTATAGTTAATTGCCATAAAAGATGATGAAAAGCGTGTTTAAATGACAATAAAAAATACATGCAAACTTTTTTGGAAGGTTGAAAAAGAATAATAAGCAGAACAGTTTTTAATTTGTCAAGAGTTTTTTATTGTTTTTTTTCAAGTAGTTTTCAACATCAGTTGACAGGGTTATCGACAATAAATTTTATATCTTTGCACAGTCATTATATATAAAGTAATATGGCATTAAAGAAAACGATGTTGGAACTGCACCGGGTGGGTGTAGAAGAATATAAGGAAGTCGAGAAACTTCCTGTAACCTTGGTGCTGGATAATGTGCGCAGCGAGATGAACGTGGGATCGGTATTCCGCACGGCCGACGCTTTTCTTATTGAGCGGGTAATCTTATGCGGAATTACGCCACAGCCGCCCAAGGCTGAGATTCATAAGACTGCCCTCGGCGCCGAGGAGTCGGTTTCCTGGCAATATTATCCCACTACTCTTGAAGCTATAGGTCAACTTAAGGATGAAGGTTATCTCATTTGCTCAATCGAGCAGGTACATGACAGCGTGAGTTTAGAACACTTTATTGTTAATCATGGACAAAAGGTGGCAATTGTTTTGGGTAACGAGGTTAAAGGTGTGAGTCAAGAGGTGATTGATGGGAGTGACATGTGTGTTGAAATTCCTCAGGAAGGTACCAAGCACTCGTTGAATATATCGTGTTGTGCTGCTATTATAATGTGGCATACTTATGCCCAACTTAAGCTCTAAAAAAGTTATTAACACCCCCTTCAAACGCGCATTTTTGGGCTAAAATTGACCAAAAATGGGTAAAAATGGGGTATAATTTAGTTAAATATTGAATGTTAAAAGGTGTTGTTTTTAACATTTTAGTTATTTAGTCCATAAAATCATTTTTTAGGCTTATAGGGTATTGTATTTATTTAATATTTAGATGTTTAGACTTAATTTTTGAATGTATCTATAATTTTATTGCAAAATATTGATAAGAAGTTAGAAAAGATAGAAAACATGGGAGTATAGTTAAAACCATTCAATTATTTTGCCCATTTTACAAACTTTTACTATTTTTGCGTACTTGTAATTACATCGATAGCGGCTAATGAAAAGCACGATCGAGACCTTACAACATCAATTTGTGAAGATTTGAAATCATTTCATTAACTATTGTATTATTTAATAAACATCACTATTTTATGAAGAAGCTATTTATGCTGCTGATAGCCATTTGTGCTATCTCATTGGGCATGAGTGCCCAACAAGTAGTGAGGGGACAAGTAACTGACGCTAATGGCGAACCGCTCATTGGCGCCACGATCCAACCCATTGGCGGCGGAAACGGCGCGGCCACCGACGTGAACGGTGAGTTCTCGCTGAATCTTCCGTACAATGTGAAGACCCTCAAGGTTTCGTATGTGGGTTACAACACCCAGGAACTTCCTGTTCAGCCGAACATGGCTATCACGATGAGTGATAGCGGTACCGCTCTGGACGAGGTGATGGTAGTTGCCTATGGTACTGCCAAGAAGACCTCTTACACCGGTTCGGCCGAGGCAGTGAGCAACAAGAAACTGGAGTTGCGTCCTGTGACCGATGCTACCAAGGCCCTCGAGGGTAACGTAGCTGGTATCCAGGTAACTACCAGTTCTGGTCAGCCCGGTTCATCGCCCAATATCCACATCCGTGGTTTTGGCTCTATCAACGCTTACAGCACCCCGTTGTATGTTGTTGATGGTGCTCCCTTTGATGGTGACTTGAACTCCATCAGCCCGTCGGATATCGAGTCGATGACTGTCTTGAAGGACGCAAGTGCTGCTGCTCTGTATGGTGCCCGTGGTGCTAATGGTGTCATCATGATCACCACCAAGAAGGGTGTTGAAGGCCGCAGCAACGTGATGTGGCGTTCTACCTTCGGTTGGACTTCACCTGCAAATAGGCGTTATCAGAACGTGAATCAAACTGAGTATGTACAGCTCGTGTATGAGGCTCTGCGTAACGAGAATATCGATAACGGCATGAGCTGGTCGGACGCTGAGACTGCTGCCCGCAATTCTTTGAGCAGCACCCTTGGTGGTGAGCAGTACAACCCGTTCAAGAACTACAGCTGGGATCAGGTAATTGATCCTGCTACCGGTTATGTTCGCAACGATCTCCAGAGTGCTTGGGACGAGAACTGGTATGACAGTGTATTGCGTGACAACGCTTTCCGTCATGAGCATCAGTTGCAAATCACTGGTGGTAGCGACCATGCCCAGTACCTGATGTCATTGAGCTACCTGAATCAGGATGGTATCTTGAAGACTACGGGCTTTGAGCGCTATACCGGTCGTGCCAACATCAACAGCCAGATTACTGACTGGTTGGCTGCCAACATCAACGCTTCGTTGGCTCACACGATTTCTAACTTCAGTGACTATGATGGTTCCAGCACCAGTAACGTGTGGTACACTGCACAGTTCATCAACCCGCTGTTCCCTGTTTATCTGAAGGATATCAATGGTAATAATGTATATGACAGCGACGGTAACATCCAGTATGACTGGGGTGAATCAACTGCCTATGGTTCACGTCCCGGTTCAATGACTGACTTCTCGTCACTGGGTATGTTGTTGCTTGACAAGGCCGAGACCAAGCGTGATATCGCTGGTTTGCGTACCGGTATCGTTTTGGGTAGTGACCTGGCCAAGTATGGCTGGCGTCAGGGCCTCAAGTTGGCTGTTAACTTCAGCACCGACTACCGCAACAGCAACTATATGCGCTACATGAATGCTCAGCATGGTAACCAGGCTAATGCCGGCGGTTTGATGGAGAAGACCAACAGCCGTATCCAGAGCTACACCTTCAACCAGTTGCTGACTTGGAACCGCACCTTTGGTGATCACACCATCGGCCTGTTGGCTGGTCACGAGTGGTATGCTTACAAGTACAACTATCTGTTGGCTGGTAAGACCAACCTCGTAGAGGGTATCTATGAGTTGCGTCCCGGTACCACCTTGTATGAGGCTGACTCATATAGCCACAATTATCGCATTGAGGGTTGGTTGGGTCGCTTGAACTACAACTATGCTGGCCGCTACTTCTTGGATGCATCAATGCGTCAAGATAAGTCTTCACGCTTCCACCCCGACCACAACAAGGGTTTCTTCTGGTCAGCTGGTCTCAACTGGCGCATCTCGGGTGAGAAGTTCATGCAGAACGTAGGTTGGGTTAACAACCTGTCAGCTCATGTCAGCTATGGTGAGATGGGTAACGATATGCTCGACACTTACTATGCTTGGCAGTCGCTCTATGACCTGTCTTACAGCAATGCTACCAACATTGGTGCAATGATTGCTTCGCTCGAGAACCAGAATGTATCTTGGGAGAAGAACCAGAACTTCAACGTTGGTTTGGACGCTATCCTGTTCGACCACCACTTGCAGTTTGGTATTGAGTTCTACAACAAGTTGACCAAGGACATGTTGCTTAACCGCCCGATGGCACTCTCGACCGGTTTCACCGGCTTCATGGATAACATCGGTGACATGCGCAACCGTGGTATTGAGGCTAATCTCCGCGTGACCCCCATCCGCACTGCCGACTTTGAGTGGAACATCACCGCAATGGCCACCAAGAACAAGAATAAAGTCATCAAGCTGACCAAGGAGGCTCCTGAGCTGATCAGCGGTGTCCGCATCATCAAGGAAGGTCTTCCCTTGAACACCTATTACATGTGCAAGAGCGCAGGTGTAGATCCTTCAAGTGGTGTACCTCTGTACTGGGCATTTGAGAAGGATGAGAATGGCGACATGGTTCCTGGTAGCGAGTATATTACCGACAGCTATTCAGGTGCTGCCAACTGCAAGTACTACCTCGGTAGCCGTGAGCCGGATCTCTATGGTTCACTGGGTACTGACTTAAGCTGGAAGGGCTTAACCCTGAGCGTATTGACTACCTATTCACTGGGTGGCAAGATTTACGACAGCCTCTATGCTAGTGGCATGGACCTGTGGTACCTGAGCTCAACCTGGAACAAGAACATGTTGCGTCGTTGGCAGAAGCCCGGTGACGTAACCGATGTTCCCCGCTCGATGATTGCTGCTTCGATGCTGAACACCGACCGCTATCTGATTGATGCCAGCTACTTTGCTATCAAGAACATCACCTTGTCATATGCACTGCCCATGTCATGGATCAGCAAGCTCGGTATGACCGGTGCCCGTATCTTTGGTTCAGTTGATGACTTGGCTCTCTGGTCACACCTCGATGGTATGAATGTACAGTACAACTTCTCAGGTGGTACCGATTATGCTTATGTTCCCACCAAGACCTACACCGTAGGTATTGAGTTGAACTTTGGTAAGACTTATGCCGCTGCTGCTCCCGCCGTTAACGTCAATGCACTGAACGGTCAGATCAACGACCTGCGCGCTCAGCTCGCTGACGCTCAGGGTGCCGTAGCCGACGCTAACTCTCGTCTGGCTCAGCTGCAGGGTGACCTCGACGCTGCTAACCGCGCTCTTGCTAACTGCAAGAACGACCTGAACGCTGCTAAGAACAAGCCCGCAGCCGTTGTTGACAACAGCAAGCAGTACATGAACGTGCTGGTTCACTTCCCCGTGAACAAGACCGCCGTTACCACCGACCAGCGTCCCAACGTTGAGCGCGTGGCTAACTACCTGAAGAGCCATCCCGAGGCAACCTGCACCATCAAGGGTTATGCATCTCCCGAGGGCAACCAGGAGAACAACATCAAGCTCGCTAACGGCCGTGCCGCCAGCGTGAAGGATATGCTCGTCAAGAAGTATGGTATCGCTGCCAACCGCATCAACGCTGCTGGCCAGGGTATCAGCAACATGTTTGACGAATTGAGCTGGAACCGTGTTTCGATTTGCGAAATCGTAGTGAAGTAATCCCGAGACAAGGTATTAAGAATTATATTCATCATTATTTAAAAAGGATATAAAATGAAAAAGATATTTAAATATTTGTTCATTGGTATGTTTGGTGTGCTCTGCCTGTCTTCATGCTCTAACGACAGTCTGGTGACCGAGCCCACCGACTCCATGTCGGGATCGACCTTCATGAGTGACGCTACCAAGGCCCTCGTGCCCCTGAACGGTATCTATCGCTCGATGTACACTGCCGGTTGGTCCACTACCGGTAACACCCACCAGTGCTTCGGTATCAGTGCTTATAACCTGATGGCCGAGGTGATGGGTGACGACTGCATCATGGGCGCCCAGGGTTCAGGTTGGTTCTGGTTTGACGCTGCCTATAATGTAAAGACCCGCTACACCAGCGGTGCATGGCGCAGCTATGACCTGTGGATGGCCTATTACACCTGGATTGCTAACGCTAACTATATTCTCGCCGCCGAGGAGACCATGGCTGGCTCCAGCGAGGATGTTGGTTACGTGATGGGTCAGGCTTATGCTATCCGTGCTTACAGCTACTTCATGCTGTCACAGATTTTTGCCCGTAACTACACTTATTCCAATGATCCTTGTGTGCCCATCTATAATGAGCCCACGATGACCACCACTACCGGTCAGTCCCGTTCGACCGTTGCTGAGGTTTATGCTCAGATCGACAACGATATCAACAAGGCTGTTGAGTACTTGGCTAAGTCTCCTGCTCAGCGTCATCCCAGCCACATCAGCTATGCTGTAGCTTTGGGCTTGAAGTCGCGCATCGCTCTCGTTGAGGAGAAGTGGCAGGAAGCTTATGATGCTGCTGTTGCTGCTATTGCAGCCAGTGGCAAGTCCATCCAGACTATTGATGCTGCTGCATTTGCTCCCAACAAAGCTAACTTTATCAACTCGGTTGGTCAAGGTAACGTGATGTGGGGTGCCCAGATCGTCAGCGATCAGGCTGGTATGTATGCTTCGTTGATGACCCACATGAGTGGCACAGCACCCTATGGTCAGCGCGCTCCCAAGCAGATGTCGAGCTGGCTGTATGAAAAGATGGGTGTTAACGACTCACGCCGTGCATGGTGGAATCCCGACGAGGCCTACCTGCAGAAGAAATTTGAGTTCTCAAATGTTCAGACTTGGGAAGGTGACTATATTTGGATGCGTGTTGAGGAGATGTACCTCAATGCTGCCGAGGCTGCATGTATGAAGGGCGACGAGGCCAACGCCAAGAAGTACTTGACTGACCTGATGAGCAAGCGTGATCCTAACTACAGCTGCAATAAGAGTGGTACCGCCCTTGGCGCTCTCACTACCGATTTGACTGGTTCACTGCGCGAGGAGATCTTGCTGCAACGCCGCATCGAGCTGTGGGGCGAGGATGGTCGTATCTATACCATCCGCCGCTGCCACCAGGGTTTCGTGCGTCCTTCAGATTACGGTTGGCCCAGTGGTCTGCTGCTTCCCACTCACATTCAGGCTATGCAGGATCCTGCTAGCTACCTGTGGGTACTGACTATTCCTCAGGCCGAGTTTGACGGCAATGAGAACTTGAACTTTGACAGAGACCAGAACCCGATTGGTGACTATCCCGGTCAGTAAAAAATGTTTAATCACATTAAACTAATTGAATATTATGAAATTAGGTAAATATATTTTAGGATTGGCACTTATCGCCGCTAGTCTGACCAGCTGCGATCAGGACAATATCGGTGCCATCTATGAGCCCAAGGTAGCCAACGTCTCGTTCATCTCTGCTGAGCAGAGTGCTACGACCGAGGCCGAGAGCCTTACTGTTCCTGTGGCTATTAGCCGCGCTATGACCAATGGTACATACACTGCTAATGTTACTATCAGCGATGCCTCTGAGGGTGTTACCCTTAGGAGCAACCAGGTAACCTTTGCTGATGGTGAAGGTATGGCCTATGCTATGGTTGAGATGACCAATATGCAGAAGGGTACTAACTACTCTTGCAAGTTGACCCTTTCAGATGCTGATCAGGCTACTGCCAACACAGAGTTTGGTGCCCAGGTAACCACCACCACTGTTAACGTGGTGTGTGACTATAACTGGATTAATATGGGTAATGGTTTCTATAGCTCGCCTGAATGGTGGGAAGAGGAATTCTATGTGCCCATCATGCATGCTGAAGGTACCAATATTTACCGTATGATGGGTCTGTTCCAGGATGGTTACAACATCCAGTTTACCATCAATAGTGACAACACTGTTACTGTTCCTGGACAGCCTTCGTGGGTACACAGCAGTTATGGTGCTGTTTGGCTGGTAGGTGATGCTAATGATACTGCCGATGGCTATGCTGGTACCTATGATGCAGCTAGCAAGAAGGTTACCTTCATCCTGTATCACTATGTACCTGGTGTGGGTGGTTTCGGTACCTTCGTTGATACCCTGACCATGCCGTAATCGACGACAAGTTCTTAACTAGAACATCAATCTAACCGCAAGGGTGGGCGCTCCCGTTGGAGTCGCCCACCCTTCGTAGTATTTTATTAGGGTGTCAGGTAAAAGCTCCATTAGGAGCGGTCAGGGCATAGGCAGGGGTGCAACGAGGCGAAGCCGAGTGCAACCCCTGCAATAGTAGAAAGCACTGGTCTTAGCCCCATCGGGGCGGCAGTAAATAATTGATATGCAATCTGTAGCCACTAACGTGGCTAATATTCTTGTATAGCATTCATTTACAGGGGTTACGCTTTTGCTTTACCCCTGCCTATACCTGTCAGTCCAACGGGCTTAAAATGAGCCTTATGATGTGTGTCAGCCTTATTTAGCGGACGCTTATGGTTACTTGTAGAATGTGATCCAGTTGGTACAGTATTGGGATTTCTTGTCCACGGGGTGGATCTCGTGTACCTTGCCGTCGCTATCGCGCCACCATGAGTGGTTCCAGCCGGCTCCCATGTCCATATAGAGGGCATGGGTCGGTGCGAAGGCCTCGAGCAGGGCGACAAAGCGCTCATAGGTGACCTCGTCGCGGCTATCCACGATGCACAAGCGACCGTCCTTCTCGCACAAAGCGCGGTACTGGTTGACACCATCACGCCACAGGGGGCGGATGCTCTCGCCGTCATGGATGATGATGGCTTGGCCGAAGCCCATGCCACCGGCAGCTGCCACGCTGTCGAGTAATTCGCTGTACTCTCCATTCACAAACTCCCAAGTGGTGTCACCAAACCAGGCGAAGGCACCACTGTTATCCTTGCACTTAGCGCCCTTGTATCGCTTGCCGCCGCTCACGTGGTCGCCGTCGATGTTGCTGTGGTCGAATTCATCGAGCAGCTCGTGGGTAAACGCAGCCTCGGCACAGAAGACGACATTGGTGTCCTGCTGGCTAGGCATCGTGCCGCACACGAGGTCGATTGATGTAAACTGGGGGTAATACACGATGAGTCCGTTAACGGTGGTATCGTCTACCATTACAAGGGCTGTTGTATCGTTTTCCATTGTCGTTTGCATGGGTTTATTGTTGTCCTTGCAGCAGCTGTACAAAGCGACTGCAGCAATCGCGGCGAGCAGGGCGAGTGAATAGAGGGTATATTTCATTGTTTCTTATGTTATAGAAGAGACTGCGTAACAATTATGACTTGGTTTAGTAACCGTGCTATCGCACGGGAAATTTAAACAAATTATATTTAAAAATTCCAGCAGATGAATTATGACACAACCTCAATTTGGAATGATGATGTTTATTTCTTCTCGTCGGCAAAGCGGTTGGGATATTCAAGCGGCACGCGTGGGCGTCGCATGGCCCTGATGATAAGCCAGATGCCCAGTAAGATGAATGGAATGCTCAACAGTTGGCCCTGATCCAAGCCGATGCTGTCGCGCATGGCAATTTCCCACGGTTCCTGCACATTCTTGATGAACTCGATGAAGAAGCGCGGCACGAAAATGCCTAGCATGAACACGCCGAAGAGGAGGCCTTCACGCTCCTGGGCACGATAACGCCAATACATCACCATGCAGATGACGAAGGTCAACAGGTAGAAAGCGGCCTCGTAGATCTGTGTGGGGTGGCTTGGTGCGGTGAATATCGGTTCGGCTCCATGCATCCATGCTCCCAGGTTATCCACGAAACGGAATCCCCAAGGCATTGTTGTCTCGCCGCCGTATATCTCGTGATTCATCAGGTTGCCGATGCGGATGAGAGCAGCGACAAAGCCCACGGGCACTACCAGGCGGTCAAATGTCCACAGCATGGGCTTGCGGGTCACCCAGCGGCTGTAGAGCCAAATGGCGATCATGATGCCTAAGGTGCCGCCGTGGCTGGCCAGGCCGCCTTCCCAAATTTTTGGGATTTCACCTAGATGCTGGGAATAATAACCCCAGTCATAGAAAAAGACGTGTCCCAGTCTGGCTCCCACGATGGTGGCCACCACGACATAGATGAACAGGCTGCCCACCCAGCTCTCGCGGGCACCCTCGTGGCGGAAGATGCGGTAAACAATCTCGTAGCCCACGAGGAATCCGATGGCGAACATCAGTCCGTACCACCTGACGGTGATGGGTCCCACGCTGAACAATTCAGGACTCGCGGTCCAATCAATAAATTCCAATATCATAATTGTTAGGTTTTTATCGGTATTTATGGCAAAGGTAGCAAGAATTTTCCAATCACAGGAAAAAATATTACCTTTGTGGAATAAAAACAAAAGATTATGGCAGAGAGTAATTTTATTGACTATGTGAAGATATTGTGCCGCAGTGGCAAGGGTGGCGCCGGATCGGCTCACCTGCACCGCGCGAAGTATGTCCCCAAGGGCGGTCCTGACGGCGGCGACGGCGGTCGTGGCGGCCACATCTTCCTGAAAGGCAACCGTAACCTGTGGACGCTTATCCACCTGAAATACCAGCGCCACGTGTTTGCCACCGACGGTCAGGCAGGCGGCGAGAATCAGATGACCGGCAAGGACGGCGAGGACCGCACCATCGAGGTACCTTGTGGCACGGCGGTCTATGATGCCGAAACAGGAAAATTCCTGTGTGACGTTACCGAAGACGGCCAGGTAGTACGCCTGCTGCGTGGTGGCCGTGGCGGCCAAGGAAACCAGCACTTCAAGACGGCTACCCGTCAGACACCTCGTTTTGCCCAGCCAGGTGAAAAGGGTGTAGAGAAGTCAGTTATCCTTGAGTTGAAGCTGCTGGCCGACGTGGGACTGGTGGGATTTCCCAATGCGGGAAAATCCACCCTGCTGAGCGTTATCAGTGCCGCAAAGCCCAAAATTGCCAACTATCCCTTCACGACACTGGAGCCTAACTTGGGCATTGTGTCCTATCGCGGCGCTCAGTCGTTTGTGATGGCCGACATTCCCGGTATCATCGAGGGTGCCAGCGAGGGCCGTGGCCTGGGCCTGAGGTTCCTGCGCCACATCGAGCGCAATGCCGTTTTACTGTTTATGGTACCAGCCGACAGTGATGATATCCGCAAGGAATATGATATCTTGTGCCATGAATTGGAGACGTTTAATCCTGATTTGGTGTCAAAACCCCGTGTGCTTGCCATCACCAAGTGTGACATGTTGGACGAGGAACTGATTGAACAGATGCGTCCCGATGTGCCCGACGAGGTGCCTAGCGTGTTCATCTCTAGTGTGGCACAAATGGGTCTGACAGAATTGAAAGACCTGCTGTGGCGCACCATCAACGACGAGCGCAACCGAATCCCTGAGACGCCCACACACCGTGACCTGGACGAGCGTCATCGCGAACAGGCCGAGGACAACTTCATCTTTGGCGCCGATGACCTCGAGGATGAGGCTCCCAATGCTGGCGGCAAAATGGTGGACTCGGGCAGCAAGCAGTGGAGCGAGGAATACTGGGAGAGCGACTACGAGGACGAGAACAAAGACTTCCAGGTCGTTAGCGACCCCGACGACGCCTAGTATTCACCACGACTTATCATAAAAGAAAACCCCGATTGTCAGGGAATGACTATCGGGGTTCATATTATTTTGGAGGTTTTGTTATTTTCCCTCGTTGCTGAGGAGGAAACGACGTTTTGGTGCAATGGCCTCGAAATCCTCTTTGGTGAGCGGCGCAACGCGGTTGAGAATGGCGGTGAGGCGCTGGGCGATCTTGTATTCAGTCGGTTCGCTCTCAGGGACTTGTTGTAGTAGCTCGGCCACTCTTAACTTGATGGCCGAGAATTCAAACACCATCGATGTGTTGAACCAAGCATCGGCATTGCTGGCAAATGGCAGGATCCACAGGTTCTCGCCACGCAGCACACCGGGCCACCATTGCAGGGTCTGCAAGGCGCTGGCACCGCGGCTGTTGTAGTCACGGTAGATGCGGCGCAACAGGCGGTTGTCGTGCTCTTCCAGACCTGATTTCGCACCATAATAGATGGTGGCTTGGGCCGTGACAAACAATCGGAATTTCATCTCTTCAGGTATATCGGGCACGAGCAGCGGGTTGAGGGCGTGCAGTCCCTCGAGGAAGAGCAGGCTGTTGCTCTCGAGCTTGAGGGTATTGCCCTGGTAGGTGCGCATGCCCTTGACGTAATCGTAGGTGGGCATTGAGACTTGGTCACCTGCCAGTAGGCTTGCCACGTCCTGTCCTAGTTGCCTCACATCCAGCCCATAGAAAGACTCATAGTCAATGTCGCCATTGGGATCAAGGGGGCGCTTGTCCAGGTTGAGGAAGTAATTATCAAGCGAAACGACGCATGGCTCGATGCCGTTGTCCTGAAGCATGTGGGTAAGGAACCGAGAAGTTGTGGTTTTTCCAGAACATGAAGGGCCAGCGACGAGCACCACGCGCATACTCTCCTGGCGGAAACGCCGGGTGATTTCGGTGGTGATGCGCTCAAGGCGACGGCTGTGCTGGACCTCATCCTCGGCGATGAAGTCTGGAGCCATGCCTCTGGAGATGACCTCGTTGAACATCGAGATGCCATCCTTGCCCTGGGCTTCCATGTGCCTGATTTTTCCACAAAACTCCTCCAGTGACATGTGATTGCCGCGGGGTTGTTCTATACTGGCTGTGATATCGATCATTGTCGTTTGTTTGATATGTTGTTTTCTTAGTTTTCTGTAAGTAGTACTTATATATGAGACGTGGGCCCTATTGCGCAACGCAATAGAGCCCACTTGGTTCTTCTAGTAATGAAAGCTGCTTCCGCCCAGAAATTCGCGCAGCAAGCTCGTGCTGGGAATATCTTTTTCGTCTAGGGGCTCGAAATAGCTCAAGAATTTTATCAGTCGTGATGCCTCGGCATATTCGGGCGTATTGCTGGGCACCTGTTCCAGGATGGGCAGCGCGTAATTTTTCATTACCGATAACTCGAATAGTAGCGAGGAATTGAACATAGCATCGGCGTTCTCGTGGAAGGGCATGATCCATTTGTTCTCGCCTCGTCGCACACTTGCCCATCGCTTGATGGTTTCAAGTGCTCCGCAACCCCTGTATTTGTGGTCGCGGATGATGCGGCGCAGCAGACGGTTGTCATAGGTGCCGATCCAGTTGTGGTCGTCGATGCTGAGTGTGGTGAGGGCCGAGACAAAGAGCCTGAACTTCTGCTGCTCGGGGATGAGCGCCGTGAGTTCGGGATTCAGTCCGTGGATGCCCTCCATGAGCAGGATGTCGCCGTCGGCGAGTTTGAGGGTGTTGCCCAGATACTCGCGCTCACCTTTCTTGAAATTATAGGTGGGCATGGCGACTTCCTTACCTGCCAGTAGGTCGGTCACGTCCTTGTTGAACTGCTCCAGATCCAGGGCGTAAAGCGACTCGTAGTCATAGTCGCCGCTCTCGTCCCGTGGCGTGCGGTCGCGGTTCACAAAGTAGTTGTCCAGCTCGATGACCTTGGGCACGATGCAGTTGGTGATGAGCTGGATAGCCAGACGCTTTGACGAGGTGGTCTTGCCGCTGGACGACGGTCCCGCGATGAGCACCACGCGCGCGCCGCCCTCGTGGTAACGGCGTGTGATCTCATCGGCAATTTGGATGAAGTGCTTGTTATGCAGTGCCTCGACGACGTTGATCAGAAGCGGGGCATAACCGCCCTGAATGGCACGGTTAAGCTCGCCCACGTCGCCCAGGCGGATGATCTTGTTGAAGTTGATGTAGTCGGTAAAAGCGTGGAAGAGTTTTGGTTGTGGCTCCCATTTCACTACCTGGTCAAGCTGGTTGCGGTCGGGCCCGAGCAGGAGCATCCCATTTTCATAGGGGATGAGGTCAAAGACCTTGAGCATGCCTGTCGAGGGAACCAGCGGTCCAAAGAAGCTATCGATGATGTCGTCAAGCTTGTAATAGACCGTATAAAGCTGGTTGATGCTCTCAAGCAGGCGCACCTTGTCATTGAGTCCCTGTTTGCGGAACATCTCGATGACATCGGTCGTGAGCCGTTCGCGGCGTTTAAAGGGGATGTCGGCGTCGATGATTTCGGTCATGCGCTGCTTGAGCTGGGCGATGACCTCGGGAGTGAGAAAAGCCTCCTCGTGCTTGATTTGGCAATAATGACCGTTGCTGATGCTGTGCTGTATGCACAATCGCTTGCCGGGGAAAAGGTCGTTCACGGCCTTGTAGAGCACCATGCACAACGACCGGGTCATCACGCGGTAACCGGCATTATCGGTAATATCGATGAACTCGACATGCTTGGGAGAAAAGACGGGATAATGTAAATCCTCGACCTTATTGTTGACAAGTACGCACACAGCATCACCCTTGAGACCCACCCTTGATTTGATGGTGTCATACACATCGATGAGTGCCTCTCCGCCGTCGATGTCTATGTACTCGTTAATGTTCTTGCAGAACACCTTGAGTTCATCGTACTTTTTCATAAAGTTGAGTTTTTGAAGTTGCAAAATTACTAAAAAATCCCGACTTGCTACTGAAATTATGAGGAAAAGTGCGTTAAATCGCAAAAAAGGTGTACCTTTAGCGGTGTGAAAGTTAAAAAACAAACTTTTTTATGAACAGATTGATTTCTTTAGTTATGGCAATGACGATTGTTGGCGCGATGTGCGGTTGCTCGGCTCAAAGTGGAGAGAGCGTTGAACCCGGTTGTGACGTGTTTAAGACAAAAAACGGCACAACAGTGAAAATGTACTGTATCAAGCATGGCAGCATCAGGATGCAGGTGGGTGACAAGTGGATCTATGTGGATCCAGTGACCACAGCCGTGAAGCCCGAGACGGACTACTCTACCCTACCCAAGGCCGACTACATCTTGGTGACTCATGAGCATTTTGACCACCTGGATTCGGTGGCTATCAACCAGTTGAGCAAGGAAGACACGACGCTCATCACCAATGCCCGCTGTCATGAGATCCTGGGCGGCAAGGGCCAGGTAATGGCCAATGGCGACTTCCTTGAATTGCCCAATGGTTGGACGGTTGACGCTGTTCCTGCCTATAACAACTCACCCGAGAAACTGCAGTTCCATCCCAAGGGCCGTGATAACGGCTTTGTGCTGACGATAGAGGGCATGCGCATCTACATCGCAGGTGATACCGAAGACATCCCCGAGATGGCCGACATCAAGGACATTGACATCGCTTTCCTGCCCTGTAACCTGCCCTACACGATGACTCCCGAGCAGTGTTCACATGCCGCCACAATGATTAAGCCCGCAGTACTCTTCCCCTATCACTATGGCCAGACTGACATCCAGCAAGTTGTCAAGTTGCTGGAGGGAAGCGGTATCGACGTGAGGATCAGGGACTACCAATAAAGACCTTAAGGGCTTTAAGGACCCTAATATACTAAAAAACTGCCGCCGTGCCTGTTGAAGGGCGCGGCGGCAGCCGTTTTGTTGCGGTTATCTTGAGTCAGATAGCTATAGTCTTTAACCTCTAACCTCTAACCTTTAAACTTCAACTCTGTCAAGCGGCAATCGCTTGACGGAGTTGAATAAAACTTACCAACCGGGGTTCTGACCAATCTGCGGATTCAGGTTGCGCTGATCGTCGGGAATGGGGAACAGGTTGTACTTGGGATCCCACTGGCGGGGAGCACCATTGTTGCTGCAGTTGATGTAACCGTCGGCGTCAACATCAATCTCACTATAGCTGATGTTGCCAGCCTCATATCCAGCAACGTATGCACCACGGCACAAGTTGGGATTGTTGTCGGTGTCGAGCAACGAGAGCTTGTTCCAGCGCAGCAGCGACCAGTAACGGTCGTTCATGCAGTACATCATCTCGACGCGGCGCTCGCGGCGAACCTCCCAAATGATGGGGCTCACACCCATGTTGTTGGCGGGATCGGCCTCAACACTGGTATAGAGGTGGGGCATGCCCACGCGGTCACGCAGCAGGTTGATGGACTTGTCAAGGTCGTTCTGAGTGATGCTACCCAGCTCAGCGCAAGCCTCGGCATAGTTCAACAGGATCTCGGCATACCAGAAGATGGGAGCGTCGGTCCAGTTACCATAGGTGCTCTGACGGTTGGTGTTGTCGATCAGGTTGGTATCGAACAGATACACACCGTAGCCCGTCGAAGCGGTGGACTGAGCACCGCCAAAGCGGGCGTAGCCACAACCGGGGAATTGGAGAATCTTGTCCACCTGAGCGCTCAAGCGCGGGTCGCGGTTGGCCAAGACGTTGCTGATGTCGATGTGGGGAGCCATGCCCAGACCCGAGTTATCGTCGAGGACAACAACGGTACCATGGTCGCTCTTGTCACAAGAAGTGGTAGCCAGGGGCTTACCGTCACGGAACAGGTAGCTGTCAAAGGCGTCCTTGGTCATACCGTTCACCTGGGTAGAACCGCAAGTGTAGTCGATAGTACCATGGGCTAAGGTGCTCTGGATGTACCTCTTGTACATAATCATCTCATTGTTACCTGCCAGGTCAAGCGAGTTGAAGTTAGCCTGATAGTTATCGTTCAGGCTAAAGTTGCCCGAGTTCATGATCTGCTCGCAAGCGTTCTTGGCCTCGGTGAGGTAACGGTTAGCGCGCTCATTGTTGTTGGTCACATACTTGCTGTAGTCGCCCTCATAGAGGCAAACCTCGGCCTTCATGGCCAGGGCAACCCACTTGTTGAAAGCGGTGCGCGAGTTGGCATTGTCGGTGATGTTGGAGCAAGCGAAGTTCAGGTCCTCAAGCACCTTGTCCATCACGTCGTTGCGGGGCTGACGGGGACCGTACAGGATATCCTCATCATTGGGGTCAAGCACCTTATCCACCCAGTAGCAGTCACCATAGTTGCGAACAACCTTGTAGTGCTGCCATGCACGGTACAGGCGACTGATACCCAGCCAGTTGGCCTTTCTTGCATCGTTCATTGATGCAACGTTGGGCACAGCGGCAATAAGGATATTGGCACGACGAATCTCAGTATAGGGAGTGTTCCATGCACCAGCACTACCAGGCACATTCATGTAAGTCCACTTGGTGATACCGGTCGAGGCCTGGTCGTCGTTCAGCGTATTGAAATAGTAGTCACCACTGCCGCTACCATAACCCGTGAAGGTGTTATAGAAGTAGTTGGCGAACAGCTGGACGTTGGTCTCACTGGTAAAGTAGTTGTCCTTGGTAAACTGATCGTAGGGTTCAGTGTCGAGAACATCATCGCACGAAACCAACGAGAGCATGAAAACACCTAGACCAACCAGTATAATTGATTTGAAAAGTTTCATAATTATATCTGTTTTTATTAGTTTCTAGTTTTAGTTTCTAGTCCCTAGTTTATAATTATTTCACGGTGATCTCGCAGATGGATACGCGGTTCCAGCTCAGTTCATCAAACATGTCGCTGATGCCCTGACCCTGGGCGTTGATGCGATTGGCATCGATACCATACTTCTTAACGAGCATATCCTTCACGCTGGCGGCACGGCCCTCAGCGAGCTTGATGTTGTGGTCAGCAGGACCATCCTTAGAGGCATAACCGTTGATGGTGCACTTTGCCTCGGGGTGGCTCTTCATGTAAGCGGCGATGCGCTCAACGTTGGGCTGCTGGTCAGCGCTGACGGCGGTCTTGTTCACGGGGAAGTGAACGAGGATGGTCATGTACTGCAGCGACTTGTCAATCATGCCGCTCTTGCTCTTCTGGCAGTCGTTCAGGTCCTTCTGGAGCTGGTTAGCGCGGTTGTTGGCAGCGTTGAGCTGGTTCTGCAGGTCAGCGATGCGGGCATTATAGCCATTCTCAGCATCGGCGAGCTGTGAGCGCAGGTCATTGATCTGAGCATTCAGGGCGCTGTTGTCAACATTACCGGCTACAGCAGTCTTGCTGCTGCTGCCGAAGGTCAGTTGCAGACCTACACTGTAGGTGCGCATGATAGGATCGGTACGACCCCAAACTGCGTTACCATAGGAACCCACACCGGTGTTGATCTCGGGATCGAGACCGGTACCGTTGCTGTGGTTGATGATGTCGAACAGGTTGTCGGTCGAAGCATAGATGCGCAGTTTCTCGATGA
>JAEETL010000081.1 GCA_016290325.1 Muribaculaceae bacterium
TCTTTAATCAATTCTCATTATATATTTATTTAAAACCGTAATGCGTATGAAAAAATTATTATTTCTCTTAGCAACGATGCTGGCAACCTCGTTTGGATTGCTGGCACAAGGCACTTCGTGGCAAACCGCTACGCTCATCACTAGTGGGTCGACCAAGACCGGAACGCTAGACAACAACACATCCGAAGTGTGGTACAAGATCAATGTGACCCAGGAGGGACACATTGACCTTGATGTAACAGCCACTGGGACTCTGACGTTCGGTAGCTGCAACCTAAATGGTTACTGGAATGATGCACTCCGTTATTATGCTGGTTTCGATGGCTATGGCAGTAATCATGAAACCTGTAATATCGTCAACGCGGGCAGGGGCACCTATTATATCAGGATTGTACGTTATGGTGGCAGTGGCACTTTCAAGCTGAAATATACGTTCACGGCCTGCTCCTTGTCCAATGACCCGGAGCCTAACCAGGATTACCAGCAAACCAGCCTGCTGCAGAGCGGCAGGACGGTACAGGGACGCCTGGGCTACCGTAACTCGGAAAACGAGACCGATAACGTTGACTGGTACAGGATTGAGGTTCCCCAAGAGGGCCATGTCGATATTACCGTTACCGGTACCGAAACCCTGACGTTCGGTAGCTGCAACCTAAATGGTTACTGGGATGATGCACTTCGTTATTATGGTGGTTTTGCTGGCTATGGCAATGATACGGCTACCTATAATGCCATCGATGTGGGCAGGGGCACCTATTACATCAAGATTGAACGCTATAACGGCAGCGGTGGTTACAAGCTCAACTATAAGTTTACGCCCTGCTCTCTGTCCAATGACCCGGAGCCTAACGGGGAGTACCAGCAAAACAGCCTGCTGCAGAGCGGCAAGACAGCACAGGGACGCCTGGGCTACCGTAACTCGGAGAACGTGACCGACGGCGTGGACTGGTACAGGATTGAAGTTCCCGAGGAAGGACATGTCGATATCGTTGCTACCGGTACCGAAACCCTGACGTTCGGTAGCTGCAACGTATTTGGTTACTGGAATGATGCCATCCGTGAATATGGCGGTTTCTCTGGCTATAACAATGATACGACTATCTATAGTTCCATCAGTGTGGGCCCAGGTACCTATTACATCAGGATTGCACGTTATAACGGTAGCGGTGGCTACAAGCTGAACTACACGTTCACACCCTGCCCGCTGGCCAACGACGCTGAGCCCAACCAGGATTATCAATCCGCTGCTTGGCTGCCTAGCGGAATTACCATGCAAGGGCGCTTGGGCTACTGTAATTCGGAGAACGTGACCGACAACGAGGACTGGTATCGATTCACCGTTAACAAGGCTGGCGATGTCGAGTTCACCGCTACTGGCACCGAAACCCTGAAGTTTGGTTCTTGTACAGTATATGGTGTCAGGGATGATGGATCTTTGTATAGCAAGGGTAATTTCTCTGGCTATAACAACTCCACGGCAACCTTTAGCGGTACCAATTATGATGTGGGCACTTATTACGTCAGGATTACACGCTACGGCGGCAGCGGCGGTTACAGGCTGACCTATAACGGTCCCACCATGACTGGCGATGTGGATGGTGATAACACAGTGATCATAAACGATGTAACGGCTCTTATCGACTATCTGCTGGGTTCAACTTCCGCTGTCGAAATTGCTGACTCCGACGTGGACGGCGACGGCGTGGTTAGCATCAGCGATGTTACCAAGTTGATCGATGCGCTGCTGAAAGGGAATTAACGTCACTTAGGCACAGTTTCACATTTTAAATGCTTTCGGGCTGGGGCTTACTGCCTCAGTCCGATTTTTCATCTTCCCTGCCAGCCAGCGACAACAAGTAGAGACGCAAAATCTTGCGTCTCAATACCCGCACCAGGTCGATGTAGAGACGCAAAATTTTGCGTCTCCATGTCCGCAATAGGTAAATTCATGTGTCTCCAGGCCCGCAATAGGTAACCTCTCATGTTTGGAGACGCAAAATTCTGCGTCTCTACATGGCTCTGTGTCAATCAAGTCGTTGAACCCCGCGGGGGGCTGTCGGCCTAATCACTTTGATTGATGGTTGAGAAACATTTAGATTTTTCTAGCTATTTCAAATGCATAATCGCTTTATTTTCAATATTTTGGTTTTAAATTAGAGTTAGATTTTTGTTTAGGTGTATTGTTGATGTTCTTATATTCTAATAATTTTGTGAAAAATTTATGTGTAATAGAACTGTTGACCTATGAGACAAAAGATGACTTCAATGATTTTTGCCGCTGTTGCACTGCTAGTGGGTGCAGGGAGCGGCAATGTATGGGCTCAGGATGCGTTGCAACTCACGGCTGACGCGACCCAAGTGACCCAGAACTTTGACGGTATGTGGGACAGCGATGCCCAGACAGCGACCCTCAACATGCCGCAGGGCTGGCGTGTGGAACGCCAGATGAACGCGCCCCGCACAGTGGGCCGATATGATGGTGCTTCGACGGTCGTGATGTACACTGGCGGCACCAGCCTTGCCAGCAATGCCAAGAACGGCACCTGGAATTTTGCTTCCAGCAGTGTGCCCAGCGATTGCTCGGTGGGTGGCCTGTCTACCACAGTTGACGGCGGC
>JAEETL010000082.1 GCA_016290325.1 Muribaculaceae bacterium
TTTCTTCATTATAAGCCTTATAAGCCCTATAAGACTTATAGGCCCTAAAAAATCTATAAAAAACTGGTTAGAAGCGGAAGCCGACGGTCAGGTCAAAGTTGCTGTAGCTGTTGTAAAAGCTATGGTTAGTGCTGGTGTACCAGTGGCCCTCGTGATTGAAGTTGAAAGCGTAAAAAAAGTTGCCAGCGGTGCGTACGAGCGCCATGCGGCCGTTCAAGTTGGTGGACAATAGGGATTTCTTGCCGTCGATGGAATTGGGAAAACTGTGACGATAGCCAATGCTAGGCACTACGGTGACATTGTAGAGCCAGCCGTGATGGAACACCCAACTGTAGCCATAACCTATCATAAAACCGAAGTCACGATAACGGAAACGGTAATCAGTCACAGCATCGGGGAGATGTTTCTTGAGTTCAGTACTGATTGAGCTCATGTCCATGACCACATCCTGATGGCTTAGGTAAATTCCCGCCAACAGAGAGCCCGCACTGCGTTTCTGGTACTTGGAAAAGCAATAGGCTGCAGCCTGACTGTAGTGGGTGTGGTTGAAAATATAGTAAGCATCAAGACCATAACCCTCGCGTTTCAGTCCTGAGAAAATTTCGTCGCCAGTCCAACGGCCCAGGCTATGCAGATGGACGGTGCTCTGGTCGTTCTTGCGGTAATAAGCCTCGATGAAGATGCGCGAGGTTGTGAATGAAAACTGCAACCTGCGGTTTCGGATGAATCTCCCGGCCAACAAATCCCTGGCGTTGATCATGTAGGTAAAACTGAGCCCCATACCACTGATGTGGAAACCAAACAGTGACGTAATATCACTGTTGAGCTGCACTGGTGTTTCCCACTTGCCCAGATGTCCCGAGTAAAAGTCCAGCCAGTTGCTGTTCTTGAGCATGACTTTAAACTTCTTTTTCCCCTTGCCAGGGTTGACCACATAGGCCGTGTCATAGTAGTTGAATGTGTGATTGGCCCATCTGTAGCCCCGCACACAAAAATCCAAGAATTTGGGATAGACAATGGTGGTGTCGTTGATGTTCCATCCCCGCCTGAAGACGCGGTCTTTCCAATAACTCGTTGTATTAATCGTATCAAGCTGGAATTTGATGGTATCACCCAATAAGGATGGCAAATCCACGAGGCTATCACCCTCGCAGTGGACATCGGCTGCAGCCGCGGCTGTCCATCCCAGCCACATCAGCAAAACCAATGTCACTATCCGCATCCTCAACATCATTCCATCATTTTTCGGTTGTGGGTTTAGCACTGGCCGCAGCTGGCCGCAACGTTACCATGGGTACCGGCTGTCGCACGCCTGTGCTGTCATCGGGTCGAGCCGATGACGGGGCACGTGTTGGAATGGAGTCGCCAGGTGACAAGGACAATCGGCTTTTCTTCTTGGATTGAGGCTTGTCGAAATCATGCTTCCAGACGATGCCAACGCCCTGGGTCGTCAGCGCGTTGCGCAGGTAGTAATTCTGATCGTTGAAGTGGTTATAGGCCTTGAGCCTGATGGTGCCCTTGTTGTTCAACAGATACTCAATCTCAAAATCACCGATGAAATTGGTGTTGCTCGTGTTATAGGTGTTGTCGCGGTAGCCAAAGTTACCGTTCAGCAACAACCTGTTGTTGAGCAGCTGGCTCGACAAGGCCACATCCACCTCCATGTCGCTGAAGTCACCTTTATCGGTGCGGAAATTGGGGGCAATCGACAAGTTATCGGCAATCTTGCCCAACATGTTGGACAACTGACCAGAGATGGTTGACGAAGCCACCGACGAGAGCACCTCGTTCTGATTCATGGTGTTACCCATGTAATCAGGTGTATAGAAACGATTGAGGGCCAACAGATAAATGATTTGGCGGTTCATCATCTCATCGGTGCTGATGATGCTCTTGACCTTGTGATAGGCATCGCTGGTGAGCGTCGGGAACTTCAGGTCAAATGAGATAGCCGGTTGAGTGATAATACCCTTAGCATATAGCTCGGCATTCACGGGTACGTTAGTACGGTTCAAGTCAGGATCATCGGCAAACGACTCATCAAGGTCCTTGAGATTAGCGTTAAGTGAATAGACGGCATCCAAATCCAGCTCGGCGGCAAACGGGTCGCCCTGGAACCTGATGCTGCTACCGTCCTGGATCGTGAAGTCCTTGATGATGAGATCCTGCAAGGTGAAATTATAAGTACCCTTATCCAGCTTGTAGATGCCAAATATATTTAACTCATCGTTATTATTGTAAGTGAGGCGCATGTTTCCATGTCCTGTCGCTTTAATCTGGTCACCGCCCACGGGGTCCATCACCACAGTAAGAGCCACATCGGGGGTGATATTGCCTTCAAGATCGATAAAATAGGCGCTTGGCTCAGCATTATCGACTGGCGTATCGTTGGATTTATTGATCTGATTGATATTGCTCAATATCCAGGCGGTACTCATCTTGTCAGGCACCTCGACAGGCGCGGGTTCGGCCTCGCGGTCACGGAAAGTGATAAAGTGATAATCATTGGCCTGCTCATCATCACTGAGCACAAAGGTGAACTTGCTGCGAGGAGCTGAATCCATGTTTACCTTGATTTTCACCACGCCAGGGCCACCCTCCAC
>JAEETL010000003.1 GCA_016290325.1 Muribaculaceae bacterium
GTTAAAACCATTTCAGGCGTGTATTCAGCAGAAACCAAATCAGATCCCGACCTGGAAGAGGCTCGTCGCTTGACCGCCCTCTTTGCCAAGAAGGAAGGCCGTCAGCCCCGTATCATGATTGCCAAGATGGGTCAGGACGGTCACGACCGTGGCGCTAAGGTTGTTGCCACCGGTTATGCCGACTGTGGCTTTGACGTGGATATGGGTCCCTTGTTCCAGACTCCCGAAGAGAGCGCCCGCGAGGCTGTCGAGAACGACGTGAACGTCCTCGGCGTTTCTTCGCTTGCCGCTGGTCACAAGACCCTCGTTCCCGCCGTTATCGAGGAGCTCAAGAAGCTTGGTCGTGAGGATATCATCGTCACCGCTGGTGGTGTGATCCCCATGCAGGACTATGACTACCTCTATAAGGCAGGTGTTGCCGCCATCTTTGGCCCCGGCACCAACGTCATGAAGAGTGCTATCGAGGTGATGCACATCCTCCTCGACGAGTAAGAATTATCTTACTCCTATAGAAGAGTTTCACGCTAGGTCGTTAAGTCGCTACATTTCAAGCGACAACGCGACTTAGCGTGACTTTTTTCATTCCAAAGACCTTCATTTTAATATATGGGTCAAGCAAACTCGTCTTTTTTTGCATTAATTTAACCTTTTTCTTGATTTTGTCCGCTATTAATTATACCTTTGCCCCTGGATGGTGTAAAAATACAATCCTAAGACACTTCAAATTTTGATGTTTTATGCTCTTTTTTGCCAAATGGCGAACCGAGGCATGAATTACTTTACTAATTATTATTTTCTAAACAACAGTTATTATGAGAAATCTTATTACACGCTTATTATTTCTAGTGGCACTTATGATGCCAGTTGTGGCTACTGCTAATGTTAATGCCGATGTGAATGGTGACGGCGAAGTAACAGTGGCCGACGTCAATGAGGTCATTGATGCTATGTTAGGTGATGGCAGCAATAACGCTGCCGATGTCAACGGCGATGGTGAAATCACAATCGCCGACATTAGTGCAATCATCGACTTCATTCTCAATCCGTATGAGGAGCACGAGTATGTTGACTTGGGCTTGCCAAGTGGCACACTATGGGCAACGATGAACGTTGGTGCAATCAGTTCCATAGAGTATGGTGACCTGTTTGCCTGGGGAGAGACTGCTCCTAAGAGTGAGTATAGTTGGAGTAATTACAAGTGGTGTGAAGGAACGGAAACAACACTGACGAAGTATTGCTTATCCAACAACTCTGGCACGGTTGACAGAAAGACAGAACTGGAACCTGAGGATGATGCAGCCTACGTGAACTGGGGTCCGTCCTGGCGAATGCCGACACTTGATCAGCAAAGGGAATTGGTTAATAAGTGTACTTGGGTATGGACGAAATGGAAAGGCGTAAACGGTTGTTTGTTTACCGGTCCCAATGGGAATACTATATTTTTGCCTGCATACGGCGATAGTTTATATGCAAGCGGTTTCTATTGGTCTCGCACGCTCGGGCCCAACTACTCCCGTAATGCCTGCATCATTTATTTTTATAGTCGAGACACTTATACGATTCACGACTACCGCTGCATGGGCCATCCTGTCCGTGCTGTTCGTGCGTCACAGGATTAAACTCCTATTAACTTACAGGGCGCCGCATTGGATTATCGGCGCCCTGTGTTGTCTATCGTCTGAATCATTGTGCCAACAGGATGTCTATAAGTTCTGTTACATCGGTGATGTTTACCTTGCCGTCACCGTTAACGTCACTGGCTCCATAGTTAATTTCATTTCCTTGTGTAGTCAACAAAAAGTCAATCAACTCAGTCACGTCACCTATTCCCAACAAGCCGTTTCCGTCTGCGTCGCCCAGAGGCCTGATCTCACTGAACTGTTTCCAGTATTGGGCTGTTTTGTAAAGATCAAGTGCAGCCACAGGCACAAATAAGGTTGCCTGCCCGTAAACCTCAGGGTCAAAGTTAGACGGCTGGTCGGGTGAACCAGAGTCCCACACTGTCCAAGTGTCTTCGGTTATTGGCGGTACTGCAGCAAGGCAAGTCACGCTACTTATATTGGGACATCTATGAAAAATGATCCCCATCTGTGTGATTGAACTGCCAATCGTCACGTGAGACAAATTTGTACATCCCATAAACCAGCCAGCGCCCGAGTATTGAACTGGGGTCTCTACCGAGTTAGGTATGATAGCATGGGTCAGTCCCTTGCATTCAGCAAATGCAAATTTACCAATCAATTTGACAGAATTAGGAATATCGATGCTTCTCAATTCCTGGCAAGAATAAAAAGCACGATCACCTATGGATGTGACTGTGCGTGGAATGATTGTGTTTTGGCATCCGGTAATCAGCTTGTCAGCAGTCGTTTCTATGATAGCATTACAGTTATCGCGAGAGTCATATACTGGATTATTCTCGTCAACTGTGATGCTTTCTAATGAGCTGCAGCCTTCGAATGGATTGCCAGTGATGGAGATGACTGAATGAGGGATATTAATGTTTTTTAGCGTACTACATCCTTTAAACGCATCGCTGCTGATAGCAGTAACGGTATTGGGTATGACTGTATTTTGGCATCCTGCAATCAATGTGTTGTTAGCAGTTTTGATAATGGCGTTACAGTCGTCGCGTGAGTCATAGTAGGCGTTTCCGTTCTCTACAATGATTTCAGTTAATCCAGGGCAGCAGCAAAATGTTTCGCTCTCGATGATATTAACCGATCGAGGAATGGTTATGCTTGACAAGTGGGTACATCCATAGAAGGCCTGAGAACCAATAACAGTAACCGATGGTGCGATATCGACGTTAGCCAGTCGCTTACAATCCATAAACGCATTCCCGTTAATGATTTTGACCGATTGAGGGATGGTCACGCTAGTCAATCTTTCACAGTTACAAAACACATAATTATTTAGAGTCACAATTGTGTTGGGAATGTCCAAATCGGTGACTTCGACTCCGTTCAAGTAGAGATGTCGGGCATAATAAAGTGGATTGGAAAAGAGTGGGGAATAATCATCGCTATAGCATTCAGGAAAGTTAAATGAAATTTTACACCATGCCTCGATGCTGCTAATATCCACTCGCGTCAATTTGTCACATTTATAAAAAGCCATCATGCCGATTTCTGTCACCGTACTAGGGATTGCCACACTCGTCAGACCAGAACTGCTTCTAAAAGCCTCGGCATCAATAGCGGTGACGGCATAAGTGACACCATTGTGAACAACCCTTTGTGGAATAACGACATCACCGCTATAAGTGCTATAATTTGTCGTCTTGTAGGTAACAGTCGCCATTGTTCTGTTGGCTGTATAATAGATGCCGTCCTCTTCAAAGTCATAGGCACTGGCATCATGTATGCTTGCCAACAATGCAAGGAGCAGGATTGGCAATTTAAAGAACAATGGATTTTTCATGATGCTCTTAATTTAGATATGTGTTTAATCGGGTATTGTGGTAATTCTCCCTTTCAGGCGGATGTCGTTGCTTGATGGTCCAATTAGAATCTGATAAGTGCTGGGTTCCACGGTCCATTCCATATTGGCATCAACAATGCCCAGGTCACCATAATCAAGGTCAAGCGTCACTTGGCGGGTCTCGCCAGGTTCAAGTGTAATTCGCTTAAAGGCCTTCAGTTGGCGTTCGGGTTGAACGACCGATGGATGGTCTTGATGCAGATATAGTTGAACGACTTCGTCGCCCTTGCGGTTGCCGGTGTTGGTCACCTTGAATGAGGCATCAAGTCCATCGATGATAGTGAGGTCGCTGTACTCAAATGTAGTGTAACTCAAGCCATAGCCGAAAGGGTAGAGTGGCTGTGCGCTCATCTCCACATAATCGTGGGCCACAGGTACCGGCTTGTTATAATACACGGGCAATTGGCCCACATGTCGCGGTACACTCACGGGAAGTCTCCCGGCTGGGTTATAATCGCCGAACAGCACATCGGCAATGGCGCTACCGCCTTGCTCTCCGGGATAGTAAGCGGTGAGCAGGGCGTTGGCGTTCTCATCGGCCCAGTTCTTGTTCAGGGGGCGTCCCTCGATATAGACGACCACGAGCGGTTTGCCTGTTTTCTTTAAGGCCTCGAGCAGGTCCATCTGGCGTCCCAACAGGTCCAGCGTGGCTCGGTCAAAGCCCTCGCCGCATTCCATGTCGCTGATGAACTTTTGATTGGCGGTAGCGGCACCCGTGTCCTCGTAGGAGGTCTTGAAATCCCTCGCCGATGAACCGCCCACCACGGCAACCACCACGTCGGCCTGCATGGCTGTCTCAACGGCTGCGGGAATGTCGCTGTCCAGCGTATCACGCACGGCACAACCCTTGGCATAGACACAACTGGCCTCGCCAAGCATCGCCTTAATACCGTTATAGACAGTAACCACTTTCCCATCGGCCTGAGGTGCGGTGTAATCGCCCAACATATTATAAACGTTATCGGCATTAGGCCCGACAACGGCAACTTTGACCTTTTTGTTCAAAGGCAATATACCGTCGTTCTTGAGCAAGGTAATCGACTCCAGTGCTGTTTGCTTTGCCGTGGCAACAGCCGCATCGTTATGGACTTCCTTTTGTGCCGTTTTGGCATTAACGTAGGGATTCTCAAAAAGGCCCATCTCAAATTTCAACCACAGCACTCGCTTCACGGCAGTGTTGACAGCCTCTTCACTCACTTTACCCTGCTTGACAGCATCAACGAGTTTTGAAAAACAGTTTCCTCCTAAATCCACGTCAACGCCAGCTAATAGTGCCTGGATGGCGGCTTCTTGTGACGAGGCTGCCGTGTGGTGGGTTCCTCTTAGGCCGTCAATGCTAAAAAGGTCGCTGACGACAAATCCGCGGTCAAATCCCCATTCTCCACGCAATACATCAGTAAGTAATTCCTTGTTGGATGTGCAAGGCACACCGTCAAGCGAGTTGTAAGAGGTCATTACTGACAAAGCCCCTGCATCGATGGCGCGCTTAAATGGTGGCAGGAACACCTGTTTCAGTTCCCGTGGCCCTACGATGCTTCGGGCACCGTTCTGACCGCCCTCGGTCGTGCCATAGGCGATAAAATGCTTCAAGGTAGCAATGGTCGAGTAGGGCAGACTCAAATCTCCTTCACCTAGCCCGCGCACCATCGCGGCACCCATTTTGCCACCCAGGTAGTGATCTTCACCCATCGTCTCCTCGACACGTGACCAGCGGGGTTCACGTGCCAGGTCCAGTACTGGTCCATAACTGATGTGACCGCCTTGTAGCCTGATTTCCTTGCTGATAACTGCTCCCGCTTGCTCCATCAGTTGCTGATTCCAGGTTGCGGCCATACCCAATCCAGTTGGGAAGACCGTTGGTCCGATGGCCATGTGACCGTGTGGGGCTTCCTCAGCCAGAAAGATGGGAATGCCCAGCCGTGAATGTTCGATGGCATAGCGTTGCATGGCATTGGCTGCCTCGGCTGCCAGAGCTGGATTCAAACCGTTGTCAAGCGTCTTTTGTGTCCATGGGTCGGCACGGAAAACCGCCCAATACATGCCCACGTGCAGGCTGTCTATCTCGTGGCGGAATTTGTCACTGACGGCCACTTTCTTGCCATTTCTCACGTAGGAATCCCAACCCATAAGGCAAACCAACTGCCCGACTTTTTCCTCTAGCGTCATGCGAGAAAGTAAATCCTGAGCGCGCACAGATGGGTGCAAACTGGAATCCTGATAAGGATATTTTGTTGCAGCAGCCATTGTCAATGACAATAGCAACAAACCCGATAAGAGAAGTCGTTTCATCATAATTCAATCTTAGTTTTAGTCATGTTCATGCCGCTGATTTCAACAATGGGCTTGCGACCTCTTGTGTCTTCGTTTTTCCACTCAATGTCAATGGTGCGGCTTTCGCCTGGCATCAGGTGGAAATAGTTGTCACTATAGATAACGGGCAAAATCTGTTCGCCGTCATCGCCCTTAAGGTTAAGGCGAATCATCGCTGCAGGTACTTGGCCATGATTGGTTAAGGTAACAGTCCTACCATTAACAGCAGCTGTCACCTGAGTTTGGCGCATGTCATGCAATGAGGTGCGGTCGTTATCTATGGTTGTGTTGACATAATCGTTTTGCGAGCGCATTTTGCCCTTATCATCTATCAGAGTGAGGCGCAGGAAATAGACTCCGGCCATTTCTTGAGGCACTTTCACTTGCATCATGTCAAGCGTCATGTCCTCGTCGCAGACGTAACCTTGCACTTGTTCCCAAACCGTGTTACCGTTCAAGTCAATAATGCTGGCCTTGACTGTGCCCTGTTGATGTCCAGCCGAACGGTTAACGATTTCAACAAAGTTGGTTACGGGATTCCATTGCACATGAAGTGGCTCGCAGGCATGCTTCACGCCAAAATAGGCTGCCGTGGGTTCCAGGTAATAGTCGTATGTCTGCCAGACCATCGATGGCCAGCAGGGGTGACTCATCCAGATGAGCAGTCCCATGCGATCCTTGCTGCCGCTCTCGTACATGGCCCGATAGCCCTCATAATTAATCCACTGTGCCCATTCGCAGAACTCCTCGGCTGAGGTCAGCTCGCCAAAGTTGTCGGCAATGAGTTGGTTGAACGAGGCTCCGCGCTGCGCGCCCTCCATGGTATAGTCATGGCGACCCCAGTAGAGGTTCTGCGGCCACATGTGGTCGGCATCGAGCGTGCGGCTCAAGCCCTCATAAGTCATCACATTGGGCATACCGCGCTCGGTATGCAGTTTGCCCGTCTGTTTCTCAAAATATTCCTTGGCGCTTATCGCCCAATAGGGCCCGTGTCCGCTCACGCCGTCATCAGCCGAACTGGAGATGTAGTCCAGCCCGGGATGCAGCATGGCCACAGTGTTGCGCAACCCGTTATCAATCGTTTTGGGCGGATAGCCCTCGTTGCGACCGCAATAGATGCCAATACTGGGGTGATTACGTATTTTAAGCACAAAATCCTTGGCATTATCCATAAACATCGCCTCATCATCAGGATCAGGACCATCAGCGGGGTTGGCCAGCCAAAAGTCCTGCCACACCATAATGCCATAGCGGTCACAAGCTTCAAAGAATTCCTTGTCGCCGGTCATACCCACCCAGTTACGAATCATGTTATAATTCATCTCCTTGTGGTGGCGCACGGCAGCATCAAATTCCCTGCCACGATAATTCAAATTGTTCTCACTAAACGCCCAGTTGCCGCCTAGTGGTATCAGGCGTCTGTTATTAATGTAGATGCGCAGTTTAGTGTCCTTATCCACCGTTTTGACCTCGCGGATGCCGGCCTTGAAGTTGACAGCGTCGCTCTGTACGCCATTAACCGTGAACGAGAAACTAGCGTCATACAGGTAAGGCTCACCGTAACCGTTAGGCCACCACAGACGCATGCGCTGGTTCTTGAGTTGCGGGAACTCATTAGGATTAAATGATTCCTCAATCTCTTGACCCGCAGCAATGGTCACTTGCTTCTCAAAGCAAATGTCACCGATATGGCCATGCAATGTTCCAGTCACGGCCTGTTTGCTATGGTTGGTGAGCATGACGGCTGGCGTCATCGTGGCAAGGGTGTCGCCCTCGGCCAGTGTAGTGGTCACGACAGGATCGCTCACAGTGACATCGCTGGCTGCAGTCAAATAAACGTCATCCCAAATGCCGATGTCACGACCACGAATAGTCGAAATCCAGTCCCAGCCAATAGTGGCATGGAAGGTGGGGTTGTCAGCCCCAAGGATGCCGCCGTTAAAGTCGGTATTCTTTTCGGTCTTGACCTTCACGCCGCCGGGATTGGCATTGGCGATAATGAGTACCTGTAACTCGTTGCCAGAAGGCTTGAGATAGGGGGTGATGTCAAATTTACCGCGCTTGAAGGCACCCTCGATGCGTCCAACATTAGTGCCATTGAGTGTCACCTCGGCCTTCCAGTTGATACCGTCAAAGTTGAGGAAAACGCGCTTGCCCTTCATCTCCTGTGGCAAATCAAATGAGCGCTTATAAATGAAGTCCCCGTTAAAGAACGATTCTGAAGCCAGCATCAGGTTGTCGTCATAGTTCATGTCAGGCAATGCCCCAGCATTGACGTAACTCGACAATACCGTGGCAGGAACCGTAGCGGGCAATCCTTCTTCATAATATCCATTGTGGACAACATATTGAGGGCCGCTCATCGGGCCTGCATGAGATGCACGTTGCAACCGCCAGTCCCCGCCATTGAGTAACCACTTGTTGTCATCCCAGCCTCCAGCCTCGTGTGGAACGGCCATCGTGCCACCCTTGCCCATGATGATGATTTCCTTGAGGCAGAACGGTTGCTTGTTGGGATTGGGTTCAATCATGTTGATGCGTACGTATCTTCCCGTCACATCATCAAGTTGGATAAGCTCGTTTTTCTTTGAAAGTGTAGCTATAGTTTTCCAATTCTGATTGTCATCGCTAATTTGGATATTGCCGCTTGAGGGATTGTTGACCCAGGGCAAGCCAATGCCATTTATGGTTGCTTGAGCGCCTAAGTCAACGGTAACCCATTCGTCCCTATTGCCCAGGCTGCGCCAAGCACTCACGAAATGTTCAGCCGGCAGAATGCCCTTGGCACGTTTGCCGTCTTTCAGCAACTTCAGTTCGGTGATGGTCCAATGGGCTGCGCTGGGGGTGACCATTTCAAGTTTCATGTGTGAAAACGCCTTACCTTTCTTGATGTGGAAGGTATGATCGATATTGCGCGTGGGCAGCAGGTCGTCACCCGAATTCTTATTGGGGTCGCTGTGGACGCGCGAACGCGATGCTTTGCCAGGCAGGTCATCGCCCATCCATTCGTCTGCCACTTTCCACTTCTTGCCGTCTGTGGACGTGAGTAGTCTTATTTTGAATCCCTTTGGCGCCTCCTCTCGGTAGGCCATGCTGCACACCATCTCCACCTCATCGATGTCGATGGCCATGTTCTCCCAGTCATATTGCAACCAAGTGTTCCCTCCCATCACGATGTTGCTGGTCCACTCATTGCCGTCGATGCAGGCTTCGCGCTTGTGAGGTGGCAGTGGTCCCTCGGGCGTGGTGACGTTGAGCCAAGCTGGCATATGATTGTCGATGATGCCGTCAGTCAAAAGTTGAGAGGTCAGGTTGAAGTCCCATGATGATGACTGATACACAGTGTGATATTTGGACATGTATTCCAGATTACTGCGGCCTTTACCATCTTCGATGCATGGTCCGTAATATTCACTCGGATTGCCCGGATATTGCCCAATGGGGCGGTTCATCACTTGTGCCGTGGCGCCCAACGCCAATACTGCCATTATTATAAAAAAGAGTTGATTCTGTTTCATGATTTCTTGCAATTAAACCGCAAATATACTCAATAAAGGGCAAATTTCAAACTATTTACCCTCAATTTCAAGAAAAAGCAGTACCTTTAGGGTCAAATTTCAAATCATTTGACATGACGCTCAACCTTGATGCGCTAAATACAGCGATCACATCAATTAATGATGCCTTGTGGGCCTATTTGCTGATAGGCGCCCTGATTTTGTGTGGATTGTATTTCACGATTCGAACGCGTTTCGTGCAATTCACCATGATTGGTGACATGTTCCGCCAACTCGTGGATTCTTCCTCTAAGAGTGACAAAAAGCATATCTCCTCGTTCCAGGCCTTTGCCGTTTCGATGGCTACGCGCGTGGGTACAGGTAACCTGGCTGGCGTGGCGACAGCCATTGCCGTGGGTGGTCCTGGAGCCATCTTCTGGATGTGGCTGATCGCACTCTTTGGCTCGGCAACAGCGTTTGTCGAGGCGACGTTGGCACAGTTGTTCAAGCGCCCGTCAAGTGACTCGTTTATCGGTGGCCCGGCCTATTACATCCGGCATGGTCTCCACAACAAGTGGATGGCAGGATTGTTTGCTGTGCTCATCACACTCACTTTTGGCCTGTCCTATAATTCCATCCAGAGTAATGCCATTTGTGGTGCCTTAAACAAGGCTTTCGGCTTTGATCCGTTGGTGGTAGGTTGTATCATCACCGCGATTGCCCTGTTTATTGCTTTTGGTGGTATTCATCGCATCGCAAATGTGAGCAGCATCTTGGTGCCTTTCATGGCTTTCGGCTATTTCATCCTTGCCCTGGTTGTGGTTATCATGAATATCGACATGGTGCCTCATGTGTTGCGGTTGATTGTCGAGAACGCCTTCGGCTTTGAGCAGGTGGCTGGCGGTGGCTTGGGTATGACTATTATGGTAGGTGTCAAACGAGGCCTATTCAGTAACGAGGCGGGCGAGGGTAGTGCTCCCAATGTAGCGGCCACGGCCGACGTAACGCATCCTGTCAAGCAGGGCCTCATTCAGGCTCTCGGCGTGTTTACCGACACGTTGCTCGTGTGCAGTTGTACAGCCTTCATGGTGCTCGTCAGCGGACTTTACACGACCGAGGGTCTCGAAGGCATCCAACTCACTCAAGCCTCACTGGAGTCACAGGTGGGCAGTTGGGGAACGGTATTTGTGGCCATCGCCCTTTTCCTGTTTGCCTTCAGCAGCATCATCGGCAACTATTATTATGGTGAGGCCAATATCCGCTTCTTGACCGATAAGAAGTGGGTGCTCACGGTCTTCCGCATCCTCTCGGGTGGCGCCTTTGTATTCCTTGGCGCGGTGGCCAGTTTCGAGTTCGTGTGGAACCTTGGTGACCTCTTCATGGCACTAGTCACGCTGTGTAACTTGGTTGCCCTGGTATTCCTGTGTAAATATGCTTTCAAATTGCTGAACAATTACCGCGCCCAAAAACGACGGGGTATCACGAATCCAGTGTTCCACCGTAGCGACCTTCCCGAAGTCTCCGATGACCTGGAGGCGTGGGATTAAGAGTAAAGTATATTGTGGCCTTACGACAATCAACAATAGACAATGAAAGGATTAGTCATAAAAAATACTGGCAGTTGGGTCACCGTCCGTCTCGAGGACAGCCATGAGGAGGTGAACTGCAAAATGCGTGGCGTGTTGAGGCTTAAGGGCCTCAGATGCACCAATCCTGTTGCTGTGGGTGACATCGTGCAGGTTGAGGATAAGGGTGGTGATGCCCTAGTCGTGGCTTCTATCGAGCCTCGACGCAATTACATCATCCGCCGTGCAAGCAATCTTTCCAAGGAATTCCAGATTATCGCTGCCAACCTTGACCAAGCTGTTCTCGTCGCCACATTAATCAACCCTGAGACCAGTACGACCTTCATTGACCGCTTCCTGGCTACAGCCGAAGCCTATCAGGTGCCTGCTATGCTCGCTTTCAACAAGATTGATTTGCTAGACTCGCCTGAACTCCGCCAGCAACTTGATAATCTTAAAGCACTTTATGAGGGCATCGGTTATCCTGTCACTGTCCTCTCGGCCCAAACCGGTGAGGGCGTTGACAGCCTGCGTGAGCAACTAAGTGGCAAGATGTCGTTGCTCTCGGGTAACAGTGGCGTGGGAAAGTCATCGATCATCAACCTGCTTGTGCCCGATGCGCAGGTAAGGGTGGGCGACGTGAGCCAAGCACACCACAAGGGAATGCACACGACGACTTTTAGCGAACTATTAGATCTTCCAGGCGGAGGGTCCATCATTGACACTCCGGGCGTCAAGGCATTTGGAACCATCGATTTTGAGCGTGCCCAAGTCTCTCACTATTTCCCTGAAATATTCAGGATTTCCGATGACTGCCGTTTCAACAACTGCACCCACACCCATGAACCTGGCTGTGCCGTTCTACAAGCAGTGGAGAATGGCGACATCGCCCATTCCCGTTTCATGAGCTACTTGAGCATCCTCGACGAGGATCCTGACAACAAATACCGCAAACCTTTTTAAACGCTTATCACGTGTTGACTATCATACTTAGTAGATATTTGTATCTACATGTGTGATTTTGAGGGATTATTGTATGGTTTTTAAATGATATTGCTATATTTGCGAGACATTATCCAATTTATTAACTGCTCAATCCCTTACAACTATGAGAAAAATTTCTTTTGCTGTATTATTTATTTGCTGCATGCTGGTATCGTTCACCGCCGGGGTGGAATATCAGCGTGGTGATGTGAATTACGACGGACAGGTTAGTATCGCCGACGTAACCTGTCTGGTTGATTATTTGTTAACGGGCGAGTGGCCTAGCGGCCCGGTGATTCCACCCGATCCCATTGATGAAACCTTCACCGTTCAAGGTGTTACATTCACGATGGTGGGTGTGAGAGGAGGCACCTTCCTTATGGGTGGTACCGAGGAACAGGGTTCAGATGTCACCAGCTCTGAGTTGCCTGTTCGGGAGGTGACACTGAGCCAGAACTTCAGTATCGGCCAAACCGAGGTGACACAGGCCCTATGGGTCGCTGTCATGGGGTCTAATCCCAGCTATTTCTCTCCCACTAGTGGCTATCCTAACGACCTGCGTCGTCCAGTTGAACAAGTGTCGTGGAATGACTGTCAAGAGTTTATTGCTCGCTTGAACGGTATGACTGGCCGAACTTTCCGACTGCCAACCGAGGCCGAATGGGAGTTTGCCGCCCGTGGTGGCGTGATGAGTCTGGGTTACAAATATTCCGGCAGTAACAATTTGGATGAGGTGGGCTGGTATAATGCTAACTCCAATTCTGTGCCCCAGCCCGTGGGCACCAAAGCGCCCAACGAGTTGGGACTTTATGACATGAGTGGCAACGTTTATGAGTGGGTTGAGGACTGGTATAATACCTATCCCGCTGAAGCCCAAACCGATCCCGTGTGCACCGAGGGGTCCATTCCTTATCGTGTGACTCGTGGTGGCAGTACGGGAGGCACACCCAAATACAGCCGCGTGAGCTATCGTGGCGTCAGTCAGCCTGATGCCGGAAACCTCATTCTGGGTTTGCGACTTGCTATGTAACCAGAAAAGAAGTAAACAATATATGAATTAAGGACTTTAGGGCTTTTAAAAACCTTAAAGTCCTTAATTCATTACTATCCTTAGTCTCGTGTCTGGCCTCAAGGACTCGATGTAGTTGTTCAGTTTTTCACAAGTCAGGGTGGGGTAGATGTGGTCATACCCGCTGATGATATCTATGCCCAAAGCCCTGTGCTGGAGAGCATTCATCCAGTAAGAATTGGTCTGCAAGGCGACCTCATGCTCATGTCCCACGCGTTCCTTGATTTTATTGAACAGGTCTTCACTCACTCCACTATAAAACACCGCATTAACGGCATAGTCGGCATAGACCAACATGCTGTCACGGTCCTCGACACTTGTCTCAAACTCATAGTTGATCATCCAGCGGTTGTTATAAAGTGAATGTGACCCGTCGGCAGCCACGTCATAGGTGCCGTGTTTCTCGTGCCTAAGGAAAGTGAGCAGGGCAGTACCCACCGACTCACCCACCAGGTCTATCATGAAGTCATCATCAAAACTGTAAGGCTTCTCACCCATGATACTCACATAGATTGATGATTTAGGGTTGCGCATGGGCACCTGGAAGAAATTATCTATCATGCCAGTCGCCATCGTTGGATGATAGCCCCCGTAATTCTCTCGTTTGCCGTTATCAGGCAATGAGGCAAGGTAACGCTTGATGAGCGGTCTTATCTCATCAACACTGAACGCCCCGACTATTGAGAATGTATAATCTCCAGCATTAGCTACACGTTGGCGATATAGTTGCAGAACCCGTTCCCCATCAAGCTGGTCAATCTGTTCTGGCGGGATGGTGCGATACATTGGATTTCCGCAATAAATGGTGCTGCCAATGGAGTCGCTGTAAATCATTTTAGGGTTATAGCTGGCTTGTGACAATTGAGAACGAGCTCGTGTTTTTATGCTTTGAAATGCATCTTCATCGAGGGTCACATCGGTGAAATAAAGATAGCACAGTTGAAGCAGTGTCTCTAGATCGTCACTCTGGCAGCCTCCGCTCATCTGCTCGTTGGCATCATTTAGAATAAATGAAAGGCCCAACTGTCTGCCGCTTAATAACCGGTTAAGCTGATTGATGGTGTGCCCTCCTAAAGCACACTCCTCAACCACCTGGTCCATGAGGCGCACATTAACGTCGGCCGTATCTCCGTAAGCCCAATGGCCTCCTAAACTGAATGCATTAAAAAGCACCTCGTTGTTCTTGAATGTTGTGGGTTTCAGCCTCACGGTAGCTCCATTACGCAACGTCATCGTCGTGATACCCGTCTCAGGTTCATAATTCTCACTGATGATACTTCCTGGTTTAGGCTCTTGTTTCAGGAGTTTGTCGTTTGCAACTTGATCGAAGTAGGGTGATTGAGGCGTAGACATGATCCGATTAAAGTGGGCAATCACATCACGGGACGTGGGATAGCGGCTATTACCTACCATCGTTTGAGGTCCCGAAATAAGCACACTGACATTGTCTTTGCCAATCACCTCACGCAGATAGTCGTTGACATCATCAAGGGTAATGTGGCTTAATTCGTCGATGAGCATCTTGGATTCAGCCACAACTCCAGGGATGTAGCCCCCATTCATGTAATGGTCGATGTATTCCTCGACATATTCTTTATTCTTGCGATTAGATGCTTCAGCAAGATAGTCATTATAAACAGCCTGTGAGTTGCGACGGGCACGTTGCAATTCGCCTTCAGTGAAACCGTATTGAATGGCGCGTGCCGCATGGGTGATAAGCGAGTCAAGGGCTTCGAGCGATCGGCCTTCTTTGGTCAATGCGACCAAGTTCAGCGCCTCGCGTGTGCGGGTAATGAGGAATCTGCGGTCATACACCGATACATAGTCAATAGGAGTACCGGTTGTCCTGGTCATCTCATCTAGGCGTGCACTCAGCATGTTTTGGACAAGAAACGAGATGATATTATGCTTGAGAAATACACCTGTATTGCGTTTTTCTACAGGGATGGGCATGTGCTCAAACATCAGGTAAGTCATCGTTGAGGACGCTTCGGGGTCGGTATTAATAGCATAAGTTATCCCTGCATGGTCATTCACTTGGCCAATTTTGGGGTCAATCGAAGGACTATCGCGTTTAGGGATTGACCCCATGGTTTGGAGCACCTTCTGTTCCATGAGGTCAGTATCAAAGTCACCCACGATCACCACCGCTTGCCTGTTAGGGCAATACCAACGGTGATAGAACGACAATAATTGAGCGCGGGTAAGGTGGCGTATAATAAACATGTCGCCAATGGGGATGCGGTAAGCATAGCGGCTACCAGAGAGCAAGATGGGCAGCGTGTTTTCATACAGGCGCATCATTTGGTCGGCATGCATTCGCCATTCTTCTTGAACCACGCCACGCTCTTCCTCGATAGCCCTGTCATCAAAATTCAATTCACAGGATAGATCCCTGAGCATCAGCAGGACTGTGTCAAGTAATGCGACCCGCTCGGTAGGGACATTGGAGATTTGGAACCTAGTATCGTCAAAGCCCGTCGAAGCATTGATGTCACGGCCATAGGAAACGCCGTTGTTTTGCAGGATATCGACCATGTCGATATTAGGAAAATTACGGGTGCCCTGGAAGGCGATATGCTCAATGAAATGGGCTATGCCGCGCTCGTCATCTTCCTCGACCAGCGATCCAGTGCCTTGTACTAGCCAAAAGTCAGCACGACCCTTGGGCTGCTCATTATGGCGGATGTAATAGGTCATGCCGTTGTCAAGTTTACCGATGCGCAGCTCGGGATCTATCGGCAAATCCTTCTCCCTTGCTTCCACTACCTGCATCACAGCAAGCACAGCAAGCAACAGCACGATTCCTCTCCTCATAATCCTTACCTCTAACCTTTAACCCTTAACCTTTAAACTCTAAATAAATTGTCATCGGCGATGACGCCGTCATTTGTCACGACACAATCCAGCGGTCGGTCATGCGGCTCGACCGGCACCTCGTCCACGAGCTGAAAACCGCACACTACACCAATTGTCGGGCAGCTGGTCGTGCTCAGCAACCTGTCATAGAACCCCTTGCCACGGCCCAAGCGATTGCGCTTAGCGTCAAGCGCAACGGCAGGCACGATGATAAGTTCCAGACATGAGGCATCCACCGCATCACCCACAGGTTCCCCAATGTGGAATTTATTATTATCGTCAAGGCTTTGAGCTCCGTGATAGGGCACAATCTCAAGATCATCGCCCACGACACGAGGCAAATAGATGTTCTTCCCTGCCTCTAACCACCTTTGCACCATCTCATGGGTGGGCAATTCGTCAGGCAGTGACCAGTAACACAGGATATGCTGTGCCTGCTTCCATGCCGGCATCTTTTCTATCATGTTAAACACCATGTCGGCCTCGACATGCTTAACAGCTTCAGGCGTCATGCCCTTGAGCTGCTTCATTTGTTGTCTCAATTCCTTTTTTGTCATGTTCTTTTTCGTCATAAAACTCCCGCAAAGATAATAACAAAAAACCGTTGTAGTGATGCAAGCCAGTTTTTTTAACTATGATTTAAAAACATCAATTTAGCGACTTGGCCACTTGGCATGAGGTTGAGTCACTAAATACTTATAATTGCTAGCCAACCCACTAATAAATGTTAAAAATATGAATTTTAAACGGCTTATTAGCTAAAAGATGTAACTTTGTATATTTAAAGACGAGCCTTCCCTGAGGGTTTAACGGGTTCTGCTCTCAATAAGGCTCGGAATAGAATTGATAGAACCTACCTTATGAAACCCAAATGAAAAGATTTTTTACCCTTCTGTCAGCAAGTTTGCTGGCCATGTGTTCGCTGGCACAGTTGCAGTTCACTTCAGGTAAATTCAAATATGAAGTGATAGAGGGCACCGACAACAAGGTGCAGATTATTCCCAAGAGCAATTCAGAAAACGGGGCAGGCTACAGCAACCTTTTCTCCTCAGATTTCCAGAGTACCGTAACCTACGACGGCGTGACCTATGATGTTGTGGGCATCGGCGCCAACGCGTTCTACAAGTGTAAACTCAATGATCAAGCCATCCTGCAATTGCCCGAGGGCATTATCTTTATCGATGAGGGCGCCTTTTCCTACGCCGAGGTGGGCTCGTTAAAGATGCCTACGACCTTAAGGTTAATTGGCGAGACGGCATTTGCCTACAACAAATTTGGGGGAATGACCGTGCTGTCCGACAACCCTTACTTTGCCCACTTGGTTTCTACCCAGGGCAATGTCACCTACACCATGCTCACCAATAAGGAGAAGACCAAAATCATCGCCGCTCCAGGTGCCAAGCCCACACAGTTCAGCTCAGGCGGTACCACCTACCTTACCTCAATCACCATTCCCGATCAAATCACTGAGATTGGCGACTATGCTTTCTATGGCAATCCCACCCTCAAGACGGTGAATTTCCATGCCGGCATCACGCGCATCGGTTTAGGTGCCTTCTACGATTCACAGCTCACCCGTGTGAACATTCCCAACCCTGACTGTGAAATCGGCAACAGCTGCTTCAGCAACAGCCAGGTGGGCAGTGTGACACTGCCCCAGGGCATGAGAAAGCTGGGTCGTCACGTGTTCTTCTACTGCGTCAACCTCACCAGTCTCACTCTGCCTGAAGGCATGGAGGAGATTGGTCTGATGTGCTTTGCCAGCTGCTCGCTCACCAGCGTGAACCTGCCTAGCACAATGGTTAAACTCGACAGTTGCGCATTACAGGATAACCCGTTTACCAGCATCAACCTCAAGAATGTCAAGTTTGTGGGTCGCCAGGCCTTCAGCATGTGCACTAATCTCACATCAATCACCAGCAATGGCATGCTCGAGGAGATTGATGGAGCAGCCTTTACCCGTTGTCCCCTCACCACCGCTTATCTGCCCGAAGGCATGCTGACCATCAACATGAATGCCTACTTCCGTTGCACCAGCCTGAACTCATTCACCGTTCCTACGACAGTGACCACCATTACCGGTAATCCCTGTGTAGGTGCAACATCATTGAGGGCATTTAACGTGGCCGAGGGCAGTGAGTATTTCACAACCTATGATGGCTGCCTCTATGCCACCGGCGGCAATACAGTCAAGCCGACTCGAGCCGATGACGATGTGCCCGCGGGATTGACCGCCCTAGTTGGTGTGCCCACCGGCTGGCAACAAAGCGTGCTCCGTGTGCCCGAAGGGGTGACTGTAATTGCCAACCAAGCAGCACGTGAGGTCACTTCCATCACCGAGGTGGAATTACCCTCGACAATGGTCGAAATCCGTCCCAGCGCCTTCAGCAGCATCACAGGCATTACCAAAGTAACCTGCCTTGCCACCACACCTCCTGAATGTACCGGCGAAAACGGCAACTACTTCACCGATGAGGTTTACCAGAACGCCATCCTCTATGTGCCCATGCGTAGCGTGGAACTATACCAAAACGCGGCAGTTTGGTGCAACTTCCAGCACATCGAGGGCATTGACACTGGCGATGAGGAACACATCATAGGCGATGTGAACCACGATGGTCTCGTTTTAATCAACGATGTAACTGCCTTGATCGATTATCTGCTTGACGACAGCATTGAAATCTGCACCACCTGTGCCGACGTCAATGGTGATACCAACGTCACCATCGCCGATGTGACAGCCCTCATCGACAGATTGCTGGGCAACAATTAATGCAATAATTCAATCATGTTTAAAAGGCTCAAGCGTTTTCCGGCGCTTGAGCCTTTCATGATGAGGGAAACTATTATCTTAAACCTTGATTTGTTTCCATTCTTGAGTGATTTATTCTGGTTTTTTTGCCGATAATAAAATCTTTATATAAATTTGCATTGATATAACCTTCTACATATAAATTTGCATTGATATAACCTTCTACAAGATTTTTATCAAGAAATTATACTAACTTGAATTAGATCTAAATTCATTTTATGATCCATTAATATTTTGTTTTTATGAAGAAACTATTATTACTCTTAACAGTTCTGACGCTGGGTCTCGGTGCCCAGGCCGACATGATCAGTTTGCAAAACGCCAACTATCGTCATGTCAAGAAAACTCAAACAGTCAGTCCTGCCGTATCCCAGTCAGCATTAGCAGATGCTATCAGATTATTTCAGATTATTCAGTTGCTCCAATAATAAGGAGTTCCCCATAAATTGATGTTACAAAAAATCTGTCGTTTTTCAGAAAATTGTGGCGTTTTTGCTTGTGAATCAGGAATTTTGTTGTACCTTTGCAGTCGCGCTTTTCGGGAATGTGTCCGGAAAGGCTGTTTAACTAACTTATTATTAACAATTTAAATGAGCGAAGAATTAAAAAATTCTCCAATCGCCGATTTCGATTGGGACGCCTATGAGAAAGGCGAAACCAAAAGAGACAAATCTTTTGAAGAACTGGAAAAAACCTACGACAAGTCACTGAACGCATTTCAGGAGGACGAAGTGACCGAAGGTACCGTAATCTCGATCAACAAGCGCGAGGTTGTGGTTAACATCGGTGCAAAGTCGGACGGCATCATTCCCGTTAGCGAATTCCGTTACAACCCCGACCTCAAGGTGGGCGACACTGTTGAAGTGTATGTCGAGAACCGTGAGGACAAGAAAGGTCAGCTCGTGCTGTCGCACCGCAAGGCCCGTCAGGCCAAGAGCTGGGATCGCGTTAACGAAGCGCTTGAGAACAACGAGATCATCAAGGGTTACATCAAGTGCCGCACTAAGGGTGGTATGATCGTCGATGTATTTGGCATCGAGGCCTTCTTGCCCGGTTCACAGATTGACGTACGCCCCATCCGCAACTATGATGACTACGTTGACAAGACTATGGAGTTCAAGATCGTGAAGATTAACCAGGACTTCCGCAATGTTGTTGTTTCGCACAAGGCTCTCATCGAGGCCGAGCTCGAACAGCAGAAGAAAGAGATCATGTCCAAGCTAGAGAAGGGTCAGGTACTCGAGGGTACCGTTAAGAACATCACCAACTATGGTGTGTTCATCGACCTGGGTGGCGTGGATGGTCTGATTCACATCACCGACCTGTCATGGGGCCGTGTAAACAACCCCGCCGACATCGTCGAGCCCGAGCAGAAGCTCAACGTCGTTATCCTCGACTTCAATGAGGAGAAGAACCGCATCGCTTTGGGCCTCAAGCAGCTCCAGCCGCATCCCTGGGATGCTCTGGATCCCAATCTCAAGGTGGGCGACCACATCAAGGGCAAGGTTGTCGTTATGTACGACTACGGTGCATTTGTTGAGGTGGCTCCCGGTGTTGAGGGCCTGATTCACGTGAGCGAGATGAGCTGGTCACAGCGCCTGCGTCCTGCACAGGACTTCATGAAGGTGGGTGACGAGGTCGAGGCCGTTATCCTGGCTCTGGACCGCGAGGACCGCAAGATGTCGCTTGGCGTTAAGCAGCTCACCAACGATCCTTGGGACACCATCGAGGAGAAGTACCCCGTTGGCAGCAAGCACACCGCTAAGGTGCGCAACTTCACCAACTTCGGTATCTTTGTTGAGATGGAAGAGGGCGTTGAGGGTCTTATCCACATCAGCGACCTGTCCTGGACCAAGAAGATCAAACACCCGAGCGAGTTTACCAAGGTTGACGCCCCCATCGACGTTGTCGTTCTCGACATCGACAAGGAGAACCGTCGTCTGAGCCTGGGTCACAAGCAGCTCGAGGAGAATCCTTGGGAGAACTACGAGACCATCTTTACCCGTGGCAGCGTGCACGAGGGTACCATCAGCGAGCTCACCGAGCGTGGCGGTCAAATCCGTCTCGATCCCTACGGTGTTGAAGGCTTTGCTACACCCAAGCACCTCACCAAGGAGGATGGCACCACTGCTAAGCAGGGTGAGACCTTGATGTTCAAGGTGATCGACTTCAACAAGGAGAGCAAGCACATCATCTTGTCTCACAGCCGCATCTTTGAGGATGAGCAGCGCAACGAGGCTCGCAAGGCACGCCGTCAGGCTGCTGCCAACAAGCCCGCTGCCGAGGCCGCTCCCGCCGCTCCCCAGGTCGAGAAGACCACCCTGGGCGACGTGACCGACTTGGCTGCCCTGAAGGCTCAGCTCGAGAAGAACGAAGCCCCCGAGGCTACCGACGAAGCTCCTAAGGCTGAGGAGTAAATCCCAATCGAAAAGTATAACCATCGCGTTATATGATCATTGTCACCGGCATCTTTTTAAGGTGCCGGTGATTTTTATGTATATCTCACAATTTGGGCAAAAAATCCATTATTATACATTATTCAAAAATATTTGCCGAAATATTTCCGTAATCAAAAAAAAACAACTAATTTTGACCCCAAATAAACCCTACATAAATCTATAACACTAATAACTAATTCATTTACAACGTGAAAATACTTTCTATTAACGACCTCAATAACTTGAGGAAGCGTGCGCAGCAGGCATTGGCGCTGCGCGAGGAAAGTTCTGACCAGGCGTCAGAGCAATGTTGTGGTCTTGCTACCGGAGCCGAGCATCTGCAAGTGCTGTGCTGTGGCGGTACTGGTTGCAAGGCGTCCAACAGCCACAAAATCGTTGATAACCTGAAAGCCGCATGCGAGGAGAATGGCATTGCCGACAAGGTGGATGTCATCACTACCGGTTGCTTCGGTTTCTGCGAGAAAGGTCCCATCGTGAAGATTATCCCCGACAACACCTTCTACACCCAGGTGAAGCCCGAGGATGCTGCCGAAATCGTCAAGGAACACATCATTGGCGGTCGTCGCGTGGAGCGTCTGCTCTATGTTGACCCCAAGACCCAGAAGACGGTGAGCGACAGCAAGCACATGGACTTCTACCGCAAGCAGATGCGTATCGCCCTGCGTAACTGCGGCCTGATTGACCCCGAGAACATTGAGGAATACATCGCCCGTGACGGTTATCAGGGTATTGCTAACGCATTGCTCAACCAGACCCCCGAAGAGGTGATTGAAATCATCAAGGCCTCAGGTCTGCGCGGACGTGGTGGCGCTGGCTTCCCCACCGGTATGAAGTGGGGCTTTGCCCGTGGCTATGAGGCTGACGAGAAATATGTGGTCTGCAACGCTGACGAGGGCGACCCCGGTGCATTCATGGACCGCTCTATCATGGAGGGTGACCCCAACTCGGTCATCGAGGCCATGACCGTCTGCGGTTACTGTATCAACGCCCACAAGGGTTTGATTTACATCCGCGCTGAGTATCCCCTGGCTGTAAACCGCCTGAAGATTGCTATCAAGCAGGCTCGCGAGTATGGCCTGCTCGGCAAGAGGATTCTGGGTACAGACTTTGATTTTGATATTGAGATCCGCTACGGTGCTGGCGCATTCGTTTGCGGTGAGGAAACCGCCCTTATCCACTCGATGGAAGGCAAGCGCGGTGAGCCTACCCTGAAGCCGCCGTTCCCCGCTGAGGCTGGTTTCAACATGAAGCCCACCAACGTGAACAACGTTGAGACCCTCGCCAATGTGCCTATCATCTTGACCAAGGGCGCTGACTGGTTTGCTTCGATCGGTACCGAGAAGAGCAAGGGTACTAAGGTGTTTGCTCTGGCTGGTAAAATTAATAATGTGGGCCTTATCGAGGTTCCCATGGGCACGACACTGCGCGAGATCATCTACGACATCGGTGGTGGCGTTAAGAATGGCAAGGAGTTTAAGGCTGTGCAGACTGGTGGTCCCTCGGGCGGTTGCTTGACAGCTAAGCACCTTGACACTCCCATTGACTATGAGCATCTTACTGCTGCAGGCTCGATGATGGGTTCTGGCGGTATGATCGTTATGGACGAGGACGACTGTATGGTCAGCGTGGCCAAGTTCTACCTCGAGTTCACTTGTGACGAGAGCTGCGGTAAGTGCACACCCTGCCGCATCGGTAACAAGCGCATGCTTGAGATCCTTACCCGTATTACCGAGGGCAAGGGCACTATGGAAGACCTTGATCGCCTGAAAGAGCTCGGCGAGATCATCAAGGACACCGCCCTGTGCGGCCTTGGTCAGACTTCTCCTAATCCCGTGTTATCGACGATTAACAATTTCTGGGACGAATATGTAGAGCATGTGAAACAGCACACCTGCCGTGCTAAGCAGTGCAAGGCCCTCGTGACCTACAGCATTGAAGCCTCCAAGTGTAAGGGTTGCGGCGCTTGTGCCCGCAAGTGCCCCGCCAACGCCATTATGGGCGACATGCGCAAGCCTCACATTATTAACCCCTTCGAGTGCATCCGCTGCGGTATGTGTAAGTCTAACTGCCGCTTCGACGCCATCTCGGTTTATTAAATTTCGATAGCATCATGGAAGAAAAGAATATGATCACTCTGACGATTGATAAACACGAGGTAAATGTTCCCGCAGGGACCATGTTGCTCGATGCCGCCAAGACTGTGGGCATCAGCATTCCCACCCTGTGCCACATCGACCTCGAGGGCACTTGTGTTCAGAACATGCCCGCATCGTGCCGCATTTGTGTTGTGGAGATCGAAGGCCGCCGCAATTTGGCTCCCGCCTGCGCTACCCGCGTCACCCCGGGCATGGTGGTACACACCAACAGCGCCCGCGTCATACGCGCCCGCAAGACTGTTGCTGAGCTGATGCTTAGCGACCATCCCAACGATTGCTTGACCTGCCCCAAGTGCAGTGACTGTGAACTTCAGCGTCTGGTAATGCGCTTTAACATCCGCCAAATGCCTTATAACGGTGGCGAACAGAGCGAGCGCAAGCAAGAGTTGACTCCCGCCATCTCGCGCAACATGGAGAAGTGTGTTTACTGCCGCCGTTGCGAGAGCGTCTGCAACAATGTTCAGTCAGTAGGTGTGCTGAGCGCTATCCGCCGTGGTTTCAACACAACCATCGCTCCCACCTTCGACAAGATGTTCACCGATACCAACTGTACCTACTGCGGCCAGTGTGTTGCCGTATGTCCTACCGGTGCCTTGACCGAGCATGACTATACCAACCAGCTCATGGACGACCTGACCAACCCCGACAAGGTGGTTGTCGCTCAGCCCGCTCCCGCCGTTCGCTTCGCTCTTGGTGAGGAATTCGGCATGAAGCCCGGCACTATCGTGACTGGTAAGATGGCTACCGCATTGCGTGACCTCGGCTTTGATTATGCATTCGACACCGACTTTGCTGCCGACCTCACCATTATGGAGGAGGGTACCGAGATCCTGCAACGCCTCAACAAGTTCCTTGCTGGCGATAAGGACGTGAAGCTGCCTATCATGACTTCGTGCTGCCCCGCTTGGGTTAACTTCTATGAGCACGAGTTCCCCGATCTGCTTGACTATCCCTCAACCGCCAAGTCGCCCGCCCAGATGTTTGGCGCTATCGCTAAGACCTATTGGGCCGAGAAGATGGGTATCCCCCGCGAGAAACTCGTTGTCGTTTCAATTATGCCCTGCTTGGCCAAGAAGTATGAGGCTGGCCGTGAGGAATTCAAGGTGGATGGCAATCCCGACGTGGATTACAGCATCTCAACCCGTGAGTTGGGTCGCTTGATCAAGCGCGCCAATATCGACTTCGTCAACCTGCCTGACAGTGACTTTGACTCGCCCCTCGGCGAATCGACTGGTGCTGGTGCCATCTTCGGTATCACTGGTGGTGTGATGGAGGCTGCTTTGCGTACCGTCTATGAGGTACACACTGGCAAGACCCTGCCGCATCTGGAGTTCAACGAAGTGCGCGGCTTTGAGGGCATCAAGGAAGCTACTATCGACCTCAACGGCTTTGAGCTGAAGGTCTGCGTGGCTCACACCTTGAGCAACGCCCGCAAGGTGATGGATGCACTGCGTGCCGGTAAGCTCAACTACCATGTGGTTGAGGTGATGGCATGTCCCGGCGGTTGCATCGGCGGTGCTGGTCAGCCCTACCACCACGGTAACATCGAGATTCTCAAGGCACGTGCTGCTGCCGTTTACCGCGAGGACGAGGGCAAGGCCCTGCGCAAGAGCCACGAGAACCCCGACATCCAGAAGCTCTATAAGGAATTCCTGGGTGAGCCCTGTGGCGAGAAGTCGCACCACCTGCTTCACACGCATTACTTTGATAAGTCTATTCACTAATTTCGAATCAAAACATCAATAACGATATGAAGAAGAAAGAAGAAATCAAACTGGCGTGTACCGTAGTTCAACAGGTTGAGGAAATCTGCGACAAGCACGGCAACAAGCCCGGTGAATTGATTAACGTGCTGCACGAGTGCCAGGCACTGCATGGCTATCTCCCCGAGGAGATGCAGCGCATCATTGCCCGCAAGTTGGGCGTGCCTGCTTCCAAGGTCTATGGCGTGGTGACGTTCTACTCGTTCTTCACCATGACCCCCAAGGGCAAGCACCCGATTTCAGTCTGCCTGGGTACCGCTTGCTATGTGCGCGGTTCCGAGCGTCTGCTTGAGGAAATCAAGCGCATCTTGGGCATTGAGGTAGGCGAGACCACCCCCGATGGCAAGTTCTCGCTTGACTGCCTGCGCTGCGTGGGCGCTTGCGGTCTGGCTCCCGTTGTCATGATTGGTGAGCACGTTTATGGCCGTCTCGATGTCAAGGACATCCGCCAGATCCTCGAGACAACCGCTGCTCAAGACTAAGAACACTAAACATCACTAATTACCCGAAAGCGGGAGAGCTCAACTCAAAAGAGCCCTCCCGCTTTCCATCTCTACTAGTCCCGTGATGGTGTATGACCTCGGGGTGTTCAAGGGGGCGTCCTCCTGGGTGAGATGGCGGGTCTATCGGCCTTTGCAGCCTGCCCAGGGTATGCCTTCCCGAATTATACTTTATTTTTATTGAATTCACCTTAATTGATTCAATTTATTGCAGGATTGGAAGAAAATTCGTAATTTTGTGAGTTAATTTGGGTAGATATCCATCATTCTCCCAACCCTGTGAATGATTAATTTGCTAATTGTCAATGGAATCTCAACAAGATAAATCACTAAACAATCCGAAAGGAGATGTGCAGTCGGACAATGCCCCTGTAGCTTACGGTTTGATTGCTAACGCCCACGTCCAGGTGCTGTGCTGCTGCGGCTCGTCGTGCTATGAATCGGGCAGTTTGAAAATCATTGACAATTTTATTCGCGTCATTGCCGAATACGGGTTGGGAAGCCGGGTTGACGTAGTGGCAACGGGTTGCTTCGGCTTTTGTGCCAAGGGGCCCATCGTCAGGATCATGCCCGACAACACGACTTATGTTCAGGTTCATCCCGAGGATGTTGAGGAAATTGTTAAGACACACATCATCGATGGTCGTCTGCTTGAGGAGCGTCTGCAGTATGTGGACTTCACGGCCCATCAGCTGATGGACGACTCCAAGCACTGGAGTTCCTATCCCAAACAGTTGTCGATGGATGCCATGCTCCACGACTACATCTACGAGATTGGCGGCAAGAAGTTCTTGTCGGTGATGTCCTACAAGATCGATGCTGACAAGTGCAAGGGCTGCGGTGCCTGCAAGCGCGGTTGCTCCAGTCATGCTATTGTGGGCGACTTGCGCCACCCCCATGTGGTCAATCCATATAAATGCACATGCTGCGGTAACTGCACGACTAAGTGCAAGTTTGACGCCATCCACGGACCCGTGGGTGCCCTGAGCGAGCGCAACTATGTTGAGGACCTCCTTGTTGATGTGGCCGACCCCGACAAGGTTGTGGTGGCTCAGACGGCACCTGCCGTGCGCTATGCCTTGGGTGAGATGTTCGACATGCCGCCGGGTACCATCGTCACCGGTAAGATGATCTCGGCCTTGCGCAAGGTTGGTGTTGACTATGTGTTTGATACCGACTTTGGCGCCGATATCACGATTGTCGAGGAGGCTGCCGAGATTGTTGACCGCATCAGGAAATTCATGGCGGGCGACAAGACCGTGAGAATACCCATAACCACCTCGTGCTGCCCGGCATGGGTGAATTTCTTTGAGAACGAGTATCCCGACCTGCGCGAGTATCCATCAACCTGTAAATCTCCCGCCCAGATGCTGGGTGCGGTGCTTAAAACCTATTGGGCTCAGCGCATGGGCATCCCGCGTGAAAAATTGGTGGTCGTGTCAGTGATGCCATGCATTTCCAAGAAATATGAGTGTGCCCGCGATGAGTTTATCACCGACGGTAATCCCGATGTGGATTACTCCATCACGACCTATGAGTTGGCCAAGCTGATTAAGCGAATGAACATTGACTTCGGGCGCTTGACCGATGGCCAGTTTGACTTCCCGCTAGGCGACTCCTCGGGTGCGGGTGCCATTTTTGGCACGACAGGCGGCGTTATGGAGGCTGCATTGCGTACCGTCTATGAGGAGTTTACAGGACGCACCTTGGAGCGCATCGAGTTTGATGAGGTAAGAGGACTCGACGGTATCCGCGAGGCCGTCATTGACCTTGATGGCTTTGAATTGATAGTGTGCGTGGTCAACACGTTGGCCAATGCTCGAGTAGTCATAGACAAGCTGCGTGCCGGTGAACTCGATTACCATGTTATTGAGGTGATGGCGTGCCCGGGTGGCTGCATTGGCGGTACGGGCCAACCTTACCACCATGGCGACATCGAGGTCATCAAAGCACGCCAGCGGGCTATCTACAGCGAGGATGTGGGCAAGCAGTTGCGCAAGAGTCATGAAAATCCTGTCATTCTGCGCCTTTATCGCGAGTTCTTGGGCGAGCCATTGCATGGCAAGGCCCACGAACTACTCCACACCAAGTATCGCGACAAGTCTATCCTTTAAGTAATTAGCAAGTAGCTATCAGCTAAGGCAACGATACCCTGTTAAGGATACCTTTAACGTGGGCAATTGTAATGCCGTAGTTGGTCATGGGCACACCTTGAAGACGGCATTGCTCAACACGCTGGAGCATGAAACGACGGTTAAACATACAACCGCCACAGTGGATAATCAAGTCTATTCCAGACAAATCTTCGGGAAAATCCTTGCCAGCCACAATGTCAATCCGCAGCCCTTTGCCGACCCGTTGCCGCAGCATCCGGGGTATTTTCTCTCTGCCAATATCCTCGGCAAGAGGAGCGTGGGTGCACGCTTCAGCAATAAGCACATGTGACTGTTCGGTTAGTCGGTCAATGGCCTGGGCACTCTCAACAAAATACTGAATGTCGCCTTTTATTGCCGCCATGAGTACCGAGAATGAAGTGAGCAGACTTCCCTCAGGCTTTTTTCGCTCAACAACGTCAAACACCTGCGAGTCGGTGATGATAAGGTGAGGGGGCTCCTTTAACGCTGCCAAAGTGCGGTCAATGTCCTCGGTTGTGCAGCAAATAGCGGTACAACGCTTATCCATCAGGTCGCGCAGGGTCTGTACCTGTGGCAGGATGAGTCTTCCCTTGGGAGCTTGCGGGTCTTGAGGCATGACCAGCAGCACGGTATCTCCAGCATGTGCCAATTTGCCTGTGAGCGACTGCTTGCCACCCTCAGGGACAAGGCGTGCCATGGTTTGGCGCAACTGGTCCAAACCCGAGCCTTGAAGGGCGCTCACAGTGATGACCTCACCGCCCAGACGTTTTGCGATTGAGTCGAGTAGGGTAGGAGGCACATCATCCATCAAATCAACCTTGTTGAGCACTACCACATAAGGCACGTCAGCCTGCTTAAGCATTGTAGCCCACACAGCTTCATCATCAAGCGATAGACCATCTGTCACCAATAAAGCGATGTCAGCCTGTTTAATGACTTCACGAGTGCGTTGAGTGCGCAGTTCTCCCACCTTGCCACTGTCGTCAAATCCGGCCGTGTCAATCAGCACACACGGTCCCAATGGCAATATCTCCATCGATTTGCTCACCGGGTCGGTTGTCATGCCAGCCACTTCGCTCACGATAGCAATCTGTTGTCCCGTGAGTGCATTAATGAGCGACGACTTGCCCACATTGCGACGTCCAAACAACGCGATGTGCAACCGCTCGCTCATCGGAGCTCTATTGAAATTTTGATCTACCATAAGAACAACAATTATTTATAGAAAAAACAATAAATACAATAATCACAATTGTTTAGTTATCAGCAAATTGTTCTTATTGTATTTATTGTCTTCTTTTTATTGATGGTTTAGAAATAGAAGTCGCGTTGGCCAGCAGCAATTTCGTTGATGTGCTGGGTGGCAATCTCACGAACACGGGCATTCTTGATTTTAGCCAACTCCTGTTCGATGAGGGCATTGCCTTTGGCAACAGTGTCCTCACTGGCAAAGTCCATGAGGTACTCCTTGAGTGTCATCAATGCATTGGGCGTACAAATATCGCCAATTTTACCGGCTTTGCACAGTTCCATGAAACGGTCACCAGTGCGTCCCGAACGGTAGCATGCAGTACAGAAACTGGGCAGGTAGCCGATGGAGAGCAGCCAGTTGATCACCTCGTCGAGGGTGCGCGTGTCGCTCACGTCAAACTGGGCCGTCTCGTCATGGCGCTCAACGGTGGTGTAACCACCCACACTGGTGCGACTGCCGCCACTGATCTGTGAAACGCCAAGGTCAAGCACCTTGGAGCGCACACTCTGGCTCTCACGGGTCGAGATGATCATGCCAGTGTAAGGCACGGCAAGGCGGATAACTGCAATAATGCGGCAGAAGATGTCATCGGGCAGCACGTCGGGGAACTCATCGAGCGAGATGTCCTCAGCTGGGCAAATGCGAGGAACGCTGATGGTGTGAGGACCCACACCAAAACGCGCCTCCAAGTGTTCGGCATGCATCAGCAGGCCTACAAAGTCATAGCGGTAGGTGGTCAAGCCATACAATACGCCGATGCCCACATCGTCACAACCACCCAGTTGGGCACGGTCCATTGCCTCGGTATGGTAGCAGTAGTTGCTCTTGGGTCCCGTGGGATGCAAAGCCTCATAGTTCTTGCGGTTATAGGTTTCCTGGAACAGGATATAGGTACCGATGCCTGCAGCCTTGAGTTTCTCGTAGGCTTCGACCTCGGTAGCAGCGATATTCACATTCAGGCGGCGGATTTCACCGTTGCCCACCTTGGTGTTATAGATGGTGTGAATGGATTCCAGGATATACTCCAGAGGGTTCATCACGGGGTGTTCACCAGCCTCCAGTGCAATGCGCTTGTGACCCATCTTGACCAGCGCCTCGACCTCGGCCCGGATCTCGTCTTGGCTGAGCTTCTTGCGAGGAATGGTCTTATTCTTGGCATGATAAGGACAATAAACACATCCATTGATGCAGTAATTGGACAGATAAAGCGGTGCAAACATGACGATACGGTTGCCATAGAAGCGTTTCTTCACGTCTTTGGCCAACTGCTCATAGCGTTCGATCAGGTCGGGTTGGTCGCAATCCAGCAACACTGCAGCCTCACGGTGGGTAAGACCCTTGCACAGGGCGGCCTTGTCGATAATCTGCTCAATCAGTGGGCGATTACTCTTGTTCTTCTCAGCATAGGCGAGCGTCTCTAATATTTCGCTATCGTCGATGAACTCATCGGCATGGTTCGATTTGACGTTATACATTTTTCAGTCTTTAATGAGTTATTAGTGGTTATTTGGTTTAACCTGCAAATTTACACAGAATTCTCGGAAAACATGTCAACATAACAAAGAAAAATTGTAGGCTAAATTTCGTTAAAAACGATTTCTACTTTCTTGAAGTTTTTTTCAAGCAGATGTCTTGTGTTTACCTGATATATGTATTAACTTTGCAGGAGGCGTGAGGTGTTCGCTATATCTCTAGATTTGATGGAGTTTTCGTGAAGTGATACCGATCTCACTATGGTTGAAATTTCTATATAACACCCTAATATATCGATTGTTATGAAAAGATTATTACTAGCTCTTATTTGTACGTGCTTTGGGCTGATGGCGTTTTCCGCCCAGCATCATAATGGTAGTGCCCTAACCGAACAGCTGCAAGCCAAACCACTCACTGGATATGTCCAACTGGGTGATGTTGACGAGAACGGATGGGTACCTGTTGAGTATGTAGGAACCGAGAATGTGACCATGACCGCTACAGTGAACGGTTCCAATGTGTCGATAGTTAACCACAAAATCAAATTGCCAAACTATGGTACCCACGTTGTGGTCATAACTGTGAAGGCAACAGGCTATGCGACTTTGACAGTGACATTTGATGATGTCACCTGGGAACAGGATCCTCACAATACAGAATGCTGGGTAGTTCTATTGGATATATATGGAATTGAGGATTCGATCCCACTTTTAGATATGGCTAATGGACAATTTATGAATGTGATTGATTTTCATCCATATACTTATGGTGATTTTCCTGTCTATTTACACTTTTCGATTAATGGAGAAACCTATGGACCTCCTGGTGGTTCCGATTGTCCATATTATTTCGATTGCACTGAATGCAATCTTTTAGTTTTATCATCAACCAATTATTATATTGACACTGGTTATTCATATATTATTGGCATAAAACAGCATTTCAATGAAGACTTAGAAATAAGTGGGTATTCCGCTATTATACAAATATATTCATCAATGTATTCCCACATTGTGGGTGATGTGAATGGTGACTACAGTGTGAACATTGGCGATGTGACCGCTCTTATTGACTATTTGTTATCTGATTATTATTATATCATTGTTGGTAATGCAGATTTAGATGGAAATAGAAATGTAAATATTTCGGATGTGACAGAACTCATCGACATGATACTGAATCGGTGAAGATTGAAAAGGACTAATAGGAGTCTATCGATTATTTGTGACCGATAGGCTCTTTTTTTGTGATGAAACTGCTTTTTGCCCGATTTTTCCACTGATTTTTGGTTGTGTTTCCAATTCTTTAGTATATTTGTGGGTTAAAATGGCTTATTGTGCATTAATGTGACAATAAATGTTTGGGAAAAAGGGAAATATGTTTTCAAAGGTCGCTGCCTGGGTGGGCGGTGGCTTACTGAGCATGGTAGCGGCTCTGCCGTTTGCCATGTACATCCCTTGGGTCCAGAACAAAGCCGCTGACATCGCTGCTGAAATAGCCAGTGAGAAGACCGGCATGGACATCAGTGTGGGCGATGTCAACATCAAGTTCCCGCTTGACGTGACAGCTACCGACGTGCAAGTCATCGATCAGAACGGCGACACGCTCTTCAAGGCCGATGAGGTAAAGGCCAACGTAAAGCCCAAACCGCTGATTGATAAAAAAGTAGAAGTAGAGAACGCTTCACTCAAGGGTGCCAAAAGCCAAATCAAAACCGAGGATGGCTCTACCGACCTGGATGTTGACCTTGACGAGGCTAAGATTGACGATGCCAAAATTGACTTGAACAATAACAAGGTGGATGTCAATAACGCTGCACTGAAGGGAGGCAAGGCTAAACTCAGCTATAAACCAGAGAAAAAGAAGCCCGATCCTGACAAGGAGCCCAGCAAGCCATGGAAAGTCAATGCCAATAAGATCACAGCCGATGATGTTGACTACAAAATGGACATGAAGCCCACCATCGACAAGCTTGATGCCAAAGTCAAACACGCAGAGGCCAAGAACGTGAAAGTCGATACTGGCGAACAGACCGTTGATGTGGGTTCGCTGGAAGTCGATGAAGCTGACGTGAATTATGAGCACCCCAGCGAGAAGGATGCCAAGCAATACAGCAAGGACCATCCCATGCCTAAGGATCAAAAGACTGACGACAAGGATGAAAAGCCTTGGAAAGTCAAGGCCGGCAAAGTAAGTCTTAAAAACAGCAAGGGCAAATATGCTCAAACGGGCAAGAAGCCCAATAAGCCTGGTACAACGCTCGATCCAGACAACATTGAAGTCGAGGATGTGAACGCCGACATTGAAGATTTTGAATATGACGGCGATAACATGAAAGTGCCAGTCAAGCACCTTTCGGGTAAGGAGCGAAGCGGCCTGCAAGTCAAGGATGCCAGCGGTACCGTGAGCAAGAACAAGAACGGCCTTGACCTCGACAACATGAAACTCAAGACCAAGGGCAGCGATATCAAACTCGATGCCCATGTGGACCAGGATATGCTCGACGGCAAGCCCAATGGCAAAGCCTCAATCGATACTGATAGCAAAATTGACCTCAATGAGGTAGAGAAACTTGTTCCCGAGGCCCGCAAGGCACTGAAAGACATTCCTCACAACAAACCAGTGCGCGTCAAGGCCAAAGCCCGTGGCAACCAAAAGCGTGTCGATGTGCAGTCGCTTGACGCCGATGTGCCAGGTGTAGGCCGCATCAAGGGTAAGGGCACCATCTACAATCCCACCGATTTTGACCGCATGAAGGCAGACCTTGATACTGAGGTCGACCTGCGTGATCCCAGCCTTCTGAACAAGATGCTCGGCTTGGATGGCGTGAAACTGCCGCCCATGAAATTAAGCGGTAAGTTGAACAAGGAAGGGTGCCGATATGTTGCCCGCAACCTGCGCGTTTCCACTGGAAGCGGAACTATGCGAGGCGACGGATACTACGACGTGTGCAACGAGGATTATGATGTTGATGCCACCTTCAACAACTTCCCCGTCAAGTCCTTCCTTCCCGACTATGACGTCCAGGGCCTCACAGCCAGTGTCAAGGCTAAAGGGCACGGATTTGATTTCACCGACTGCGGCTCAACCTGGACCGATGCGACAGTCAATCTGGGTAGTGTACGTTACGACGGAACTCATTATGGTAACATCAAGGCTCGTGGAAAGCTGCGCGGTGGCTATGCCGATGTTTATGCGTCTAGCGCTAACAAGGGCTATGACTTTGACGTGGATGCCCACGGCACCATTTGCAACGACCACTATGTCTTTACTGCCGACGGTAATGTGCGGGACTTGGATTTGAAGCGTTTGGGAATGTATGATGGCGTGTGCAACGGCTCTACTCAGCTCCATGCCGAGGGCGACATCAACCTGCGCACCCAAGAGTGGGATGCCGACCTTCATCTTTCTAATCTGGATTGGCAACTTGACAGCAGCTATCTCGTTGCCGAAGATGCACACGCGTCACTTCACAGTACACCTTGGAACACCTGCATTATGGTTGAGAACGAGGACAATTATGCTCACTTGAACTCACCTAGCAGCATGACTGCATTGATCGAGGATTTCCAGAATACAGCTAAGGAAATTAAGCGACAAGTTGACGAACGCTGGCTTGACGTGGAACGGTTGAAAGAGCCTATGCCCCGTTTCGACTTTGACATGCACATGGGTACCGACGGTCTGGTGCAGCGCTATTTGCAGCAATACGAGTTTGACTTCCGCAATATCAGCTGTGAGATGAGCCGTGACACCAGCCTTTACATTAATGGCTTGGCTAACGGAATCAGTTATGGTGAGACTAACATTGATACCATCACAATTCGAGCCCATGAGTTGGACAACAAGTACCTTGCCTTCAATGCCCACATGGGTAACCGACCCGGCACTTGGGACGACTATGCCCAAGTTGATATCGAGGGAGGTATCAAGGGGCAGGCTCTGGACTTCATGTTGAATCAAAGGAACATCAAGGGCCAGACCGGTTATCACCTTGGGTGCAACGCGCGACTCTCAGATGATGAGGTGAGGATGAAACTATTCGGTGACGATCCCGTCATTGGCTACCGTCATTGGACCGTCAATGATGACAATTTCATTAATCTAAACTATAAGACGAGGTTACTCGACGCCAAATTATCGCTTGAGAGCGACAGCAGTAATCTGGTGTTGCTCACAAACCGTATCCCAGGCGAGGGCAATGAGGAAATCATGCTCTATGTTGATAACCTGAAACTGGAGGAATGGACCCAGATTGTACCAATGTTGGATGGTACAAGCGGCACCGTAAATGCTGACATTGAAATCACTTGGGACGGCGTGAACGCTGACGGTGATGGCACAATCGACATCAAGGACTTTGTGTATAATGGTAAGCCCGAGGGAGACGTAACGCTCACTGCCAACTTCGACCTCGACCCGGCCACTTCAACAACACGGCTTACAGCCGACCTTATCCTGGACGGAAAGCAAGCGATGGTACTGCAAGGTACGCTGAATGACGTCAACTCTGATTCCCCGCTCAAGCTGGGTGCTCGATTCAACCGATTCCCGTTGAGCCGAGTCAATGGGTTTATTCCTGGTGATTACGTTTGGCTCGATGGCTATGCGTTGGGTGAATTGACCATGACGGGCTCAACCGACAACCCTCGTTTCAATGGTTACTTCAACGCCGACTCGGCATCGCTTAACCTGCCGCGATATGGCAGTTCGCTCATGCTTGCTACAAACCGCATCCCTGTCAAGGACAATGTCATCACATTTGACAACTACAGGCTTACCGGCGCTAACCGCAGCCCTGTATTGCTCAATGGATATGTGGACATTCGTGACCTTGACAACATGATTATCGACCTCAAAGCTGAGGGACGTGAAGTGCAGTTCATGAACAGTAAACAAGATGACTTGACCCAACTCTTTGGCAAGGGCCTGGCCGATATCGATGCCACAGTCAAGAGCCATGGAAACATGATGAATGTGCGCGCTAATGCCACTTTGCTTTCAGGCTCCAATATTACTTATGTCATGAAAGATGACATCTCCCAACTCTCGACTGCGGTAGATGAAGGTATGGTAACGTTTACTGACTTCAATAACACTACCAACGAGATGATTTTGGTGACCGGCAAAGGTAGCAGTAGCGCCACCAATATCATTGCCAACATTGATGTTCAGCAAGGAGCCAAGATCAATGCCTATCTGTCTGAGGACGGTCAGAATCGCGCGACGATTGACGGTAGTGGTCGCTTGAAATACAGTCTTGATTTTGCAGGAAAAGACAACTTGACGGGCACTTATACAATCTCTAGTGGTAACCTGCGTTACACGCCACCGTTGATTTCCCAAAAGAACTTTAATATCAATAGTGGAAGCACGATATCATGGACTGGTGAAATGCTCAATCCCCAACTTGATCTCAAGGGAACAGAGCGTGTCAAGACCGGCGTGATTGGCGAGAAAGATCCGGTGGATTTCCTGATTGACGCCCATGTGGGAGGCACCTTGAGTAACATCGACTTGAAGTTTGACTTGAGCTGTGAGAATAACGCCACGGTGAAGAATGAATTGCAGTCGATGAGCGACAGCCAGCGCTCACAGGCGGCCATCAACCTGTTGCTCTACAACACTTATTCTGGAACCAATAGCGCAGGCAATATTAATAACCTGACCGCTTCAACGGCCTTGTTCTCATTCCTGCAATCCAAACTCAATGCTTGGGCCGCTCAGACCTTGCCGGGTATTGACCTCTCATTTGGCATCAACCAGTATGAGGGTGGCAACAGTGGCGGAACCGAGACCAGCTACAGCTACCGTTTGGCCAAATCACTGTTCAACGACCGCTTCAAGATTGTGGTGGGTGGTGAATACAGCACCGATGCGGTCGAGGCTGAGCACATTGCCAGCAACCTCTTCAATGACGTGTCGCTGGAGTATTACCTCAACGATAACGCCACCCGTTACTTGAAACTCTTCCGCCATGCGAGCTATGAGAACGTGCTGGAGGGACCGGTCACCGAGACGGGTGTGGCCTATGTGCTCAAGCGCAAACTCACCGACTTGAGAAACCTGTTCACCTTCAAGCACTCGCGCGAATATCTCCTGCGTGACTCGCTCGAGAAAGCCCGCAAGGCGGCTTTGAAACTGCAGGAAGATGCTCTTGATGCCATCACCAGCGATGACGATACTTACGTTGTTCCCCTCGATGATAGCCAGGCTATTGACAAACCTACCGTAAACCGCAAGGAAGATGAAGATTAGGCATATCCACATATTGCTCGCTGCATTACTAGTCTTGATGACTGCGTCTTGCTCGACAACCAAGAAGTTGGGCGAGAATGATGTGCTATATACCGGTGTGAAACACCTCAAGTATCACGAGGAAAACACCAAGCTGGATGCTGGCGTGAAGGATGACATTTTCACTGCTATCAACGTCCGTCCCAACAACCCCTTGTATTCTCCCTACTACCGCACGCCATTCCCGATTGGCCTGATGATTTACAATAACATTGATGAGGATGCCAAGGGTTTCAAGGGCTGGCTCTACAAGCATTTTGCAGCCAAGCCCGTCCTCATCAAGCGTGTGAATCCCCAGACTCGTGTGGATATGATCAACACGATCCTCCGCAATAACGGCTATTTCACATCATCGGCCGATTACGCCATTCTTCCCAAGAGTAATCCCAAGAAAGCCAAGATTTCCTATGATGTCTATGTCAATCCGCCTTATACCATTGGTAAAGTGCAATATACTGGAGGCAAGGATCCCTTGATGATGATGGTGGACTCGCTGGCCCGCGAGAACCGCTACCTGAAGACGGGCAGCCGATATTGTCTGGACTCGTTGAGCGCCGTGAGGATTGACATCACCAATTACGTCCGCAATCACGGTTACTACTTTTTCAGGCCCGAGTACATCCAGTATCTTGCCGATAGTGTGCAAGACAAGGGAATCATCCACATGCGTCTCATCGAATCGGCCGATATACCCAACAATGCCCGAATGCGCTACCTCACCAACGACATTGTGGCCACCGTGGTCAATGATGATGGAGTAGGGGAGCCAGACACGATCGAGACTGACCGCTGCACCCTCATTAAGTTTGAGCCAGTTCATATCAAGGACCACGTGATTCCTAACAGCATACGTGCCCGCAAGGGTCGTCAGTTCCGTGTCAACAGCATCGACCGCACCCAAGCGGCCCTATCGCGCCTAGGCATTTTCAGCATGGTAGATATTCAAGTGAATGCGCTGGATAGCGTGACTCCCAACGGTGAGGGTTTACTCGACCTGGCCATCAACTGCCAGCTGGATAAACCATGGGAGGTGACATTTGAGATGCATGGCACGTCAAAAAGTAATAGTTTTATCGGCCCTGGTGTGGAAATCGGTGCCAGTCACAAGAATGCCTTTGGTGCAGGCGAGAAATTCTCGGTGGATATCTATGGTGATTATGAATGGCAGACTGGTGGATCTGGCAACTACAAGGGTGCCGACTTCAATTCCTACGAGTTCGGTATCGAGTCCAAATTGGAATTCCCGCGCTTGTTAGCGCCCAAGTTCCTGTATCCCTCACGCCGTTACACCAATTGGACCCGTTTCTCGCTCAGTGCCGACCTGATGAACCGTCCTGGTTTCTTCAAGATGTCCCAGTTATCGTTTGCCGCTACATGGGAATGGCATGCCGACCGCTATTCCAGCCATGTGTTGACGCCTTTCAAACTCACCTATAACCGCCTGCTGAGCAAAACCGAGAAGTTTGAGGAGTTGATGCGCAATAACGAGGCTTTGGAGCAGAGTTTCAATAGTACCTTTATCCCCAAGATTGAATACACCTATACCTTTGACCGTGATATCACTTATCGTGACCATATCACCTTTGTCGGCAGCGTGTCCGAGGCTGGTAATATCGCCTCAGGCCTATGGTCACTGTTTGGCGCCAAGGGCACCAAGCAACTGCTGGGCACACCGTTCTCGCAGTTCGTCAAGGCCCAGGGACAAGTGGTATGGACGCGACAATTGGTGGGTAGTTCAGCATTAGCAACCCGTCTGTTTCTCGGTATTGGCCATGCCTATGGCAACAGTAGCGAGATGCCTTATAGGGAGCAGTTCTATGTGGGTGGTTCCAACTCGGTAAGAGCCTTTGCGGTTCGCACATTGGGCCCCGGTAGTTTCTTTCCCGATTCCACTTACAGCTATTCCTATTACGACCAGACAGGTACATTCAAGTTTGAGGCCAACGCCGAGTATCGTTTCCCCATCTTGGGCTATTTCAAGGGTGCTGTCTTCCTGGATGCCGGCAATATATGGCTATTGGAAAATGACGAGAATCGTCCTGGTGGCCAGTTAAAGATGAAAAACTTCTTTAAGGAGTTGGCTGTTGGTACTGGTGTCGGATTGCGTTTTGACATGCAGATGCTCGTCGTGCGTGCCGATTTGGGTATCGGCATCCATGCTCCCTATGACACCGGCAAGAGCGGCTACTTCAATCTGCCAAGCTTTAAGAAGGCTCTAGCCTTCCACCTTGCCATCGGCTACCCATTCTGATCCCCCTAATCAGAGAACTTCATGGTATATAAAAAAACATCCCGGAGATTCCTTGTTAGAATCCTCGGGATGATTTTAAATTGACTGCCTTTTATTCAGCCACTTCCTTTTTAGCTTTGGCTTTTTTGATGCTAGTGGTGATTTTGTCGTCCTTGACATCGATAACAATCGTGTCACCAGCTACAGCCTCTTCACGCAGCAGCATCTCGCTTAGCGGGTCTTCGATTTCGCTTTGGATGGCTCGTTTCAGTGGGCGTGCGCCATATTGGATGTCAAAGCCACGGTCGGCCACGAGATTCTTAGCCGCATCAGTAATTTCCAGCTTCAAACCATTCTCCTCTACACGCCTGTAGAATCCGGCCAACTCAATATCGACAATCTTGAGGATGCAGTCATGGTTCAATGCGCCAAAGGTCACGATATCGTCAACACGGTTCAGGAACTCAGGCGAGAACTGTCGGTTCAAAGCTTTGCGGATAACCGCATCGCTTCGTTCCTTGGTCAGTTCGCTAGTGTTGAAACCAACGCCCGCGCCAAAGTCTTTAAGCTCTCGGGTACCGATATTTGACGTCATGATGACGATTGTGTTCTTGAAATCCACCTTACGGCCCAATCCATCGGTCAAGCTACCCTCGTCGAGTACCTGCAAAAGCATGTTAAACACGTCAGGGTGGGCTTTCTCAATCTCATCAAGTAATACTACGCTATAGGGATGACGGCGCACTTTTTCGGTCAGTTGGCCGCCCTCCTCATAACCCACGTAACCCGGAGGCGCACCCACAAGCCTGGAGACATTGAATTTCTCCATATACTCGCTCATATCGACACGGATAAGCGCATCGGCCGAGTTAAAGAGGAATTCAGCGAGCTTTTTGGCAAGCAAGGTCTTTCCTACACCCGTCGGTCCCAGGAACATGAACGAACCGATAGGGCGCTTGGGATCACGCAGACCTGCACGGTTGCGGCGTATGCTGCGCGCAATCTTGTCGATGGCCTCATCCTGGCCGACTACTTGCTTCTTGAGTTCATCGGTCATGCCAAGCAGACGGATACCTTCACTTTGAGCAATGCGCTGGGTGGGCACGCCAGTCATCATGGCGACCACCTCGGCGATGTGACCTTCATTAACAGTCACGCGGCGGCTGTCCAATTCCTGTTCCCAGCGCTCCTTAGCCTCAATCAATTCATCTTTCAGCTTTTCCTGTTGGTCACGATAGCTGGCAGCACTCTCAAAGTTCTGGGCCTGAACTGCCTTGAATTTGTTCTCTTGGGCTTCGGCAATACGTTTTTCCAGATCTTCAATCTCCTTAGGAGTATCCACTTTAGTGATATGCACACGTGAACCTGCTTCATCCATCGCATCAATGGCCTTATCGGGGAAGAATCGGTCGCTGATGTATCGGTCGGTCAATGTAACACAAGCCCTCAAAGCCTCATCGGTGTAGTTCACGCCGTGGTGCTTTTCATACATCTCCTTAATGTTGTGAAGAATCTCCAACGTCTGCTCGGGCGATGTCGGTTCCACAAGCACTTTTTGGAAACGGCGTTCAAGGGCACCGTCCTTCTCGATGCTCTTGCGGTACTCATCAAGTGTAGTGGCACCAATGCACTGGAACTCGCCACGTGCAAGGGCCGGCTTAAGCAAGTTGGCGGCATCCATTGAGCCGCTGGCGTTGCCCGCGCCCACAATGTTATGTATCTCATCAATAAACATGATGACATTCTTATTGGCGCTCACCTCATCGATGACCGCTTTAAGGCGTTCCTCAAACTGGCCACGGTACTTGGTGCCGGCAACGATGGCAGCCATGTCAAGCGAGATGATGCGCTTGTCGAGCAGGGTGCGAGCCACCTTGCGTTCCACAATGCGCTTAGCAAGGCCCTCGATAATAGCGCTCTTGCCCACACCGGGCTCACCAATCATTACCGGGTTATTCTTCTTGCGACGGCTCAGAATTTGCGCCAAGCGCTCAATCTCCACCTCGCGGCCCACAACGGGATCAAGCCGCCCCTCGGCAGCCTCACGAGTGATGTCTTTGCCATATTTATCGATTACGGGAGTGGCAGAATTGTCACCCCGACTGACATTTCGTCGCTGTCGTGTCTCGCGGTAGGATGGATTGTCGCTTTCTCCGTCACCGGTATAACCACCGCCAGGCAGGTCATCATCCTCGTCTTCTTCGTCGGGGAAGTCCGCACCTGCTTTAGGCAGGGCAAAATCCTGCCGCCAGTACTCTTGTTGCATTTCGTGCTGGTCGTGTATCATATTCTAGTATTTACCTTTCTTTTCTTTCAATCAAAATCTAATTCAATCCTATTGTAGCAAACACCGTGCCATCTAATAACGATAGGGCAGAATCAGAATGAATAAAACAGACACGCCACCTGTTTGAGGAGTCGGCGTGTCTGGATAAATCAAGTGTGATTTGTCGATTTAATGGCCTAGCAAGAGATCAATCAATTCGGTGACGTCACTGATGTTAATCTCGTCGTCGTGGTTCAAATCGGCTGTTTCACGGTCAAAGCCTTCACCTTCACGGCCCAACAGGTAGTCGATGAGCGTGGTTACGTCGCTGATGTTCACCTCACCGTCGCCGTTCACGTCACCAATGAGAGGTTCGTCACCGCCACCGACGAGGGTAACGTGCTGGATATTTGACCAAACACTCTCGGTTCCGTCGATGTAGATGGCTTTGACTATGTACTCATAGATGCCGCCGTCAAGGTTCCGTACGGTGTAACAGGTGTCGGTGATGCCGCTTATCATGCGCCAAGTAGAGTCACCTTCCTCAACCACTTGTCGGCGTGGCGCTTTAGCTGTCAGATCTCCGTTGTAGATGTCGACGCTATAGATGTAAGAACGCTTCTTGGCGGCGTTCATGGCCAACTTGACATTTTGGGCCGTGCAGCCGTTGAGCACCACGGTATAGTCCTCAGGATTGTCGGTCAGGGTAACGGTTTGGCTTGCTTCACCGCAGGACACGATGACGGAGCTCTTATCGCTTACACCACTGGAATTAATCCAGTTTTTGGCATTGAATACCACTGTGACTGTGCTGCTGAGTTGCAACTCGGGACTGATGAGGTAACCGATATCGCTTGATGTGCCCACCTTGAGAGATTTACCTGCAGCTGTATATACCTTGTAGCCTGTCCAACCGGGGTTGTCGGTGTAGTTGTCAAGCGACCCGCCAACGTCATTGTAACCGTCGGCAGTGGCATTCACCTTAGAGAAATTCTCACTCATCAACAGGATAGCACTTGATTCCTGTTGGCGGCTGACCTTGAGGGTATAACTCGACACATCGCCACCACTTGTCCAGTCGGCACGGAAGGCGTTGGTCTCAACAGCCGTTTCGTCAACGCCAAGCATGACAGGCACCTCTTTGACAATGGGTTGTGGAGTGTCGTCGCCAGTCCAGGCCGTGTGCTGCTTGGTGCCCCAAATGTGTTCGGCCAGTTCGGGGTGGTCAACAAAGGGGTTGCGATTGCCTTGACCGTATTCTGTGTTACCATCTTTGCTGCTATACACCGCCTCGTTGCGGGCAATCTCCTTGGGGCTGACAGGGTCGGCACGGTGCCACTCCATGAGCATCTGCATCGACCAGTCGGAGAATGCCTTGTAACCGTTGGCAGCATAGTCCAATTGATCAGACCCAGGCCATTCGTGAACCGCGCTCTTGTAGCAGGTCACCATGTAGAAATAGATGCGTGCAAAGTCGCCCTTGTACTCGTCGTCGGGCTCATATACCTTTTGGGAGTAGCCATTGTAGGTGCTTGTGCCAAGTTTTCCCAGCATGGTGACGCCCAGAGCCTCGTTAGTGTAAGTGATGGCGTCTGAACCATTGCACACGCCATAAGGGTCGTTGCTGCGGCGCTGGTTCACGTAGGCGTCGGCAGGGATAATCATCATCAGGTCGGTATACATTGGGTAAACTTCGCCGCCAAACCAACTCTTGGGGAACGAGTGCTCACGGTTGAGGCCCTGTCCCACATAGGAAGCGCCGCCAGGATGAGCTGAATCGTGATTGTATTTGCTTGTGGAATACATGTCGATGTAATATCCGTCGTCACCCGTGTCGGTATAGGGGTAACAATCCCACAAGAAGTTGTAGCCCAATTGGCTGTGGGTGTAGATGATGCCCTCAAGGGCCGTCATCAGTGCCTCGTCCTGTTTGCCAACGGCATTGGTGTAATAGCCCACGGGGATATCCGCCCACATCGACAAGCCAATGATTGCGGCTAACATTGTTGTAAAGACTTTTTTCATGTTGTAATTATAGATTAATTAGTTAGTGAATTGTAAATGTTGTCAAAAAGTGCCCTAAATGCCTGCTCATCGGCAAGCGTCTGCCTAAACTCTTTCAGCCGCCTTGCATTGTCACCATAGGGAATCCATAACTTCAAGTATCCGCCTTCGGCATACTTCTCGAGCATGTGATCCATCAAGCGACGGTATTGAGCCTCACGGTCAAGGCCTGGTTCATGAGACATGCCGTATTGCAAGGCACGGCGCACGATGGTCTCGCTGTCGATAATGCGGTCGGCCTCGGCTACAATACGGCCATAGATGGTTCGAGGCTCATGTCCGCTCGAGGCGCGATGGTCCTCAGCAGCCTCGGCGATGATATTGATTTCCTCTTCATTGAACCAGTGCCTCAAGCGCTGATCATCACGCACAATTCGTGCGCTGTGGATATGATGCTCGTCTCGACCAAAGGCGAGCCCTAAATCATGATAGGCGGCTGCGGTCAGGAGCAAGCATGTGTCCACTTCAGGATAGTGACTTGCTAGCGACAAGGATTGTGACATGACAGTGTGGACATGGTCACGTCCATGCCCAGCGTCAAAATTGTCATATAGTGGAACGATTTCACGTTCCAGAAAATCCCGTATTTCCTCAATATCCCTTGGCATCTCTCCCTAAAACCTAATACCTAACGCCTAACGCCTAATCAGTCCACCTTATGCAGGTCATGACCCATGCGGGTCTTCTTGGTGTGCATATAGAACTCGTTGTAACGGTTAGGCTTTACCTCGATGGGTACATTCTCAACCACTTCGAGTCCGTAGCTTTCCAGTCCTACTCGCTTAACGGGATTGTTGGTCATCAGTCTCATCTTGGTCACACCCAGGATGCGCAGGATGTTGGCACCCACGCCATAGTCGCGCTCGTCAGGCTTAAAACCTAGGTGCACGTTAGCGTCAACAGTATCCATGCCGCCTTCCTGCAGCTTATAAGCCTTGATTTTGTTCATCAAACCAATGCCACGACCCTCCTGGTTCATATAGACGAGCACGCCTTTGCCTTCTTTCTCAATCATCTGCATCGCCAGGTGGAGCTGCTCACCACACTCGCATCGCATCGACCCAAAGATGTCGCCCGTGGCACACGATGAATGCACGCGCACCAATATAGGCTCACCCTCTTTCCATTCTCCCTTGATAAGAGCAATATGCTCACGCCCGTTGTTGATCTGCCTGAAGGGGATGAGCTTGAAATGGCCATATTGGGTGGGGAGATCCACCTGATCACCCACTTCGACCACTTTCTCAGTGCGCAGGCGATAAGCAATCAGGTCCTTGATGGTGATGATGGGCATATTGAATTTTTCGGCGACTTTTACGAGTTGGGGCAACCGGGCCATTGTTCCATCAGGATTGATGATCTCGATGAGTGCAGCGGCAGGGTAGAGCCCGGCAATGCGCATCAAGTCAATCGAGGCCTCGGTGTGGCCGGCACGCTTGAGCACGCCCTTATCAACGGCGCGCAGCGGGTTGATGTGCCCGGGACGGCCAAAGTCCTGCGGTTTGCTATGTGGATTGGCCAAAGCACGTATCGTCATGGCGCGGTCGTGCATCGACACGCCAGTCGTGCAACCATCGAGCAGGTCAATGGTCACCGTGAATGGTGTACCCAACATGGAGGTGTTGTCATCCACCTGCATATTCAGTTCAAGCTCATGACATCGTTCGGCCGTGACAGGTGCGCACAACACGCCGCGCCCCTCGCGCAGCATGAAGTTAACCTTCTCCTCGGTAATCTTCTCGGCGGCAATAATGAAATCGCCCTCATTCTCACGGTCCTCGTCATCAACGACAATGACAAACTCGCCGCGGCGCAGTTGCTCCACGGCCTCGTCAATGGTATTCAGTTTAATATCTTCCATTCAATAAAAAATGATTATTTGCAATGATATGATTTTAGTGCTGTAACACTATATTAAAATCAATTATTCTCAGCGACACTATATTCCATCTCGCGACTGTACTCGCCGTTGAAAATAGCAACCAATTGGTCACAGGTCTTGATGGTCTGGCTCACATCTCGCTTGAGGTTTTTCTGATGCCTTAGGCCCACTAACCACAAGGGCAAACCGATTGGGAACAATGCAGCCAATGCCGTGCCAAGGTTCTTGTTGCCCGTCGGGCAATAGGTGAGCAGTTGGCGGATGATCGGGAAATCCATTGCTTTGTTCAGGACCATCTGGTCACGGGAATTAGACATGTAATCTACCACGCTGTCGACTTGTTCAGCAAGCGCTTTGATGGCACTTTTGTCATAACCTTGACGGCAGTAATCGATATAGCGCTGCCTACCTGGATACCTATCCAGGAACTGTTGGCAAGAGGCCTTGAGAGCATCAATCATAGATATGGCGGTAGTGGTATCCACCTCGTTGATGATGACTTCCTTGGCCTCGAGCTTGCGTGTCTGATGCAGGCCAGTGAAGCGGCGCAGGATATTAAGCCATGCGTCAGGATTAAACACTGCCGAGTCGTTCACCGCCTTGTGAGTAAGGAAAATGCCTAGCGGCAACAATACCACAGAACTAAGCCAGATGCCTTGCCACACCTCCCAGCGGCCATCACGCGCAAGTTTGTAGCCCGAGTTATCAATGATGTAATACACGATAAACAGCAACACCGATATCACAATGGGTGTACCTAAACCTCCTTTACGGATAATCGCACCCAGTGGAGCGCCAATGAAGAAGAAAATCAGGCACGCCAGCGAAAGTGTGAATTTCTTGATCAGCTCGATCTGATGACGCCTAATGACGTAGTTGTCGTCATTGATGGTATATCCCTGGAATTGCAGGTCCTGCATCGCAGTAGTAGTGTGCATCAAAGCCTGATTGATGATTTGCTGCTGCTCACTAACAGGCATTTCTTTGATGATCTTCTTGACATCGACCACTTCTTCCAACTTGATCTCCTTGACGGTCTCAAAACTGGGTTTACCATTATTATAAACAGTTCGTTGTGATGGGACACCGCAAATGGGCGTAGAGCGTAACTTGCTTATTACCAATGAAGCAGCCGAATCCACTTTAAGACGCACCGAGTCAATCGTGTGTTGCAATTCGGTGATATTTTTTCCTACATATTGCGATCTCATCGTCTCATCGTCCATACGATTGAAATTGGCATCGTATGGGATCAAGATTTCTTTATCATGGAATGTCTCCCGACGATACAAGTCGTTACTCAATCCATTCACGCCACTACTGGACCTCATTTGTTCATACCATGCACCCTTGTAGAGCGTTAGGATTAAGTGACGTTTATCCTCGGTCATCGTCAAGCGTCCAGAGTCGGCAGCGACGATGCGAGGGTAGGTGCTACCCTGTGACACGTCATAGATGAGCATATTGTACAACATGTCACGCTCCTTGTCCTTATGCTTCACATAGATGTTATATCCCGGAATCTGACTATAAACCGCACCTTCAGGAATGTCTAGCGTGGGTGAGGTTTGACGAAATGAGAACAAGAGCGTCCACATCTTCACCTGAGATTTAGGCAAGACGTTATTCTGGAAAAAGAACGCGCCGATAGCCACCAGAGCCATCAACAGCACAAGAGGCTTCATAATGGTAGTCAGCGATATACCCGAGGACTTGAGTGCCGTGAGCTCCACATGTTCACCCAAGTCACCAAAAGTCATCAACGCTGCCAGCAGGATACTAAGTGGCAGAGCCAACGGTACCATCGAAAGGGCGGCATAGAAAAACAGTTCGGCAATCATGCCAATACTTAGACCCTTGCCCACCAACTCATCGATATATCGCCACAGGAACTGCATGATGACGATAAAAAGGCAAATACAAAACGTCATCAAGAATCTGGGCAAGAATCTTGATAACATAAAGGTATATAACTTTTTTATCTTCAACATGAGTACGTCAGCTCCATTAAAACGCCTGCAAAGATACACCAAAAAGCCAAATAAACGATGTATTCAAGATGATTTATGGTTTATTCACGGTCTTTCATCTTAATCCCTAAAGCAGAGTTATAGTATTGCCGTTCCCCTGTCACCTCACGTCCGATGAACCGAGGCAAGGGAAAGCGGTATTCAACGCTGGGCACTTCCAGTTCTGCCAAGATAAGCCCCTCTAGGTCGCCATGAAATTCATCTACCTCCCAGCGATTACCCTCATGCATAATGATATAGCGTGTTTTCTCGATAATCGGCGGCTCACACATCGCCATCATCTCCATAGCGTCATCTATGGGAATGTGATACTCAAACTCGGGATGGGCAGCGCCTTCTCCTTTTCCCTTAATGGTGATAAACGCCTCATCGTCACGCACTCTAACGCGCACTGTCCGCTCAGGGTCCCTAGACAAGAATCCCTGCTTGATTTCGTATTGATGACATGCCAAATCCTTAAAGGAGCCGTCAATTACCAGATATTTATGTTCAATCTCAGTAGCCATTGTCTATGCCATATGTTGCTTGCAAAAATAGGCAATTTTTTCGGCATTTATCGTTGAATACTTAAATATTCTGTAATTTTGCAATTTCGTGAGATTGAAACTGAGGCATATCATGTGCTTGATGGTGCTGCTGGCTGGGGCGCTATCAGCCTTGGCGCAACAGGCGGTAACACAAATTACCGGACTGGTGCGTGACTCATTGTCACATGAGGGCGTATCTTATGCTACAATCACTCTTGTGGGTACCGACGAGGGAACAATCGCCAACGAAAAAGGTGGATTCACCATCAATTCAAGAGCGGCATTCTCCAAGTTGCGTGTTACTGCTATGGGATATACGCCTCGCGAGGTATCGGTCAAAGCAGGGCAGGGCAACGTGTTGCTCATTGACCTCTTGCCCAGCGGTGTGGAACTGGGCGAGGTTGTCGTGCGAAAGGGCAAAGAGAAATACAGCAAGAAAAACAATCCAGCCGTAGAAATGATTAAAAAGCTGCGGCAACGGCGTGACGATAATGACCCCAAGCGCTTCCCAAACTATGGCTACTCCCAATATGAGCGCATGTTGCTAGGATTCGGCAATTTGGATGACCTGATTAAAAAGCCCGAAGATGAGAAATGGGTCGAGCAGTATGCCGACACGTCGTTACTCACCGGTAAGCGGGTGTTGCCCATTTCCATAAAAGAGACCGTTGCGCGCGACTGGTTCAGTGACGAGGGGCATAAACAGGTGATTTTGGGCACTAAGAGCGCCGGCATTGACGAACATATCGACCAGGAGAACATCAAGAAGGTGCTGGACGATTTCATGGGCGAGATTGACATTTTCCAGAATGATGTCACACTGATGACTAATCGTTTTGTCAGCCCACTTTCACGCATTGCTGTGGATTTCTACAAATTCTATCTTAACGATACGGTGATGGTCGATGGTGAACGATGTGCCGTATTGAGTTTTGTGCCGTTCACCCCACAGACTTTTGGCTTCCTGGGAAGGCTCTATGTCTCACTCGAGGATTCAACCATGTTTATCAAGCGTGTTTCCATGGGCGTACCACACGACATCAACCTCAATTATGTGGAGCAGATGAGTATTGTTCAGGACTTTGAACGATCGCCCAATGGTTCACGCCTTAAAGTGCGCGACAATGTGGAAATAAGCATGAAGCTTTTGTCAAACCTGCCCGAAGTGTTTGCTCGTCGCGAGACTTCCTACCGAGACCATAATTTTGAACGGCCCGAGGTGGGCGTATTCAACTTTAAGGGCGAAAAACAGGTTGAGAACAGCGCCGCTTTTATGCCCGACGAGTTTTGGCAGGAATATCGTCCAGCCGATGTACGCACAACGACAGCGACAATGCAAGGATTCATGAAGAGATTGCGCGGCTCAAAATGGTTCTATTGGGCCGAGCAAGTGGTTGTTGTTCTGGTTAATGGCTACATACCTACAGCCAAAGTGAGCAAGTTTGACATTGGCCCGCTAAACACAATCATCAGTGGTAACTCGTTAGAGGGTGTGCGTCTGCGTCTGGGCGGAATGACCAATGTCAACCTTAGCCGTCACTGGTTTGCCAGGGGGTACGTGGCCTATGGCACCCGTGACAAGAAGTTCAAGTATATGGGCTCGTTGGAATACTCGTTCACGCCCAAGAAGGCTATGGACCAGGAGTTTCCCATCCACAGCCTCAGGCTCACGCATCGTTACGATGTGGACAAACTCGCTCAACATTATTTATATACTAACCAGGACAATGTCTTCCTCACACTCAAACGGCACAAGGACGTGAGGATGCAATACCTGAGAACGACTCGACTGGAATATCGCCACGAGTGGTATAACCACTTCTCCATCGCCCTAGGGTTCGAACACAACATCCATGAGGCCACAAAGTATGTGCCCTTTATCTATTCTGACGGCAATGCCTGCAATCGCTACACCCAGGCGGGCTTTACCGCACAACTGCGATTTGCACCAGGAGAGACATTCTACCAGACACGGTCTTACCGCATCCCCATTAATATGGACGCGCCCATTATTACCCTTAACCAGACATATATGCCCAAAGGCTTCATGGGAAGCCTTCACGAGGTGAATAAGACTGAACTGGGGTTGCAAAAACGGATCTGGTTCTCAGCCTTTGGCTACGCCGATGTGATCATCAAGGGTGAGAAGGTGTGGAGTAAAGTCGCTTACCCTGACTTGCTGCTGCCCAATGTTAACCTTAGTTACACGATCCAACCCGAGAGTTTTGCCTTGATGAAACCTATGGAGTTTATCAATGATCAAGCGCTGTCTTGGGATTTGACCTATTGGGGTAATGGCATCCTCATGAACCGCTTGCCACTCATCAAGAAACTGCGCCTGCGTGAAGTAATCTCGATGCGCGGTATCTGGGGCAGCTTAAGCGACAAGAATGACCCGACAAAAAATGATGATGTCTTCCTTTTCCCCGCCGATGCGCTTTGCCAAAAGATGGGCAATCAGCCCTATATGGAAGCTGGTGTTGGACTGGATAACATCCTCACGATCCTTCGAGTAGACTACATCTGGCGCCTCAGCTACCGCGACCATGCCGGCGCCGACCGCCATGGCATACGCGTTCAACTCCACTTTAATTTTTAAACCACAATGCTCAAATATGACAAAGACAACCGACAGAAACCTAAAATATGATATAATTCGTGCAGTGGCCATCTTCTTTGTGGTCTGTGGCCATTCCATTGGTCCCGTTGTGGATATCAGTAATCAGCAAGCAGCAGGATTTGATTGGATCAAGATTTATTTCACTTTCACGGGGGCATTTGTTCCAGTGTTTGTCATGTTGAGTGGCGGATTGTTGCTTAGCCGTCAAGAAACATTCTCTAAGGTATTTAAACACAGGTTTAAACGGGTGATTATCCCATTCTTTTTCTGGAGTTTTATTGTATATACCTCCTCTTTTTTCTACCACGGCGGGCACTCATTCTTGCAATGCCTGACTGGCTATACTCATGACATATTCGTTGGTGATGTGCATGAGGTATATTGGTTTGTCTATATGATTCTAGCCTTGTATTTAGTGACACCGTTTTTATGCACCATCGTGCAGTCAAAGGAGAAAAATGACATCTACTTGCTCTTGTTTATTGTCGCTGTCCTAATAGCTGGTAAGTGCTTCCCTCGCTTTATCCCTTTATCATGGTGGCATAATCAGATTTCCACTTGGTTACTCTTTTTTGTTGTTGGCCACTACATTGCCAACAAACTGCAATACCGCTCATGGTTTAAAGTCGCCTCAATCATAGGATTCATTGTCTTGTGGGCAATTTGCTGCTATTTAGATATCATGCATCTCGAGGAAGGTGTTTATGATTTAATCAGAATCATGGCTTTTATTAGTGTTTATTGCCTGTTTCTGGCAATCGCTCCTCAAAAGTGTAATCCCACTGTGACTAATGGGGTTTCTTGCCTGAGTAAATACAGTTATGGCATTTATCTCAGCCACATCATGTTCATTCCATTTTTTGTGAAATTGCCCGTGTTTAAGACAATCCCATTGTGTGTTTCCCCTTTGTGTTTGGCCTTCTGCGCGGTAATGACTTGCTTGATTATATTACTGATCCTTGACAAAATCGGTTTAGGAAAAATATCCCGATAGTTTTGGCATAAAAAGCTGAACAAAATTATAACATGATTGGCCGCTGGCGGCTGATGTGGCAGGGTAGGGGTGACAATTTGTCGGTTTTACCCTATTGGCACATTCGTTGCAGAATTGCAAAGAGTGAAAACAATTAAAACAACAAATATCTTTTAAACATCATTAAAAATCATGACAATTAAACCATTAAATGACCGCGTTCTTATCGAACCGGCAAAAGCAGAAGAAGTCGTTGGCGGTATCATCATCCCTGACAGCGCTAAGGAAAAACCTCTGAAAGGTAAAGTGCGTGCCGCCGGTAATGGCACCAAAGACGAGGAAATGATTGTGAAACCCGGTGACACCGTACTGTACGGTAAGTATGCGGGCAACGAGATTGAAATCGACGGCGAGAAACTGCTCATGATGCGTCAGAATGACATCCTGGCCATCGTAATGGATTAATGCTCGCTGCGCTCGCAGTTTAGAGTTTAGTGTTTAAAGTATAAAGAGGCATTCGCCAACAGAAATCTTACTTACAACTAAAAACTAAAAATAGAATATGGCAAAGTTAATCAAATTTGATATCAAGGCTCGCGAAGAGCTCAAGAAAGGCGTTGACCAGTTGAGCGACGCCGTAAAAGTCACCCTGGGTCCCAAGGGACGCAATGTGATTCTCGACAAGAAATATGGTGCTCCCCACATCACCAAGGACGGTGTGACCGTTGCACGTGAGGTGGAACTGGAGGACGAATTCCAGAATATTGGCGCACAGCTCGTTAAGGAAGTCGCCAGCAAGACCAACGATGATGCCGGTGATGGTACCACCACCGCTACCGTTCTGGCTCAGGCCATTATCACCGAGGGTCTCAAGAATGTGGCTGCCGGCGCAAATCCCATGGATGTGAAGCGCGGCATCGACAAGGCCGTCAAAACCGTTGTCGAGGGTATCAAGGAGCAGGCTCAGGAAGTGGGCGATGACTTTGGCAAGATTGAGAACGTGGCCCGCATCAGCGCTAATAACGATGATGCCATAGGTCAACTCATTGCCGAGGCCATGAAGAAGGTAAAACAAGACGGTGTCATCACCGTCGAGGAGGCCAAAGGCACCGAGACCCGCGTCGACGTGGTCGAGGGTATGCAGTTTGACCGTGGCTACATTTCGCCCTATTTTGTCACCAATGCCGACAAAATGGCATGTGAGATGGAACGCCCCTACATTCTCATCTTCGATAAGAAAATTTCTGGATTAAAAGACATCCTGCCTCTGCTGCAAGGTGCTGTACAGGCTCATCGCCCCATGCTCATCATTGCCGAGGACGTTGATGGCGAGGCACTGGCATCGCTGGTAGTAAACCGCCTGCGCGGTTCGCTCGAGGTATGTGCTGTCAAGGCTCCGGGCTTTGGCGACCGTCGCAAGGAGATGCTTCAGGACATCGCTATCCTCACAGGTGGCACTGTCATCAGCGAGGAGACTGGTCTGACCCTTGAAAAGGCTACTCTCGAAATGCTGGGTACTGCCGAGAAGGTTACCGTTGACAAGGAGAATACCACCATCGTCAATGGTGCTGGCAATAAAGACATGATCGCTGACCGCATCGCTCAAATCCGCGTGCAGATCGAGAACACCAAATCGACCTATGACAAGGAGAAACTGCAGGAGCGTCTGGCCAAGTTGTCGGGCGGTGTTGCAGTCCTCTACATCGGTGCTCCCAGCGAGGTCGAGATGAAGGAGAAGAAGGACCGCGTGGACGACGCCCTGAGCGCTACCCGCGCTGCCGTTGCCGAGGGTATCGTACCCGGTGGTGGTACTGCTTACATCCGTTGCCTCAAAGCCCTCGAGGGAATGAAGGGTGACAATGATGACGAAACCACAGGTATCCACATCATCCAGCGCGCCATTGAGGAGCCTCTGCGCCAGATCGTTGCTAACGCCGGCCTAGAAGGTGCCGTTGTAGTAAACCGCGTTAAGGAAGGTAAGGGTGACTTTGGTTACAATGCACGCACCGAGAAGTTTGAGAACCTCTTCGAGACAGGTGTTATCGACCCCGCTAAGGTGGCACGTATCGCTCTGGAGAACGCAGCCAGCATCGCCGGTATGTTCCTCACCACCGAGTGTGTCATCGCCGAGAAGAAAGAGCCCGAGCCCGCAATGCCCGCTGGTGCTCCCGGCATGGGAGGCGGCATGGGCGGCATGATGTAATCCCATTGGCTGTTTCATAATTAATTATAACAATCCCCGAGAGGTGTCTTTATCCTCTTGGGGATTATTTTGTTTGGACACCTCATTGGCAGATTTTCCTTTTATGACATTACAGGGCTCGGTGATTATGTGTAATTTAGCGACATGAAAAATTGGTTACAAATATCGACAATAATCCTGTTGGTCATGTTGACCCAAGTTGCAGTGGCCGCTCATGCCGTTGCCGTGGAGAACGGTGTGTCGTGGACATTAGCCCAATACCGTTCGGCCCACATCAGCAACGTGTGCTATAATCTGTCATTCACGGTGCCGTCCCAAAAGTCAGAACCTGTCTATTTCGAGGAAACACTGACGTTTGACTGGACGGGTGGGGAAGACCTGCAGATTGACTTCCAGGGCGATGCCAGCCAGTTGTCGCCGCAGGTTCTCGTCAACGACACGAGGGTGAACACGGTGTTAATCAACGAGCACATCGTGATTCCGACCCTATATCTTGTGCAGGGCAGCAATTCTGTCTCGCTCAGCGGCTACAGCGGTGACAAAGCGTTGAACCGCAGCGATGACTACCTCTACACCCTGTTTGTGCCCGACCACGCCCGCAGCGTGTTTGCCTGCTTTGACCAGCCCGACCTAAAGGCCCGTTTCTCCCTCAACCTGACTGTTCCTGACGGGTGGGTAAGCATCAGCAACGAGACCACCAAGCCCATTCCCACCTATCTCTTCTCGTTCACAACAGGTAGGTTCCAAGTGAAAACGGCCATGCGCGACGGGCGCCAGTTGACGGCATTATACCGTGAGACTGACACCGCCAAGGTGGCCCAGCTGCCCATCGTGTTTGACCAGGTGGCCCTATCCTTGCAATGGATGGAGGAATATACAGGAATTCCGTACCCATTTGAGCACTATGGTTTTGTCGTCCTGCCGGGTTACCAGTTTGGCGGTATGGAGCACCCGGGCTGCATCCAGTTCAATGATCAGCGCATCTTCCTCGGCCCCGAGCCCACTCCCGATGAGGAGATGTCGAGACTCAACCTCATTGCCCACGAGACGGCCCACATGTGGTTTGGTGACCTAGTGACCATGCGTTGGTTTGATGACGTGTGGACCAAGGAGGTGTATGCTAATTTCATGGCCGACAAAATTGCCCGCGAACAGTTCCCCGACATCGACCACGACCTGGCCTTTATCAAGACCCACTATCCGCTGGCGATGAGTACCGACCGTACCCAGGGAACGCACCCTATACAGCAACCGTTGGACAATATGAACAAGGCGGGACTGCTTTATGGCAACATCATCTACCACAAAGCCCCCATCATGATGCGCAAACTAGAACAGGACAAAGGTGCCGATGCCCTGCGTGAGGGCCTGCGCTGCTACCTCAGCCGATATGCCTACAGCAATGCCACCTGGGATGACCTCATCATCGAACTCGACCGTTTTAACCCCGAGCACAGCGCACAATCCTTCAGCGACGTGTGGGTCAAGCAGAAAGGAATGCCCGTCATCAAATCCAACCGCATGAGTGACCTTGTCCGTGTTCATCAGTCCGACCCCTATGGCCGCAACTTGGTGTGGAAACAGGGCTTTGACATCGGCTATCTTGATGAGAACGGCAGGTTTTGCCAACATCCCATCTATATGAACGACTACGACTATTTGCTCGACTTGAGTTATGGCAAGGGCCTGTTTGTCAACAGCAACGCCGAGGGCTATGGCCAGTTTATAGTTGATCGTGAGGGTATTTCGAGGATGTCCAAGGCTTGGAAAACGATGGCCGACAACGACCTGACCCGCTATGCCGCCGTGCTCAATCTCTATGAGAACTTCCACTTGGGTAACATTACGGCGAAGGACCTGACAAAGGTCCTCATCGAGTTCCTCACCCATGAGAAAAACGAACTGATTGCCTCGACCACATGCAGTTATATCGGCGACGTGGTGGCATGCCTTGACCGCAAGGAGCGGGCCGCTATCGAGCAACGCCTGTTCAAGTTGTCCCAGAAGCATGGACTGCAATCGGTACGCCAAACCTTGTTGCGGCAGCTCTCCATCAAAGCCGTGACTCCCAAAGTCTTGGACAAATTGTATGAAATCTGGAATCAACAAAACGCCACATTCCTGAACAGCCACGACCACATGCGTATGGCCTATCACCTTGCCATCATGAAGCCCAAGCAATGGCAACAGATTCTCGACAGGCAACGTGACAGGCTTAACAATGAGGACCAGCGGCGTGAGTTTGACTTTATCTCACGGGCTTGTAACCCCGACGCTCAGGTGCAGCAGCAACTGTTCAACGAACTGCTGCAGGTCGAGAACCGCCGTGTCGAGCCATGGGCACGGGATATGCTGGCACTGCTCAACGACCCCACGCGAGAACCGTTCAGCAACCGCTACATCATTCCTGGACTGGATGTCCTCCAGGAAATCCAGCAGACGGGTGACATCTTCTTCCCAGGTTATTGGCTCACAAGTCTGTTGTCAGGCCACAAGAGCGATGAGGTCAAGACCATTGTAAAACAATGGATTGACTCACACGCTAACCTTGAGCCGGCGCTGATGAATAAACTCAAGGAAAACGCTTACTGGCTAATCCGTAGCGAGAGGCAGCCATAGCATTACCTTGTTTTGTTGTATGGTTTCCGTCTAATGGTTACGTTCGAGGCAATTTGTTTACCTTTTTTATCTCGACTGGTCTATAACTCGAGAATTATATCTAAATTTGCAGCAATTAAATCACACTAACCCATGACTGAGATTGAGAAACTCGAAGCCGGCTTGTTGTATAATGCCAGTCAAGACCCTGATTTGCTCGACGATATCCGTCGTTGCGAGAAGTATTGTTATAACTATAACCGCACGTCGCCAGCCGATCTGTCCAGTTTAACAGCCCAGTTGGTTAATCTGTTGGGTTCCACTGGCGAGCGTGTGCGCATCATCCAGCCTTTCAAGTGCGATTATGGCTATAACGTGCATGTGGGAGAGGATTTCTTTGCCAACTGCAACCTTGTGATCCTGGATGCCGCTCGAGTCATTTTCGGTGACCATGTGTTTGTGGGTCCCAACTGTGGTTTTTACACGGCATCACATCCACTCGATATTCCCCAGCGTAATCAAGGTCTGGAATTTGCCAAACCCATTGTCGTGGGCAACGACGTTTGGATTGGCGGCAACGTTTGTGTCATGCCTGGAGTGACCATCGGTGACGGCTGTGTCATCGGAGCAGGTTCGGTGGTTACACATGACATACCGCCCCACACGTTAGCGGCCGGCAATCCCTGCCGCCCCATCCGCTCTCTCAAGTAGAATGCTAATTGGTTACCTTGCTTTAGAGTAATCTATAACTGAATAAGGTGCTAAATATCAGCAGGTGGAATCTTCCGCTTGTTGGTTTGTTGTTGTTAGCCCATCACTGTTACATGGTTTTGATCGCTTGATTTTCCAACCGATCGCAGCGATGAAAATCGACATGAGTGGGCTCAGGTAATTAAAGAAACAATAGGGCAGATAGGTGAGGGTAGGGACGCCTAATACCGTCGCCTGGGTCATGCCACATGTGTTCCAGGGTACCAACACCGATGTGACAGTAACGGCATCCTCGGTGGTACGGCTAAGCAATCGGGCTTCATAGCCTTCCTTTTCATACACGTTGCGGAACATGTCGGCAGTGAGCACAATACTGATAAACTGGTCTCCAGTGGCCACATTCAGGAACATGCCGGTCCCAACAGTCGATGCGACAAGGCTCACCCGGGTGCGCACCCAGCGTATAATTACACTTGTTATACTCTCCAGCATGCCACTGGCCACCATCGACGCTCCAAAGCACATGGCACAGATGATGAGCCAAACCGTGTTGAGCATTCCCGCCATACCTCCAGTGGATACCAGATCGTTAAGCGAAGCATTGCCGGTGTCGATGGCGGTCGAGCCATAATAGGTAATGGCAAGCCCCTTGGTTAACGCCGCTGCAGTGCCCAGCGAAGCGTCATTGGCGATCTGGGTCAGGAGGTGAGGCTGCAGGATGAGCGCAGTGATACCTGCCATGATCGACGAGGCAAATAACACGATGCATGACGACACTTGGCGGGCGATAAGTACACCGGTCACGATAGGGACGAGCAAAGTCCAAGCCGAGATGTTGAATGTGGAAGACAATCCAACAGTGTATTCCTCGACATGCAACGCGCCTTCGCCGCCCCTGCCAAAACCCGCAATAAGGAAGATAATGAGCGCAATGCTAATCGTGGGGACAGTGGTATACATCATGTAACGGATGTGCTTGAAAATGTCAACCCTTGTGGACGAAGACGCCAAAATGGTTGTGTCACTCAAGGGTGACATCTTGTCACCAAAATAAGCCCCTGAGATGATGGCACCAGCTGTCCATGCCTCGCTCACGCCTAAGGCGTCACCGATGCCCAGCAATGCAACTCCAATGGTGGCAATCGTTGTCCACGAGCTGCCTGACAGCAACGACACCAGCGCGCAGATGGCGCACGCGCTCACTAGAAAGAAGCGAGGAGAGAGTATCTGTACACCATAATAAATAAGTGTAGGCACTACACCACTTACCATCCACGATCCCGACAGCATTCCCACCGATAGCAGAATCAATATCGTAACAAAGATTCCGCTCATCGTTTTAGTCATCTGATCCTCAAAGGCCTTCCAGGGCACATGATAGAAAACAGTGGAAATCAGCGCACAAACCGCCATACCCATAATAAGGGCAATCTGGCTGCCGCCACTCAACGAATCACTACCAAAAAGCGCGATGGCCACGGCCAGCAGGCCAATGAGCACCACGACAGGAATGATTGATATTAGGGGATGAGGAAGTTTCCGGTCAGTCATGTCATATTTTTTTGCAAACCTACATAAAAAATTCGGGATGACCTCCACATTTCATGAAAAATATCTCCTCACGCAGCATACCAGGCTCGAACAGCCCACCTAATATAAGGATTTAATGTAAGAATAAGAGGGATGGGAATAATAAGAAAATGATAGGACACAAACACCAACCGATTCTGTAATAATTTATGGATGGGTGGCTGACTTCAATGTGACGCCTATAGATACGAGTAAAAGAACAAGCGACTGAGATTCAGTCGCTTATTCTTTAGGTTGTGGAGCATAGCGGACTCGAACCGCTTACCTCAACACTGCCAGTGTTGCGCTCTACCAGATGAGCTAATGCCCCGATTTGCGGATGCAAAGGTAATGCCATTTTTTGAACTGACAAATTTTTGGGTTAAAAAAAATATTCAAATTGAAAATTAATTGTAAAATGATAGTGATGGATAGGAAAAATATTGTAATTTTGCAGAAAAATTGGTTACTATGCCTGCACAGGAAATGAAAGACAAACTGCAAAATTTGAAGCACAAGGTGGACGCTTTGGGCAAGCGGTATGTCGCGCTCCTGGGCGAGAAGAAGGAGATGGAACGCACCATCGAGAGGCAGGAACTGGAAATTGCTAAGTTGGAGAAGGAGTTAAATCAGCTCCGTATCGACAACGAGTTCCTGCGTGTGGCTCATTCCGTTCCTCGTGACCCGGCAGTGGTCGATCGCTATAAGAAACAGGTAGCCAAAATGGTGCGGGACATTGACCGGTGCATCAAACAATTGAACGCTTGACACGACTATCAACGTTATGGCCGACAATAATAAAGTGAAAATATGGATACAGCTTGCCGATGCAGCTAACCCGATTGCCCTGAGCATTAATCCGGACGAGGAGGAGAGCTATCGTAAGGCTGAAGAACTAGTCAACACCCTATGGAAGAAGTGGATGAACCGTTTTAACGGCACCACCGAGGACGTGTTGGCAAGAGTGGCATTCCAGTTCGCTCGACTTTATTTGGAGGCTTATGGTGAAAACCGCCAGGTCAATGAATTCCTGACTGATTTAGATAAACAACTCGACACTTTGCTTAGTGGCGATGAGTAACGTTGATAACCCTATCTGCGCCAATGGCAGTGGGGCTCAACGACGATATTGTTAAGAAATTAGGTTCCTGCACCACTTTAGGTTTTGAATTGAATCACTCTGGTAATCAGTGTGATGAGCATTCTCCCTATGGTGGCGCTATTTATTTATAAATATATTTATCAATTTATTAATGAACACGATTATAACTGTTATTGTAGCCATCCTAGCGATGGTAATTGGATGTGTGGCGGCGTTATATTTCTCTCGTAAGAACGCCAAATCACGAGCCAACGAAATTATGGAGAAAGCCCGTCTTGAAGCCGAAGTGCTCAAGAATAACGAGGTGATGAAAGGCAAGGAAGCCGGTATGACCATTAAGAGTGAGGCCGAGAAAGAAGCCAATGCTCGTCTGACCAAGGTTCAGACCAGCGAAGCCAAGCTCAAGCAGCGCGAGATGACGCTCAACCAGCAGCAGGGTGACCTGCAGCGCCGTCGCAACGAGCTCGACAACCTCAAGGTAAATGTGGACAACCAGATGGCATTACTGGACCAGCGCAAGCTCGAGGTGGACAAGATGGAAAAGACCGTACGTGACACATTAGAGCACGTGAGCGGACTCTCGGCCGAGGAAGCCAAGGAGAAACTCATCGAGTCACTCAAGGACGAAGCCAAAACCAATGCCGCCAGTTACATCAACGACATCATGGATGATGCCAAGATGACCGCCAACAAGGAGGCAAAGCGCATCATCATCGAGACCATACAACGTGTAGCAACCGAAACTGCTGTCGAGAATGCGGTGACGGTATTCCATATCGACAACGACGAGATCAAAGGCCGCATTATCGGTCGCGAGGGACGCAACATCCGTGCCCTGGAAGCAGCTACTGGCGTTGAGATTGTAGTTGATGACACTCCCGAAGCCATCGTGCTTTCAGGCTTTGACCCTGTGCGCCGCGAAATCGCGCGTTTGGCGCTCCACCAGCTGGTGAGCGACGGTCGCATCCATCCCGCCCGCATCGAGGAGGTTGTTGCCAAAGTGCGTCGTCAAGTCGAGGAAGAGGTGATTGAGACCGGTAAACGCACTGCTATTGACATGGGTGTCCATGGCTTGCATCCCGAGCTTATCAGATTGATCGGTAAGATGAAATATCGTTCTAGCTACGGCCAGAACTTGTTGCAACACTCCCGCGAAACTGCCAACCTTTGCGCCATCATGGCCAGTGAGCTGGGCTTGAATCCCAAGAAGGCCCGCCGTGCAGGTCTGTTACACGATATTGGCAAGGTGCCCGATGATGAGCCCGAGTTGCCGCACGCACAGTTGGGTATGAAGTTGGCTGAGAAGTATAAGGAAAAAGCCGACATTTGTAACGCAATCGGTGCCCACCACGATGAGGAAGAGGCCACTAGCCTGTATGCGCCCATTGTTCAGGTATGCGATGCCATTAGTGGCGCACGTCCCGGTGCCCGCCGCGAGATTGTTGAGGCCTATATCAAGCGATTGAATGATTTGGAGAAATTAGCGCTGTCTTATCCTGGTGTGGTTAAGACCTATGCCATCCAGGCTGGTCGCGAGCTGCGCGTGATTGTAGGCGCCGACAAGATCAGCGATGCTGAGACCGAAAAGCTCTCCAACGAGATCGCTCAGAAGATTCAGGATGAGATGACCTATCCGGGCCAGGTGCGCATCACCGTCATCCGCGAGACACGTGCCGTCAGCTACGCAAAATAATGTCTGTCTTCCACAATGGACGAGAAAAACAATTTTCAACCAACTGTGCCTGACAGCGGTGGCTCGGGTGTAAAACCCGATTCATGCAGTTGCAATGGTGGCTGCTGTAACGACGTGGGCCGCTGCAACCTCACCAGCACCAACTGGCTAGAAGATGTGCCCGACAATGACTTTGAGATTGTCGAGGTGCTCTTCAAGAACACCCGTCGTGGTTTTTACCGCAACAGCACCCACATCCCCCTCAAGCGTGGTGACTGGGTGGCCGTTGAGGCTAACCCGGGTCATGACATCGGCCGCGTGGGGCTCATGGGACGTTTAGTCAAGAACCAAATGAAGCGCGTGAACCTGCGCAAAGATGCCGAGATACTGCGCGTCTTCCGCAAGGCTAAGCCCTCTGACATGGAGCGCTATGAGCAAGCCAAAGCGCGCGAGGAGGACACGATGATACGTTCTCGCAAGATTGCTGTGGACTTGGGCCTGAAGATGAAAATCGGTGACGTGGAGTACCAGGGCGACGGCAATAAAGCGATATTCTATTATATTGCCGATGAGCGTGTGGATTTCCGTCAACTCATCAAGGTGCTTGCCGATGTGTTCAAGATCAGGGTGGAGATGAAGCAGATTGGCGCTCGCCAGGAAGCTGGTCGCATTGGTGGCATCGGGCCTTGTGGACGCCCATTATGTTGCGCCACTTGGATGTCGGGATTCGTGTCTGTAGCTACTAGTGCCGCCCGATTCCAGGACATCTCGCTCAATCCCCAGAATTTGGCGGGACAATGCGCTAAGCTCAAGTGCTGTATCAACTTTGAGGTGAACACCTACGTTGAGGCAATACGCCAGTTGCCGCCCAAGGATGTGCATCTCGAAACCAAAGATGCAATCTACTACTTCTTCAAGGCCGACGCCTTAAAGCGTGAGATTATTTATTCCACCGAGCGCAATGCTCCTGTCAATACGGTCACACTGACAGCAGCCCAAGCCTTCGAGATCATTGCCTTGAATAAAAACGGCGTCAAGCCCGACACCCTCAAGGACGATGATGGCAAGAAGGGCTCATCGCCATTTGGAGACTTGCTCAATCAGGATGCTATCAACCGCTTTGACAAAAAGAAGAAGAAAAAGAAGAAAAAAAGCGGTGACAAGCAAGCCGGGAATGGTGGCAACAAGGCCGAGAAGAACGGCAAACAAGAAAAGCCCATCAGGAATGGTGACGGAGAAAATGCTAACGGCAAACCAGAGCGCAAACAGCGCCAGGGCAAGCCTCAACGCATGGAGAAAAAAACTTTCAGGCCACAAAAGCCTAATGGCGACAAGCCGTCCCCCAAAGACAATGGGCATAACAAGCAAAATAACGCCTCTGGCGAGTAATCGCCTCATGAGAATTAACAGCAAAGCGGTGGCAATGATAGTATTCGTTGCCTCCGCAATGCTTATCATGGCCAGTTGCACACGAAAACCGGTCATGGCCCATGCCCGATTTGTGCATTTACCGTCATCAGGGTGGCAACAGTCCTTCCCATTGGCATTTATTCCTGAGTATGACGACTCGACGCTGACCTATGATTTGAAACTGACCGTGCGTCACAACAACAGTTATTCCTATCGCAATCTATCGTTGGCAATAGACATTTTTGGTGCTGACTCGACAGTACAGCGGCAACAAGTGAACATGGCTCTTGCCGATGAGTACGGTAACTGGACTGGTGGCGGATTTGGGGCACTTTACCAAGTATCTGCTTCTTTAGCAAAGGGCATATCACCCTCGCAAGCAAGCCGAGTGGTCATATGGCAAACCATGGCCGGAAGTGACACACTACAAGGTCTCTGTGACCTAGGACTTACTGTTTCCCCTACCAGTTAAGGCAAAAACAAAAACTAAAATGCTTGTTTAATTCGTTAAAATTATCTAATTTTGCCACGCAATGAAGATTGACAAAGCCGAAGCCCGTCAAACGGGCATACAACTGCTCAAGTATGGAGTGATTGGCGTGCTCAACACGCTCATCACGCTTGTCGTCTTCTATTTGCTGAACACTAGGCTAGGGTTGTCCTACGGTATTTCAAACGTGGTAGGCTATATCTTTGGTGTGATTAACAGCTTCTTGTGGAACCGTAACTGGGTTTTCAAGACCAAAAACGACTTCAGGCGTGAGCTATTCCTCTTTGTTTGCGGTTTCCTCATTTGTCTCGCTTTGCAGCTCTGTGTCAGCTGGATCCTGCTTGAAGGCTTAGGATGGAAGAATCTCCCCGATGATATCATCCCATTCTTCCCCATGCAGAAGGCCGGTCAAAACATTGTCATGATTGTCGCCATGGTTGCCTACACCCTCGCCAATTATGCCTATAACCGCTTTGTCACCTTCCGCGTCCGCTGACAATACCAAGCCTTTCATAAAGTGTTGCATACACTCCAGCGGTTGTGGATCACTTCTTTAGGTTACAAGTCATCATAGCTTTTTAGCAACAATGAAAGAGTCGATCATAAAATATTTCAAGAATGGGGTATTGCCCTTTGTCTTGCTGAGCGTTGTATTATTTTACCTGCAAGACCAATGGCTGATTATTAACACTGATGATTTCGCTTTTAGCACGATCAGCGAGTTTGCGCTTGACGATGACGGCAACCAAATCATCATCCATGACCGTCCTGTCACCTCATTTTTGGACGCGGTGAAGTCCCAAGCGGCCTGCTACATGAAGTATAACGGCCGATTTGTTGTACACACCATCACCCAATGGTTCTGCGGCACCAAAACCGAGGGCTTCTTTGTCATCATCAATTCTCTGGTATGGGCTATCTTGTTCTTGAGTTTCTCGATGCTCGCCTTTGGCAAAGAAAAACTGTCTCTCGCCAACCTCGTCATCGCCTTCAGTGTACTATGGCTATTGATGCCCAATGCGTTACGCATGTTTACCGGTGCTGTTTCCAGTGCGGTCAATTACATGTGGTCTGGCGCTGCCAACATGGTGGTGCTGTTGCTGTTCAACTGGTTGTGTCGCAATAAAGACAAGTCAATACCGCTCATAACGACTTTATTGATTACTCTTTTCAGCTTGCTGACAGGATCCATGCAGGAGAGTTTCTCTATTGGCATCTCGGCAGGGCTAATCGTTTATGCCATCATTCATTATAAGAAGTTGCCAAGAGCCGCATTTGTCCTGATAGCCGCATATCTAATCGGCACCGCCTTATGCGCTTTCGCTCCAGCTAATTTTGTACGTTCTGACCAACTGGGCCACGTTATCCGTTGGCACGTCATTGCCGATTTGCTCAAAATACCTGTGTTCTCATTAACACTCATCTTGATGGTAGCGACATCGTTTATCCGTCCCGCTATCGTCCTTGATATCATCAAGAGCAATATCGTCATCGTAGTGTCAATCGTGGTGAATCTATTATTTGCCATCTTTGTCGCCTATACCATGGCCTGGCAGCTTACTTGCATTTCTCTGTTCAGTGCCATTCTGTTGCTTCAACTGTATCACCGTTTAATCAGCAACAAGGCTCTGAAAATCGGGATCGCTTGTCTTGCGGCATGTTGCACGATGCTCGTTTATGTGCCAATGTACGGATACAGGCAGGACGTTTGGAAGGCCCAACATCAAATGATGGATGAAGCCCTCACATCCAAGACAGGGCTAATCAGCCTGAAACAGGCATTTGAAATCGATAAGAAGTATGCCAATTCACGTTTAGCCCCCATCCTATGGATTTACCTTCGCAACCAGGTGACTCCACTGGTGAGCAACGACCAGTATGTATTGCCCAGCATGTTGTCAAAGTACTTGACTCATTGCAGCAATCCCCATTTGATCCAGGCACTCTTGCCTGATGAGGCACAAGTCATCGCTGACGCTTTTAACTCGGACGAAAAATTCAAACTAGCTGGAAATGAGGCTGTTTATTTTGACGCATACACAGTAATCCGCAACAAGGATTCCAACTCATGCCAATTAGAGAATCACGTGCCATGTCAAAGTTGGGACTATGACGGCATGAGTTATCAGATGTTTTTCGGCAGAATTCCAACCGAGTAAAGTGATGTACCATGAGTCAGTTCTAGACTTGTTAATAACTTTATTTTTGCAGGTGGGAAAATTGGAGTAATTTTACACTCCACATCTAATTCAAAAACCAAAGGAGAGCATTATGATACCTTTTGTGCACCTGCACGTGCATTCACAATACTCCATTCTTGACGGAATGGCGCCCATTAAGGACTTGGTTGACAAGGCCATAGCCGACGGCATGCGTGGCATGGCTTTGACCGATCATGGCAACATGTTTGGCATCAAGGAGTTCCATGACTATGTAGGAAAGCTTAACAAGAAACGAACCGACGATGAGAAGTTCAAGCCGATTTTCGGCTGCGAAGTCTATGTTGCCAACCAGTCCCGGTTCACCCATACCGACAAGCGTGACTACGGCAACCATCTCATCTTGTTGGCCAAGAACCTGCAGGGTTACAAGAACCTGATTAAAATCGTTTCACATGCGTGGACCGAGGGCAAGTACATGCACCCCCGCACCGATCACAATGAGCTCGAGAAGTATCACGAGGGCATCATCTGCTGTTCTGCTTGTTTAGGTGGTGAAGTGCCTCAGTTAATCATGAGCGGACAGATGAACCAGGCACGAGAGACGATCAAGTGGTTCAAGAGCGTGTTTGGCGATGACTACTATCTGGAATTGCAGCGCCACAAAGCCACTGTGGCGCGGGCCAACCATGAGACCTACGAGAAGCAGTGTCTTGTTAATGATGCATTGATACAGTTTGCCCGCGAATTGGATGTAAAACTCATCTGTACCAACGACTCCCACTTTGTCAACGAGGCCGATGCCGACGCCCACGAGCGCTTAATATGCCTCTCAACCGGCAAGAAACTCACTGATGACAACGTGATGCTCTACAGCAAGCAGGAGTGGTTCAAGACCCAGGAGGAGATGAATGGAGTGTTCGGCGATATCCCTGAAGCTTTGCAGAACACCAACGAGATTTTGGACAAAGTGGAGATTTACAGCATCGACCATGGACCCATTCTGCCCGATTTCCCGCTGCCCGCCGGCTTTGATAATGAGGACGACTACCTGCGCTACCTCGTCTATGAGGGTGCCAAGGAACGTTGGCCCGAACTCACCGAGGAACAGCGCGAAAGGCTTGACTTTGAGCTCGAAACCATCAAGAATATGGGATTCCCTGGTTATTTCCTCATTGTGCAGGACTACATCGGCATGGCTCCAAAATTGGGCTGTTCGGTGGGACCTGGCCGTGGATCGGCGGCCGGATCGGCTGTGGCCTATTGCCTAGGTATCACCAAGATTGACCCGTTGAAATATGACCTGCTGTTTGAGCGCTTCCTGAACCCTGACCGCATCTCATTGCCCGATATCGACACTGACTTTGATGACGATGGACGCGCGGCGGTGTTAAACTATGTGACCGAGAAGTATGGTGCCGAGAAGGTGGCCCACATTGTAACCTATGGCACGATGGCCGCCAAAAGTGCCATCAAGGATGTGGCTCGTGTTGAGGACCTGCCCTTAGCTGAGAGTAACCGACTGGCTAAATTCATTCCCTCGAGTCCCAATGAAATGCCCGAGGAAAAACCTGGAAAGAAATATAAAATCACCGTGAGCAACTGCCTGAAGTGTTTCCCTGACTTCGAGAAGGAAATGGAGAGCGAAGACCCGCGCGTGGCCGAGACTATCCGTTTTGCCGAGAAACTTGAAGGCAGCATCCGCAGTACCGGAGTTCATGCCTGTGGCGTGATTATCGGGCGCGACGACATCACCGACTGGGTGCCCGTGAGCACCGCGACCGACAACGATGGCGAGAACATCATTGTTACCCAATATGAAGGCGGCGTCATTGAGAGCACCGGATTGATTAAAATGGACTTTCTGGGGCTCAAGAACCTGTCTATCATCAAGGAAGCCTTGGCCAACATCAAACTCAACCATGGCATTGATATCGACATTGAGAAGATTCCCATCGATGACCCCAAGACCTATGAATTATACTGCAAGGGCATGACATCTGGAACTTTCCAGTTTGAGTCAGCAGGCATGCAAAAGTACCTCATCGAATTGCATCCCACCTGTTTCGAGGATCTAATTGCCATGAACGCCCTTTACCGTCCGGGCCCCATGGACTATATCCCTCAGTTCATCAACCGCAAGCAGGGTAGGGAACCCATCGAATATGATATCCCTTGCATGGAAAAGTACCTCAAGGAGACTTACGGTATTACTGTCTATCAGGAGCAAGTCATGCTGCTGTCAAGGCAGTTGGCAGGCTTTACCCGTGGCCAGAGCGACACATTGCGCAAGGCGATGGGTAAGAAGCAAATCGAGAAGATGAACGAGTTGGAAGCTCTGTTCTATGAGGGCGGCGAGAAAAACGGGCATGACAAGAAGGTGCTCAACAAGATTTGGGAAGACTGGAAAAAGTTTGCTTCCTATGCATTCAACAAGTCTCATGCGACGTGCTACAGCTGGGTAGCTTACCAGACGGCCTACCTCAAGGCCAACTATCCCAGCGAGTACATGGCTGCCGTGCTGAGCAGCAACCTCAATGATGTGGACAAGCTCTCCAGATACATGGATGAGTGCCGGGCCATGGGTATCGAGGTGCTCGGCCCCAACATCAACGAGAGCTACCGTAACTTCAGCGCCACCAAGGATGGACGCATCCGCTTCGGCCTTGCCGGCATCAAGGGCGTGGGCGTGAGCTGCGTGGACTCCATCGTCGAGGAACGCGACAAGAATGGTGCCTATAAGGACATCTTTGACTTTGTGCAGCGTATCAATCAGGGAGCATGCAACCGCAAAGCACTTGAATCAATGGCCCTGGCTGGCGCATTTGATGATTTCAAGGAAATCAAGCGTGAGGACTTTTTCGAGGTCAATCCTCGCAACGAGGCTTTCAGCGAGACTTTGATGCGTTTTGGCCAACGATTCCAGGCAAGTAAACAGGAGATGCAGCAGTCTCTGTTTGGCGCGTCCGAGGAAGTGGAAGTTGCGACGCCCACTATACCTCATGCTGAACCATGGTCACAGCTGGAAAGGCTGAACCGGGAGCGAGAGTTAGTGGGTATGTATCTGTCAGCTCATCCGCTTGACCCCTACTATATGGAGGTGACCTATGGCTGCAACACACCATTGGCCGAGGTAAAGAACAAGTCAAAGGATTTGGACCGAGAACTCGTAATGGGCGGTCTGGTCGTTGATTTCCAAACGCGCATAGGCAAAAAGGGTGGTCAGTTTGGCATCTTGAAGATAGAGGACTATTCCGGCTCGTTTGAATTCATGCTATTTGGTAATAAATTCGTCGATTACCAAAAGTATGGTGTACTCGGTTTGGCTATCGTGGTCACTGGCGCTTATGAGAAAGGCTATGGTGACAATGTTCGTTTCAACGTGCGCACTATTGATTTATTAGAGAACCTCAAGGGGAAGATGGTCAAGAATTTGATTATCAGCCTCAATGATAGTGACCTGCAACGAGTTGACTTCTTAAAACCCAACCTAGACGCCGATGGGGATAACAGATGTGACCTGTATTTCCGCATGAAGGATCACGTTGGCGGTAACTATGTCATGTTACGCTCTAAGAGGCCAATCGCTGTAGATAAGCACTTGCTGGATGCTTTGCGCGAGGCAGGCATCAAGTTCATGATAAATGCCAAGATATGACAATTTGCCAGATGGTATCAAATTTGCAATATAAGCAATTAATCACAATAATTATCAACCAAACAACAAGTAAGAAAACATGGCTACTGTAATTAACGACGAGAACTACAAGAGTTTATTGGAAGAGGGCAAGCCCGTGGTGATTGACTTCTGGGCTCCTTGGTGTGGTCCCTGCCGCAGCATCGCTCCCATTATCGAGGAACTGGCTACAGCCTATGAGGGTCGCGCTATTATCGGCAAATACAATGTGGATGACGATACCGACCTGGGTGTGGAGTATGGTATCCGCAACATCCCCACGCTGCTGTTCTTTAAGGACGGACAGATGGTGGATAAGCACGTGGGCACGATTACCCGCGACGCCCTTGCCGCTAAAATCGACGCTCTCCTTTAAACAAGAAACTGTTTATCTTAAACTTAAAGTGGTGAAACTGATCGCTTCACCACTTTACTTTATTTATCCAGGTTTTTAATGACCTTGTTTAGCTGCTCGCCCAATCCTATGGTGTAACCTTGGGAACAGAACAGCACGCGGTTAAATGTGTCGGCGAGAATGAAGATAGGCAGCTGTGTCTCGGTCTGCAGTTTCATCTCTTGAGCAATCTGGAGGCGGATGCTACCGTCACGGTCAATGCCGTAGATGATGTTCTTAGGCAGCGTGCCAAAGTTCTCCTGACGGTACTTTTGCGCTTCCTGTTCATTTTCAAACAGCAATACCATGGGCCGTCCCCATTTGTCAATGGCACCATTCATCTTGGCAATGTCGCGCATCGCGTGATTGGTGGGTTCCTGGCCCACACCCAGCAAGCCAACGATGAAGTAGCCACGGCCTGTCTGCGACAGAATGCTCACATCGTCTCCAACAACAGGTTTCAGTTCATTGTCAAGCAAGACAAATTTGGATTCACTGTTAAAGTTGCCGATGACTGCCACAATGTCATCACTTTGGCGCATCGTCAGGTTAATGGTCGTCGTTTGACCTGGCTCAATGGTGAAAATGCGGTTAACGGCTAGAACTTTACCACTGGCAGCACGAGTGCCGCTAGTGAGCATATAGGTACCGGCATCAAGGGTTGTGCCGTTCTGGAACGTGTTACTCCACGATGAGCCTTCCTCAAGCCCAGAGTCGCCTTCGTCATAGTTAAGCAGCTGAGTCGTGCCGTCGTCAAGGATGCGTGATAGCGAGAAGTGGTGGTAATACTTGGGATCATCGAGCGTTGGGGTGGGGGTATAACGCAACTTTAGTGTGCCCGTGGCAGCATTCTGCTGCTCAACCGCCTCAAAGTTCACGTCTTGCCATTCGGCTCCAGAAGTACGGTATTGCACCTTTCCCGTGACGGGATCCATACGAGACTCGATGTCTAGTGAACGGGCTAAATCGACAAAGAAAATGTTGCGGCCACGTTCATCTGTCACTCGTGAGCGCCACACGCCCATCGGTGTTTGGGCAATGTGCAAGGCGTTCTCCTCGGGGCGCAACTCTATGTTGTCACGCACCCATGTCACCAATTGTGCCGGGTCATGGCGGAACCTGTCAGCCGTTGCCGCGTCAAAGGCATCTTGCAACTCCATCTTAAACGGCGAGGTAATCATCTCATACTCTACACGTTGTCCCACCTGGCTGCTACGAGCATTATATGCATCTTCAAGCACTGCCATTGACACATCCCTCATGTCCTTGTCGTTCAAGCCCTTAAGCACCGCTAAGGCTCGATTAGGATCATAGGGATGGTGCTTCACAAACTCTAAGATGGTTTCCCAGTTGCCGCGAGCCTTAACAAGGTATTCGGCTGCGCTAGGAAACAGCGTTTGGGCTTGCTCAGGGGTAAGGAACGTCGCCTCATAAGCCTTACGGATAGAGTCCTCACGAGCAAAGCGCGCCTTATTAGCGGCTGCCATTTCGGGAGTCACTTTGGGCATGATGACATGCTCAACAGGTGGCACGATATCGATTTCATCATATGTGGGGCTAGTCTTCTTGCTGGTGCTGCGGTTGAGCGTCACATCAACCTTGCCGTCTTTACCAAAGGTCACTTTGCGGTACCCGTACCAGCCATCTTTGCTGGCCCACACCAGCATATCGCCCTTACCGGCAGTCAGCGAGGCAACACCTTTATTATCGGTAAACTTGGTAGCGGCGGGGTAGAACTCGCCATAGTTATAGATACGGAACTGAACAGTGGCTCCCTTGACTGGATTTCCCTGTTGGTCAAGCACTCTCACTTTGGTTGAGGCTGTGACGGCATAGTTGCCAATGAGGTTGATTTCGGTGAAATTACGGGTACGAGACATCACCTCCTCGGGGCCATTGTAGTTGCCAAATGCGCGGGTGTGCATCAGCAGCGCCCGCGATGCAGGGGAATTGAACCAGCCAAGGTCCAGTACGGCCTCGGGCTCACATGCGCCCATAAAATGCCACTTACCGTCAGCCCAAGCCTCGACCCACGCGTGGTTGTCGTCGGTATGTGCCCAACGAGGGGTATAGACTTGACGGGCGGGGATACCTATGGAGCGCAAGGCGGCAACAGTAAACGTCGATTCCTCACCACAGCGCCCGATGGCGGTTTTCATGCAGGCCAGCGGGGACAGCGTGCGAGAATCGCTGGGCTGATAGGTCACATGCTCGTGACACCAGTGGTTTACCTCAAGAATGGCTTGTTCCATGCTCATGCCCTTAACACGCTCCTTAAGTTCCTTGAAGAACACGGGGCGCGACATGTCAAGCGCCTCGTTGTTCACGCGCAGGGGCAGCACGAAATGGTTGAACAGCAATTCAGGAACGGTTGTTCCCCACGGCATCTGCTGGCGTGCTTCAAAAGTTGCCCTCACATTCTGTAGGTGGAAGTCGGTCGTGTAATCGGTAATATCGGCAAGCGGCATGTACCGATACAGGAAACTCAGTGCTTCCCATTCCTGATCATTCACTCGCAGCCCTGTCGTGTCAGGCACACGAAGCTGTTCCACAGTGGCAGCGCTCATACTGCTGGCAACTGCCAACATTATCAACCATAGGGTCACAATCTTTTTCATTATTACTTATAAGATTTGGTTTATTGCCCACAAAAATATAAAAAAGTACCGAATACACAAAAAGTACTCTCAATATAAAGACACTGTCTCTTAAGTTTATAGGCTCTCGCTTTTAGGTCTTGACTACTTGAGGTCACTTCATTATCTTTGCTGCGAATGGCCTAATAATTGCTTTTAACGCTTCGTTAACACTTCCGCTCCCCCCTGTCATAAAGAATAGAATTATTTTTTGTGTTGATAATCTGATTATTACGAAAAAACATATCAAAAAGGCGGAATCGCTTTATGGCGTATATGCACCCATAGATAAATCTAATAATTACAGCGCCATTTTGCCGTTTGTGGGTTTTTCATTAATTTTGCATTCCAAAATAAAGACAACAAAATGAAGACAATACGCAACTTCTGCATCGTGGCGCACATCGACCACGGCAAGAGCACACTCGCCGACCGCCTGTTGGAAGTAACTAACACCGTGGCTGGCAAGGATATGCAGGCCCAGGTGCTGGACGACATGGATCTGGAGCGTGAGCGCGGTATTACTATCAAGAGCCACGCTATCCAGATGGATTACATGAAAGACGGCACGAAATATACGCTCAACCTGATTGACACTCCGGGACACGTGGACTTCTCCTATGAGGTCTCGCGCTCGATAGCAGCCTGTGAAGGCGCACTTCTTGTTGTGGATGCCACCCAGGGCGTTCAGGCACAGACTATTAGCAATCTATATATGGCGATTGATAACGGATTGGAAATCATCCCCGTTATCAACAAAATTGATATGGATAGTGCCCATCCTGACGAGGTAGAGGACGAAATTGTGGAGTTGCTGGGTTGTGACCCGAGCGATATCATCCGCTGCAGCGCGCGCACAGGTGTGGGTGTACCGGCCATCCTTGATGCCATCGTTGACCGCATTCCTGCTCCAGAGGGCAATCCTGACGCTCCGCTTCAGGCATTGATTTTTGACTCGGTGTTCAACTCGTTCCGCGGCATTATCGTCTATTTCAAGATTTTGAACGGCTCGATTGCCAAGGGTGACTTTGTGAAGTTTGTCAACACTGGTAAAGAGTATAATGTGGACGAGTTGGGTGTGCTCAAGCTGCAACAGCAGCCATGTGACCGCCTCACGACGGGCAATGTAGGCTATATCATCTCAGGCATCAAGAATTCTGTCGAGGTGAGGGTGGGTGATACCATTACCCATGTGCAGCAGCCGTGTGAGAGCGCAATCGAGGGCTTCCAGGAGGTAAAACCGATGGTGTTCGCAGGTGTTTATCCTATTGATCCTGAAGATTTCGAGAACTTGCGCGCTTCACTTGAGAAGTTACAGCTCAATGATGCCGCATTGACGTTCACACCTGAGTCATCAGTAGCGTTAGGCTTCGGTTTCCGCTGCGGTTTTCTGGGCCTGCTTCACATGGAGATTGTGCAAGAGCGCTTGAGCCGTGAATTCAATATGGAGGTCATCACCACGGTTCCCAACGTGTCCTATAAGGTGTATGACAAAAAAGGCAACATGACCGAGGTGCATAACCCGGCAGGTTTGCCCGATATTGCAGTTATTGAGAAGATTGAGGAACCATACATCCGCGCGTCAATCATCACCCTTAGCGAATTCATGGGCCCAATCATTACCCTGTGCCTGTCGAAGCGCGGCGAGTTGTCCAATCAGGAATACATTTCAGGCAACCGCATGGAGTTGACTTTTGATATTCCGTTGGGAGAAATTGTCATTGACTTCTATGACAAACTCAAGAGCATCAGCAAGGGTTATGCCTCGTTTGACTACTTTATCAACGGCTACCGTGACTCGAAGCTCATCAAGCTCGATATCCTGCTCAACGGCCAGCCAGTTGATGCCTTGAGCACGCTGACCCATGTTGACAATGCGGTTACACTTGGACGCCGCATGTGCGAGAAACTCAAGGAGCTGATTCCGCGCCAGCAGTATGACATCGCCATCCAGGCTGCCATCGGCGCCAAGATCATTGCTCGCGAGACTGTGAAACAGGTGCGTAAGGACGTGACTGCCAAGTGCTATGGCGGTGACGTGAGCCGCAAGCGCAAACTGCTCGAGAAACAAAAGGCAGGTAAGAAGCGCATGAAGCAGATCGGCACTGTGCAAGTGCCGCAAAAGGCTTTCTTGGCTGTATTGAAACTCGACTAACAGTCTTGTCTGGCAAGTAGTTACTTGCCTATTGTTGAGAGGGAAACGTGGCCGACGAACTGCAGCATATTGACCTTGACAATCCTGAGTTCCAGGACGCTTGGGGTGTAATCCAGAAGACCCACCGCTCGGTGTTCCTTACCGGCAAGGCGGGAACGGGCAAGAGCACGTTTCTAAAATACATTCGATCAAACACTAAGAAAAAGACGGTGGTACTAGCTCCAACTGGTATCGCCGCTGTCAATGTGGGTGGCCAAACGTTGCACTCGTTTTTCAAGATTCCTTTCAAGCCGTTACTGCCCGACGATCCTGATATCGCCAACGTATCGCGATTGCGTAAAATGCTGCGTTATACTAAGGATAAGGTGAAACTCATCCGTGAATTGGAACTCATCATCATTGATGAGATTTCAATGGTACGGTCCGATATCATCGATTTTGTTGATCGGGTATTAAGGGTCTATTCGGGCAACATGAGAGAACCATTTGGGGGTAAACAATTGTTACTCGTGGGTGACATTTTCCAATTGGAGCCAGTCGTGACTCATGACATGCGCGACATCCTACGTCGATACTACAAGAATTTCTTTTTCTTTAACGCACGTGCTTTCGACCAGATTAACCTGGTAGCAATAGAGTTGCGCAAGATTTATCGCCAAAGCGATAATGATTTCATCTCACTGCTTGACCGCGTTCGCATCAACCGCGCATCAGCAGCCGACATCACGCGTCTTAATTTGCGTTACAATCCCAACTATCAGGAAGTTAATGGCAATGAATTAGCCATTACGCTAGCTACGCGCCGTGACACTGTAGATAGCATCAACGATGAACACATGCTAGCGTTGAAGACGCCTGAATTTGTCTATGAAGGTATGACCGAAGGCGATTTCCCCGAGAATAGCCTTCCCACGGCTCGCTTGCTGGTTCTCAAGGAAGGAGCACAGGTCATTTTCATCCGCAATGATAAGGAAGGACGTTGGTGTAACGGCACAATCGGGAAGGTTACGCATTTGACCAATGACCGTGTGTTTGTTGCTTTAGAGAGTGGTGACGAAATGGAAGTACTGCCCGAAATCTGGGAAAACATGCAGTACACCTATAATGAGAAGGAGAAAAAAGTGGAGGAGAAGGTGCTTGGAACTTTCACACAAGTACCGCTCAAACCTGCATGGGCACTTACGGTCCACAAGAGTCAAGGCCTCACATTCAATCATGTGGTACTCGACTTTGCAGGCGGCGCTTTCACAGGTGGACAGACCTACGTGGCGCTCTCGCGTTGTACTTCCTTGGAGGGCATCACACTGCTCAAACCACTAAGCGATCGCGATATCATTGTCAATATGGCAGTTGTGGAGTTCAGCCGGCAATTCAATAACCGACAAATCATCAATGAGGCGATGGAACAAGAACGTGCTAACTTGCTTTATCGCAGGGCGGTACATGCATTTGATCACCATGAGTTTGATGAATGTGTGCGTTGCTTCACCGAGGCCATGAAAATCAAGGATAATATCCAGAATGAAGCAGTAAAGCGATTGATTGTCAACAAATTAAACAAATTCAAGAAACAGCTCCGCACCATAGAACGTTTGCAGGAAGTGATTGACAGTCAACAAAAAATGCTACGCGATTTAGCATTAGAATATGCTGCTATGGGTGACCAAGCTTTAGCCATGGATGGGGTAGTGGGTGAGGGTAGTGAAGCTTATGGAATGCGCCATGATGACATAGCAATTCGTTCAGCATTAGCCAACTATAACAAAGCACTGCGCATTATGCCTGACTGCGTGCCTGCCATGTTGGGAAAAGCACGCTTGATGCTTGCATTGGATCAGCCGGATGTGGCTGAACAAGAGATTAATCATGCATTAGAAGTAGATAAGAACACCTATGAAGCCCACTTATTACTAGGAGACCTAAAGTATCAACAGCGTGATATTCCTGAAGCGATAAAATGCTTTAAACGCGCAGCAAAGGCTGACAAGAAACGTCCAGAGCCCCACGAAAAGTTACAAGCAATCTATGAGAAGATTGGACTCGATGACCTTGCTGATGAAGAAGCCGAAATATCTAAACGACTGCGCAAGGCAATCTACAAATCCACTCAAAAACGCAAAAAGAAGTAATACTACCTCAATTTGCCTGTCTTATTGATGGGGGACAGCAAATGGCGAAAATAGCGATACTTTATTTTACATAATATCAATATTTATCTTTTTAAAAGAAGAAAACAGAATCGAAACCATTGAGTCACAGAAAGTTGTTTATTTTGCCCAAAAAAATCACTTATATGTGTATAATATCAAATCCCTTCTCAAATTTTCAAATCTCAGGCAGTTAACAATCAAATAATTTATTGATACGATCCATAATTTATTAAATTTAGTCATCCATTAGCCAGATACCTTAAATCATCTCAATAAAAACGAATAGAAAAAATGATAAAAACTGCAATGCAATTATTTGAACTTGATAATTACTTTATTTATAGTAACATAAACTATATTATTTAAATTAATTATTGAAGTAATAAACACAAATTCTTGGATAATTAAATTAAAAGTGTAACCATCATCGCCTAATTAAATGAAAAAACTACTAAAAAATCATTATTATATCATTATTATTTATTTGATATTTAATTATTTATAATGGTATACTTAATGTAATTATTTATATACGATAATTGGCCATTAATTGCTTTCATTGTGACCAAAATTCGTGCAATTTTCCTTCTTATTGTTGATAACTTTTGTTTTTACACCTTATATTATATAATGAGAAGTTTTTGTAACTTTGTAAATTAGAAAAATATCAAAATTCAAATATATTATGCTAAAAACCCTGCTCAAACAAGTCAAGCAGTATAAGACGGCATCACTGTTGACGCCTGTTTTCATCATGCTTGAAGTCGTGCTTGACGTCCTCATCCCTTTTGTGACCGCCAAGCTCATCGACTATGGCATCAGTGCAGGACACATGCCTAGCGTTTACAAGTATGGCGCAATCATGCTTGTCATGGCGTTCCTGAGCATGATTGCGGCAATCATGGCCGGTAAATATGCTTCCTATGCGTCATCGGGCTTTGCTTGCAACCTGCGTGATGCCATGTACAAAAACATCCAGAGGTTCGCCTTCAGCGACATCGACAAGTACAGCACTTCGGGCCTGGTTACCCGCATGACAACCGACGTGACTAACCTGCAAAATGCCTATCAACAGATTATCCGTACCTCGGTGCGCGCACCATTCAACCTGTTATCGAGCATTGTGATGTGTTTCGTTATTAGCCCACAGTTGAGTTTGATTTTCATTGTAGCCAGCGTTGTGTTAGGTGTCATTTTGGCAATCATCATCACCAAAGTCTCCAAGATGTTCGCGTTGGTGTTCAAGCAGTATGACGTTCTTAACTCGGTAGTCCAGGAAAATGTATCCGGCATCAGGGTCGTCAAGGCTTTTGTGCGTGAAGACTACGAGAAAAGCAAGTTTTGGCAAGCCGCCAAGCGACTGTATGACCTCAACGTCAAGGCCGAGAGCCTGATGGCACTCAATGGACCAGTTATGAATATGGTGGTTTACGGCTGTATTATCGCCATTTCGTGGTTCGGAGCCCAGTTTGTTGTGGGTGGCAGCCTCACCACTGGCCAGTTAACCTCGTTGTTTACTTATGTCATGACCATCCTCTCCTCGCTGATGATGTTGAGCATGATATTTGTGACTATCACCCAAAGCCTTGCCAGCGGGCAGCGTGTGGCACAGGTCATCAACGAGGAGCCCGACATCGATAACCCCGAGGATGCCGACACCGTAATCCCCAATGGCCGCATCGATTTCAATAAAGTTTACTTCGCCTACAAGGGCGGTAGCGGCGAATATGCTTTGAACAACATCGACCTGCACATCAACAGTGGCGAGTCCATTGGCGTGATAGGCGGTACCGGTAGCGGAAAGTCTTCGCTCATTAATCTGGTAAGCCGCCTGTATGATGTTTCTAAAGGCAGTGTCATGGTCGGCGGCAAGGACGTACGCACCTATGACTTAGAGAGTTTGCGCAATAATGTCGCCGTGGTTTTACAGAAAAACGTTCTGTTTTCCGGTAGTGTCCTTGACAACCTGCGCTGGGGCGATGAAAATGCTACCCTTGAGCAATGCCAAGAAGCTTGCCGGGTAGCCTGTGCCGACGAGTTCATCAGAGAGATGCCCGATGGCTACAACACTCACATCGAACAAGGCGGCGCCAACGTGTCAGGCGGTCAGCGTCAACGCTTGTGCATCGCCCGAGCCCTATTAAAACGTCCCAAAGTGATGGTGCTGGACGACAGCACTAGCGCATGTGACAATACCACCGACGCACGCATCCGTGCCGCATTGCGCGAGAGTCTTCCCGAAATGACTAAACTCATCATCACTCAACGCATCAGCAGCATCAAGGACTGTGACCGCATCCTCGTGCTCGATAACGGCAAGGTCGTGGGTTTTGACACCCATGATAATCTGCTCAAGTCCTGTTCTATTTATCAGGAGATCTGCGCCATTCAGGAAGAAGCCGGAGGCGATTTTGACAAACCCCAAAGCGACAGAAAGGAGGTACAATCATGAGAATGCCAGGAGGTCCCCACAACCGCAATGTCGTGGTCGATACCACGGGCGTGAACAAGCGCAGCACTCTGCTCAGGCTCTTCGGCATTGTGATGAAGAATTACAAGTTCTCGTTCCTGGGTGTGGCGGCGTGCATCGTCGTGACAGCATGCACTACCCTAGCCTCTACCCTATTCACCCGAACACTCATCGATGACTACATCACGCCACTGCTCGGTCAAGCTCATCCCGACTATGGCCCTCTGGCTCAAACATTGCTCAAATTAGGCATTGTGCTTGCCTTCGGCGCCCTATGCTCATATCTGCATAGCCGACTGATGATTAACGTGAGCCAAGGTACGATGCTCAAACTGCGCACAAGCACATTTGACCACATGGAGTTATTGCCCATCAAGTATTTTGACGGCCGCTCCCACGGCGATGTTATGTCAACTTACACCAATGACGTGGACACCTTGCGCCAGATGATCAGCCATAGCCTCCCGCAGGCATTTAACTCACTCATTACCTTAGGAATAACATTTGCCAGCATGATTGTGATGAGTGTACCTATGACCCTCCTGTCCATTGTGATGGCTCTCTTAATGGCATGGTCCACGGCTTATCTTGGCAAACGCTCTCGCAAACACTTCCGCGTGCAGCAGCAGAAACTCGCTGAGGTCAACGGCTTTATTGAGGAAATGATGACAGGTCAAAAGGTCGTTAAGGTTTTCTGTCACGAGGAAAAGGCCATTGAGCAATTCGTGACGATTAATGAGGAGTTGCGAAGCAATACCTACGATGCTAACCGAATCGGTAATATCGTCATGCCCGTCAATGGCAACCTGGGACACTTGAGCTATGTGCTTATGGGCGTTTTAGGTGCCGCTCTTATCATCAGCGGGCACAGTGGTATGACGCTGGGTACTCTCGTTGCGTTCCTTACCCTAAACAAGAGTTTTGCACGTCCTATCGCCAGCATCAGCCAGCAGATTAACAGCGTGCTTAACGCCTCGGTGGGCGCTGACCGTATTTTCAAACTCAACGACGAGCCCAGCGAAGCCGACCACGGCAACATCACCCTGGTCAATGCGGGTCACGACGGTACTGGCCAACTCGTTCCCTGCAAACCTCGCACAGGCACATGGGCATGGAAAATCCCGCAGACCGACGGAACATACAAGTATATCCAAGTCAATGGCGGTGTCAAATTCAATAATGTGGACTTTGGCTACAATGCCGATAAACAGGTGCTATTTGACATTGACATCGACGCCATGCCTGACCAGAAGATCGCCTTCGTGGGTGGCACAGGTGCAGGCAAGACGACCATTACCAACCTCATTAATCGCTTCTATGACATCCAGGACGGCAAGATTCTCTACGACGGCATCAGCGTGAACGACATCCGCAAGCGTGACTTGCGCCACAGTCTGGGCATGGTATTGCAAGAGACTCACCTGTTCACCGGAACCGTCATGGATAATATCCGCTATGGACGCCTTGACGCTTCGGACCAGGACTGCATCGAGGCAGCTAAACTGGTTAATGCTGATGGCTTTATCCGCCGCTTAAGCAACGGATATCAAACTATACTGAATGCCGACGGTGGCAACTTGAGCCAGGGTGAACGCCAGTTGCTCGCTATCGCTCGAGCTGCCGTGGCCGACCCACCCGTTCTCATCCTCGATGAGGCCACCAGCAGCATTGACACGCGCACCGAGCGCCTTGTTCAGCAAGGCATGGACTCGCTCATGCAGGGTCGCACCACCTTTGTCATCGCCCACCGCTTGTCCACCGTTCGCAACAGCGATTGCATCATCGTGCTGGAGCGGGGCCGTATCATTGAGCGGGGCACACACGACGAACTTCTCGCTGCCCGTGGCAAGTACTACCAGCTCTACACCGGCGGCGAAATCACCAGTTGATCCGTCAATTTAATCATAATAAAACGCCCGTTCCTGCGGGCGTTTGTTGTCTATATATCCATTAAGCATAATTGAGCTGCTTTAAAAACAATTGACCACTTCGAATTGTAGGTTCATTTCAACAAAACTCAAAAAATTTTGGTTTTGTGCTTGACTTGCACTAATTTTGCAGATTGTTTGAGAATGAACTGAACACAATACTATTAACTGACTATACTATAGACCAATGGCTAAAAAACTGACCGACCGAGTGACTTGGGTAGGTAAAGTGGATTGGGAACTCAAGACCTTCCATGGCGATGAGTTATCGACCTTTCGTGGCTCTAGCTACAATTCCTACCTGATCCGTGACAAGAAAAATGTGCTCATCGATACTGTGTGGCTCCCCTACAGCCGCGAGTTCGTTAAGAACCTTAAGGCCGAGATTGACCTCAAGGACATTGACTATATCGTGATGTGCCACAACGAGATAGACCATAGTGGCGCTCTCGTTGACCTGATGCGCGAAATCCCTGACACGCCCATCTACTGCACAGCTAAGGGTGAGGCCATCATCCGTGGCCACTACCACCAAGACTGGAATTTTGTCAACGTCAAGACCGGTGACACGCTGGAATTGGGTGACAATACCCTCACCTTTATCGAGGCAACCATGCTGCACTGGCCAGACACGATGTTCTGCTACCTGAGCGGAGAGGAAATCCTGTTCAGCAATGATGGTTTCGGCCAGCATTTTGCCACCGAGTCGCTCTATGACGACCAGGTATGCATGGCCGAGGTCTTGCAGGAAGCCGAGAAGTATTATGCCAACATCCTCGCGCCGTTCAGCCCGCTTTGCAACCGCAAGGTGAAAGAAATCCTGGGTATGAACCTGCCGGTTAAGATGATTTGCCCCAGCCACGGCATCATCTGGCGCAACAACCCAAGCTTGATCATTGAGAAATACCTGCAATGGAGCGATGCTTATCAGGAGGATCAAGTGACCATCGTCTATGACACAATGTGGCAGTCTACACGCCTGATGGCGCAGGCCATTGCCGACGGTATTCGTGAGCAATCGCCCACAACAACCGTAAAGTTGTACAACGCCGCCCATACTGACAAGAACGACATCTTGACCGAGGTATTCCACTCTCGCGCCGTGCTCGTGGGCTCCCCCACCATTAACAACGGTTACAGTTATGCCATTGCTGGCATTCTCGAAATGATCAAGGGCTTGAAACTCAAGAAGAAAAAAGGTGCCGCTTTCGGCAGCTATGGCTGGAGCGGAGAGGGCATTAAGCTCATCACCGAGCACTTGAAAGCTGCAGGCATCGAGCCAGTTAATGACGGTATCCGTACCCTGTGGGTTCCTGATCAAGACGCTTTGGAGCAAAGCCGTCAATTTGGACGTGACTTTGCAACAACATTATGATAACAAATATTCTAAAAATCAACTAAATAACTTAAACTATCACTTTAAATACAATGAACAAAGTCGTTAGTAAAGAGCAGTTTTCTGCTAACGTAACAAAGCTTGTCGTTGAGGCACCCCTCATCGCCAAGGCACGCCGCGCAGGTCACTTTGTGATTGTCCGTGCTGGCGAAAAAGGCGAACGTATTCCCCTAACCATCGCCGACAGTGACCCCAAGGCTGGCACCATCACGCTGGTTATCCAAAGCGTGGGCGACAGCACGCGCAAGATCTGTGCACTCGAGCCTGGTGAGTTTCTCCATGACGTGGTAGGTCCCCTGGGCCAGGCCACTCATATTGAGAAGTACGGCACCGTGCTGTGTGCTGGTGGCGGTGTGGGCACCGCTCCCCTACTCCCCATTATCCGCGCCATGAAAGAGGCGGGCAACCGCGTCATCAGTGTGCTTGCAGGCCGCACTAAGGACCTCATTATCCTTGAGGATGAGGTACGTGCGTCAAGCGATGAGGTTATCATCATGACCGATGACGGCAGTTATGGCAACCAGGGTGTTGTCACTGTGGGTATGGAAGAGGTACTCAAGCGTGAGCACGTGGACTACTGCGTGACCATTGGTCCCGCTATCATGATGAAATTCTGCGCCTTGTTGACCAAGAAATATGAAGTGCCCACCGAGGCTTCGCTTAACGCGATCATGGTTGATGGTACGGGCATGTGTGGCGCCTGCCGTGTCACCGTGGGTGGCAAAACGCGCTTCGTGTGCGTCGAGGGTCCCGAGTTCAACGCCCATGAGATTGATTTTGACGAGTTGATGATGCGCTTAAAAGGTGCGCAATAAATCGTGTTTTGACATTAATTAATTCAAGAAAAAATGGAACAGAACAATATGGATTCGCGTAACGAACAATGGCGCATCGACTTGCGCAACTCTAAGTCACCTAAAGAGCGCACGGCAATTCCCCGCGTGGAGATGCCTCAGCTTGATCCTAAATACCGCATCACCTGCAATGAGGAAGTAAATCAAGGTATCAGTGCCGAGCAGGCTGTCGTTGAGGCTAGCCGTTGCCTGGATTGCGCTAACCCGCAGTGTGTAACGGGTTGCCCCGTGAACATCAATATCCCCAAGTTCATCAAGAACATCGAGCGTGGCGAGTTCGGCGAAGCCGCTGCTACACTCAAGGAGACCAGCTCGCTGCCCGCCGTGTGCGGTCGCGTGTGCCCTCAAGAGAAACAGTGCGAATCGCGCTGCATCCACACCAAGATGAACCATCCCGCCGTAGCGATCGGCTATCTGGAACGCTTTGCAGCTGACTGGCAGCGTGATAACCTGCCTCAGGAAACTCCTGCCATGGCTCCCTCCAACGGCATCAAAGTCGCTGTTATCGGTAGCGGTCCTTCAGGACTGTCATTTGCCGGTGACATGGCTAAGAAAGGTTTCAGCGTAACCGTATTTGAGGCACTGCACGAAATTGGCGGTGTGTTGAAGTATGGTATTCCCGAGTTCCGTCTGCCTAACCATATCGTGGACTATGAGATTGAGGGTCTGCGCAAAATGGGCGTTGAGTTCGTAAAAGACTGCCTCGTCGGCAAAACCATCAGTTATGAAGACCTCCACGAGATGGGCTTCAAGGGCGTGTTTGTTGGCTCCGGTGCCGGTTTCCCGCGCTTCATGAACATCCCCGGTGAGAACCTCAACGGCATCATGTCGAGTAACGAGTACCTCACCCGCATCAACCTCATGGAGGCTGGTCGCGGTGGTGATACCCCCGTGCTTCGTGGCAAGACCATCGCTGTTATCGGTGGTGGTAACACCGCTATGGACTCGACCCGTACAGCATTGCGCATGGGCACTGAGCGCGTCATCCTCATCTATCGCCGTAGCGAGGAAGAGATGCCTGCCCGTCGCGAGGAGGTTGGTCACGCTAAGGAGGAAGGTGTTGAATTCAAGACCTTACACAACCCCATCGAGTACATTGGTGACGACAAGGGTCGTGTGGTAGCGATGAAGGTGCAGAAGATGGAACTGGGCGAGCCCGATGCTTCGGGTCGTCGCAGTCCTGTGCCCATCGAGGGTGCTATCGAGGAGATTCCCGTAGACCTGGTAATCGTGGCAGTGGGCGTTTCGCCTAACCAGCTCGTGCCCCGTTCAATTCATGGACTGGACATCAGCAAGCGCAACACCATCGTGGTCAACGAGGAAACCATGCAGTCATCGGTGGACGATCTGTATGCCGGTGGTGACATCGTGCGTGGCGGCGCAACCGTTATCCTTGCCATGGGCGATGGCCGCCGTGCAGCGCTCAATATGGCTAAAGCACTGCTTTAAATCATTATACTAATATAAACGTATACTTTTTTGTGGGTGACAGTCTGTCAGGATTGTCACCCACAACTATTTTATATCAATCGGGACGGGCGATATAGCCTTCTCGTTTCAGCCTAAATGATGGATTAGGATGATAAGCATGTGGAGGAAGCTGACGTGTTCTCAATGATAGGGTGTTAAAATCTGACTTCTTCATAATCTTAATTCTTTCTTTAAACAAATGCTACTTATTTCATAACCAGATAATTAAAAATCGTTCATCCAGTTTAAACCTGAAAAAAACTGCGTCAAAAGCATTTCTTTTTAAAAAATGGCAAGAATTGTGCCAAAATTCAGTTATCTTTGCCATTGGAATGTTGAAAAATAGAGCGCAGAGCATTGCTGTGACGCTTGCGGCTATTGCCGTGAGCTTGCTTTTGTTTGCTTGCTCTGGCCGAAAAGAGATGAGCAATCAAGTGATTGTCCAGAACGATTCTTTCACACTCACTGGTGACAGTCTCATTGAAGATACTATTGTCGCTTGGATTCCAAAGTCACAGGACAGGATAGCGACCAACCTAAGCATTTCTCGTTTGGATTCTATCTATCGCAATTCAGAAGTCGAGAACCTAAAGTTCATATCGGGTAAAGCATGGCGGATGCGCAACACACGCCCCACCATGATGCCCGAGTTTACAAGCGGTCAACCATTAATTGATGCGCTCTATAACATGTCGGTGGATGGTATAGCCAACGGCATCGACAAGAATGGCAATTTCGTCGCCACACACAACATCAGTCGCCTGTATTGCGCTATTTACCTGTCACTGGCATGTCTCAAACCCCACCAGTCAATGTCAACGCTTAAGACAATGGTTGATCGTGACAGCATTATCATGCAACGCGAGGGGCAGTGGCCCGTAGTGAGTGACCATATCGGTTGGGCAACAGCCGCCTGGGAGGTCTATAAGACCACTGGCGACCGCGACTGGCTCGCCTATTGCTATCGTGTGATAGAAAAAACGCTGGAGATCAACCAGCAAGTGCTTCTCGATCATCAAACCGGATTGATCCATGGTGCAGGCTATACATCGGCACGGCCATTAGGCACACGGCGCATGACTTGGATGGGCTATAACGACCTTTTCGCCTGCATGTCATTGGGCAACAATATCTTAACAGGTAACGCCTATGCCATCTTGAGCGACATGGGTGACGAATTGGGTATTGAAAATTCCTATCAAAAGGACGCGCAACGCATTAAAGACGGCATCAACCAATACTTGTGGAACGAGGATCACGGTTTTTACAGCTCATTTCTCTATGGTGCAGCCTTTCCACGTCAATCACCATTAACCGACAACACCTCTCAGGCCATGTGCGTCTTGTGGGGCATCGCCGACGATGACCGAGCCGAGAACCTGATTGCCAACACTCCAGTATCGGACTACGGAGTGAATGTCACTTACCCGGCTTCTACACCCATTGAACCATACTTTGTCAATTCTTCATGGGCAACGACCCAAGCCATGTGGAATCTAGCTGCCGCCTATACTGACAACGAGAATGCCCTGAGACGCGGTTTGGGCGCTTTATATCGTGCACAAGCGCTCTACCAGTCACGCGGCATTCACTTACAAGGCATCGATACCGATTACCTGGGCACTAGTGCCTCGAATGCTGCAATGGTCATCCGCGTGTTGATGGGCATGAACTTCACACCCGAGGGGATTGAATTTGCCCCGACGGTGCCGACTGGAATGCCTGGTGTCAAGATCCTGAAAGGACTTAACTACCGTCGTGCAGTGCTTAACATCACTGTTAATGGCGAGGGTAATGATGTAGCCACCATCACCGATAATGGCAAACAGCTGGAGAGTGCTTTTATCCCATGTGACATAGTCGGAAATCACAGTATTGTCATCACCCTTAAGCGTGGCCAGCACCGCAATAACAAGGTCACGATTCACCGCAACGAGGTTATCATTCCACTTACTCCAACCGTTGAATGGACACGCGACAGTGGCTACATCGTGGATTACCAACCCGGCTTGGCCTATCGTTTAAGTGTCAATGGAAAACTAAGCGCTGTGACCGATTCAGTATTCGCCCTACCTCAAACCGATGGCTTGACTGAGTATTCAGTCGAGATCGCCGGCAAGTACATCAATGGTTACATGTCACGGCCCTATCTTGATTTTCATCTCACGCCTCAAACCGCGTTCTTCCCTGACAGCACAGGCGGTCACACAACCATCACCGTGAGCGTGGCTCAAGGTGGCGATTATTTGCTGGATGTGGGTTACCGTCCCACGGGAACACTCGATGTGCGCGAGGTAAACGTGAATACCCATCCCATGGGAACGCTGGTAATGACGGCAGTCAATGAATTGGAAATAAATGGGTTGGCTTATAGCAATATGGTTACCGTCCAGTTACTAAAAGGCGAAAATGCCATTGCATTCAAGCAAATCAGGCTTCCTAAGGCTTTCACGCCATGTGAGCCATACCAAGTGAGAGTCATAAAACGATAAATATAATAACTACTCAAATACATTATCTCTTAAAACCAACAAATCAATGAAGAAAAAACTCATTATCATGGCGGCATTGGCTGCTGCAGTGCTAACCAGTCAAGCCGATGAGGGACGATTACTGCGTTTCCCTGGAACCAATGGTCAAGATGTCGCTTTCAGTTATGCTGGTGACATCTATACCGTACCCATCACTGGTGGTACGGCGCGTAAACTCACCTCTCATAAGGGTTACGAGGCTTTTGCCCGCTACTCCCCCGACGGACGCACCATCGCTTTCACGGGCCAGTATGACGGCAACACCGAGGTCTATGTTATGCCCGCCCAGGGAGGCGAGCCTAAACGTATCACTTTCACATCCAGCAACCCGCGTGATGACTGGGGCGACCGCATGGGTCCCAACAACATCACCATGGCATGGACTCCTGACGGTAGCGACGTCATCTACCGTAACCGCATCAGTGAGAGCTTTGACGGCAAGTTATGGAAAGCCCCAATTAATGGTGGCATGGCCGAAGAGTTGCCGCTACCCGAGGGCGGTTTCTGCTGCTATAATGCCGATGGTTCAAAATTGGCTTATAACCGCGTCTTCCGTGAATTCCGCACCTGGAAATACTACAAGGGCGGTATGGCTGATGACATCTGGATCTATGACACCAAGGCCAAGACCGTGACCAATATCACCAACAACATCGCCCAGGATATTGACCCCATGTGGATTGGCGACGAGATCTATTTCATGAGTGACCGTGACAACCGCATGAACATCTTCGTGTATAATACTCAAACTGGAGCGACCCAAAAGGTGACAGACTTCACCGAATACGATGTGAAGTTTGCCAACTGCGGCGGTGGCAAAATCGTGTTTGAGAACGGCGGTTACCTATATGTGCTTGACCCTGCGACCAAACGCAGCGAGAAAATCACCATCTACCTCAACAGCGAGAACAACTTTGCCCGCGAGGAGCAACGTAAAGTCGGAGAAAACCTGCGTGGCGGCAGTCTTGCCCCCGACGGCAGCCGATTGGCATTGAGTGCGCGTGGCGAGGTGTTTGACGTGCCTGCCAAGCATGGCGTTACCCGCAACATCACCCACACGCCCGGTGTGCATGAGCGCAACGCCGCTTGGAGTCCCGATGGCAAGAACATCGCCTACATCAGCGACCAGACCGGCGAGACCGAGATCTGGGTACGTCCCGTTGACAGCGACCAAGCCAGACAGTTGACCTTCGATAACGATACCTACATTCGTGACTTTGAGTGGAGCCCCGATGGCAGCCAAATTGTATATACTGATCGCAAGAACCGCATGGTGCTGCTCAACGTGAACGGCAAAACGAGCAATAAGCAAATTCTGCTAACCGACGAGATGGGCGAAATCCCAACGCCCAGTTTCTCCCCTGACGGCAAGTGGCTGACCTATTACCGCCGTGGCGCCAACGAGTTCAGCGTGGTTTACCTGTACAACATTGCTGAGCGCAAGGAATATCCCGTGACCGACCGCTGGTATGACAGCAACTCGCCTGTGTTTAGCAGCGACGGCAAATACCTGATATTTGCATCGGCCCGCGATTTCAACCCCATCTACAGTAATATCGAGTGGAATTTTGCCTATGGTGAAATGGAAGGCATCTATATGGTAATGCTCTCCAAGGACACGCCTTCACCCTTCCTGCCTAAAGATGATAAGGTGCAGGCAGGTGACGAACAGTCCAAGGACACACCTAAGGATGCACCCAAGGCTAAGGGTAAAAACAAACCTCAAGTTGATACCAAAGCCGTGCGAATTGACATTGACGGCATCGGTGACCGCATTGTAAAATTGCCTATTGGAGCTGGTGGTTACGGTGGTTTTGTCTGTGACGGCGAACACCTGTGGTACAATGGACGCGGCTGTGTACGCGTGTTTGACCTCAAGGAGCAAAAGGACGAAGTCGTTGCCGACCGCGCTCGCATGAGTGCGTCAGCCGACATGAAAAATGCCCTCTTCTTGAAAGGTGGTAAGGTTTATATCGCTCCTCTGTCGCCCCGCAAGGCCGAACTGAACAACGCGGTAAACACCGACGACATGATTGCCACGGTCAACTACGACCAAGAGTGGAACCAGATTTTCAATGAGGCTTGGCGCGCTTATCGTGATGGTTTCTATCTGGAGAATATGCACGGCGTGGACTGGCAGGCCATGCATGACAAGTATGCCCAATTGCTGCCCTATGTTAAGAACCGCCTTGATCTGACCTATGTTATCGGCGGCATGATTAGTGAGCTGGCAGTGGGTCATGCTTATGTTGACGGTGGTGACCACATCATGATTGACGAGCACCACATCGGCATGCTTGGCGCTGAGATGGAGCGTTCGGGCAATGGCTTCAAAATCAAAAAGATCCTGCGTGGTGCTCCCGACCGCGAGGAACTGCGTTCTCCGCTACTTGAGCCCGGCATGAATATCAAGGAGGGCGACATCATCACGGCTGTCGACGGCGTTTCCACTGCTGGTGTGGATAACATCTACACACTGCTGCGTGACAAGGCCGACGTGATGACCGAACTCACTATCAACGGCAACCGCAAGGTGGTCGTAAAGCCTATCCAGGACGAGTATCCCCTGTATCACTACGAGTGGGTACAGCACAACATCGATTATGTGAGCGAGAAGACCGGCGGACGTGTAGGTTACATCTATATTCCTGATATGGGTCCTGAGGGATTGCGTGAATTCTCGCGCTACTTCTTTGCCCAGATTGACAAGGAAGCGCTCATCGTCGACGACCGCGGCAATGGCGGTGGTAACATTTCGCCCATGGTGATTGAACGCTTGCTGCGCCAACCTTACCGCTTGACCATGTACCGTGGAAGCAACCACAACGGCACCACGCCCGAGCAGACCATCTACGGACCGAAGGTACTGCTGGTCAACAAGTACAGCGCCAGTGACGGTGACCTGTTCCCCTGGAGTTTCAAGGAGAATAAAATCGGTCCGGTTATCGGCACCCGCTCATGGGGTGGTATCGTGGGTATCAGTGGCTCACTGCCCTATATGGACGGTACCGACATCCGTGTGCCCTTCTTCACCAATTATGATACTCGCGGCAACTGGATTGTCGAGAACCACGGTGTAGATCCCGACATCATCATCGACAACGACCCCGTGCTTGAGTATCAAGGTATCGACCAGCAGCTGGACAAGGCCATTGAGGTCATCCTCGAGCAACTCAAGGACCGCAAGCCCATGCCCAAAACTCCTGCGCCCCGCACGTTGAAAGACTTGGGTGTGAAGTAAACTCTTCGCATAACTACATATAATAGAGGTTGCGCAACCATCAGGTTAGCACAACCTCTATTTCATTATAAAAAACAAGAGACGCAACATTTTGCGTCTCTATATGTTCTACATATTAATTATCAGTTCTTGAGAGAATATGTTACGGTGGTAACCACACGCACTTTCTTGATCCACGGGGTGTACTCATCGCGGTCATCGATGGAGAACTGGCCCTGGTCTGCGCTCACGATCTTGTTGAGTTTGCTGTGGGAATTCTTGGCAAACTGCTCAGCCGTGACCTGAGCGTTCTCAATGGCTTCTTGCATCATCTTGGGCTTCATCTCCTTGAAAGCGACAAATTCATACCTAATCTGGTTCTCGTAACTATCACTCGAGATGGCCACACCCTCGCGCAAGAGGTCGCCCTGTTTGGCGATGAGTTTACGCACCTGGTCCACATTCTTGCTCGTGACAGTAACTACCGAGGTCACGATGTAGCGGTAGGCCTTATTCGTCTCATACTCACGGGCCGTCAAGTCAACAACCTGGGGCGCATTCAAGCTGATTTCCTCTTCCTTGACACCGCCCTTGATCAAGAATGCCTTGATTTTGGCCTGAGTAGCACCTATGCGGTCATACAATCCTGGCAGGTCGTTCCCTATTTCCTTTGAGACAATGGGCCACGTTACCTTGTCGGCCTGTACTTCCTGCTCGGCAAGACCCTTAACACTCACCTTGCGGTCCTTGCTGGCAAAGTCATCAATACCAGCCTTAATAAACCAACCTAACGAAAACACACTCAGCGCAATAAGTGCAGCCGAAATGATCATTTTCTCTTTCATAATCGTATGAGATTAATGTTAGCTAAATAAGTAAATTAAAACTTGAACGCATAAATAACTGCAAATCCCGCGCCAAATTGTGCAAAACAAATAAAAAATACATCAAATGATTAAAAAAATACTTTTTACAGGTTTTGCTCAGCTAGGGCTTCGGCGCAGCGCTCGCCGTCTACTGCGCTGGAAACGATGCCACCAGCATAGCCTGCGCCTTCACCACAGGGATATAGTCCCTTGAGAGAGACATGGTGCAACAGTTCTATATCGCGTGGGATGCGCAATGGAGATGAGGTGCGAGTCTCCACACCTATGACTATGGCATCATTAGTCAAGAAACCACGGGCATTCTTGCCAAATATCTTGAATCCTTTCCTCAAGCGGTTAGCGACAAAAGGCGGCATCCACAAGTCTAGTCTTGACAGTTGAACGCCAGGCAGATAGGATGACGGCGGAATGTTGCGTGAAGCCTTCCCGTCAACAAAGTCCTTCATACGCTGGGCACCGGCAATGAGCGAGTTACCCGCCTCGACAAAGGCTCGTTGTTCCATTTCCTGCTGGAAACGCATCATGGCCAACACACCATGCTTCTTGAAATCGCTTGGCAAATCCTCAGGATGCAGTTCCACCACCATACCAGAGTTGGCCCAATGCGATCCACGATGACTGGGCGACATGCCATTGACGACTAAGCCTCCTGGCTCGCTCACGGCAGGAACAACAAAACCACCGGGGCACATGCAGAACGAATAAACGCCACGGTGATCGACCTGGGTGACAAAATTGTACTCGGCAGCAGGCAAATAGTCGCCACGACCCAGCACACTATGATACTGGATTTGGTCGATGATGCGCTGTGGATGCTCTAAACGCACGCCCACGGCAAGACCCTTCTCCTCAAGTGTCACATCATTATCATAGAGCATCTGGTACACATCTCGGGCCGAGTGTCCAGTAGCCAAAATCACGGGTCCAATGAATTGTTCTCCAGTAGCTGTTTCAACACCTGTCACGCTCTCGCCCTCGATAACCAGGCGCGTGACGCGAGTCTCGAAATGCACATCTCCGCCACACCGCAGGATGGTCTCTCGCATAGCCTGAATAACCGCGGGAAGTTTGTCGCTGCCAATGTGAGGATGGGCATCGATAAGGATATCTTCTCGAGCGCCGTGCTGGACAAAAATCCCAAGAATGCGCTCCACTGAACCTCGTTTCTTGCTGCGGGTATAGAGTTTGCCGTCGCTATAGGCTCCTGCCCCACCCTCGCCAAAACAATAATTGCTCTCAGGGTTGACAATACCCTCGCGCTGAATCATCGACGCGTCCTTGCGACGCTCCATCACATTTTTTCCTCGCTCTAGCACGATGGGCTTGATGCCCAATTCAATGAGCCTTAATGCAGCAAAAAGACCACCAGGTCCCATGCCCACAACAATCGCTTGGCGCTTGCCGTCAACCGGACGGTACTCGATAGGAGGCACCAAGTAGTCCTGTGTCATGGGCTCATCTATATAGACCCTCACCTTGAGATTAACCATCACAACGCGCTGGCGTGCATCAATAGATCGTTTCAAGACCCTGATGCCTTGAATGGTATTCACATCAATGTCATGCTGTTTAGCAAGGTGACGCGCAATTTCACTGTGGCTCGATGCTGTACGGGGATGAACCCGCAATTGAAGTTCCTGAATCATATTCGCTAGCGATTTTGTGCCACAAAATTACTGCATTTCAGCGAAAAAAGCGTAATTTTGCCAACTAAAACAACCCAACACGATTCAGTCATGAGTTTAACAACAAAAAAAACACGGGGAGTGCTCTTTGACCTTGACGGAGTTTTACTCGACAGCGAGGGCCAGTACAGCATCTTCTGGCGATCAATGGAGGAGCGTTTTCCCACTGGAATCGATGATTTCTCCAATTATATCAAAGGGTTCCACCTGGCACGCATTCTAAGCTACTTCGCCAGTGACGAAATCCGCGAGCAGATTGTTCAAGAGCTTGTGGAATTTGAGAAAAACATGCGCTTTGAGTTCTTCCCTGGCGCATTAGAGTTTATCAAGCGCTTGCGTGAAGCCGGTATCCCGATGGCGATTGTCACATCGAGTGACCATAAGAAGATGAAAGCACTCTTCAGTCAGCACCCTGATTTCCCCGCTCTATTTGAGGTCATCATCACCGGTGACATGGTGACCAAAGCCAAACCGGACCCCGATTGTTTCTTACTGGGTGCTAAACAGCTGGGAATCGACATCAAGGATTGTGTCGTGTTTGAGGACTCGCGCAATGGACTAATGGCCGCACGTGCCTCGGGGGCAAGGGTCATAGGCGTCGCCACTACTCTGTGCGCAGATGTTGTCGCGTCGCTCAGCGACTTGACCGTTCATGGCGTGGATGAGTTGGATGTCGAGCAGATTTTCATTTCTTAGACTAATTCTTTGCTCGATTGCAAAAATCGTTGTACTTTTGTCACACCGATGAAGACCGATCCAAATATCGAAGATTTTGCTTCCAGCAACAACCCTGTTGTGCGCAAATTCAACGAGTTTCTTGACTCGCATGGAATGCGTAAGACAGCCGAGCGTTATGCCATCTTGAACCGCATCATGGGCATCAATGGGCATTTCACGATCGAGGAGTTGCAGCAACTGATCGATGGGGACGGTTTCCGCGTGAGCCGTTCGACGGTCTATAACACTGTTGAACTGCTGATGGATGCCCACATGCTCCGGCGACATGTATTCGAGGGAATGCAAGCCCAGTATGAGCGCATCACCCTACCCCACACTCACCTGATTTGCACCAACTGCGGTAAAGTCAAGGAAGTGAGGGATCCCAATTTTGCCGCATTTATGAATGCCCGCCGTTTCAACGCCTTTAACACCGACCACTACAGCCTGTATGTGTATGGCACCTGTAGCACATGTGCCCGAAAGTTGAAACGCTCGCGACATACTGGCAAAGAAGACAAAAACAAAAAACGACAATAACTTTTATAAAAGCACAAATCTATTAACACTTAATTAAACCGTTAATTTAATCATGGCAAACGTAAAACCGTTCCGTGGCGTTAGACCGCCGAAAGAGTATGTAGAAAAAGTAGCCTCTAAGCCCTACGACGTGCTGTCGAGTGAAGAAGCACGCGCCGAAGCTGGCGATAATGAAATGTGCCTCTATCACATCATCAAGCCCGAAATCGACTTTGAACCCGGCACTGGCGAGCACGAGCCTAAGGTGTATGACAAAGCCGTTGAGAACTTCAAGAAGTTCCAGGAAAAAGGTTGGCTGGTTCAGGACACCCAGGACTGCTACTATATCTATGCACAAACGATGGATGGCCGCACTCAATACGGCTTCGTGGTTGGAGCTAGCGTAGAGGATTACCTCACCGGCCGCATCAAGAAGCATGAGCTCACCCGTCGTGAGAAAGAGGCTGACCGCATGCACCACATCGAGATCAATAACGCTAACATTGAGCCGGTATTCCTGGCATTCCCCGATAACCGCATCCTGGAAGACATCATCGATCGCACCGCACAGACCACTCCCGAGTATGACTTCGTGAGCGAGGACGGCATTGGCCACACCCTGTGGGTAATCAAGGACAAGGAAACCATCGACACCATCACCAAGGAGTTTGCTGCTATTCCTTACCTGTATATCGCTGACGGTCACCACCGCACGGCTGCCGCTGCCCATGTGGGCGAGGAGAAAGCCAAGGCCGACCCCAACCACAATGGCACTGAGGAATATAACTACCTGCTGGCAGTGTGCTTCCCGCAGTCTCACCTCAAGGTGATGGACTACAACCGCGTGGTTGTTGACCTGAACGGCAATACCGAGGAGCAGTTCCTCGAGAAGCTGCGTGAGCACTTCATCGTTGAGGAGAAGGGCACCGAGATTTACAAGCCCGCCAAGCTGCACAACTTCTCACTTTACCTTGGTGGCAAGTGGTACTCGCTGACCGCTAAGGAAGGCACCTATGATGACAACGACCCCATCGGCGTGCTCGACGTGACCATCAGCAGCGATTACATCCTGCGCGACATCCTCGGCATCACCGACCTGCGCACCGACAAGCGCATCGACTTCGTTGGTGGCATCCGTGGTCTGGGAGAACTCAAACAGCGCGTTGACAGCGGTGAGATGAAGATGGCTTTGGCCCTCTACCCCGTGACCATGAAGCAAATCATCGACATTGCCGACAGCGGCAAGATCATGCCTCCCAAGGCCACTTGGTTTGAGCCCAAACTTCGCTCAGGCTTGATCATCCACAAGCTGGATTAATACAGTCTAAATGCTTAAAAAGCGTTATCGAGGCAATCGATAGCGCTTTTTTTCGTTTTTTTATCATCAGCTGGCGATTATTTGCGAAAAAAACACTAAATTTGTAGGTTAAAATAGGAATCAAAAAATTAATCACAATATAAAGAGACATAACTGTATGAAATTCAACGTCCAAAGTAAATTATTGCTCTCGCGTCTCAACGCCGTGAGCAAAGTGGTGAGCAGCAACAACGCCTTTGCTATTCTTGACAATTTCCTGTTTGAGGTGCAAAGTGACCGCTTGGTAGTGACAGGCAGTGATATGGAAACACGCCTGACCACCAATATCGAGATCCAGAATGTGGAAGGCTCGGGCAAGTTTGCCATTGACGTTAAACGCACGATTAACGCCCTCAAGGAGTTACCCGACACGGCCTTGACCTTTGAGATCAATGACGAGACCCTTGCTGTAAAGGTCACCTACTTGAACGGTTACTATGACGCAATGGCACTTAACGGCGATGAATTCCCCGAGAAGGCTGCCAATGCTAATGACGTAAAGCAATTCAGCCTGCCGGCTAAAAACATCGCTGCAGGCATTGGCCATACCCTGTTTGCCGTGATGAAGGACGATATGCACCCTCAGTTCACTGGCATCTACTGGGATATCAAACCCGACATGATCGTGTTTGTAGCCAGCGACACCAAGAAACTGGTGCGTTACCGCCAAACCAATGTGAAGCCTAACTTTGAGCGTTCATTTATCCTTCCCGCTAAGCCTGCCAGCATTCTTCTCAACATCATCGACCGCAACAGCGATAAAGATATCAACATCACCGTTGACGAGAACAGCGCCACCTTTGAGAACGCCGATTTCCAGTTGTCGTGCCGTTTCATCAACGGACGTTACCCCAACTACAATTCGGTTATTCCCGAGGACAATCCTTACACGATGGCCGTTGACCGCTTGACGCTGCTCAATGCAGTGCGCCGTGTGGCTGTGTTTGCCAATGTTGGCGGACTGGTTAGATTGGATCTGAGCCCCGACCATGTAGTATTGACCGCCCAGGACGTTGACCACTCGACCGCTGCCGAGGAGACCATCAAGTGTGAGTACAATGGTGAGCCCATGAACATCGGCTTCAAGAGCGCCGATGTCATCGATGTTGTTAATAACATCGATAGTGAGGGCGTGTTCCTCAAGTTGCTCGACCCTGCCCGTGCAGGCGTGTTTGTGCCCAGTGAGCCTAAAGCCGGTGAAGACCTCATCGTGCTGCAGATGCCCATGATGATTTAATGACACGAATGCTGGTTATATGAAACTTAATCTGAAACGCCCCCTCGTGGTCTTTGACTTAGAGTCGACAGGACTCAACATTACCGAAGACCGCATTATCGAGTTGTCCTATGTCAAGGTTTATCCTGATGGCCACGAGGAAAGCAACACATATCGCTTCAATCCCGAGAAGACGATACCACAACAGGCTATCAACGTGCACGGCATCACCAATGACATGCTCGTTGGAGAGCCCACATTCAAGGAGCGCGCCCATGACATCGCCCGATTATTTGAAGGTAGTGACATCGCCGGCTTTAACAGCAACAACTTTGACATTCCCTTGCTCGTCCAGGAACTGAGCAAAGCGGGTGTGGACTTTGATCCCACTCATCACAAGTTCATCGACGTTCAAACCATCTACCACAAGCGGGAAAAGCGAGATCTCGAGGCTGCTTGCATTTTCTATTGCGGGCATCCCATGGAGAATCATCACTCGGCTGCCGATGATGCCAAGACCACGCTTGAAGTGCTTAGGGCCCAGTTAGACCATTATGCCAATGATGCCGAACCGTTGCTGAATGACGTGGATTACCTGTCACAGTACTCAACCCATAACCGCAACGTTGACTTAGCTGGTCGCATAATCCTCAACGAGAACAAGCAGCCCGTGTTCAACTTCGGCAAGCACAAGGGCAAAACCGTCGAGGACGTGTTCACTAAGCTTGACTTTGGCTACTATGACTGGATGATGAAGAGTGACTTTGCCGAAAACACCAAGCAAGTCATCACCAAATTGTACATTCAATACAAGAAATAAATTATTTGAGGACACATCATGCTCAAAGACAAGCACATTATCCTAGGCATCACCGGAGGCATCGCCGCTTACAAGTGCGCGACGCTCACGCGGCTGTTAGTTAAGGCCGGTGCCGAGGTGCAGGTGATCATGACACCTAATGCCAAGCAGTTTATCCAGCCCTTGTCACTCTCGACGCTCAGTGGGAAACCCGTCATCAGCGAGTTTTTCACAGCCAATACAGGTCAATGGAACAGCCATGTGGATTTGGGCCTATGGGCTGATGCGCTAATCATCGCTCCCGCCACTGCATCTACCATTGGCAAAATGGCTAACGGCGTTGCTGACAATATGCTTGTAACGACCTATCTATCGGCCAAAGCCCCAGTGTTTATAGCTCCTGCAATGGATTTGGACATGATGCGTCACCCGAGCACCATCCGCAATTTGGAGCTGTTGCGCAGCTATGGCAACCACATCATTGAGCCAGCCGAGGGAGAACTCGCCAGTCATCTGGTCGGGAAAGGCCGAATGGAAGAGCCCGAGAACATCGTCAAGGCGCTTGATGAGTTCTTCTCGTTGAGTGAAGACCTGCAAGGGAAGCGCGTGCTTATTACTGCAGGCCCAACGGTCGAGAAAATCGATCCCGTGCGCTACATCAGTAATTTCTCATCGGGAAAGATGGGTTTTGCTCTAGCTGAGGAGTGTGCCTGCCGTGGCGCACAAGTCACCCTTGTAGCCGGGCCAGTGGCACTAAAGACCAATCATGCTGCCATTGAGCGAATTGATGTGACTACTGCCGTCGAAATGCATGATGCCGTGATGAAGGCCTTGCCCAACTGCGATGCCATCATCTTGTGTGCCGCTGTTGCCGATTATCGCGTCGAGCATGAAGCCGACAGCAAAATCAAACGCGAGAAAAACCAGAATCCCGTTATCCAACTCGTTCCCAATCCTGACATAGCCCGCGCCGTTGGTCAGGCAAAGCGCGACGACCAGGTGAGTGTAGGATTCGCCTTGGAAACCGACAACGAACAAGCTAATGCACAAGGCAAGCTTGAACGCAAAAACTTGAATTTCATCGTTATGAACTCAATGCGTGACAACAATGCGGGTTTTCAAGTCGATACCAACAAGGTGACCATCTTCACCGATAAGGGTGAGACCATCGAGGGCGAGTGTAAGAGCAAGCGAGACGTGGCCCATGATATTGTTGATGTTTTATTCAAGTATCTATCAAAACAATGAAGAATAAGTTATTGATATTGTTTGTGGCCCTATTGAGCGCATTCAATGCAGTTGCTGATGACGAAGCCACCGAGCTCAACTGTGAGGTGGAAGTCAACAGCGAGAAGGTCAACACAACCAACAGAGATATCTTCAATGACCTTAAGCAATCGGTCTACGATTACATGAACACGACAAAATGGACAAATGCCACCTTTGGCTCCAATGAGAAGATTTATTGCAAACTTCTTATAACGCTCAGTTCATGGGACGATGCCACAGGCGTCATGCAGGGTGACCTGCAAATACAATCACAAAGGCCGGTGTACAACAGTTCCTATACCACTGCCCTCATCAACTTCAAGGATCCTAAAGTCAATTTCAGTTATGAATCAGGGCAGCAGCTCGTTTTCTCAGAGCTAGAGATGGAAGATAATCTGACAGCGATTCTCAACTTTTGGGCCTATATGATTCTCGCATTGGACTTTGATTCCTTTGAACTGAACGGCGGGGATCCTTATTATGAAAAGGCTGCTCAAATTGTGCGTATGGCTCAAAGCAGTGGCGAAAGTGGTTGGAAAGCATTTGAGGACAATAACAACCGCAGTGCCGTCTTGAGTGCCTTTACCGACAAGGCTACATCCCCCATCCGCCAAATGCTCTATGATTATCACCGAATGGGACTGGACCAGATGGTTGTTACTGTGGACAAGGGCCGTTCAACCATTACCCACACACTTGAGAACCTGTCCAAAATCTATGACGTCGCGCCAATGTCAGTTTGCCTGACAATGTTCAAGGATGCTAAACTCGACGAGTTGATCAATATCTATAGCAAAGCCAACACAAGCGAGAAGGAAGCAGTCTACGAGATGCTCTATCAAGTGTACCCCAGCGAAACCACCCGTCTGGAAGAAATCAAGAAAACCGCCAATTAATCTTTATAGGCTGGGATGATCAAGCAACTGCACATCTCAAACTATGCGCTCATCGATAAACTGGATATCAGATTTAACGATGGGCTGACCATTATTACGGGTGAGACAGGAGCTGGCAAATCCATTATTTTGGGTGCTTTATCGCTCATTTTAGGTGATCGAGCTGACAGCAAAGCCATTCGCGACACGTCGGTGAAGACCATTGTTGAAGCGACTTTTGGGATTGACGGCTATCGGCTGGAACGGTTTTTCAAGGACAATGACATTGACTGGGATGAGCACGAATGCCTAGTGAGGCGCGAACTGGCACCTAGCGGCAGGTCTCGTGCATTCATTAATGACACTCCAGTACAGCTAAATACCCTGCGGGAATTGAGTACCCGATTACTGGACATCCATTCCCAACACAGCAACATGTTGCTCTCGACTTCGGCTTTCCAGCTATCTATCCTAGATAGCATTGCTGGCAACAGCCAGTTACTTGAAGAATATCGGAATTATTATCAAGATTATCGCGAGGCAGCCAAACAGCTAGAGTCAACCCGAAACAATATCGAGCAACTGAGGCGTGAAGAGGACTATATCCGCTACCAGCTTACTGAGCTACAAACCAAACAGCTCAAACCAAACGAGGATCAAGAGCTGGAGGCTCTTCAAGCCAAACTTAGCAATATCAACGAGTTAAAAGAATCGTTATGGGCTGTTGAGAACCAACTCAATAGCGAGGAAAACAGCATTCTTGAACGCCTATCCACAGTAGCCCAACACCTGGAAACGGCAGAACGCAACCTCACTGAAGTGGAGGGCATGTCATCAAGGGTTCGCAATGCCCTTATTGAGCTCAAGGATATTGCCCAGGGCGTGAGTGCAACCATCGACACATTAAACGATGACCCCAACGAACTGCTACGCGTAGACGACCGCTTGAATGTCATCTATACTTTAGAGCGCAAGCACAATGTGCAAGATGTCAACCAGTTGCTTGACATCCAGAGTGAATATGAGCGCAAACTAGGTGAAATCGAGCATAATGACGATATTATAGAGGAACTCACCGCCCGTGTGAATGCCACCCGACAAGAAGCGACTCAACTTGCCGCTCAGTTGACCGCCAAGCGTCAAGATGCCGCCAAGCGATTCAGCAAGGAACTGCTTACCCATGCGATGCCGTTAGGGATGAAGAACCTCGCATTTGAGGTGCAATTTACTCCGACGGAACTTACCGTGAGCGGAGCCGATAGCGTTGAATTCATGATGGCATTTAACAAGAATCAGCGCCCCATGCCTGTCAAGGACACCGCATCTGGTGGTGAGATATCACGAGTGATGCTATGTATCAAAACGATTATCGCTCGCCACATGCAACTGCCCAGCATTATCTTTGATGAGGTGGATACGGGCGTGAGCGGAGATATCGCCAACAGAATTGGAGAAATGATGTTAGGCATTTCCCAAAACATCCAAGTTATAGCGATTACCCACCTGCCACAAGTGGCCGCTAACGGTGATCACCACCTGAGGGTATATAAAACTGACACCGAGGTTGAGACATTAACCCGAGTGGAAACCCTCAATCCCGACGAACATGTGATTGAAGTCGCCCGTATGTTGAGTGGCAAAGACATCGACCAAGCCGCTATAGAGAATGCGAAATCCCTAATTAAAAACAAAAAAATACGATGATTGACAAAACCCAATATATCTACGGCATCCACGCCGTTCTTGAGGCCATAGATGCCGCTAAAGATATCGACAAGATCTTGTTGAGCAAGACACTCAACCCCGAGACCGCCCAGGAAATCATAGAGAAGGCTAGAGTGCTGCGTGTCCCTGTGCAACGCGTGCCTGTACAAAAAATCGACCGCATCACACGTCGCAACCATCAGGGTGTACTCGCCATGATGGCTGCGGTAACCTATTACCGTGTTGATGATTTGGTGCCTCGGTTATTTGATGAGGGCGAGAACCCGTTTATCGTGGTGCTCGATGGTGTAACCGACGTGCGCAATTTTGGCGCCGTGGCACGCACCTGCGAGTGTGCTGGTGTGAGCGCCATTGTCATTCCTGACCATGAGAGCGTTAGTGTTAACGCCGATGCGGTTAAGACGTCGGCTGGTGCCCTAAATTATCTGCCGGTATGCCGTGAGCGCAATCTGGTTAGCGCCGTGAAGTTCCTGCGTGACAGCGGATTTAAAATCGTGGGGACGAGTGACAAGAGCCAAACATCTTACACTCATGCCGACTACACAGGCCCCGTTGCCATAGTTCTTGGTGCTGAGGATAAGGGCATTTCTCCCGAAATCATGAAGTTATGTGACACTCAAGTGCTCATTCCCGAATTTGGTCACATTAATTCGTTGAATGTGTCGGTAGCTGGCGGCATCATGATATATGAGGTCGTTAGACAACGGCTCAATGGTGACCAGGAAGTGAATTAACCGGCCCTATTGTTGCCTATCACACTAAAATTCGCTAACTTTGCAAGTTCAAACATTGACATTATGATAAACCGAGTTTTAATCAGAACAAAGGTTGTACAAACATTGTACTCCTATATGCTAACCCGTCCCGAACGCACTTTGGCTATGGCGCTCAAGGACCTTGACACATGTCTGGGAAAAACCTATGAGTTATACCACTACCTCCTGCGTTTGCCCGTAGAACTCACCCATATCCAGGAAGTGCGTCTTGATGAGGCACGCAACAAGTATCTGCCTACCGAGGAAGAGCTGAATCCGAACATGAAGTTTGTCAATAACCGGCTCGTCTCGGAACTGGCCAACAACGAAGTGCTGAATCAGTATGCCCAAGAACATACCATAACATGGAACGATGACCCGATTTTTGAGCGATTGATGCTCGATAAGGTGATCAAGAGCGATATTTACAGCGACTATATGGGCTGTGATGATGACAGCATGGACGCCGATAGCCAGTTATGGCAGCAACTTATGAAACAAGTGATCCTGCCCGACGAGAACATGGCTGACGCTATTGAGCAGCGTTCCTTGTTCTGGACTGAGGACGATTTGGACTTAGTGGGACAATTCGTCTGCAAGACGTTCAGGCGCATCGCCGAGGGTGCTGAGGATGCAATCATGCCCATGTTCAAGGACGAGGAGGACAGCTCATTCGGCAAGGAACTGTTTTCAGCAGCCGTTACCATGATGCCCGAGAACAACACACTCATCGACGAACTGGTTCAAAACAGCCGTTGGGACAAAGACCGCATCGTTCTCATGGACCGCATCATCATGTGTGCTGCACTTGCCGAGTTGCGCACGTTTGACAAAATCCCCGCCCCTGTAACGCTTAACGAGTATATTGAACTGGCCAAGAATTTCAGTACAGCCGGCAGCGGACAATTTGTCAATGGCATCCTCAACAATGCCATCAAGCAGCTTAACAAAGAGGGCAAAATCCTCAAAAGATAGAATTAATAACTAGATTAATAACAATAAAAACTGAACAATTATGCTTAACACTATCTTATTGCAAGCGGCTGATTCCGCTCAAGGTGGAGGTTGGAGTTTTATGATCATGATTATCGCGATGATCGCCATTTTCTACTTTTTCATGATTGCGCCGCAGCAGAAGAAGCAGAAGAAGATTAATGCCTTCCGCGATAGCCTCAAGAAGGGCGATAAGGTGATGACCGCTGGCGGCATCTATGGCCGCATCCGCGAGATCAAGGACAACTATGTCCTGCTGGAGATTGATAACAACGTCACCATTAAGATTGACAAGAATTCCATCTATCAGTCAATGCAGGACGTTGCCGAAACCGGCGCCAACGTATCTAACAAGTAAAGCGTAGGCTCTTCACTGACAATGAAGCTCTGGAATGACATAAAAAACAAGTTACAGGAATCGCCTCGCATGAGGTCAGCACTCCTGTATCTGTTTTTTATTGTCATTTCGGCTGTTTTCTGGTGCTTCTTGACGTTTAATGGGGACATCCAACTTGACTTGCAAGTGCCATTGGAAATCAATAAACCTAAAAACGTGCACATGCTGTCAAAGGTTCCCGACACGCTTACTGTTACAGTCAAAGACCGTGGTTACAGGTTCTTTACCTACCTGTTCCGCAAAACGCCTCCGCTGACGCTGCGCTTGACCGATTACAGTGATGGCAATGGCGATTTCAAGGTGGATCAGAGCCACTTGAAAAAGGCGTTGACCCATGTGCTGAATAAGCACAGCACTATTGTCAATGTTTTGCCCGAATCACTCAATATCAGGTATACCGACTTGCCAGGCAAAAAAGTGCCTGTTAAAACCGATATTATTGTCGAGCCGCGTGAGAATTACACCCTCTATGGTGCCTTAATTCAGAGTCAGGATTCGGTACTGGTTTTCAGTGATGCCAAGACATTGAATGCGATCAACGAGGTCTATACCTATCATGTCGAGGAAACCGACTTGACCGACACGCTGCGCCGCAAGGTTTCTATCGCCCCCATCAACAATGCCGTGGTTGAGCCACGCACCATCGAGATTATGGTTCCCATCGAGAAATTGAAGCCACAAACACGCTCGGTCAAAATTGCTGTACGTAATGCACCTTCAGGAGTAAAGATGTTACTCTTCCCCAGCGATGTTGAAGTGACCTACCGTTCGCCTGTCAGCCGCATCAGCGACGAGACCGGCATCACTGCGGTAGTGGATTACAACTCGATAGACCCGCATTCAACCAGCAATAAGGTGAAAGTAATCATCGGTGAAATGCCCGCCGCTTATCAAGACGTGAAACTTTCACACGACAGTGTGGAATATATCATCGAGAAACATTGACGTGAAGTTGATTGCGATTACTGGCGGCATTGGTTGCGGCAAGAGCGTTGTCGCGCACATGGTCAAGATTATGGGCTATGAAGTCTATGATTGTGATAGCCGCGCCAAGGCTCTAATGATCAATGACCCTGAGGTTAAAAAGCAGTTGACCATGGCTTTTGGCGAACAAACCTACCTCGACGATGGCACATTGAACCGCCAACACCTGAGTGATCTGGCTTTTGCCGACTCCAATGCGCTCGCCTGCATCAATGGGATTGTTCATCCTGCCACCGCACGCGACCTTCAACGATGGGCTGATAGTCAAGCTCGTCAGGGAGCCAAACTGGCGTTTGTTGAAACGGCGCTACTGCGCACAGCAGGATTGGATCGCGTGGTAGACAGCGTTTGGCACGTGACTGCCCCAACAGACATCAGAATCAGACGCGTGATGACTCGTAGCGGACTAACGGCCCAACAGGTGAAGGACAGGATTGCGGCACAGATTGCCGAAGACAACCTCGCGACTGGTGAACACGCCATCATCAATGACAACACAACCGCTTTACTGCCACAAGTTTTGCAGTTGCTCATTCAAGAATAAAACAAACAAACAGAACAACAATTTTAATATTATCATTTAACAATTAATTATGTTTAAGAAAATTTTATCCATCTCGGGACGTCCCGGTTTATACAAACTCGTGTCTTACGGCAAGAATATGCTTTTAGTAGAAGGACTCACTGACGGCAAGCGTTTTCCCGTTCATTCGCGTGAACGCGTAATGGCACTTGGTGATATCTCCATTTTCACGACAGCCGAGGATATTCCTCTTTCACAAGTTTTCGAGAATATAGGCAAGAAGTTTGAAAACAAGGCCATCGATGCTAAATCATATACCACTCCAGACCAACTCCATGAGTTCATGGGCTCAGCATTGGAGAACTGGGACGAGGAGCGCGTTCACAATAGTGACATCAAGAAAATCATCTCTTGGTATAACATCCTGATTGGCGCTGGCATCACCGACTTTACCGTCAAGGAAGAAGAGGAGGCAGCCAAAGAGGAAGAAGAAAAGACTCAAGAGTAAATTGAAGACCTAAAGTCGATGTTACATCGCTACGGTAAAACGATACTATATCTGGCAGCGGCTATTTTCATGTCGCTGCCAGTGGTATCTTGCCGCAGCACAAGCCACACGACACACACCTATCGTCCTTACCATGAGCGCCGCAATCGTGGCGTTGCCCCTCACGATGACACCCCTTCGGTCAGCGACCCACATAAACCCACACCAGGCGGAAACGGCCTGGTGAGTGATGAGTGGGCACAACTGGATATCAAACTTGGCCGAAACGACAACAAGAAACTCTACAAGGAGCTGAAGCGTTGGTTGGGAACACCCTATGCCCACGCTAGACAGGACTGTGGCGAGGGCACCGACTGCTCAGGAATGGTCATGGTCGTGTACCAAGAGGTCTATGGTATCAAGCTCAACCGCAACTCAGCCAAGATACTGGAACAGAACTGCCGCCCGATAGACCTAGACGACTTGCGCGAAGGAGACTTGGTGTTTTTCTTCACCAATGACGAAGAGCGCATCTCGCATGTGGGCATTTACCTGAAAGACAACAAATTCGTCCATGCCTCATCTTCACGTGGCGTGGTCGTTGACGATCTTCGCCAAAACTATTACGCGACCCACTTCTATTCAGCAGGCCGCGTATTGAAATAATTATTTGGATTTATAATTTGATGTTGCGCCAAATGTAACGCGGGACGCGGCGCCACATAGCAGTAAGAATAGCATATTTCCAGTCAATGACCTTGACATGACGCTTATTTTGAATCGCTTTGACAATGTCGCGAGCGACAGCTTGAGGCTTGAGCATCATTGGATAATGAAAATCCCCTTTCAGTAAATCGGTATCCACAAAGCCGGGACGGATATCAGTAAAATGGATATCCAGTCCACGACTGCGAGCCTGTTGTTCAAGGGCTTGGAGATAAACATTCTGCATAGCTTTGGTCGCTGAATAGGACGGAGCAGGACCTAGCCCCTTAGTTCCGGCTATGGAAGTAAGAGCGGCAATATGCCCCTTGCCACGTTCGGCAAAATAGCGGTAAGCCTCCCCTATCATGCGAGTAAAACCCATTCCGTTAGTGTTGACGGTATTGAGTTCGATATCCTCAGTAAGCGTGCGGTTCTGTTTACCAATGCCCGAGACGTGGAAATACAGATCCATGCCTCCCAAACGATTGATAAGTTCCCTTAAGCGAACTGGAGCGTCATCAGCAGTCACATCAATAGTCGCTACCTCTACCCTATCGGGCGCTTCCTGCTTGAGAGCCAGCAAACGATCTTCACGACGCGCAGCCACACCCAATGTATATCCCTGGGCCAACAGGAGCCTCGACACCTCATATCCCATGCCCGAAGAGGCACCAATAATAACTGCTCTTTTCATATCAACCTTAAAACTATAATAACCTAAAGCCTAGAACCTAAAACCTAAAGCCTAATCCAGTTGCTGGCGAACGCTTTCCTCGTGAATTGCTTGCATGATTCGCCTTACAAAATCCGAATCAAGCGATAAGCGTTCACCCTCAGCAAGGCGGTTCTTCAGGACATTCTGATAACGTTGAGGCTGCATAACCCTCAAATTATTGGCTTTCTTAAACTCACCAATTTCTCTAGACACGCTCATGCGACGCGCCAGGACTGCCAACAGTTCGTGGTCACAATCGTCAATCTGCTGACGCAGCAACGCCAATTCATCCTCTACAGGCACACCTGAGCGAATAACCAAACGGTCAAGGATAGTTTTCAACTCATCAGGTGTGATCTGCTGGGTACTATCGCTCATGGCGTGATCGGGGTCACAATGCACCTCAATCATCAAGCCGTCAAATCCCATGTCCAATGCCTGCTGGGATAGCGGGTGTACCAATTCACGTTTGCCCCCAATGTGAGACGGGTCACACAGGATTGTCATGCCAGGCGCTAACCGGCGCAAATCAAAGGGGATGTGCCATTGCGGGTCATTACGGTACAGGTGTTCGCCTGCCGAACTAAACCCACGATGCACGGCACCCACGCGTGAAATTCCCGCATTGAGAATGCGCTGTATCGCCCCAATCCATAAATCCAAGTCGGGATTAACCGGGTTTTTGACTAATACCGTCACCTCATCATGACCACGCAAGGCATCGGCGATATCCTGCATAGCAAAGGGGTTAGCTGTCGTCCGGGCACCCACCCACATGATGTCGATGCCCGCGGCAAGGGCAGCGTTGACGTGATCCACGGTCGCCACCTCGGTGGCCGTGAACATTCCCGTCTCGCGCTTGACCCGTTTTAGCCATTCCAACCCTGGATCACCCACACCATCAAAACTACCTGGCATGGTGCGCGGTTTCCAGATGCCAGTCCTGAATAATTTTACGCCACCAGCACTCAATGCTTTTGCAGCATCAAGTGTCTGTTGCTCTGTCTCAGCACTGCAAGGTCCTGCTATAATGATAGGACTATCGGCAATATTGAGCGGTCGGATGTCTTGTATTGATATGGTGCCCATCAGCAGGCCTTGAAACTCATGTCAAGAGACTTGATGGAATGAGTCAAGGCACCTACCGAGATGTAGTCCACGCCACACTCGCCATAGGCACGTAACGTGTCGATAGTGATACCGCCACTGGACTCGGTCTCTACCCTACCGTTAATGATTTCTACAGCCTTGCGGGTATTCTCTACCGAGAAATTATCAAGCATCACGCGGTCCACGCCACCATGGTCAAGCACTTGCTGCAGCTCGTCAAAGTTGCGTACCTCAATCTCAATCTTCAGATTCTTGCCGTTTTCTTTGCACCATTGGTGGGCATTTTCTATTGCAGGCACAATACCGCCGGCAAAGTCAACATGGTTATCCTTGAGCAGGATCATATCAAACAGGCCTATTCGGTGATTGCATCCGCCACCAATCTTGACCGCCTCTTTCTCGAGCATGCGCATTCCCGGTGTAGTTTTGCGGGTATCCAGCACACGGGTCTTGAGACCTTCAAGACACTTGGCGTAACGGGCGGTAGTTGTTGCCACGCCACTCATGCGCTGCATGATGTTGAGCATCAGGCGTTCGGTCTGCAGCAATGAGCGCACCTTGCCCGTCACGACAAAGGCGATATCACCCGGCTTAACGTGGGCACCGTCCCCGATCATGACGTCCATCTTAAGTTCAGGGTCAAATTTCTCAAACACGCGGCGAGCAATTTCCACACCGGCCAGAATGCCTTCCTCTTTCACAATCAGTCGCTGACGGCCCATCTCATCGGCAGGAATACAGCACAATGTGGTCGCATCACCGTCACCAATATCCTCGGCAAACGCCAAGTCAATCAATTCATCAATCAGTTCTTCTCGAGTTTTCATATCTTTTATATCAGTTTGATTATTTTCTCGACTACAAAGATAGTGCAAGCCGAGCACAATACCAAATTTATTTGAGTGTTGTCGAGGCGCAACCAATCTTGCCCGAAAACAAATTTGAGGGAAAGTTAGGGAGTTTACGGGGGATTTGCTAATTTTGTGCGTAAAATCATCTCAACTATCAAGCAAAATGAAGATTACACTTGCCGTAGTTGGCAAAACCGAGGTTGGATTTGTCAGGCAGGGCATTGAGGAATATGTAAAGCGGTTGCAACACTACGTGACGTTTAACATCCAGTATGTGGGCGACGTGAAGAGCACCCGCAATCTTAGTGAGGCACAGCAAAAGACCGCTGAGGGCAAGACACTGCTCTCCACATTCGAACCCAGCGATTATGTTGTACTTCTTGACGAGCACGGCACCGAGCGAACATCGGTTGACTTCAGCGCATGGTTGCAACGGCGCATGGGGAGTGGCAGTAAGCGCTTGGTCTTTGTTGTGGGCGGTCCTTACGGTTTTTCACAGGAAGTCTATGACCGTGCTAACGAGAAAATCTCGCTGAGCAAGATGACTTTTCCCCACGAACTTGTCAGGCTGGTCTTTGTCGAGCAATTATATAGAGCATTCACTATCCTCAGGCATGAGCCTTATCATCACGAGTAATTTATTATGAGAGCGAGAATAATAAAAATAATGAGTATCCTGATGGTCGTGAGCACATTCATGACCGAGGGGAAATCCTATTATAACTCGGCAACAAACAATTTCGGTGGCTTGTTTCCCTACCCTGGAATGAGAATGGCTGGACGCTACAAGGCCATCGACGGAAATTTGCTCATTGAGGAAAACGCGACGATGGCGACTGCCTTGACTATCGACACCATGTTCATCAATAGCTCATCCTACCGTTATCAGATAAAATTGGCCAACCTCAACAACAAACAAGGTAAAACACGCAGCATCAAGAACCCTATGACCGGAGAAAAAACCACGCTTTCCAGCATCGAGTGGGGACTGGTGTTTGATTATGACGTTGAGGGCAACTATTATGCTGTTGTACTGAGTTGCGATAATAGCACTCCATTTGATGACATCACCGACCAGCGCTCGATGACTTTGAAAGTTATCCATCAAAGCGGAACAGATACCCGTGAGCTGGCACAAGCCACTATTACCAAGGGAGTCTCGCTAGAGGACGAGATGAATACCTTGAGTATAAATGTAGATGACCGCAGCGTTAAAATATCCATAGGCAAAGATGAACTGCAAGAAGTGTTAGAGACCACCGTGGCTAGACCAACTGGCCCATTGCAAGTGGGTTATCTAGTGGGGGCAGGCTCTCGAGTCGCTATTGAGCGTGCCGTGCTCACTATCGAGAACGAGAAACAAGTCGCTGCTAAAACATTATGGACCCGTGAGGCACTTGACGAGTATTTTGCCGTGAGCGCCGATCCTGTAGAGGGTTATTGGAAATACCTGGACCGCGACATGGAAGACCAATGGCTGAGGTTGGGTGGCCGCTATACCCTCGCCGTTGTTCGCAGCGACAACGGTTATGACATTATATATATTGATGGTGCCCAGGTTAAGAAATCGCTTTGGCATGAAGGGATGCTCAAGGGACACATGACCAAGACCGTATTCAGCGGCAACTATGACGCCACTTGGATAGATGCCACGATGGAGCCTATAGAAAAGGACGTGCAAGCCACCATAGAGAATGGCGTGATCCTTACCATGTATTTCCCTGTTTTTAAGAGTCAAGTGCGCTTCGCAAAAGTCTTAAATACTGATGACTAACTTAAAAAGTTGCAAATATCAAGTATTATTTCTAATTTTGCACCCGATTTTTACTAAATCCAAATAACAAATACTTAATTATGAAGAAGTTAGTACTTTTATGCGCAGCCATTTTCACAATGGCACAATTAAATGCAGCAACTCCTGAAGTAGCAGCCGCCGAGGCTCCCACCTCTACCGTAGCTGCCGATGAGGACAATGGCGTAGCCTACGAACACCCCTTTAAGAACGACGATGAGAAGACTAAACATTGGTCTGTTACGACAACCGGCTTCTACTTTGGTATGGGTGTAAAGCACAGTTGGGAAGTCATCAACAACAGCTTTGAAATCGGTTTGCTCAATATCGCAGCCGTTAACTACAACAGCCTTCATGGCCAGAACATCTCGCTTGGTGTTGGTATCCACCATCGCTCTTACAGCATGAAGCGCCCCGCTATGCTCATGCGCGACGATCTTACTGACGCTGTCGTTATGGGCACATATCCCAGCGTTAGCGTTGATGAAATCAAGGACCGCTCATCTAACTTGAACATGTGGACACTGCAGTTCCCCTTGATGTTCAAGCAGAGAATTGTTAAGAAGCTTGAAGTTAGTGTAGCTGGAATCCTGAACTGGAATACCTATGCCCGCGTGGACAACCACTACGAGCTGAACAAGGTTGAGTATGATACCAAGTTCAAAGCCCTCAAGCAAAACAAGGTGAACTTTGACTTCATGGGTACTCTCTCATGGAACGATTTCGGTATCTATTGCCGCTACACTCCCGGCAAGTTCTTCGAGGACGGTCGCGGCCCCGAGATCAAGAACACCTGGACTATGGGTATCACCCTCGGTCTGTAATAGACTGAGATAACCGATAAAACGAACTTCATTAAGGTCGGAGAACTTATATTTAATGGTTCTCCGATTTTTTTCTTCATTTTTTTGTTACAAAAGACAAATTCTTGCGTTTATAGGATAGAAACACTGATTGACAATGAAGCAAACTGACCGCATAACATCAGCCTTCACCACCTTGAGAGTACAAATGCTCTCGTTGGCTGAGCGCATCACCGGCAACCGCGATGATGCTGCCGATGCGGTACAGGACGCTTTTGTAAGACTATGGCAGCATAAAGAACGCTATGAAACCACGACCCATGCACAAGGAGCTGGAATCACAGCTGTCCGTAACCTGAGTATCGACATCGCGCGGCATAATGCCCGCCATGCCGATGTCGCTATCGAGAATGCTGCCGACGCTATTATGGAGACAACCGATGATGAACGCACTCAGACCTACCGGCAAGTACGCCTCATCATTGATAACGAGTTGACCCCCAAGCAGCGCGCTATCATCGACCTGCGTGAAATGCAGGGGTTAGAATTTGACGACATTGCAAATCGTCTGGATATGACCGCCGTCAACGTGCGTGTGGAACTGAGCCGAGCACGCAAACGTGTGCGTGAGATTTACCGTAACCGTAAAGAAAGCTAAAACAATGGATAAGATGCACAACATAACTAGCAAATCGGAGCTGGAGCAACTCATTGAGCGTTATTTTGAGGGTGAAACCAGCCTGCAAGAAGAGCAGATGCTCAAGCAAATTCTTGCTGACTGTCCCTGGAGTAGCGAGATGATAGATGAGGCATGCTTCACGATGGGTTATTTCACAGCCCACAAGCAACAGCAACGCCACATCGTCAAGATGACCGCGCGCCGCCGTTTCATCGGCATCGCCGCCTCAATAGCCGTGCTTTTGACAATCGGTGGAGCTTTGCTGTGGCAAACCCAGCGTCCTCAAGACGAATGCATCGCTTATGTCAACGGTAAAGCCATTACCAATGACGATGCCGTTATGGCACTCATTGAGAAAGATCTAAACACTATGGATAACGCTTCAAACAGCATGGTGGCGCAACTGTCAAGCTTGGGAGAAGCACTTGAACTCGACAACAACTAAAACGATACTAATATGAAACGGATTATCATCATTTGCATCGGTCTATTGGCCACTATAACGGCAATGGCACAACAGGGATTGAACATCAACAGCCTGTTTAACGAGAAGCTGATCACTGATGAATGGGTGACCCAAGAGCTGAATGGCAAGACTGAAATCATCGTCACTGGCAATAAGGCTAAGGAACTTGGTCTTACCACATACCACAGCATTAGCGTAACCGGCAAGGCAAAATCAGATCGATCGGCCATCGAGAGACTTGTCATTAAAGACGGTTCACAAGCCATCGACAAGGATGTTGAGTACCGTAACGGTCAACTCTATTACGGCTTCTACACGTTGAAACCCAACAAAAAGAATAAGAGGTACATTTTCTATCTGAACCAAAACCTGGCCAACAAGTCACCCAAGAACATCGTGACTGTCATCTACATGGAAGGAAAGAAAAGTCCAGAGGAAGTCAAGAAACTTATCCGCAAATAATTAATAACATACTAAATATACAACGACTATGAAAAGGTATTATTTCTTACTGACGGTACTTCTAGCAGCAGTGCAACTGTCAGCCCAGAACAATGACACGGTTAAGGTCATCGACCAACCTAGGCAAGTAATCATCACCGAAACCCCGACGGGCGTGCAGATGAAGGTGCTCGGTGACAAACAAGACGACACTTACACCTACACAGTCCAGCACTCAACTAACGACACTGTCCACACTTCGCAAGGCAGTGACTGGGAACTCAACTTCCCATACAATCTCTCATTCACTAAAAATAAAGACCATCACTGGTCAATAATCATGAATGGTTTCTACATGGGCGGTGGAATTCATCACTCATGGGAAATGATCAACAACAGTTTTGAGATTGGTCTGCTCAACATTGCGGCAATCAACTACAGCAGCCATCATGGACAAGACATCTCACTAGGCGTGGGTATACACCACAAATCCTTCTCGCTGAAGCGCCCCAACATGCTCATGTTTGATGAGAATACAAATGTCGTATCTACTACGTTTTATCCTGACATTGCGGATATAAAAGAACGCACATCAAACCTGAATCTGTGGGCATTGCAATTCCCGTTGTTGTTCCGCCAAAGGATTTACAAGACCTTTGCAATCAGGTTGGGTGGTATCATGAACTGGAACTACAAAGCTCTTGTGAATAATCACTACATAATCGGCAACACCGAATACAGCATCACCCAGAATGGCTTGAAGCAGAACAAGATTACGTTTGACTTTATCGCTGGATTGACATTAGGACACACTGGAATCTATTTCCGATATAGCCCCAACGAGGTGTTCAAGAAAGGTTATGGCCCTGAAATCAAGAACACCTGGACCATGGGAGGAATCATCGCATTCTGATACTTCTTCCTAAATACTATATACAACAATCCCCGTGAGCGTTTGTTCACGGGGATTGACTATCATAGGAATGGGTTACAGCGTTTCTCGTCGGCAATGGTGGTCGTGGGGCCGTGTCCCGAGGCGATGACCGTTTCGTCGGGGAGCGGGAGGATTTTCTCGCGGATGCTGTTGATGAGCTGCGCCATATCGCCACCCCACAAGTCTGTGCGCCCCACGCTGCCGTTGAATATCGTGTCACCGCTGATCAGCAACCCGCTCTTCGGCAGATAAAAAGCCAAGCCGCCAGGAGAATGTCCGGGAACATGCAAGACCTGAATCGTCTCGTCACCCAACGTGAGTATGTCACCCTCTGCCAAATTGTGGTCGATGGTCAACGCGTCACACTCGATGCTGAGACCGAATTCCTCAACCTGACTCTTTAAGTCTCGTCCCAACGGAGCGTCCAAGGCGCAAGCGCATACCTCGGCACCTGTCTGGTCGGCGAGCCAACGCGCCCCTGTGATATGGTCCAAATGCATATGGGTCAACAAGATATGTTTCACATTCAGGCTATTCTCGGTAATCATCTTGTTTACCATCTCACGCTCGGCATCACGCATCATGCCCGGGTCAACGACCACTGCGTCGCGCGAAGCCTCGTCCCACAGGATATACATATTTTCGCCAAACGGGTTGACGGTCATCATTGTCGCATTCATATCAGGTTATGGGTTACAGGTTAACGGTTAAAGGTTAGAGGGGGAGGTAGAGGATTTTTTTAGTTTTGAAAAACTCTTCCTTGAAATAGCTGGAAAGGTCATCGATGAGCACTTTATTCCTGAACTGGGAAATCTCACCGCTCAAGTCGCCACCCTTGAGGCACAACAGCCCATTAGGCACGGCATTGCGGTCCTCGCTATCAATGAAACGGCGCACAAGAGGCACCATATCGCCCAGGTCCATCACAGCACGGCTCACGACGAAGTCAAATTTGCCCTTCACCTCCTTGACATCACCATGCTGGAAGGTAACGTTAGTCAGCCCGATGCGCTCGGCGATGTCTTGTGCCACTATCAGCTTTTTACCGATGCGGTCCACCAGGTGGAATGTCACGTCAGGGTAATAGATGGCCAGTGGAATGCCTGGAAATCCCCCACCCGTCCCCAAGTCCATGATCCGGGTACCTGGGGTGAATTTCACAAACTTAATCAAGCCTAGCGAATGTAGAATGTGGTTCACTTCCAAGTTCTCAATATCCTTGCGTGAGATGACGTTGATCTTGGCGTTCCACTCGGGGTACAACACCTCCAACTGAGCCATCTGCTCACGCTGCTTCTCGGTCAGTTCTGGGAAATAGTTAAGGATGTGTTCCATAGCGTCAATACAGTCGGTCGATAATACTGTTCTCACACAGACTGGGTTCAAGGTCTTTATAAGGAATCGTGATCTTAGGCTCACCCACCGCTTCAACAGCGAGTTCATTGGGCAGGAAACTCCACGTCACGCCATTGTCATCAAAATAGAAGTTGCGTGACACGGTGATGTTCTCAACGTTAAAGTAGCCCAAATCGTTAAGTTGCTCATTGCCAGTCGCGTTGTTCTGGGCTAGAAGCTGCTGTTTGAGTAACTGGCAGACATCAGAAATCGCGTCATCGCGGAACAGGCGATTCACATCAATATAAGCTTGAGATTCTACATCAAAACTATAATATCGATGAGTAACCGACGAGACTTTGTCATTTTTCTTGACCACATCGACACGCTCAAATGTTACCACTCCATGCTTATTATAAATGGGCGTAATGCGTGTGCTGGTAACATATTTTAGCGTGGTCATGTCATCAGAGTCCTCAGCGACATCATCCTCGCTGACGGCTCCTTCCATAAAGTCATATTGGTGCATGCTGTTGACCACCACCTGATTCATAGCCTCACTCAGGGACAATGTATCACCCGACTCGAGGACATAGGCCGCAAACAGGCGCTGCAGTGAGTCGGCAGGTAAATTCTCGCCTATCGTCTTGGGGTACTCGATTGTCGCCTCGGCCACGATGGTGCAGCGCTCTCCGTTAGACATCATGAAGCTTGAATTGCTTTGTTGCTGGCTCTTTTGCGTAGTGACCGCAGGTTTACCGTCATCGGCATACTTGCTCCCATTACGGCCGCAAGAAGTCGACAACATAGTGAATGCCAGTAATATAACTAATGAAACTAAGTGAGTTCTCATCATGCTCCAGTGGTATAAGTTATGATTAATTTCGCTAAGGTACGACAAATTTAGATAAAACCAAGTTGCGAAATGGATTTTTTTGCCGAACTTTGCGGAAATAATCATCGTAGAGACTCAAAATCATCGCCTCTCTACAAAATAATTTAATATGAAGATTGGAGAATACAACGAGTTGCGAATCAACCGAATGGTGGATTTTGGTGCTTATCTAATAGATGAAGACACCCACGAAGTGCTGCTACCCAAACGTTACCTCACACCCGAGATGAAATTGGGTGATGCAATTAAGGTGTTTGTTTATAATGATAGCGAGAACCGACCTGTCGCCACCACTGAGGTGCCACGTGCCGTTGTTGGCGATTTTGCCCTCATGCGCGTTAAAGCGGTGAACAAGGTGGGCGCTTTTCTTGACTGGGGGCTTACCGCCAAGGACTTGCTGGTGCCGTTCAGTGAACAAAGGGTTGACATGCAGGCGGGACGCAGCTACATCGTGCGTGTCTATCTTGACGAGGCCAGCCAGCGCATCGTCGCCAGCGCCAAACTCGCCAAGTTCCTCAACCACTCCGAGCCCGATTATTATCACCGCGAGAAGGTAGAGGTGCTGGTGGTGCAACGCAGTGACCTGGGCTACCGTGTCATTGTCAACAATGCCCATTGGGGACAAATCTACCAGAACGAGACCTATCAGGACGTGAACGTGGGCGACCGGTTCACGGCCTTCGTTAAGCAAGTGCGCGACGACGGCAAGGTGGATGTTACCCTTGCCAAGATCGAGAAAATGCGTGTTGACGACCTATCAGACCGCATCTTGCAGTATTTAGAAGCTCATGGCGGCGAGATGACACTCACCGACAAGAGTTCACCCGATGAAATCAACAACGTTTTCCAGTGCAGTAAGAAGGACTTTAAGAAAGCGCTGGGACTACTCTACAAGCAACAAAAAATAACATTGACACCCACTGTCAAACTAATCTGATATAAGAACAGCAACAAAACAAAATGGGCGGGAGTCTTCATCATCATGAGTCTCCCGCCTATTTTATTTGCGTTTCCTATCGACGCTATCCTCCTGTTTGCATGAAGAAGGGGAAGAGACTCTCCAGATAAATAATCGCTATACCGGCAACATATCCAGCCAAAGCCAAAAGAGTAATGTGCTTGACATACCAGAAGAACTGAATCTTCTCGATACCCATAGCGACCACGCCAGCAGCAGAACCGATGATGAGCAACGAACCGCCAACGCCAGCACAGAAGGTCAACAGGTGCCAGAACAAGCCGTCCTCGATAAAGTTCATCAAATAGGGATCGGTAGTGCCAGCAGGAGCAATATTTTCAAACATCTTGATACATGCCGATACCAGAGGCACGTTATCGACAATCGACGAGAGCACACCAATGATAGAAGTCATGAGTACGGGCTCATGAATATGTGTATTCATACCATCGGCAACAGCAGTCAGCACACCCACCTCGGACAAGGCCGAAACGGCCATAAGGATACCCAGGAAGAAGAGAATCGAGGGCATATCGATAGTGTGCAAAGCCGATGACACGCGACCACCCATCTTGGAGTCAATCTTGAAATGCTTCACCCAAAACTCTGTCACGGCCCAAACCACGCCCAATGACATCATGATGCCCATGAAGGGAGGAAGTCCCGTCACCGTCTTGAACACAGGCACAAACAGCAAGCCAGAGACACCAATGATGAGCATCGCCTTGCTCAGATGGGGGTGACGCTCTTGGATATCAGGATGCTTGTCGGCTAATCTTGTGACAGTCTGCATTTTACCTTCCTTGATGAAATACTGTGCAATAAACACAGGTATTACCATGGCAACGATACTGGGAATCAGCAGATTGACAATCAAGCCAAACGATGACACCTTCTCATCCATCCACAACATGATGGTGGTCACGTCACCGATGGGCGAAAACGCACCACCGGCATTGGCCGCAATGACAATAAGTCCGGCAAACATCCAGCGATCCTTTTGGTCACTGAGCAAACGGCGCAACATCATCACCATAATAATGGTGGTGGTCATGTTGTCGAGTACTGCCGACATGACAAAGGACAACGAACACATGATCCATAACAGATGCCTCTTGCTCTTGGCATTAATATGCTCGGTAATGAATGAGAAACCGCCATAGCGGTCAATGATTTCCACAATGGTCATAGCACCAATGAGGAAAACAACAATCTCACAAGCATCGCCAAGTTGCATCACGATTGCCTCGTGAATATGGGGGTCATCACCCATCAACGCATACAGGGTCCACAAGATTCCACACGTGAGCAAAGCAAATGTGGCTTTGTTCATGTGAAGAGGATGTTCCAATGTGATCAGCAAGTAGCCAATCACAAAGACGATTATCATTGCAGCAATCATCGCCTAATGACAAATGATTTAGTAAGTGAGTATTAAAATAATGATTATTCCCGTTACCTGAGCCTATCGGCGTCACGCAGTTTCTTCTTATCCTTTGACATGGCACGGTGAGCCAGCATCAAGAAAATAACAGACAATATAGGTAATACCCAGGTCCAATTCCAATATACAGGAATATCATCCATCATGAGTCTAACGGCCTGAATACAAATTGAAACAAGCAATGCAAGACCAATAACAATGTCAACAAAGCACACTGTCATTTGGCGCTGCAGGTTATTGTAGAGGAAAATATCAATCACTGCGAGTACCGAAATAAGAATAATCAGCACAATCATTGACAAGTCAAATGCAGGAAAAAATGCAAACACTGCCATCAAAACCGCAGCAATGAGCAAAAATAGAGTTTGAATGCGTTGTATTACCATAACTTCTATTATTTAATGTTAGCAATTATGGCGCAAAATTACGGAAATATTTCTATAATCATCATAAAACCGCAAGAAAAATCTTTATTTGTCGCATTTATTGTGTTTTTTCGCCCTATTGTACCGAAAATGGTAATCAATTCTGCTAGATGGGAAGCTCTCATCTGATAAGCCAAAAGAAAAGTGATGTTTTTATTGCTACAGACGATTATTTATTTTAACTTTGCGGGATAAAACCATCTAACTCACGATGGTGTAATCCGTTTTTTCATTTTAGCATAATATTATGGCACAAATCGACAAATTTAAAAAAGAGAATTTTAAGAAGGACACTAAGGGCAGCATCGTCAAGCCGTCAACGTCATCACCTATCGGGAAGTACTTTTCTATCGACATCAGCAACCTCTATAAATATATGAAAGGGGCCCCTGACTTGGGCAAAGACTACAAGGAATCAATTGTTACCGTAAATCATGACTTGGACGTGTTTGTTGAAGCACACGTCAGGCATTTTAAAGACGGGCACTATACTGTAGAATTTTGGGGAGACCGCGCTGAACTCACAGACAAATTGGCCACATTTATCAATGAATACGTAAGACTGTATGGTCCGTGCCTGAATGGCGCTGAAGAAATCACCAAAGAAGATTATGAGCTGGTAGATAAACGTAGGTTTGAAAGGTTGTGGGAGAATACCTACGTGAGCATGTCTAACAATGATGACAACATTTTAGTCATGGTTCTGGGCATGAACAACCCTCCCCAAGCCACCGCAAGACAGCTCTCTCCAGAGAAAAAAGATAACATCAAAGAGCGTTAGTCACCTGTTTTAACTAGTGGATTCATCCACCTTACCACTTCATCAGCGCCACTCATCAATAAAGGGCGTTTTATAGGTCACGCGTATATGTAAGTGCCTAGTGGAGAACAATCAGATTCTTGCACGATATTTGCAATATAGGTTATTAGTCACTTATAGCCACAACACTGAGACCAAATGACTTTACAAGAAATAGAACAAATCCACCGACAGGCCTCGCAGTGCATCAACGACGCTGAGGTCAATGATGCCTTTCGCCACGTGTCGGCGCTGGTCAACGAGGTTGGACGCGGTAACCTGAATGATGAATTGGAACGGTTGCGCATGTCTTATTCTTTCATGCTCAACTATTTGGAACAAGGTGTGATGGACCCTCAACGTGATGAGATCCTGTCCAACATCAGGCAATCACTCTACACGTTGAATGACCAATGCTTCATCGCACTGATGGAGCCAACAAGCCCAGAGGTGTTTTACGCTCGGCGCCGTGAGTTGAATGGTGTATCGTTGGTAAGCATCGTTGAGGAGTACCGTGAGGCACTAAAACTCATCTCCCTCACCCAGAATTCTTCCAATAAACAAAGTAACAGTCATGTCATTTTGTCACAACTGCGGCAGGCCGAGGAACTAGAGACCCGATTGTTTAATCGGGTATGGTCATCGTTTCCATTGTCGTCAGACGACGCTGGGAGCCTGAAATTGTGTATTAGCGGCGACATACTACCCGTTCATACACGTTGCCTGCTCGTGGCGGCATTGTTCCTGGGGATGATGAAGTTTTATGATGAGAGTAAGTTGCTCATTTTGCTTGAGGCCTACTCCCTCTCTGACGAGCCTCAAGTGCAGTTGCGCGCATTGACATGTGCCATGCTAGTCATGCTAGCTCACAAAAAACGGACATCGACATCTAAAGCCATCCAAATGCGCCTTGCTGCCATGATTGATACGCCAGAGTTCGATCTTGACGTGTGGAGCATCCAGGTGCAGTTAGCCCGTTCCCGAAACACCGAGAACGTGAAAGAACGTGTGCGCAATGACCTCATCCCCAACATCATGAAGATGCGCCCCGACATCATCGATAAACTCAAAGACAAGGATTCACAAATCATTGACCTGAGTGACATCGAGGCTAACCCCGAGTGGCAACAATGGCTTGACCAAAGTGGAATCACCCGCAGGATCGAGGAATTTAACGCCATGCAGCTTGAGGGCAGCGATGTCTTTATCGCCACATTTGCCCATCTCAAGACGTTCCCATTCTTCAAGACATTAAGCAATTGGTTCTTGCCATTCTATGCTGCCCATTCGACCGTTGTCGAGAACCTGGGTGACGGGAAAATGGCCCTTGCCGAGGTAATCCAGCATGCCCCCTACTTATGCAATAGCGACAAATACTCGTTCTGCCTGTCGTTGGGCGCATTGCCTGAATCTCAACGAACGATGATGTCGGCTCAACTCGAGGAGCAGAATGCAGCCCTTAGCGACGCCCAACAATCAGAGTTACCTGATGAACGCAAAAAACGCGTGAGCATCATTAATGCTTTCGTTCAAGATTTGTATCGGTTCTTCAAGCTGTTCTCCCGCCGACGTGAATTTATCGCTGTAATGGATAATCCCGGTCTTGACATGACTGACTGCATTCCGCTGGCACAAGTCACCCGTGATGCCCATGTGCTTGAACTGCTTGGAGCACTCTATTTCAAAAACGCGTTCTATGATGACGCCATCAACTGTTTCACCCGTCTCGAGGGTATGGATGATGCAACCGATGACCACATTTACCAGAAAATCGGTTTTGCCTATCAGAATGCCGGTAAAACCGAGCAAGCGCTCAACTACTACAAGCGGTATGAGTTACTCCATGAGGAAGATGTGTGGAACATCCGCCACATTGCCGCTTGCTACCGCTCTCTAGGCAAACTTGACGATGCGCTCAAATATTACCAGCGTGCCGAGGCCATGAGCCCCGAAAACGTGTCCCTCACCCTCACCATCGGTCATGTATTGCTAGAGATGAACCGTACAAGTGAAGCTTTACAGCAGTATTTCAAAGCCGACTTGATGGAAGGAGCAAAGCATCGCGCCTGGCGCCCCATCGCGTGGTGCTCGTTCCTGCTGAGTGACTATGACCGTGCTAACGATTACTATGACCGCATAGCCAGTGATGACAAGCCTACGGCCCAGGATCATCTCAACCACGGGCATGTATTGTTATGTCAAGGCAATACACAAATGGCCATCATGATCTATCGCGAGGCTTTGAAACTCATGGACCACAACACAGCCAAATTCCGTGCCGCATTTAAGGGCGATGCCCTTGAACTCCGCCTGCATGGCATATCGGCCATTGACCAGTCTTTAATTCCCGATGTGGTTTGCGCCCCAAACCGGAACCAACAGCATTAAACAGGCAAGATGATTGATCACAGCACAGTTCAGCAGATTCTTGACACCGCCGACATCGTTGACGTGGTGAGCGACTTCGTGAGCCTGAAGAAGCGCGGTTCAAACTGGATAGGGTTATGTCCTTTCCATAACGACCGCCGCCCATCGTTCTATGTCTCACGCGCTAAAGGTATCTGTAAGTGCTTTGCCTGTGGCGAAGGCGGCAGTGCAGTCAATTTCATCATGAAACATGAACAGCTCAGCTATCCCGAAGCGCTGCGCTACCTTGCCCGCAAATACCACATTGAAATCCAAGAGAAAGAGCTTACCGACGAGGAAAAACAGGCACAGACCGAACGCGAAGCCATGCTCATGCTTAACGAATGGGCGTGTGATTATTTTGAGAAACAGCTTCATGAGACCCAGATGGGCCAAGACATCGGTTTGGCTTACTTCCGTGAGCGTGGTTTCAACGATGCTACCATCAAGGAATTCCGTCTGGGTTACTCCAGTGAGGGATATGATGACTTTTACAAGGCAGCGACCAAGCAGGGTTTCAACCCTCAGCTGCTTTTTGACCTTGGGCTGTGTATTCCCAGCGATCATGGAGGCGGTCATGACCGTTTCCGCGGGCGTGTGATGTTCCCCATTATGAATATCGCCGGTAAAGTGATCGGTTTTGGCGGCAGAACGCTCAAGAAAGACAAGAACATAGCAAAATATGTCAATTCGCCCGAATCAGTTATCTATAAAAAAGGTGACATCATCTATGGCTTGTATCAGGCTAAGCGAGAAATCAACAAACTGGACAAGTGCTTTATCGTCGAGGGCTATGCTGATGTCATCTCGATGCATCAGGCTGGTTTCAAGAATGTGATAGCCTCTTCAGGAACTGCACTCACCTTAGGACACATCTATGCTATTCGCCGCTTCACAAGCAACGTCACCGAGATGTTTGACGGTGACGCCGCTGGTGTAAAGGCCGCGCTTCGAGGCGTTGATATGCTGCTTAAGGAAGGGTTGAATATTAAGGTGTTACCCTTGCCACCCGAGGATGACCCTGATTCGTTTGTTCGTTCCCACAGTTTTACCGAGGTCGAAGAATACATCAAGCAAAACGAGACTGACTTCATCAATTTCAAAACGAGTATAGTACTCAAGGATGCGCAGAATGATCCCATTAAGCGCACTGCCGCCATTACTGATGTCGTCAAGTCAATCGCCATCATCCCTGATGAGATTGCCCGCATGGTATATGCCAAAGAGTGCAGCGGCCTGTTCGGAATGGACGAACAAACTATTTTGCGCCAAATCAAGCACTATCGCGGCAAGTACATTGAGCAATGGGAAAAGGAGCGCCAACAACAAAAGGCCCGTGAACAGCGAATGAGGGAATCGGGCCAACCGGTTGATGAACAAGCGCCACTACCACCTCCACCGCTCGATTATCTGCAGACTGAAGACCCAGCCACTGAGACTGTTACAACACACACCCCCAGAGGTTTAAGCTCAGTGACGGTCCAGGAACGCGAGGTAATCAAGCTCATCATCAATTACGGCATGTGCTTCTTGTGCGAAACTGTTTATGACGACGGTAACCGCCCAACGACCGTTTTGGAGTATATCAACAACGAACTGTTGCTTGACCAGATGGAATTCAGCGATCCCTTGTATGCCCACACGTTCAAGAAAGCCCTGCAGTACATTGAACCGTTCTATCGCGACCTCGAAACGTTTAACACCAATGCTGAGAAACGCATCGAAGAGTACACAAAGCAAGAGCTGGAAAAAGAGGACGATGAGGAACTTGAAGCAATGGATAGCGCCGGACTCATTAATGCCCAAGAGCGCAAGTTGAAATCGGCCAAAGCCACTGCTAATCTTAAGGTTAAAAATGAGTTGCAGGATTTCAGATGCAGCTACCTGCAACGCGCCCTCTGCTCCATTGATGACGCCCAAGTGAGGCAGCTGTCATGCGACATCGCTACCGAGAGTCTGCCCCAACTCAGTAAGATACACACCCAGTTTGCCGTAATTGTTGAGGACCGCGACCGCTTGCTCAATCTGGTACCAGATAGGCTGTATAATTGGAAGAACGCCTTGCTGTCACAAAGAATAGATGACCTTAAAGCAAGAATCGCCACTGCCAGTCCCGACCAACTGCCCCAGCTCATGGAACAACTGCAGGAACTCTATAAAATCAGGCACCAGTTGGCTAGTTATATTGGAGACCGAGTGGTCAATCCAAAGTGAGCATTTCTCTTATAATGGCATTTTTTGCCACTATCAGTGCGCTATTTCGGACAATAATTATTAAATTTGCCGTGTACTTTGTGCCCCAAACGGCACAAAGCATAAACTATTACTTTAGGCACGATTACACAACTCACTGATTATGAATTTTAAAAATATCATCACAGCTCTTGCTTTAGCACTTGCGGCACAATTGTCACAGGCGCAAATGAATCTACCCATCACCGTCATTGGCGGTCATCAGTTCTACACATATGAAACTAGCGCTAATGAGAGCATCTATGACATCGCAGCCAAGTTGGGCGTGACCAAGGATTTCATCATCCAGAACAACCCCAGTGCAGCCGACGGCATTGAAACCGGCATGAAGCTGTATTTTCCTCTTGACGGCCAAACGAACACCCCCGTTGCCACAAGTGTTCCCGACGCCACAGGAACCCATAAAGTGGAACAAGGTGAAACACTTTACGGGCTGGCAAAAAAATATGGTGTGACTGTAGATGAGTTGATATCAGCTAATCCCGGCAGCGATAAGGGTATTAAAGTGGGCCAAGTGCTCAAGGTTCCCGCAAAGGCCACATCAACTGCCACCACCACAACCAGCAAGCAAATTGCTGATGCATTCTCAGGCACTACACAAATTGTTGCTCCTCAAGGATCTGAACCCACATTCCACACCTTGCAAGCCGATGAAGATATCTACTCAATCGCAAAGCAGTATAATTCTTCAATAGAGGGAATCATCACCTCAAATCCAGGCTTGAAACCCGCAGAATACACCGCTGGGACCAAGATAAAAGTCGTGCCTAACACCGCACTGCCGTTCATCTATGAGCGCAAGGGCCGACGCAATTACAATTATGAGGTTAAGCGAGGTGAGACATTCGCTTCAATCGCCGCTGATAATGGCATTACCGAGAAAGAGCTCAAGGATGCCAACCCCGACATGAAAAAAGCCAAAAAGGGCAAAACCATCACCTTACCCAAGCCCACAAATGAAAGGGTTACCGGTGATATGGCGACTATACCACTCGACGAACTGCGTGACTACTACAGCCCCCGCATCGATGACCTGTATGACAACCTGGTAGGGAAACGTTTGGAGAATGAGGTAAATATCGCCATGGTGCTCCCCTTCCAGTTGCATAAAAGCGCACCTCCCAAGCAGGCTTACCTTTACACTGACTTTTATAAGGGATTTTTGCTGGCGTTGGACAGCGCAAGCCGTATCACTACCAAGCACATTAACCTCAAGGTCTATGACACTCAGCATAACCTGAATGTTACCGACAGCCTTTTGGCGCTGCCCGAAATGAAGTTGATGAACATGATCATCGCCCCCAGCGAGCCACAACAACTGTCACGCATCAACAACTTCGGTAAGGCCAATGGCGTGAACGTTATTAACTGCTTCACTACCAAGAACGAGGATTACCTTGACAATCCCTATATCTATCAGGTGAATACGCCAACAAACGAGATGATTCATGGCGTAATGAGCTGGTTTGATGAGCATTTCAAGGGTTACAACGTCATCTTCTTGAACGCGGCCAGCGAGAACGACAAGGATATGTTTGAACACATCCGCAAACATATCAACGGCAAGAAATACAGCACCGCCACCATCAATGTGAATGGCGACTTGAGCTACAACGATATCTCTAATCAGATGAATCCCGGATCGAAGTATGTCTTCATTCCGTCATCGGGTGACAAGACCTTGCTCAAGCGATACATCAAGGCATTAAAAGAGGTGAAAAAGGAACGCTTTGACTGCGATTTGGGACTTATTGCTTATCCCGAGTATGTGCTTTACCTCAAAGAGCACCAGACTGATCTCCAAGACATCGACACCTACATGTTCACCCGCTTCTTCAATGCCAAGGGATTCCGCACCCGCGACCTTGAAGCCGCTTACAAGAGCAACTTTGGCGGAGAGCCGTTGCAAGCCCTTCCCCACATGGCTATCTACGGTTATGACATGGGCATGTACCTTCTTAAGTCACTTGGTGTTGACGGTCGCATCGATGAGGATACCCCACTGTACAAGGGCATTCAGAACAGTTTCCGTTGGGAGCGTAGCGACAACTGGTGCGGTTACACCAACCAGGCTGTTGAGATAATCCACTTCTCCCCTGACCACCAGATCACAGTCAATGTAAAATGAGGCGACTAGCGCTCATCTTGATGATGGCAATCGCGTTCTCGTTAGTGGCACAGACCCACTACGAGGGCACATTTGCCGTGGGTGGAAAAGCGGGCATGACCCTGTCGCGCACCAATTTTAATCCCTCAGTGCAGCAGTCAATGTTGCCAGGAATAACAGCTGGCGCGATGTTCCGTTACATTGAGGAAAAGAACTTTGGGCTCATAGCCGAATTCAATCTAGCTCAACGCGGCTGGAAAGAGGCTTTTGACGATTCCGATTTAAGTTATAATCACCGCTTCACCTATCTGGAACTGCCCATTTTAACACATATCTTCTTTGGAAACAATCGGGTAAAGGGATTCTTCAACCTGGGACCTGAGCTCGGTGTGATGATTGCCGATGGCGTGTCGTCCAATTTTGACTATCACAATGCCGCCACAATGGAGTATTTTGTCCAAAATACCCGCCATATTGAGCAAATGACCATGAAGGTAAAAAACCGACTGGACTATGGCATATGTGCTGGAGCAGGCATGGAAGTCAACCTTAACACCAAACAATCATTGTTACTGGAAGGCCGTTTTTATTACGGATTGACTGACGCATTCCCTAGCCACAAGACTGACGTCTTCTCTAGCTCTAACTCGATGACCATCTCGGTTACCCTAGGCTATTTCTACCGCCTGAAGTAACAACATAAAATCAAGTACATATTCATTCACGATATAGAGACGCAAAATTTTGCGTCTCTACTTGTATTCAGATGTATAACTCTCTGAAAATTAGCTTGTAGCATGAATAGGGAACCAGCTACTTCTTGTCCTTCTTGCGAACCCAGAAATGGGCAACGATAAAAGTGGTGATAAGAAGCAATATCAGCGCCGAAGGCAAATATCTCATGACTAGCAGCTTGTAACCCTTTATCATCAAGGCAGCCACCAATGGCAAAGCAATAGCTAGAATCAACAACAAGGCAGCAGCAAGGACTCTCACACGTCGCTCGTGATACCAACCGCGCGTCGTGTTTGACACTAGGTTATAGCCCACGATGAAGTCGTCACCCTTGCCAAGCAGTATGACGATTGCCACTACCACCATCAATAGTGAAATGACAGACAAAATGATAAATGCCAGTTCCATCTCTAAAAAGATTATTTTTTTGCAAATATAGTCAATGTTTTCGGTGTTTTGACACATTATATAAAAGATAATTTTTGTACTTTTGTACGATATTTTGAAAAATCACTTAGTTCAATAATATAATTAATTAAAAATTAGAAAGTTATGAACATTTCGCACATCGAACATGTGGGAATCGCCGTTACCTCGCTCGAGGAGGCAATTCCTTTCTACGAGAACATGCTGGGCTTCAAGTGCTTTGCAATTGAAGAAGTTGCTGACCAAAAGGTAAGGACCGCCTTTTTCCAGGTAGGTCAGACCAAGATTGAGCTTCTGGAGGCTACTGCCCCCGAGAGCGCTATCGCCAAGTTCATCGAGAAGAACGGTGGCCATGGTGGCATCCAGCACGTAGCATTTGCCGTTGAGGATGGCGTGCAGAACGCATTGGACGAGGTACAGGAGAAGGGCGGCCGCGTTGTCGACGCACATCCCCGCAAGGGTGCTGAGGGCCTCAACATCGCTTTCCTGCATCCCAAGACCACTTGTGGCGCACTTCTAGAGCTTTGCGAGAATCCCAACAAGTAATATCCAATCGACATGGGAAAACAATTAGAGAAAATTCAAGAGCTGATCGAGCGTCGCGAGAAAGCACGCTTGGGCGGTGGTGAAAAGGCTATCGCAAAACAGCACGAGAAGGGCAAATTCACTGCCCGTGAGCGCATCAATATGCTCCTTGACGAGGGCAGCTTTGAGGAACTGGACATGTTTGTTCAGCACCGCTGCACCAACTTCGGCATGGAGAAAAAGACCTATGACGGCGACGGTGTTGTAACCGGTTTCGGTACCGTTGGTGGTCGTCTGGTATATGTTTTCGCACAGGATGCTACCGTCATTGGTGGTTCACTGGGCGAGACCATGGCATTGAAGATGTGTAAGGTGATGGACCTGGCTATGAAGCAGGGCGCACCTGTCGTTGGATTGAATGACTCGGGTGGTGCCCGCATCCAGGAGAGCGTGAACGCTCTGGCTGGCTATGCCGAGATTTTCCAGCGCAACATCAATGCTTCGGGTGTTATTCCCCAAATCAGTGCCATCCTTGGCCCCTGTGCTGGTGGTGCCGTTTACTCCCCTGCCCTGACTGACTTTATCATCATGGCCAAGGGTATCTCGTTCATGTTCCTCACCGGTCCCAAGGTGGTAAAGACCGTTACCGGCGAGAACGTGACCCAAGAGCAACTGGGTGGTGCAGGTGTACACGCCAGCAAGAGCGGTGTGGCCCACTTTGCTGCCGAGACCGAGGAAGAGGCTATCGCCATCATCCGTCAGCTGTTGAGCTACATGCCCAGCAACAACATGGAGGAGACTCCCCGTGTTGAGTGCACCGATCCCATCGACCGTGTTGAGGACGCTCTGAACAACATCATCCCCGAGAGTGCCAATGACCCCTATGACATGTATCAGGTCATCAGCGCTATCGTCGACAATGGCGAGTTCCTCGAGGTTCACAAGGACTTTGCTAAGAACATCATCGTTGGTTTCGCTCGCTTCAACGGCCAGGCCGTTGGTGTTGTTGCCAACCAGCCCAACTGCATGGCAGGTGTGCTCGACGTGAACGC
>JAEETL010000083.1 GCA_016290325.1 Muribaculaceae bacterium
TTCTTGTTGGTATCCCAGTCCTCGTAGCAGTAGATGAATCCGCCTGGTGTAAAGTCACAAGACGTGACATAGCCATAGACCAAATCTATTGGGTCTATTGTTGTGGTCTCATAATTATAGTATTTACCAAGCATTCTGGAACCATTTTCCTCGTTGAATTCTAAAAAGAAGTAGTAACTCTGGCCCGTGTAAAGCAGTTCAGATCCTTCGCTATAGACCATCAGGTTACGGTAAGAATAGAACTTGTCTTCAGACAGCTGAATGAGAGGCTTGTTGTCCTCCCCGAAACCCCACTGGTAGGTATCATCGCCAAGCTTTACGCGCTGCAAGGTGAAAATCTTGCCATTGCCGACGCCAAACTCAGTGATTTCATGCGTGGTAGACATGACGTATTTGCCATTCTTGATAATTTCATTGGACTGGTTGTCATATTTGACCAGGGCATACCAGTCGCCGCCCTCGGCTTGTAGCGAGGCAATGTGGCTTCCCTCGGGGCTGCTGTAGATGACATCACCATCCAGGTTATAGACGAAGTCACGGTCATGGGAGCCAACCAGCACATAAACCTCACCATCTACTTTGCCGTCAGGCGTAGGCTCGTCCTTGCTCTCCTTGCATCCCGTCAGTGCCAGCATCGCCAACAACAGGCTCATCAGTTTCTTTGTTGCTTTCATCGTGATCATCACATGTGTGGTTAGAATTAATGTAAATGTATTGGCATATACATACTGGCCTCGGCCCATGTCACATCGTCACGCCTGTAGAGCTTGTCTGCCAGGTTCATTACCTGTTCCGACGTCTTAAGAGAGCAATCAAACCGATAGAGGTAGTCTCCATTCCAAGTGACATGACCCTGTTCTGAGTTGGTTGATTCAGTAAGTTTCCCTCGATAGGCTTTCAGGATGTTATCCTTGGTCTTGGGGTCTGGAACGCTAACTGTGATTCCAGGGCCTATCATAAGAAACTCTGGCTCGTTTTCATAATAACCTACAAAATAACGGTCACTGACATAGTCATTATCGGTAATGAGGTCACGGTCGCCGGTAACAAGAAAGTAATACCCGATTTGCTGTATTTGATATCCCTCTTGTTGAGACAGTTGTGCCAATTGCTGGGTTCTTGTCTCGGTCCTGGGGAAGATGCAATACTGCCCCGCTGCACGGTAGGCAAATTCAATACGTGTGAGGTCAACACCTTTATCGCCGTAATAGTAACCGACATTCGTCTCGAGTTTCTCGAGCGCAGGATCGTATTCAGGTGGTGTGTGGACTATGGTTTCTTCAGGCTCGTCAAAAAACGTGTCCGAGCCACATCCGGCAAGTGCCAGAGCACACACTACCATTCCAAATAAAATCTTTTTCATCTCCCTAACTGATTAATCGGTTTATGTATTGTTCTGGTTTGCAAAGATACATAATATTGTCGGAAAACTTTTACCCCCCCCCATTTTAACATTTCGTTAACACTTTGTGGACGAAAATCAGTTGCCGCAGTAGGTGCCGATGAAGAAGATGCTGCGGGTGCTCTCCTCAAGTATGAAATACAAGAAGGGGCGGTTGGCATGGAACTCGGCTTTTTCATAATGCTGTGGTCCAGGGGATGTTTCTCCCATCATCGCAACGGTCACGGCCGAGGCTTTGGCGCCGTCCTCGTTGACTTCGATCTTGGCCTTCTGCTTCATCATGGATACATACAGGCTCGTGTTGGACATGTTTGAGAAGTCGGCGCTGGTGGTGAACGCCGATTTGATGCCCATGGGCTCGAGAACATCAATCAAATCGATGTCACTCACGATTTCAAACCGCGGCATGAGAATATCCACCTCGTGGGGCGTCATGTCGATGGCGTCCAGATGTTCGGTCAATTCCTGCTGGCTCATGTCGCGTATGAGGTCGCCCGTGGTCTTCCCCTCGGCAGGCAGCATGACATACATGCTGTAGCCGCCACTGCCAAAGGGTATGCGCAGCATGGAACACAACTCGCTCTCGCAGCCCTGTGCGATGGCCTTGCGGTGCATGAGTTCACGCGTCACGATAGATCCGTCAGGCAAGGTAAAGCTCGAGTTACGGGTGTCGTTCAGGTCAAATTTCTCGGTCCAGTCAGCATTGAAATAGATGGCGTTTAACAGACACATCGCAGCATTGGGATTCAACTCGTCAAGGATGCTGGGAATCATCCCGGCTGTATTCTTTGAGCACCACTTATTGATTGTTTCCAAGGAACTGCTCTTGGTGAAGTCCAAATCTTCGACTTGAGCGCTATAATAGTTCTTCATGTCGTTGACAAACTGATTGAGCAGGCTTAATCCCTTTGCAGAATTGACGTTGATGCAGTTAGCGATTTTCACGGTCGCGGCCGGATCGACATTGGGCGCTCCTTCAATCATTTTCTTGCAGAATTCGTTCACCGCCG
>JAEETL010000084.1 GCA_016290325.1 Muribaculaceae bacterium
GTTCTTCGTCCAGTTGGTGAAGGTGTAGCCCGTGTTGGCAGTGGCTGTCAGCGTGACGCTGCTGCCGATGTCGTAGGTGCCTGCACCCGTGACACTACCTCCATTCGTCGGATTGGCACTGACAGTGATGCTGACAGGCTCGGTAGAAATAGGCTCCTTGGTGACGATGAGCTGGTTCTTCACGGAAAGCAAAGCATTATAAGAGCCTGCAGAGGGTGATGAAGGATTGAAATTCGTGTTGTCGTCATAGGTATAGATGGCTTGGTTGGATGCGGTGAACACTCGGCAGCTCATATGAGGAGAACTGGTGTAAGATCCGGTATTGTCATCGGCCACCAGGACCAGATTGGAAGAGCCGTCGTACTCGAACGGTGTGCTGAAGGTGATGGTCGTCCACGCGTTGGCGGCCATGGTGACACTACCGCTGAACACCTTGTCGCTGGAGGAGACCGTGATCCAGTCAGTCTTGCTGGAGAAGTTACTCTTCGTCGTCGTCTTCAAGTAGAATTCGTAGGTGCGGGTCTTCGCGGCACCACCGTTATAGAAGGCGATGCTGGTGATGCTGCCTGCGCCGCCCAACTCCGCAGAAGTGTAGATCTGCTCTGTGAGGGCGTAGTTATAGTAGTTGTAACTCGGTAAATAATCATTTGTTTCTGTGCCACTTCCAATCATCACTCCCGCTGCGAAGTTGGCCACCAAGTCAACATTGGCCGTCACATTGAAGGTGTATGAAGCATCGGTGGAAACCACAGAACCATTTGATGTCCAATTGGTGAACATGTAGCCATCAGCAGGTGTGGCGGTCACGGTGCAGGATTGGTTGTAATTGTATTGACCACCTCCGCTGACCGTACCGTAATTGGTATTGTTGGATGCAACCGACACTGTGTAAACCTGGTTGGCGGTGACAGTCAAATCACCTTCCCATGTGTTGCTGCCATTGACAGCTGTGTAGTGCAAAGTAACATTGCTACCCACGGTAACGGTCGGTTTGATGGTGAAGCTAAAGCCGCTTACTGTGGTGCTGGCATTGACAGCCAAGCTACTGAAAGTCTTGGTGCCTGTACCGATGGTGACATTGCTATCACCCGTCAGGGTGACGGTGGTGTTGCCAGAGGTAGCAGCGTTACCCACGTTCTTGAAGGTGAGGCTCAGGTTAGTACTTTGGCCGATAAGAGCCATGTTAGGCGTGTAACTGTCAAGGGTGATGTATGGGCCATTAATGGCAACGGCCTGGATGGTAGTGATGTAAGGCTGGCGTTGGTTGCGGGTAACCACTATCATCACATCACCAGCGGAAGTGAGACCACTGATCGGCACATTAGCAACGCCTGAAGCATCTGCTTGAGCCACACCAAGGATTTCGTTGTTCTTGGTAATGGCCACGTAGGAACCGGCATGGGCATTCACTTGGAAACTAGTGGCACCAATGTTAATGGTGCTGGCGTGGCTGACACTGTTGGCACTCGGGTTGTTCAGATAAGGCATCACAGAGCCGTCGCCCAAGCACTGGTAAGCTCTCCAATAGTATTCGTCAGTAACACTGCTAGTGTAGCCAGCAGCATGGGCGTAGGTCACGGCCACATTGCCGATGTAAGGCATGGAGTTCAAAGTGTTGAAGCCTGTGTCGTCAAAAGCAGCGTCGTACATACCCGTTGTGGTAGAAGAAGGTGTTTGTACTGTGCTTGCAACGTATGCGAAAGCTCCAACGCCAAAGTAGTAGTCTTCATACCAGTAGGATTCCGGAATAGAACCGATATAGCCAAAGGCACCCTTGTTGGCAGCACGGATCATGGTCTCACCCAAGCACGGGGAATAACTTGAGTTGCCCCAGTTAGCAGACAAACAGCAGTTGGCCACCACCCAAAGGTACTTGTCGTTGTTGGTCATGCTATTGGCGTTGGAATTGGTGAATTCCGGGTCGGCCAGTTCTTGAATATCACCATGGGCGGTATAGTTGACAAAACCGACGTTATTGATATTGTTCCATGCAGCGGTTTGACCTGATCCTGTGGTGATGTACACCGTTGGATTAATGCCATGAGCACTGTTGTAGTAGTTGTTATTGGCATATTGGATGGTGGGCTTGCCGACTCTGTTAGTCCAGGTGGCGTCCCAACCGGCAACGAGCAATGAATTGTTCAAGTAAGTCGGGTCAGACATAGTGTACTTCTCGTAGGTCAAAATCTTGTTGACAAGGTTCCCGAGTTCTGTGGTGGATGAAACCGACATACGGCTCATGAACATGTCGTGATAGACGTCACTGTCGATAGAAGCATACTCATTATCATTGATACAGTTGCCGTATGAACTGCCACAACTCCAATTCGT
>JAEETL010000047.1 GCA_016290325.1 Muribaculaceae bacterium
CCTCGTCCTACAAGTATCAGGACAGCGCTGCCTACGACCCGACGGTTCCCCAAAGCATGAACACCAGCACGACCCGCCCGAACATCATCATGAAGGCTGACGGTCGCAACCGCGAATCTTATGCCTTTGATTTTGAAATTGACCTCCAAGGCTGGACCAATATCGACAACGATGGAGACGGCAATGGCTGGATTGTAGCTACGGATTTGTACACCGGAACCGAAGGCTATGGCGCCAACGGTTCGGACAACTTTGCCATGGGCTTCTCCTATGCCTCAGGTTACTCGTTTGATTGTGACGACTACCTCGTTTCCCCGCAAGCATATGCTGTCGGAAACGGTGCCAGCTTGAGCTTCTACCATGATCAGCAAAGTGACTCTTACCCCGACTATATGGAGGTTTGCGTTTCCACTGCTGCAACACCCAGCGCTTCCAGTTTCGCTCCCATTTGGAACAATGGCGGCCAGCGTAGAGGCAACGGACATAATAGAACTGATGAAGGTGGCTTTAACCGTATGGGCAACTGGACTCTGGTAACTCTTGACCTGAGTGGCTATGCCGGTCAAAACGTGTGGATTGCCTTCCATCACCAAGCCTATGACCAGTATGCGGTTTTGGTTGACGATGTGACTGTCAACACAGGCAGCACTACCCCTACACCTCCCACACCTCCCACACCTCCTACTCCAACTCCTGGCACAGCAATGAGCTACGGCCCGGTCATCGAGAACGCTGCTGTCGAAGCCGGCACCTACTACCTGGTTGCCTCTTCGACCACACCTGACTTCGAGGTGACAATCAACGCCGAGGCCATGCCTTGCCCGACTGTCGAGGGCTTCGCCTTCAACCCGGTGCCAGCCGACGATGCCGACGAGATTGAACCCGCCAGTGTGACCCTCAGCTGGAGCATTCCGGACTATGCCACGGGCTGGCGTCTGATCTTCGGTACCACCTACCATCCGGAGGCCAACCATCCTCAGACGATCATCTATCCTGAGGAAGGCTTTGCCACAAGCATGGCCAACAGCTACACCGTGCGTAACCTGTGGAACAACACGAACTACTTCTGGAGAGTCGAGTTCAACAACGACGGATGCCCGGATGGCGTGAGCAGCCCGGTTTGGGGCTTCACGACCCACCTCAACGTGCCTCAGAACCTGACCGCTGTCGACGAGACCGTGTTCAACGACGAGACCATCGTCCTGAACTGGACTGCCGTCGTCGACCGTACCTACCGTATGTATAATGTGTACCGTGATGGCGAGTTGATTGGCCACACCAACATGAACCAGATCGGTAATTCGACCTACACCGACGGTCCCTTAGCCTACAACATGGACGGTTACACCTATTATGTGACAGCCGTTTATGACGAAGGCGAATCTGCCATTTCGAACCCCGTGAACGTGAAGGTCTCCGGCTACGGCGACGTGAACGGTCACGTGTATGAACAAGATGGCACGACTGGCATCGCGGGTGCTACTGTGACCATGACTGGTCTTGACGAGTTCAACGTCTCTCACACCTACAACTTCCAGACCAACGGTCAGGGCTACTACAGCGGCCACATCTATGCCGGCAGCTACAACGGCCAGGCCGCCAAGGACGGCTACCAGACGATCTACGAACCCGTCCAAGGCAACCCGATTGCCCTTGTGTACAACCAGACGACGAGCCCGATCGACTACATCCTTGACGAGAACTTCGATCCCGTCTGCACGGTGATTGCCCAGTACTATCCCGACAGTCTGGATCCTGCTGCACCATACGTGAAGGTGTATTGGGGCTGTGGTCTGCCAGGTGAAGAGATTATCGAGCCTTTCGAGACCGGCGACTTCAGCCTGTTCGATTGGCAGATCGATCCCACCTATCCTTGGAGCATCACCACCACGAACCCGTATGAAGGCACCTACTGCATGAAGAGCGGTGGCGCTGGCGTGGCCAACGTGGTGAGCAACATGAGCGTGACGGTGAACATCCCCGCTGACGGTGAGATGAGCTTCTTCGGCAAGATCTCCTGCGAGAGCAGCTGGGACTATGGTTACTTCTACATTGACAACCAGCAGATGGGCAGCTATACGGGTGCTGGCAACTGGGCTGAGCGCACGTTCCCCATTACCGCTGGTGACCACACCTTCCAATGGCAATACACGAAGGACGGTAGCGTGAACAGCAACGACGACTGCTTCTATGTCGACTACATCACCTTCTATAAGAGACCCGAACCTCTAGGTGCTGGCTGGCATACCTACCTTGAAGGCGAGTTCAACGATGCTCTGCGTTCTAACCTGACAGACCAGCCTGCTTTCGGTTATCACTATCCGACGAGCATCACAGGCCAATACGACGGCTTCCAGCTGACCAAGGTCTCCATGTTCAGTGATGACCTTTATGGAGCTGTCGGCGGCAACTACACAGTCAACATTTTCCAAGGCGGTAGCACTCCTGGTGCCGGTACGCTGGTTTCCACTAAGACGGTTGATCTGCCTGTGGGCCTTGGCCAGTGGGTTGACTGGGATCTCGACACTCCTGTTTCTGTGAGTGGTAGCCAAGATCTGTGGGTCATCTGGCAAGTGAATGTTGCTGGTGGTATGGGTTATCCTGCTGGTATGTGCAACACCGACTCCAACCCGAATGGTGACTGGTGGAATGCAGGTGAAGGTTGGGAGAACTACGGCGGTGGCGTTTGGACGATGCGCAACTACTTTACTGACCGTTCTGGTCGTAGTGTAGTGCTTGCAGCCGAAAATGCGCCTGTTGCTGTTGCCCAAAGCAACATCAGCAGCAAGCTCCGCCAATTCGTGAAGGGCGACAACACTGTGACTGCCGAGAGCATCAATCCTGGTGCCCCGAGCAAGCCGCTGGTGATGGCTGAGAGCAACCGCGCTTTGTCACACTATAGAGTGTATCGTACGAACTGCTACAACGACGGTCCTTACACCGAGGAGAACACCTTGCTCCTTGCCACAGTCTGGGTGCCCGACACCATCTACATCGACGTGGATTGGCCGGATGCAGCCCCTGGCGTGTACAAGTGGGGTGTTGGTTCCGTCTACGAAGGCAACCGCGGCGAAGAGATCGCCGGTCCCATCAGCTGGAGCGAGCCTATTGCCATCAACAATGACCGCGCTACTTTGACCTACGACTTCGACGACAACACCATGCAGAACTGGACCAACATCGACGCCGACGGCGACGGCAATGTTTGGGTTTCGAGCTCGAATCCTGGCATCTATCACAACAGCGGTGTCAACCTGAGTGGTACTGGCCATAATGCTTCAGAAGCCTATGTGATTTCCGGCTCTTATGCCAATGGAACTGGTGCAGTCCTGTATCCTGACAACTACCTGGTTTCGCCTCAGATCGCTTTGGGCGGCAGCATCAGCTTCTACGCCTGTGCACAGGATGCCAGCTATGCAGCCGAACACTTCGGCGTTGCCGTGAGCACAACGAGCAACACCAGCGCCTCGGCCTTCACTATGCTCCAAGAATGGACGCTGACCGCCAAGGATGGCGGCAACGGTGTGCGTAGCTTCGGCCGTGACGGTAATAACCGTGTCCAGGGCAACTGGTACGAGTTCACCGTCGACCTGAGCTCCTACAGCGGCATGGGCTATGTGGCCATCCGCCACTTCAACTGCTACGACCAGTTCATCCTGAACGTCGACGACATCACCATCGTTGAAGGTGCCGGCGGTCCCACGCCTCCGACTCCTCCGACACCAGGCACCAACGGCCTGCAGCTGCCTCGCGAGAGCGAGATCGTGTGGTCTAAATGCCTTGACAAGGATATGTACCTTGGCGAGAATGCCGTTGACATCAACGTGCTGCTCAACAGCGCGGACAGCCCGGAGGGCATTACGGTGAGCTTCGTGAACCAGAACGAAGCCGAGCAGGAGCTCTATCCTGTCGCGGACGTTGTACTCGACGAGAGCGGCTTCTACGCATGGGAGAGCTTCCGCAAGGGAGACTACCAGCTGACCATCACCATGGATGGCTATGAGACCATCGTGGATAACGTGAGCATCTGGGAACCCACCAACCTGCGCTATGTGATGATTGAGATCATCTACGGTGTCAGCGACCTCTACGTGTCCCGCACTGGCTGGGCCATGTGGGAAGGCCAAGGCGCAGTGACGCCTCCAACACCTCCTACTCCTGGCCAAGGCGACAGCTTCACCGTTGACTTTGAAGCTGGCCTGCCCACTGGCTGGAACGTCATCGATGCCAACAATGATGGTTGGACCTGGTGCTTGACCAGTGCAATTCCTACCACTTGGACTTACTATTCAAGCTTGACGCTTGACTGGTATCATGGTGGCACTAACGCCATCTGCAGCGGTAGCTACATCAATGGTGTTGGTTCTCTGAGTCCTGACGAGTACCTCGTTTCGCCTCAGGTGACCCTCGCTGCTGGTTCACAACTCAGCTTCTGGGTGGCTGCCACTGACCCGAACTATGCTGCCGACCACTTCGGTGTGTTCGTTTCTGACAACGGTACCAGCGAATGGACTTCGGTCCAAGAGTGGACGCTGACTGGCAAGAAGGGCGGCATGGCTGGTGGTCCCGCTTCGCGTGAAGGCAAAGGCCTGAGAATTGGCAACTGGTACAACTACACGGTTGACCTGAGCGCCTATGCTGGCCAGAAGTATATCGCCTTCCGTCACTTCAACTGTTACGACCAATACATTATGTGCTTGGACGACATCGAGCTGACCACCGGTGCCAAGGACGGTGACCGTCACCTTGAAGGTTACAAGGTGATGTGCACGAGCATCGACGGCGAGCCGATCTTCACCACGAACACCGTGTATCCGTTCTGCCAGGTGGCCACCGACGACCTCGTCGAGGGCGAGCACTACATCTGCAAGGTTGCCGCCATCTACAGCACCGGCATGAGCGACTGGACCGAGGCTGAATGGGAATATGAGCCTTGCGCGCACTATGCCGGCACCGTCAACGGCCTTGACGTGAACGGCACGACCGTCACTTGGGATTATCCAGGCGGTGGCCCGACGCCTCCTCCAGGCCCGGGCAGCAGCTTCACCGTTGACTTCGAGTCTGGCATGCCTGCCGGCTGGAACGTCATCGACGCCAACAACGACGGTTGGACATGGTGCCTGACGAGCAATATCCCGAGCACTTGGACGTACTATGCAGGAATGGCTCTTGACTGGTACCACAATGGTACGAACGCCATCTGCAGCGGTTCCTACATCAACGGTGTGGGCGCTATCAACCCGGATGAATACTTTGTCTCGCCCGAGTTGACCCTGACCTCCGGTTCTCAACTGAGCTTCTGGGTGGCCGCAACCGACGCGAGCTATCCTGCCGACCACTTCGGCGTGTTCGTGTCCGACAACGGCACGAGTGACTGGACTTCGGTCCAGGAGTGGACGCTGACCGGTAAGAAGGGAGGCATGGCTGGTGGCGCTGCCTCGCGCGACGGCCGTGGCCTGAGAATCGGTACCTGGTACAACTACACCGTAGACCTGGGTGCCTTCGCTGGCCAGAAGTACATCGCCTTCCGTCACTTCAACTGCTACGACCAGTACATCATGTGTCTGGATGACATTGAGCTGACCTCTGGCGCCAAGAACCGCGACGACGTCGTGTTCTTCAACGGCTTCGTGACCGATCCGGGTGCGATGGCCAATGGTGCCGACGCATCGTGGATCAAGGGCTCGCAGAGCACATGGGGTCCGAACGTGAACAACGGTGGTGGCTACATGCTTGCCGACCAGTTCACGCTGAGCGCAGCCACGACCATCAGCGAGATTGAGGTCTACGGCTACCAGACTGGCAGCAGCACGACATCGACGTTCACCGGCCTCTATGCCCAGATCTACAGCGGCAGCCCGATGAGTGGCGGTACCGTTGTTTGGGGCGACATTGCCGACAACATCATGACGGCTACTTCGTTCACGAACTGCTACCGTGGCAGCGACGGTGAAACCACCGCCACCACGCGTCCGATCATGGCTGTCACCGCCTCTGGCCTGAACATCGACCTTGAGGCTGGCACTTACTATCTCGTCTACAGCTTGGCGGGCAGCGGCTCGAGCGGTCCTTGGGGCGCTCCTCACGCAGAGCCTGGCATCGGCAATACCGGCAACGGTCTGCAGTACACCAGCAGCGGCTGGGGTACCTTGCTTGACAGCGGTGCTGGCACTCCTTACGGTTGCTCGATGAAGCTCACTGGTAATGGTGGTAGCGGTCCTGTGCCTCCGACCCCGAGTGGCGACGTCCTTGGTGCCATGGTGTTCCTGAACGGTGAATGGGAAGCCTTCGTTGCGGCCCCGACCAACACCTACACCTTCGACGAGCTTGGCCAATACTGCGTCCGTATCGTCTACAACGGCACGGCCGAACTTCCGAGCAACAACTTCTACTATGCCATGAGCTGTGAAGAGTGCGAAGGCGAACCTGGTCCTGGCGCTTGCGCCGCTGGTGCACCGATCCATGCCGAAGAGCTTCACGAAACCGACCAGGTCAAGGTGTGGTGGGGCGATGCTCCGCTACCGCCAGTTCCTCCGATGGAAGACTGGATCTACTACGACGATGGCACATATGCCACGAGCATCGGTGCTGGTGCTCCGATCTACTGGGGCAGCATGTTCCCGTCCGCATCACTGGCTCCGTATGCCGGCACGAACCTGACGAAGGTTGCCCTGTACGAGAACAGCTATAACACCAGCACGGTAACGGTGAACATCTACCTTGGCGGAACGACAGCTCCTCAGACTTTGGTGAGCACGATGACCTACACGCCAGTCGGCGGTGACGCCTTCCACGAGGTGAACCTGACGACGCCGGTGGCCATTGACGGCACCCAGAACCTGTGGATAGTGTTCCTTGAGGATGGCCAGTATCCAGCCAACGCATGCGCCGACACGGGCGAGCCGAACAACCGTTGGGTGAGCTTGGACGGTGTTGAATGGATGGATGTTGCCGAAGCAGGCGTTCCTGGCTACGGTTGGATGATCCGCGGCTTTGTGACGAACCAAGGCAAGGGAGGCATGGTTGAGAACATTGCTCTCGAACCCATGAAGCCCTCCACGGTAGAGACGAGCGGCATGACGCTGAGCCACAGTGAAGTGGTGAGCAGACCTGCCGATCTGAGCTTCATGAGCCGTTCAGAGATAGTCTCCTACAACGTGAAACGTTCCGACGACAACGTCAACTACACGCTCATCGGCAATGTACCCGCCGTTGCAGGCCAGACCTATTACGAGTACATCGACACACCGGAAGCGGCTGGTACGTACTACTACCAGGTGACTGCCGTGTATGACGATGGATGCGAATCTGCTCCTGCCCTGGCAGCTGACGACCCGACACACAACTATGTGAGTGCCAACGTCGACGCCATCGGCGAGAACAGCGACAAGGTTGCCCTCTATCCTAACCCGACGAGCGGCAACGTGACGATCGAGGCTGCCGGCATGAGCCGCATCACAGTGGTGAGCGTGCTCGGCCAGGTGGTCTACGACACCGAGGTCAATGCTGACAACTACACCTTGAACATGGCCCAGTTCAACGCTGGCATGTACATGGTGCGTGTCTACACTGAGGAAGGTGTGACCGTCAAACGCGTCACTGTCATGAGATAAATGACACCGTGGGATTGATTCCCACAAAAATTTGGGCGGCATCCTTGCGGGTGTCGCCCTTTTTTTGTACGTTTGCAGAATCAAATCATTCTTGTTATGGATTATTACTATTGGCTCATTGCCGCAATCGTATTGGTGATTGTTGAAATCATGACCGCTGGATTCGGCGTCATCTGCTTTGCTATTGGCGCGTCCTGCTCAGCTTTGGTTTCTGGCTTGGGAGGCAACCTAACTTGGCAAGTCGCGGTTTTTGTGGTCGTTTCCATGTTGGCCTTCATCTTTCTGAGACCTGTTGTCATCCGTTTTTTGGACAAGAAGTCAAAAAACGTGAAAACCAATGCTGAAGCTCTCATAGGACGAATAGGTGTGGTCTCGGAGCGTATTGATGCCGAACAGCATACCGGTCGCGTAGCTATTGATGGAGATGATTGGAAAGCGGTGTCGGAAGATGGATCTGTCATTGAAAAAGGTGCTAATGTCGAAATTATTAAACTTGACAGCATCATAATTACGGTGAGAAAATGCAACTAAACACATTAAAATAATAGTGATATGAGTGTATTAACTTGGGTATTGATTGGATTGGGTGCCCTTGTGGTGATTTACATCCTTCGGGGCATCAAGATTGTTTCACAGTCGGAAACCATGATTGTGGAACGTCTCGGTAAGTATAACCGTACTTTGAATGCGGGTATCAACATTGTGCTGCCCATCATTGAGCAAGCCAAGGAGGTGATAGTTCGCCGTCAGAATGGCAGACTCGACCGCGCCAACCGCATTGACATGCGTGAACAAGTGTATGATTTTGACAAACAAAGTGTTATCACCAAGGATAATGTGATGACGGAAATCAATGCTTTGCTTTATTTCCAGATTGTGGATCCGATGAAGGCCACTTACGAAATCCAAAACTTGCCTGTCGCTATCGAAAAACTGACACAAACCACGCTTCGTAATGTGGTAGGTGAGATGGAACTCGACGAAACACTTACTTCACGTGATACCATCAATTCGAAACTCCGTAACGTGCTTGATGATGCCACCAATAAATGGGGAGTGAAGGTAAATCGAGTTGAATTGCAGGATATTACTCCTCCTGAGAGCATTCGTCGTACTATGGAACTCCAGATGCAGGCTGAGCGTAACCGCCGTGCCGAGATTTTGAAAGCAGAAGGTGAGAAGCAGGCTCAGATTTTGAATTCGGAAGGTGAGAAACAGGCTGAAATCAATGCCGCAGAGGCGGAGAAGCAAGCCAACATCCTCAAGGCAGAAGGTGAAGCTCGTGCCAAGGTGCTTCAAGCTGAAGCAGAGGCTGCCGCTATCAGTAACATTGCCAAGGCCGTCGCAGATCGTGGTGCTGATCCTGTCAACTATCTGCTTGCCGTGAAATATATCGAGACTTTGAAGGAAGTGGCTGGTGGTCAGGAGAACAAGACCGTTTATCTGCCTTACGAGGCTTCCAACTTGTTGGGCTCCTTGGGTGGAATTAAGGAATTATTAGGGAAATAAGCGTGGATTTCTCTATTTGACCAATCGCGAGATAGTGGAATATTGTTCCACTTTCTCGCGATTTTCTATTCGTTTTTACGAAAAAGAAATGTCTTTTTCTATTTTTGCCGATGACAAATTGGCAATGTGTTATGAAAAATACTATATTATGTTCTTTTTTACTATTGTTGTTGGCCTTGGCATGCAAAAAAACTGTGCATGATGACGCGTTCTCGTCACGTTGGCCTCAGATGGTCGATGTATTTGCCGAGGAGGAATCCTCACCCGATAGTGCTTTGGTCATGGCGGCTTTCCGTCACTACGATTCGCTGATGCCGAAACGCAGCTATTCGCGTCGTGATGAGAATCTGAGTTATCAAAAGGCTAAGGCTTATTATTTCAAGGCTGTTGTTGAGGAACTCGAATTGAAACAGCCTGTTGATGCCTTTGCCGATTATCTCAACGCCTTATGGATTATGGAGGGCTTGAAAGGTGAGCACTCGGTATTTGCGAGAAGTAAATATAATCTTGAATATGAGCATTTTACGGCATTGATTTATGGCCAGTTGGCATGGTTTCTCTATACTTACGATGCATGGGACATATCGTTGGAATGTTTGGAAAAATCCAGCGAATGCTTCAAGAAGGAAGGAAATGCGAAAGGCGTGGCCTCCAATCTTGAATTGATGGGTGATGTCATTCTGGCCCAAGGCGATAGGGTGAACTCGATGTATTATTACAAGAAGTCGGACAGTATCCATGAACGTTTGCAGGGTGATAATGTCTATCTCTATCAGAATTATAGCAGTGTCGTTCATCGTGCCTTGGATTTGTATAACGCCAATGAAAAGGCTGCATCGTCGGCCCTGTTGCATCATGCCTTGCAGGAAGCCCAAAGCACAAGGATGGCACGTCAGGTTCGCTTTGCGCTGGGTTTCTTCTATTTGGAAGAGAAGGAATATGATTCCGCCTTGTACAATTATGAACGCAGCTTTCCTTTGCTGCCACGCCAAACGTTGAAGTCTTATTGTCGTATTATACAAATTTCCAATGTTTTAGGTGATACAACCAAAGCGGGATACTATGGTGAACTTTTGGCAGAGGCCTATCTGACCCAGTTTGCACGAAGCAGCGATAGGGCTAAGATGAATCTCATGTATGAAGGATACAAAGAGGATTGCAAGAATAGTAGGCATCAAGACACATTCCTTTTTATTCACTGTTGCATTTTCATGCTCATCGCCATTCTATTATTTGTGGTATTTTTCTTTGAACGGCGCAAACGTCGTCATCAGAAGGAAATCGAAGTACATGAACGGATTCAGACTACACTTGAGGATGAGATTGAGACCGTGAAGAGTGCCTCGCAGCAGAAGGAGGAGACCATCAAGGAGTTGCAGTCGAAGCTCGATAAGGTGATTTCAAACCCCGATTTCCAGAAGTTGCCTTTTGATAGTAAAATGGAAGCTCTCTATGAATTGCCTATCTGCAAGCGCATCCTGCAAGTAAAGAAATCCAATGTGAAGGCTTTTACATCCTATCCAGAGTTGAAATTGTCCGACAATCAGTTCACAATGCTCGTCAATGCTGTGGATGCCGTTTTCCCGAAGTTTTCCAGCTGGCTCATAGAAACATATCCTCGTCTGAAGCGTTATGATGTGTTTTATTGCTGTCTCTATATCCTCGGCGTGACCGAGGCACAAGCTGCAGCTCTATCTGGCAAGACCTATCAGGCCGTTTGGACAAGATCAGTGAAATTGCGCGAGATTTTCGGCAACAAGTCGAGTTTGCAAATCATTCTTCATGGTTTTCTAAAGGATTGGAAAATAGAAGGATAATGTGATATTAAAAACAACAATCAAAATTCTTTGTAGGAATTTGATTCTATTTGATTGATTGCTTATTTTCTTGATTATTAATTATATACGATAGTTATTATTTGAAAAAATTTGATTGGCATTATTTTGCCTTTTTTTGCTATCATTCTATATTTGTAGCGTTTTTCAAAACTCTCAAGACGATGAATTTTAAAATGAAAGACGTACACATTGGTAGCTTAATCCAAGAAGAACTGATGCGACAAGGTCGCACGGTCAATTGGTTTGCCAAAGGAATATATTGTGAGAAGTCAAACATCTATAAAATGTTCAAAAGGAAAAGTATTGATATGGCTCAACTCATGAAAATTTCAGAAGTTCTTGATCATAATTTTTTGAAGGATTGTTTTGAGGAACAATAATGTTCCTCTGATTTGGTAATAAATAATTTATTTTCGTAGACCGTAAGATGGCTTACGGTCTTTTTTTTGTTAAAATCTAGTGTCTTATAAATCCTAAATAATTGTCCTACAAGGGTAAAATTTAGCTAAGGGTATGTATCACTTTCGGTAGTCTTAAAATTGTCTATAGATTTTAATATGCATATTAATCCAAAAAGTCAGGACTATGTCCTTTATCCTGTTGAATTAGATTGGACTGCGGTCACGAGCCGTGGTATTTCTAATTATAGATTAATTCATTTATTTATTCACCTAATTCATTCATTATGAAAAAGAAAGTATTTTCTTTGATGATGATGCTCTTGCTGGCCTTTACAGGCATTGTGAGAGCAGATGAACTGACCGTAAATGATGGTACCGTTACCAACAGTTACGTGCCGGTTTAC
>JAEETL010000085.1 GCA_016290325.1 Muribaculaceae bacterium
CAATGTGGAAATCACCCTGAACGACCTGAAGGCCGCCTTGGTTGAAGCTGCTCCTACCGCCCAAATCCAAATCGTTGGTCAAAACAGTCAAACCACTTACAATCCCAACAATCACCGTTGGACAGGAAATCTGACATTTAACATGGCCAGCATGTACAAGATCAAAGTCAATTCCGCTTGCGAAATCACGCTGCAAGGTGTCCCGGTTGACCCGGCCGATCACCCGTATGCCATCAACCAAGGAAACAACTGGATTGCATTCCCGCTGAACCAAGACATGACGCTTGCCGATGCCTTCGCAGGATTTGCCGTTCAAGGTGACCAACTCAATTCCCAGACAGGCGGCTCCGTTTATGCTCGCAGATGGCAAGGAAGCGTGTCAACACTTCAACCAGGAAAGGGCTATGTTTACAAAGCAGCATCTGGGCCAAGAACACTGGTCTTCCCCACAATCGCAAAATAAACATCCAAACAGTAACAAGAAACAAAGTTAAATAAAATAAAATTTCAAGAAAATGAAAAAATTGTTATTAACATTGATTGTGTCCCTCGCTATGTGCGGATCAATCTTCGCTCAGTACGAGTCCCACTGGCCGGATTTCTATTATCCCGCCTTTTCAGACCAAACGCCTCTCGTTGCTGCCATCACAATTGACGGAGTAGTCGTCACCTCCAGCACCGAAAACTGGAATGCCTTGGAGGTCGCCTTCTTTGTCGGCGATGAATGCAGAGGCGCGGGTGTTGCATTCGGTGACTACAATCCCGATGTGAACTACCTTGACGATGAATATGTGGTAGAATATGGAGACCCGTTCCCGATCATCAACGGAGCCCCAGTCTATTTCGACCAAGCAGACCAAGTGGTCACCGTGAGGATGTATGACCATGTGAAGGGCATAGAGTACACCGAATGCACCGTCACACTTTTGGGTGAGCCGTATGAAATCCTTACCGGAGGAGATCACGTTCAAGGTTATTTCGATCCCGAGAACCCCATCATGCTGAACTTCACCACACCTGCTTCAGACTGCAAGATTAGAGTGTCAGTGGACGAACCTTGGGTTGAGAACTTCGAGGGTTGTGACATCACCACCACCCTTCCGGAGCGTTGGACGGGTGTTTTACCGGATTGCTGGTATGTTGCCGAGCAGTACACGGGAACCGCAGACACGCTTCCTCAAGTGTACCAGGGCTTCAACACCACCGAAGGCGGTCAATACAGTCTCCGTATGCATTTCAACTCCCTGCTTGTCATGCCGGAGCTTGACGAGACTGTTGACTTGAGCAAAGTCCGTATGAGCATGTATGTCCGTCAGCCGTATTGGCGCTACAAACTGCAAGTCGGTATCATCACCGACACGGACAATCCGGAAGAATCCTTCGTGCCGGTTGCCGTGGTGAACAACCCCAACAAGAACAAGACCTATGTTGAATTCGGATTCTGGGCAGTCAAGGATCTCGTTGGACCGGGCCGTCACATTGCCTTCAAGAACATCGGCAACGTCGGGTCAGACCTGTACTGCACCAACTACATGGATGACATCACGCTGACTTATGTTGATGAATGTGATGGTATTTCTATCTCTGATCTGTCTTACAGCGAGAACTTCGAGGGCGAGTATGACGATCTTCCTACCGCAACAGGTGTAGAGCCTATGTGCTGGGATGTGATTGCCGAGGATGCCGCTCTACAGTCGAACACGAAACCTCAGATCTACCGTGGCTTCAACAAAACAACAGGTGGCAGTTACTCATTGCGCATGATGAACCGCTGCATCTATGCCATGCCGGTGTTGAATGACGACATCAATGTTGCTGACCTGTCGATGACGTTCCAATTGCGTCAGCCCAACTCTGTGTACCGTTTGCAAGTGGGTGTTGTTGACGAAGAGGGTAACTTCACCGTAGTGAAGACGCTCAAGTGCAACAGCACGGGAATGGAGCCGAAGGAGGTTAACTTCGCCAGCCTTGCATCAGCGACAGCATCAGCGGGTAACCGCATCGCGTTCCGCAACACGTTGGTTCCGGGCACGGGCATGAGCACCGACTATTTCGACTACAGCTACAACTACATTGACGAGATCGAACTCTTCCTCACAGACGTTGCCAAGAAAGATGAGAGCGGCATGGACGCCGACGCCGATTTGGAGAGCATTGATGTGTATCCGAACCCGACGACGGGCAACCTGTACATCGACGCTGTGGGCATCCAGAAGGTTGAATGCTACAACCAGATGGGCCAGCTCGTGCGCGTGTATGACAATGTTGTCAACAGCATTGATCTCAACAACCTCTCAGAGGGTGTCTA
>JAEETL010000022.1 GCA_016290325.1 Muribaculaceae bacterium
TCCAGTCCGATAGGGCCGACGTATTTCTCGCCGTCCAGCGACTCGCCAAACTCCATCTGAATCAGATCGGTGTACATATCAAGCCAGAAGGTATTGGGTTCAACGCCATAGCTGATGCCCACTTCGTGACGGGTTTCTTCCTGTGCTTGTGCAGGAACGCACAAAATTGCACTCACGGCCAACGCGGTCATTAAAAAGAAAGTTTTCATAAGTAAAAATGTGTTTTAAACTTTAAACTGAATTGAGGGTGCAAAGATACATGTTTTTTGGATTAAACAAGTAAATTTTGGCTATCTTCCTTTGGTTTGGCGGTCAAGGCGTTCTCGACATCGGCCAGGGCCGCAGCTGCGGCCTTCTCGTATTGTTCAAGAGTGCGGGACTTGCGGATGGCCTTGAACAATTTATGCTCTGTGCCAGGGAGGAACGTCTGCCAGATGTCCTGCAGGTGGCGAACCAGTTGGGCCTCGCCACCATTGAGTTGGGCGGTGTAGCCCTCGACCAGCAGGTCATGGAAGCGGCGGTAATCGTCGGGCGTGGCGTTGGGTGCGAACATGCCCGGGTTGGCGGCAAGACCGCTGCCCACCATCACGGCGGCAAGGGTGGGGTAGCGCTGGATGATATTCTCAATGTCCTCGACTGAGCGCATGCTGCCGTTATACACTACGGGCCACGTTGAGGCGGCAAATAGTGCCTCGAACTGCTCCATGTCCAGTTCGCCCTTGTATTGCTGTTTCCCTATGCGCGGATGCACCGCGATGTGGCAGGGTTTCAAGATGTCCATCAGCGGCAGGATATCGCGCCACTGGTCGTTGCGGTCCCATCCCAAGCGCATTTTCACCGAGTAGGTCACGCCATCGACGGCTGCCAGCGCCTCAAACAACGCTTTAACAAGGTCGGGATAGGCCAGCATGCCCGAGCCTTTGCGGTGCAACGCGATGGGCGGGAAGGGGCAGCCCAGGTTGATGTCAACGCGGCTATAACCCATGTTCTTGAGGGCAGCGACCATCATCAGGGCATGGTCGGGTTGGCAAGCGAGAATCTGGGGAATGAGCGTGATATCCGCGTTGCGCTCTGGATCCACGTCACGCAGGTCCTTGCGCCTGACCTCACCATGCTCCACGCGCATGAAAGGGGCATAGTAAGCATCCACGCCGCCAAACACCTCGTGCTGCGCCGTGCGCCACACGTTGTCGGTCACTCCCTGCAGCGGTGCAGCCAGCAGTTGTATCTTGTTGTCTTTCATCTCAATTATTGTTTAGGGGGAGGTACCTCCCATCGGTTATCGTTTTGATGGCTAATCGCTTGTACACGATATCATAGGCGCTCGTGCTGCCCTCGTTGTCGTTGCAGTCCTCGAGCAGGAACGCGATGTCGCCATCGGTGGTGGAAATCATGGTAGAGTAGGCTGAGTAATTCTCAGTCACTTGATAGCTTTGCCAGCCCCAAGTGAAGTCGAGCGGCTCGTCATAGTCCTCGGCGTTAAGCAACGCCTTGTAGTAGATGGTCACTCGCTGGCGGCCGGGACCTCGAGGTACCGATTGCAAAGCCAGATGCATGGGGCGCTGGTCGCTGGTGCGGATTACCGGCACGATGAGCAGTTCGCCGTTGCAGGAGCAGTTCTCGCTGTAGGTGCCCGATTGGGGATCGTTGCTCACGGCCATCTCTCCCCATGAGCCAGTGGTGTAATCATAGATGTTGAACAGCCTGCCGCTGGTGGCCGTCTGCTTGGAACGGCAACTGAGCAGTACATTGCCGTTAGGCAGTTCCTCGACCTTGGCCTCGTCGCCAAATGGGGTTATCGTCGGTCTTGCGGCGGGGCCGCCCAGGGCCTGCCATGTATTGCCAAAGTCGTCGCTGTAGAGTACCATGCAGCCAACGCCCATCGGACCATCGACGGCCGAGTAAATGCGGTAATAATCGCCCTGCTTGATGCGGCTGCTCTGGCAGATGCGTCCGCTGGAGAAGAACAGCGCGTTCACCTCGGGGTAGTCAGCAAAGATGCCATAGATGTCGTTGGTCACCTCGCTGCCAGTCCAGGTCGTGCCGTCCTCACTCGTGTAACGTCCCACGAGCAACGGATTGGTCAGCGTTGAGGCCAGGAAACCCTGCTTTCCCGATGCGCACATGATGAGCAGTTTTCCCGTCTCGCGGTCCACGACAGCGGCCGCATCACCATGGCTGTTGTCAAAGCCCTGGCGCCGCTGGTTACCGTCGGCAATCATCATGGTGGAGCCCCATGTCTTGCCGTTATCCTCGCTAATCTTGCCCACAATGTCGATTCCCTGGTTACTGCCGATGTCATAGTCGCTGTTGTGCCTGTCGTCGGCAATGGCGAGCAGTTTACCGTCCAACAGTTGAACGATGGCGGGGATGCGGTAATAGTGGCGAACAGCGAGGTCGGTGTTGAACACCGTTTCGACGATGGTATCGTTAGTAGGATTATCGGGCGGTGGCGTGGGTGTTGATCCATCCAGAATGACATTGATGACCTCGTTTACGTCGGCAATGTTCACCTCACCATCCCCGTTCACATCGCCGTAGATGCCATGGGCACTGGCCACCTGTGATAATAGTGTCACCAGCAATAATGCGCTTGATAGTAGATATTTCTTCATGTTGCTCAAGTCTAACGTCATGGAAAAGCTTATGTCATGTTGTGCAAAGATACGTTTTTTCCATGAGATGGCTTGCATTTCTTGGCAATAATCATAAAAGAGTAAAAAAGTGCGTTTTTAACAATAATTTATTCAGATATTTGTATATATCGGGAATGTGTCAGTATATTTGCGCCCAAAACTAACCCTTATAGTCTGTATGAAAGTCATTATCGTCGGCGCCGATGCAATAGGTGCTCATTTGGCTGAATTATTCTCCAAAATTAAGCAGAATATCGTCATCATCGATGAGGATGAGTCGAAATTGGAAAGCATATCGTCCCATTGTGATTTGTTGACAATCAAGTCATCGTCTAACACACCCATCCAGTCGTTCAGGGATGCTGGGGTAAAGAATGCCGACCTGTTCATTTCGGTGACAAGGGATGAGAACCTGAACCTGAGCTTGAGTGTGCTGGCTAAGTCGATGGGTGCCAAACAAACCATCGCGCGGGTTGAGAACGACGAGTTTACCGATCCATTTATCATCGAGGCCTTTTACCGTGCTGGCGTTACGTCCATCATTTATCCAGATGATCTGGCGGCTAGGGACATCATTGCTGGCCTTGACGTTTCGTGGGTGAGCCAGTGCTGGGATGTCCATGGAGGCGCGCTCACGATGCTTGGCCTGAAGGTGGATGACAGGTGTGAGATACTCAACAGGCCGCTTAAGGAGGTGTGTGGACCAGACACCCCTTATCATGTGCTGGCCATCAAGCGTGGCGGTTCAACGATTATACCCACCGGAAATGACATGTTGCTCGACAAGGACTATGTCTACTTCATGACGACCCGTGATTACATTCCTGCCATGAAGTCAATTGTCGGCAAGGAAGACCACCATGAGGTGAAACATGTCATCATTGTCGGTGGAGGAAAAACGGCTGCCCGTGTGGTGAACAGGTTACCCCGTGGGATGAAAGCCAAAATCTTTGAGACCAGTACAGCGCGATGTGAGGAGCTGAATGCAATCATCGACACCAACCGGGTGATGGTCATCAATGCTGATGGCCGCTCGGTGGCCAACCTGCTCGAGGAAAACATCAAGAAAGCACAGGCGTTTGTTGCACTAACGGGCAATGCCGAGGCCAACATCTTGGCCTGCATGACAGCACAAGAACTGGGTGTGGGCAAGACCATCGCGATGATTGAGAATATGGATTACATGAACATTGCCGGCAATGCCGATATCGGCACGGTCATCAACAAGCAAGCCTTGACGGCGAGCTATATTTACCAGTTGATGTTAAATGGTGACGTGCGCAATATCCGCAACCTGCTGGTGGTGAATGCTGATGTTGCCGAGTTTCACGCCCATGAAGGCTCGCGCATCACTACCAACCGGGTGCGGGAACTCGCTTTGCCGCCAACCATCGAGTTGGGTGGACTGGTGCGTAATGGAAAGGGCATGCTGGTCAACGGTAACACTCAAATCATGCCTGGCGATAATGTGGTGGTCTTTTGCCAGGATACCAACATCAGCCAGATTGAGAAGTACTTTATTTGAGCCATGATAAATACTAAGCTTATATCTAAGATATTAGGTGCCTTGTTAAACATCGAGGCAGCATTCATGACGGTGTGCCTGATAGTGTCGTTGTGCTATCGTGAGGACGACATGGGGCCACTGGCCGCCACATTAGGAATGACAGTGGTGGCGGCATTGTCATTGAGGCTGTTGGGGCGCGGGGCCTCCAATTCCTTGAGCCGAAGGGATGCCTATCTGCTGGTGACGCTTGTCTGGATTGCTTTTGCCGCCTTTGGCTCGTTGCCGTTCCTTTTTGGAGGCTATATCCCTCATGTGGCGGACGCATTTTTTGAAACGATGTCGGGCTTGACGACGACAGGAGCCACGACCATCGACCACGTGGAGGGCATGCCGCATGGCGTGCTGCTGTGGCGCTCGTTAACTCAATGGATAGGTGGCTTGGGTATCGTGTTTTTCACCATCGCTATCCTGCCGTCCTTTGTAGGCGGGTCAATTAAGATTTTTGCTGCCGAGGCCACTGGCCCCGTCCAGTCCAAGCTGCAGCCGCGCCTCACGATGAGTGCCAAGGCGTTATGGGGTGTCTATATTCTGCTCACGGCGGTTTGTGCGCTATGCTTTTTCCTGTTTGGCATGGATGGGTTTGATGCCGTCAATTATGCTATGACGATAACTGCGACAGGCGGTTTCGCGACTCATGATGCCAGCACAGGCTACTTCAACAATGCCGCCATCGACTACACGGCCATCGTGTTCATGTTCGTGTCGGGCGTTAGCTTTGCCATGCTCTATGCCGCGATGTTCAAGGGCCGCATCAAGCATCTGCTCAAGAATGCCGAGTTTCGTTTTTATTCGTTGCTCACATTGGTATCAACAGTTATCATTGCGTTATTCCTGTTACGCTATAACGACTATAGCGTGAGCGACGCAATCAGGTACTCATTGTTCCAGGTCGTGTCTTTTCTTACAACGACAGGCATGTTTAACGAGGATGCCGCCCAGTGGCATCACATTACTTGGGTGGTGCTTTGCGTATGCATGTTCTTTGGTGGTTGTGCTGGCAGCACGGCGGGCGGATTCAAGTGTGCCCGTGGTGTCATTGCCTTGAAAATCCTGCGCAACGAGCTGCTTCATCGCCTTCATCCTAAAGCCATTTTACCGGTAAAGGTCAATGACACATCAATCAACTCATCGGGCCAGATAACTTTGATCGCTTTTCTCATGGCTTATTTTGTGCTGTGTTTTATCGCCTATTTCATCATGATTCTTGTGGGCGTTGACAGCACCAACTCGTTTACTATAGCCTTGAGCTGCGCCAGCAATGTGGGGCCGACGTTGGGCTTGGAGATTGGACCGACGATGTCATGGAGCATATTGCCTGCATTTATCAAGTGGATCCTGTCGGCGCTCATGCTCATGGGACGACTTGAGATTTTCACCGTGCTGGTGATTTTTACCTCAGAATTTTGGAAGAATAATTGAGTCGAGAAAAACTTTTTTGCAAAAAAATTTGGTGGGTTGGGGAAATGGCTGTACCTTTGCAGTCGCTTTTGAGCAAGATGGCGGGATAGCTCAGTTGGTTAGAGCGTCGGATTCATAACCCGGAGGTCCTGAGTTCAATTCTCAGTCCCGCTACATTCAAGGGGTCGCACGATGTGCGGCCCCTTGAAGTTTAGAGTTTAGAATTTAGAGTTTAGTGATTCAGTGAATTTTAAAAGAAATGGAGATATACCAGTTTGAAAGACTAGTGGCATGGCAAAAAGCTAAAGAATTGGTGATAGCTATTTATCAACTTGTTAAGAATTTTCCTCAATATGAGCAGTTTGCTCTTTGCAGCCAATTGAGAAGAGCTGCGATCTCCGTGCCTTCAAATATTGCGGAAGGAGCAGGACGTATTTCAGTGAAAGAGAAAATCCATTTTTTAGAAATATCCTATGGCTCACTGATGGAAGCTTATTGCCAATTACAAATTGCGGCAGAGCTTTGTTATATCTCTGCCGATGATTTAAAGGAGATTAAGCCTCTTTTCTTTGAAACTTCTCGTTTAATCAGTGGTTTGCGCAATAGCTATATCTCTAAACTCTAAACCATAAACTCTAAACTTGTACATGTAAAATGCTGTGCATTTTACATGTACAGTTTTTGGTTTTCGAAGTCCACCTCGCGGTCGAGCAGGTTAACGAAGTCGTCGAGCACCTCGCGGTCGATGTCGCCCAGGGTGTACTCGTTCTCGGCGTCCTCGCGGATGAGGGCGATCCACTCGCGGCGGGCAGTGACATAGTCCTGGTGGATGCGCGCTACAGCTTCATCGGTCAATTCGTCGATGCCATAGTAATCCAAGATGATGCGGTAGCTCCATGACCAGCGCAGTTCGTTGTAGTCGGCATCGATGGCCTTAAAGCGAGCGTTGACAGCCTCGATAGAGTTGAGTTTTCCGTTAATGATGTCGTCGATGATCTGTTCCTCGGCACTTTGAGGCATGAGCAGACCCATCAGGTCAATCCAGTTGCCCTCGCCCTGGGTGGTGATGGGGGGCACAGGTTTGTGGCGCTTGAGCACGGCACCCATGTAGATGCGTAATGCCATGTCATAGTACTTGATGCCCTTGTGCAGCAAGGGAGCCTTGATGACATACTCGTGGTAATTATAGGTACTCACATGGTCACCGCTGGCTTCACGCAGTTTCTCCAGGATTTTCTTGCCCCTGAGCACCTCACTGATGGTAAAAGGAGTGAGCCAGTCAAAGTTGACCACGCTGCGGCGTTCGCCTTTATAGCGTTTGTCGCGTTTGGGCCACTTGCGGATGTCGCGGTACAGGCCCACGGTGGCAAAGTTGCGTCCCGGTTTCAGGTACATCGTGTCGCCATAGGCAATGAGGTAGGAGAACGGCAGGTCGCGCGTGTCGGGGTGATACATCAGTTTGCCAAACAGAACGCTGAAAGAGCCGATGTTGGCGGGCAACAATAGGTAGGCCCCGCTGGCGGTCTTGCAACCGCGCTCCAATGCTCCATAGTGCATGGGACCCATCTTGTAGGCGTGGTTGCTGAAGTTGGTCGCCGATCCAGCGTTGTAGAACGAGAACATGGCACCAATGAGCAGTGAGCTCTTGTGGTGGCTCACCGTGAACGGTCCGCAGAAGGCTGCACATGCCTCGCCGTTGGACATGTAACTATTGGCGAAAAACACACTACTGGCGGCGGTGAAACCGTTCTCGAGGTGGCATGACTCGCCTACAAAACAGTCGGTGAGTTTGACACTGCCGTTCAGGTGAGAACCGCCACTGATAATGGTGTTCTCGCAAATCACGCCTGTGCGGATGATGATGGGGTTCTCCATCGTGCTGCTGATGGTGCAGTTGCTCAGTCTCGACACGCCGCAAATCTGGCAGCCGTCATCGATAATGGTGTTGATGATGACCCCAGTGTTGACGACACGCACGTGATTGCCGATGGTGCTGCATTCTGGCCGCGAAGCGGCAACCGACTCAGCCACCATCTTTTTGATGGCTTCCATCAAGGGTTTATTGTCGCTATGCTTGACCATGAGGGCGGCCAGTTGGCTGTTGAGTTCATTGAGAAGCAACAAGTTGCCGTCGCCCACCTCGTTGAGCACGGCAATCGTGTGGCCTTGCCCGTAATTGGGATTACCCATGGTGTCGATGGTGCTCACGTTAGAGATGTAGCAACCGTCGCCTACACTTACATTATTCATGTAGTTGCCGATGTTCTCAACTAGGCAGTTGTCGCCAATGGTCACATTGCGTAACGTGGCATTGTAGATGCCGCAGTTCTTTACAAAACCCTCGGTGATTTCCACTGTGCCGTCGCCGCTTCCCAAGCGGGCCCAGCCGTAAAATTGCACTCGGTGGCAGCGGCTCGTGTCAAAATCGGCCGTTACCTTGATATCATTCCAGTCTTGTGCCCAACAGTCATTCTTCTTCAAGGACTCGATTTGTTGGTTTGTCAAGTGGTGGTATTCTTTCATGTAATTATAAATGTATATATGTGTGAATTGCCCGCAAAGGTAATTCTTTTGCGGGCAATTGTAGAAGTATTCTATTATTTTAATATTTGATAGGGATTGTAAAAACTTTTTTTGAAAAACCACTCAATCAGTCTAGACAGTGGACGAGCAGGTCGGCCTTACCGTTATCGACCAGGTGGATTACCAATTCGCCGAAAAGGGTGTTCTGCCAGGCAAACCAAGCGCGGGTGTAATTGGTCGCATCATTTCTGTTGAACGACTCGTGCATGAAGCCCGTCCCGGCATCGGTAGTGAGCAGCTGACGCATACAGGCGCTGATTTCCTCGTCGTTGTCAGCAGTAAAAGCCTTCATCATGATGCTCATGGGCCAGATGAGGTTATAGGCCGTGTGGGCACCGCCAATGCCTTCACCTGCCGCTCCCTTGAAGAAGCAGGGATTATCCTCGCTCCACACAAAGCGGCGTGTGTTACGGTAAATAGGATCATCCATGGGTACATCGCCCAGATATCCCATTGCCAGCAAACTAGGCACGTTGGCATCATCGGCGAGCACGCGTCCACCCCAGCCATCGACCTCATAGGCGTAAATCTTGCCATACTTGGGATGGTCCACGATGGCATACTTGTGCAGGGCATCCTCCACCTCTTGAGCCAGATCGAGGCACTGGGTGGCGAGCATGTAGTCAAGGTTTACCTTTCGCAGGATTTCACTAGCCTTACGCAGCGAGGATACCGCCATGAAGTTGCTGGGCACCAGGAATGGAAGCACCGTGGCATCGTCGCTGGGACGGAAACACGACACAATCAGTCCCACGGGATTAACGGGAGGTCCCCAACCATACCAGGTGAGTGACGACTTGGCGTCGATGTCGCGGCGCATGAACTTGTAAGGGCCCTTGTCGCCGTTCTTGCGCTGCTGCTCCTTGAAGGTGCGCAGCACGGCTTGGATGGCCTGCTGCCACAGGTCGCCAAAGATGCTGTCATCGCCCGTCACGAGCCAATACTCATAGGCCAAACGAATTGGGTAACACAGTGAGTCAATCTCATACTTGCGCTCGTGCAACTCGGGCTTCATGTCGGTCAGGTCGCTTTCCCATTGGCTGCCAGTCGGGCCGTCGTTAAAGGCGTTGGCATAGGGGTCGAGAATGATGCACTTGAACTGGCGCAGGATCACGCCGCGTAGCATGTGCCGCAGTTTCTCGTCCTTGTTGGCATATTTCACGTAGGGCCACACTTGCGCTCCGCTGTCGCGCAGCCACATGGCGTGAATGTCACCAGTATAAACAAAGGTGTCGTCATCGCCATCGTCGCCAATGCGATAATGCACCGTGCTGTCGAGCGTGTTAGGGAAGCAGTTCTCAAACATCCAGGCCAGTTTTGGGTTACCCTTGATTTGCTTGAGGATCTCGCGGATGCGTTGATCAATGATTTTGCTGGTGAACAACCGCTCCTCGACTGGCGGTCGCTTGGTGACATAAGTTGCGGTAGCGTCGCTCACCATCGTGGTGTAGCGGGGATGCACATCGGCTGTAGCGGGTAGTACGGCCGCTATTGTCACAATAACGAAAAGCAAATGTCTAAGTTTCATCATGTTTGTTTTTTATAAGTTTTGGTGGGCCTTAATTATCAATTGGTTTTCATCGCGAGATTGTGGGCATAGTCTTCCCACTTGGCGATAAGGGCTGCCATATCTTCGGGCAGGGGACTGTCAAAATCCATCTGCTCGCCGGTCTCGGGGTGGACAAACCCGAGTGTCTTGGCGTGCAACGCCTGACGGGGGCATAGTTCGAAACAATTGTGGATAAACTGCGCATAGCTTGACGAGCGGTTGCCACGCAGGATTTGGTCGCCGCCATAGCGGGCATCGTTGAATAGTGGGTGTCCGATATGCTTCATGTGGACGCGGATTTGATGTGTACGTCCCGTCTCAAGCTGGCAGCGCACGACAGCCACGTGGGCAAGATTTTCGACAGTGTGCCAGTGGGTCACCGCGTGCTTGCCCTGCTCCCCTTCGGGAAATACTTTCATCAGCACGCGGTCGCGCGGGTCACGCCCGATGTTGCCCGTCACGGTTCCGTCTTCTTGTTTCATCTCACCCCACACTACGGCGATATACTGGCGCTTGGTGGTTTTCTTGAAGAACTGGGCGCCAAGTGATGTTTTGGCGTTAGGGGTCTTGGCGATGACGAGCAAGCCGCTGGTGTCCTTGTCAATGCGGTGGACCAGTCCCAAGCGCGGGTCGGTCACGTCATAATCGGGGTTATCCTTGAAGTGCCAAGCCAGGGCATTGACCAGCGTGCCGTCAAAATTGCCGTGTCCCGGGTGGACGACCATGCCAGCGGGTTTATTGACAACCATCAGGCTGGCGTCTTCATAGACGATATCCAGGGGAATGTCCTGAGCGACAATTTCACACTCATAGCGGGGACGGTCCATCACCACACTGATGACGTCGCCGGGGTGAACGCGGTAATTGCTCTTAACGGGACGGCCGTTCACGCGGATGCACTGGGCCTCGGCAGCGTTCTGCACACGGTTGCGGCTGGTGCCCTTGATGCGCTCGACCAGGTACTTGTCGATGCGTAGCAGCACTTGCCCGGGCTCCACCACATAGTGGTAGTGCTCCCAGTAGTCACGCCCGTCCTCGGTGAAGTCGGGTTCGCTATAGTCGTATTGAATCTCGTGGCTGTCCGCCGAGTCCAATTCAGCGTCAAGCAGTTCGTCGTCCAGCGCCATGAAATGTCAGTTTTTCTTCTTATCCTTTTCTTTGTCTTTGTCCGACTTCTTGTCTTGATCTTTTTTCTTATCCTTCTGCTGGTCTTTCTTCTCCTCGGAAGCTTGCTGTTTGCGTTCCTGCTCAGCTCGTGCCTGAGCCGCCTTCATCTCTTCCTCATAGTTCTTTTGGGCCTCCTGGTACATTTCCTCGTCGATAGAGTCCATGATCTCAGGGTCAATCACCTGTTCAGGATTGAGGTCGACAATGGAACCGTCACCCACGGTAATCTTAATCTTGCTGTTGACGCTCACGGGTTTGCCTGGAGCAACGTTGTGTCCGTCAACGGTGACTTGCAGGATCAAGCCGCCCATTTCGCTGGGAATACTGTCCATAGTGACATGTTTAAAGCCCATAGCGCGCAATGTTGCCATTCCTTGACGGCCAGGCAAGTCAACCAGCTTGGGCAGCGGAATGATGGGAGCATGCATCGCGTTCACATTCAAGTAGATGATACGGATTTTCTTGATGTAGGACTTCGCTTTGGGATCTTGGTCGATAATTGTTCCCGGCGGGTAGTTCTCATAAAAGGTTGTGGAATCGCTGATTTCCCACCTCAAGCCTGCATCGTCCAGGATGTCAATGGCTTTCTCCAGTGGCAGGTTGCGCACGTCGGGCACTTGTACCTGCTGGCCATGGGAGGTGAACACATCGATAAACAAAAGGGCAATATAACCCAATGCGATCAGTGTTGCCACCATCAATACCGAGTTAAACAGGATGGGATGGCGGTCACGAAAGCGGTCAAATCCGTTCATATTTTTGTTATGATTATTGCTCATGATGGATTTTACTATTGATAACAATCGACAAAGATACGGCAAAAATCCGATAAATCGAAATACGACACTATTTTTATTTGTCAGTGTCCCAAAATGCAACGATGTTGTGGATGAAGCAGGTTGGAAAACTGCTTCTTTTCACTAGACACTTATGAAAAGAAATAAAAGCGGAATAGTTTGTTGACTATTCCGCTATATTGTTCTGTTTGTAATGCAGTGGGTATTATTCGATATGGTTGGCGTGCATGTAGTCGATGACGCGCTGCAGATCATTGGGCGTATCGACGGCGATGGTCTCGCTTTGAACCTCGATGTAGTGAACGTGGTAACCGTTCTCGATGAACCTGAGAATCTCGATGTCCTCTACCGACTCGACTTTGGCCTTGCCATATTTCTTGCCGTAATCGCAATAGAATTTCAGGGCTTCAGGCTTAAAGCCGTACACACAGACCTGCTTGTAATACTTCACGTTGATGTTGCCCTTGGGGAATGGAGCAGCTGAGCGTGTGAGGAACACACCTCGCCCGTCGGCGGCGGCAATCACCTTGGGGACTGTGAAATTGATGAGGTCCACGGGGTCATGTATCTCGGTCATCAGGTTGGTGACCATAATACCGGTATCGGGGCTCTCCAGATAGGGCATGATTGCAGCCCTGATGGTCTCGGGCTCGATCAGCGGCTCGTCGCCCTGAATGTTGACATAGAGGTCGGCGGGTACTTTTTCGGCTACTTCACCGATGCGGTCGGTACCCGTGCGATGTGAGGTCGATGTCATGATGACGTTGATTCCTCGTTGCTTGCAAGCGTCAAAGATGCGGTCATCATCGGTAGCGACATACACCTCGCTGAATTCTTTCACTTTCTTGGCCTGAAGATAGACACGTTCTATCATCAGTTTACCACAAATCTCGGCAAGAGGCTTGCCCTCAAATCTTGAGGACTGGTAACGGGCTGGGATTACAGCTATAATGTTCATGAACGATATTTTTAGAGATATTGATAAATGGATTTCACATGCAAGCTGCGGTAGATGCTCGGTGTCAAGGAAATCAGTAATTTAGAGGTAAAGCCTTCAAACTGGTTGAAGAGTTGGCGATTCTCGTTGCTCAATTCCATTTCCTTGTCCGAGAGCACTTGGCCGCGGTATCCGTCGTAACCCACGATGAAAACCCTCTCGGGCGAGAGTTCGATGGCCGTTTGAAGCGCAACGGTCGTGCAGGAGTCGCTATAGTCTTTAGTGAAGCTGATTTGCGGCAATTCATAGGTAGCTTTGTTGGCATAGGCAGGCACATCGGTACCCATGGTCCTGGGATAGGGCGGCAGTACACACGTGCCGTTAAACTCGCTGGCGGGCACGGTCTTCTCCATGCGTTTGGCCTCATTACCCACCAGCACAAAGAACTTGTCATTCTTGATGTGCTTGAGGCAGGCTGCATGACGAGTTGTCGCAAACACGATTGCCATGTTGGGACGAGACTCAATGAACTCGGTGATGGCTTCAAGATGGTCGATCACAGTTTCGCCTCCGCCAATGATCATCACATCATCATAATGGCCGGTGGTCAACGAGTCGAAATGGGCATTGTCGGCAAGGTGGGCGCGCTTATTGTCCACGGCCCTGACGATGCTGTTAAAGCTGTAGGCCCTGTTCATCGACCACGCCATCACTTCCTTCTGTGGAATGGAGTTGGCTCCTGAAATCATGTAGGGTAAGCTCGTACCCCAGTTATATTGTTTCCACAGCGGCATGAAAGCGGTGATGACATCACCCAACATGTTAAAGTCCACATCCAGACCTTGACGGTTAAGGCAGGTAAGCAACAACTCGGTGTTCAGGTTTCCCGCGCCACGGCCCATGCCCAAGATAGTGCCGTCCACCGACTTAACACCACATTTGAGGGCAGTGAGCGTGTTGATGAGCGCTAATTGCAGGTTATTGTGTCCGTGGAAACCAAGCCTGCAGTCGGTATACTTCCTCAATTCGGTAATTGTTTTGGCAACATCGTCGGGCATCATGCTGCCAAAGGAATCTACCATGTTGAAGATGGTAATGACTCCCTTCAGCTTGGCAAATTTCGGGAAAAGACCTTCATATTCGTTCCATTTGGACATATACATGAGGTTGAAGCCCACTTCAAAGCCGTTTTCCTTGATGCATCTTGCCAGATTGATGGCGCGGTCGATGTTTTTCGGGTCAACGGCGAGCCTGATCATGTCCACGATGCCGTGAAGCGGCTCGGTCAGGTTGTGCAGGTCCTCGACGACCGTGCTCTTCTCGTTGAGCATGACCGCGATTTTTTTTGTGCATTTCTTGCGGATGCGTTTGAGCGATGACACCGGGCAATAGCCATATTCACCCATATAGGTCTTGTCGGGATTATTGCGATAACCCACCTCGATGTAATCGATGGGCAGGGTGTTCACCGCGTCGATGTAGGTACTCACGACACTTGGTGAGAAATCCCAGTCGGTATAGTAGCCACCATCTCGCAATGTGCAGTCAAGAATATTAAAATCTTTTGCCATATATTGAATGTTTTAGTTTTGATGCTATAAGAAGAATCCGGTGATGAAGGCGATAACGCTGTAAGGACGTTTTGGAGGTGAGATGCAATCAACGGCTGAGGATCTCATCGAGATTCACGCGCTCAAAAGCCTCGAGTTTACCTCCACGAGTGGCGTTGTAGATGTTGAAATCAGGATGCTTGTCAGCAAACTTTCTTGCCGTCATGTAGGCCATCGTGCTTTCAACGATGCGAGGCAGGTTCAAACCCTTATTGCTGGCCTTGGACCCTTCAAAATAATCCTTGACATCGTCTTTCAAGACAGGTACACCTTTCTCGTCCAGACTGATGGAATAGTTGTGGTCAATACCCACGAGGTAGACTTCTTTGAAGCCCATATAGAAGGCTAGCTGAATAGCCCCATAGGTAACGGTAAACCCTTGACCGATATACCTGTTGACGTGAGTGCTGAAATCGGCATCTCCCGGATAAAAATTCTTGTGCCTCAATATGAAATAGGAGAAGTCTTGTCGTTCTCCGAACTTAGGCAGGGCCTCAATGGGAAGAAATACATGGGAGCAGTCAATCTTATCGATATCCTCTTGGAACTTGCCGATTAGCTTGAAATCCTGGTTGACGTAGTAGGTAGGGCGCCAAGTCGTCTTTGGAAAAATCTCAAAGATGCGGTTTGAACCAAATGTGATCTCACCTTTCAGGTTTTCTAGATCCTCAATTGTCAAACTGGGACCTGTACCGATGATGAAGCACCGTTGTCCCTTGTGGATTCCCTTGAAACGCTTAAGTTCGTTACACAGGGAATGATGCTGTAGGTATTGTTTTATCGAGTATAGGTATTCTTCGTTCATATCTTGATGCTCTTGTCAGTCAGTTGTAACAAACAATCAATCATGTGTGGAGGAAACATGCTCGGTCAATAGTTACAATTTGCAAAGATATTGCTTTTTTATAACAAATCAAGCCTAACACATCCATTTTTTCAGATAATAATACTCAGATGTGGGTTTTCTCCCGTTATGTCTTATTGATTCTTGTTGTTAATGATTGACGGGGGTGATGGTAAAGGAGCAGGTACGGTCTCGGGCGGGGAGGCGGTATTGCTCCAGTGGACGGGCACCCCAACTGTCGATGCCTCCCACGCCACATTGCTCGCCGTCAAGGGTGAGGACAGTGTGGGTTGATTTCACTAGTCCGGACGGGTGGCGCTGATGCTTTTCGTCGCCCTCGTCGAGCGTATTGATGGAATAGTGCAGTGCACTGGCATAGAAAGGCTTGTCGGCTGTGACCTTGATGCCGATTCCTTGTCCATCGGTCTGGTTCCACCATCGGATGTCTCCCTTGGTGCCTGTCTCCTGCGGACGGATATAAGGATAGAACTGCTCGTCGGCCGTCTGGTGGTAGATTCCCAAGCGCTGGCTGTAGCGTCGGTCGGCATAGTTCTCGATGGGGCCGCGGCCGTAGAAGTGGCTGATGTCCATCGTGTAGGGCATCTCCATGACCATGCCAAAACGCAGCATTTCGGGAAGTTCCTGATATGAGTCACTGAATGAGATCCCTTGGGTCACGCACATCACACCACCCTTGTGTATTTCGTAGGTCAGCGTGAGCGTTGCATGCACCTCGGGCATATCGTAGCGGGCCACGACGGTCACCTGAGACTTGTTGGACGCTTTCTTGTCAACACCAAACGAAGTCAAGTTCATCACAGGATTGCGCCACACTTTCAGTTTCTGCTGTAACCATGCGCCCATGTCGTTGTCAGTTACCGCGCGCCAGAAATTGGGGCGCAACGCGCCTCCTTCGCCCAGCAAAGATATGCCATTGACCACGTATTTTGTCATGAAACCAGTCTTGCCGTCGAAAGCGATTTCAACACCCTCACCAGTGATAGTGAGCGGACCATGTTTGGTCTGCTTGACGTTGAATTTTGCATTGTCATGAGGTGGATTGGCCGCATGGGATACTATCTCACGGATGGGTAACTGGGCATAGGCGATGTGCTGCCCGGCCTCCATCAATGGCTCTTTATCCTTGAGCATGAAGTCCACATTGAGCATCACCTCGGTATTCGGGTCAAGTGCGGCAAGGGTATTTGCAATGGGTAAATGAAGCATCTGGCGGCCTTGGGGTAGTACATTCAAGTTCAATTCCTCGCCGTTAAGTACCGACTCGCCGTCGACGAGCAGTTGCCACCGCATTTTCACATTGCTCAGGTCACGGAAGAAGAATTCGTTCCTCACGGCGATATCTCCCTGGCGCACGTTTACGTCCTCGGCCCAGACGTTCTGGTAGTAATAGGCCGTCTCATAGGCGTGCGGATTCCACACGCGGTCGGGACTCACGAGTCCGTTGCAGTTAAAGTTATTGTCGCTGGGGTCGTGGGTGTTGTAATCACCGCCATAGGAGAAATACTCCTTGCCATCAGCAGTCTTGACGCGGAGGCCCTGATCAACGAAGTCCCACACGAATCCGCCCTGGAACTTGGGCAACCGGCGCACGACATCCCAGTATTCCATCAGTCCGCCACCCGAGTTGCCCATCGTATGGTTGTACTCACACAGGATGAGCGGCTTGGTGCTCTCGGGTTTGCTGGCATAGCGCTCGCACCACTCGGGTGAGGCATACATCGGGCACATCAGGTCGGTGTTCTCACCGCCCTGGGCACGCTCCCAATGGATGGGGCGTGAGGGGTCAACAGAGCGAATCCAGTCGCGCGCAGCAGTGAAGTTGGGGCCGTCGCAGGTCTCGTTTCCCAGCGACCAAATGATAATGCTCGGATGGTTGAACTGCACGCTCACGTTGTGCTGGTTGCGCTCCAGGATAGGCTTGGCGAACATGGGCTTGTAGGTCGGGGCCGTGTTGGGGTCATAATGGAAACCATGTCCCTCCTGATTGGCCTCGGCAATGACATACAGGCCGTACTCGTCACACAGGTCATACCACTGCGGATCATCGGAGTAGTGGCAGGTGCGCACCGCATTGATGTTCATGCGCTTCATCTCCTTGATGTCGGCAATCATGCGCTCACGCGACACAACATAGCCGCCGTCGGGGTCCATCTCGTGACGGTTGGCTCCCTTGATGTAGATGGCCTTGCCGTTGACCAGCAGTTGGCCGTTCTTGATCTCCACACGGCGAAAACCGATTCTTTGGACAATGGTCTCTCCCTTGGCTTTCTTGTCGGCGGGAACCATCGTTGCAACCAGGATGTAGAGATAGGGCGTCTCGGCTGTCCATTGCTGGGCACCGGATACGGTCCAGCGGTTCTCGCCGACGGGGGTCATGGCGACCTCATTGCCCCGGGCGTCGAGCAGGTGGTAGTTCAACGTGCCTTTGCCCGTAATGGTAGGGTTGACCATTAGGATGCCGTCACGCATGTCGTCGGTGAGTGTCGCTGTCACACGCAGGTCATCGATGTGGTAGTTCTTATCGCGGCAGTAGAGGAAACTCGACCGTGCCACGCCCGACAGGCGCCAGAAGTCCTGGTCCTCGCTGTAGGTGCCGTCACACCAGCGCATCACTTGGAACGCCAACAGGTTATCACCCTCTTTCAGGTATGGTGTGATGTCAAACTCGGCTGCCGTTTTGCTGTCCTCGGCATAGCCAGCGAACTGGCCGTTGACCCACAGGCTGATGTTGCTGGTCACGCTCCCGAAGTGGGCGATGACCTGTTTGCCCTTCCAGTCGGCGGGCAGGGTAATATGGCGGCGGTAAGTGCCTACATGGTTGTCCTGGACAGGCACACGGGGCGGGTCATTCTTCCAATTGTCGCGCCACGGGAAACCGATATTGACATACACCGGGTCGCCGTAGCCGTTCAATTCCCACATCCCGGGCACGGGCATCGTTGCCCAGCCGCTATCATCCAGGTCAGTGCGATAGAAGTCGGTGGGACGCTCGTCCAGGTTGGCGACCCAGTGGAACTTCCAGTCACCGTCAAGCGACAGGTAACGTCCCGACTGTGCAAGCTGTCGGAACAACGCATCGCCCTCGATATTGAAGGCAAAGAATGACGTGTGAACTGGCAAGCGGTTGATTTCGTTCACTTGCAGGTCCATCCATGGTTCCCCAGCGGGTTGGGCTAAAGCACCCAATGCCATTATCAGGCAGATTATAGTGAGAATTGAAGACTTCATAGTTTGTGATTTGTAGGGCCTCGTCTTGGCGTGGCCGGGTTAATGTGAGTTGCGCAGATATTCCTCGGCACGGGCGAGGTCCTCGGGCGTGTCGATGCCGATAGTCGCCGTGGTAGTGATGCCCGTCTTGATGGTGTAGCCGTTTTCGAGCCAGCGCAGCTGCTCCAGCGACTCGGCGAGTTCAAGGGGTGATTGTGGCAACCGCGTGATGGCTTCGAGCACTGCGGCGCGGTAGGCATACATGCCCACATGAGTGTAATACTGTGTGGTGGATGGCCACTCGTCACGTTCCTTGCCTCGCACAAAGGGAATCACTGAGCGCGAGAAATAGCGGGCTCGCATCTGACTGTCTAGCACCACCTTGGGGCTGTTAGGGTTCTCCAGCTCGCTGTAGGGGCGGCTGGCATCAAACGGGCGCACCAGTGTGGCAATGTCGGTCCCCTCATCGTCAAAGCAGGCCATGATGGCGCGAAGTTGGTCGGGCTGGATGAATGGCTCGTCACCCTGGATGTTGATAATGACATCCTCGTGGCCGCCGTTCTTCAGGTAGGCCTCTTGGCAACGGTCGGTGCCGCTACGGTGTACAGTACTCGTCATAATAGCCTTACCGCCAAATGCCGCTACTGCGGCCATTATGCGGTCGTCATCGGTAGCAACTACCACACGGTCCAACACTAGGCTCACCTGGCGGTAAACCCGTTCAATCATAGTCATGCCGCCCAGCATGGCCAGCGGCTTGCCGGGGAACCTCGTTGAGGCATACCTCGCCGGAATAATCCCGATAAATGTCAATTCCTTATCCATCATTTGGTTAAAAGGCAACTAGAACAACAATGACAACATCAATTGTATTGTTTGAATTGATAATTAATTAGCAAGTTATGCTTGTTGTTTTTTCGTTTATTAATAGCCCCAGTTCTCGCCTATGAGGATAACGGTGTGCCGATGGGCTGGGAAACTGTTTCGGGTGAAGTGGACGTAGTTGCAGATGCACTGCGGGCTATTGCAGTTGTGGCACACGCCGTCTAGGCGGCAAGGCGTGTCACAGCCCAGTCGCGCGGTGTTAATGGGCGCGGCGGTGTTACGGGCACGAGCAAGGGCGGCCTCGATGGTGGGAGCGACCTTGTTCATGCCTATCACGTGGATTACGTTGTGAGGTCCCCAGGTGATGGCGGCGACGCGGTTGCCACGGCCGTCAATGTTGACGATGATACCATCCTGGGTGATGGCATTGGCGCTGGTGAGGAAGTAGTCCACATCCATCGCGTCGAGGTAGCATTGGCGCTTTTGTTCGGGTGTCTCGGCCTTGTCGCGGTCGATGACCTTGTAGTTGCTGCTGTTGATGAGCTCATGGGTCAACCCCATCTCGCGGATGGTCTGTGAACCGCCCCATGTGATGCTGCTGCCAGCGGGGATGAGTGACTTGACGAGGTCAATGGCCTCGGCAGCGGTGGCGCAGTAGTGAGCGTTGAAATGGCGGCGCTCCAGGTGCTTGATGATGCGCCCGGCCAAGAGTTCGTTATGAATATCAGTAGGTGTCATATTTATTTAAGTTTTTAGTCCTTAGTTTTATTTCTTGGGAGTTTATGTTGGGAGAAACTGGAGAACGTCAATGAGTTTGAGAGAGCCCCAGATGATAGCGGCATAGCGCAGTAGTTTGCCGATGGTCATCGTGATGAGCACAATCCACACATTGGAGCGCACATACCCCAGTGCAACGCTAATGGCGGTACCTAGCATGGGAATGAAAGCAAAGAAACCCATCCAAGCGCCACGGTTTTTCATGAAGTTGAGAGCGCGGTTGAGTTTTTCCTCACTCACGCGGGCATATTTCTCTATCCACTCGATTTTCCCCAAGTGCCCGATATAGTAGCACGTCATACCGCCACTCACGTTGCCCGCCAGCGCGACAAACAAGCTGGTAAGGGGATTCATGTGAAGCGCGCCCACGCATGCTACCACCAGTGCCTCGCTGCTGAACGGGACGATGCTGCCGGCGAGGAACGACCCCAGGAACAGGCCCAGGTAACCCCATTGGGTAAAGAATTGTATGAGGGAATCGAGCATGGTGGTTTAGTTAAGCGGATTGCCTGTGCGGTGGTTTTGCCACGGCCATCAGCATTATTTAAACAACTGTTGGGTGAATATCACCAGGTAGTCGCGCCAGTTAGCCCACTCGTGGCCCGCTGTGGACTCGTGGTAGGTGTAACGCATGCGGTTCTTGTCCAGCATTTCCCTGAATTGGGCATTGTCCTTATAAAGGAAATCGTCCTTACCGATGCCTATCCAGTACAGTTTGGGTCGTTGCTTGAACTGGTTGATAAGTTTGGCCTCAAGGTCATTATAAATCTTGCTCTTGCCCTGGTCCATGCGGTTGATGGCGGCCGAGAACAGTCCCACATAGGCGAAATCGTCAGGCTGATTAGCGCTGATGTAGAGCGAGTGGTAGCCACCCATCGACAGGCCGGCGATGGCGCGGTAGCGCTTATTGGCTCGGGTGCGGTAATTGTTGTCTACCCATGTGACAATGTCATTGAAACTTTGCTCAAATGTGCCCTCCATCCACTGCTTGTGGGCAAAAGTGGGCTGCTCATTGTTGTTCGGGTTTATTCCGGGAGCGGCAGGTGTGTCGGTGTGGCCATTGGGCATAACCACAATCATGGGAACAGCATTCCCGTTGGCGATGAGGTTGTCAAACACTTGGGCTGCACGACCCTGTTCCAGCCACACTGTTTCGTCACCACCTGTGCCATGCAACAGATAGAGCACAGGATAGCGTTGGTGACCCTGCTCATAGCCGGGTGGCAGATAGATCATCATTCGGCGCTTAGCACCCAGGGTGGGGGAGTCATACCACACTGCCTGCACATCGCCATGAGGCACGTCATGCACGGCCATAGGGCAGTCGCCGTTGGGGTCGAGTACGAACGTGTTCATCACGTTCTTGACGTCGCGCAACACGAGGGCATTATCATTATCTAGCACCTTCATGCCGTCGATGATGTAGTGGTACATGTAAAGGTCGGGCTCCAAGCCTTGCAACTTGAGTTGCCACATGCCGTCGCCCTGGCGCTGCATGAGCGTGTCGCAGCGCGTGTCAATAATCAGCCGCACCGTGTCGGCACTCGGGGCTTTGACTTTAAACGTCACTGACCCGTTCTTGCCGATAACCGGCGAACTGGTGGGAGGAGCAAAAAAGTTCTGCTGGGCGTTTATCGCCATCGCCCAAAGGATGGCAAGCAATAAGATGATCTGTTTCATAGCTGAAAAAACTTTTTTGCAAATATACAAACAGTTGACCGCTCAACAAAAAAGTAGGGCAACATTTTTCTCATGATGTTCACGCCCAGCTAGCAAGCATAGTTAACAACACCCCCGCCGCCCCACCTCCATCCATCCCACATTATTAATAATAAACTGCTCATGATGCCAGGGGACAATGCTCGTCAGAAATCAAGTGCCGGGTATTAAAAACGGGTCGCTTACGGGCCTGAAAAACGCCTCGTTTTCACGCTATAGAATCATTTCATACATTAATCTAGGGCTTTCATCCAATATGGTTTAAAATGTTTGGCGACAGCCTTTTCCCCATCATAACTTTGCATCAACAAAGCAATTAAAAACTCTAAAAATCCAAAAGTTATGAACTACAAAACTACTAACTTGGGTCAGACCCAGAACGAGAACAACAAGAGAAATCAACAGTGTGTAATGGGACGTTCAATGATCCGCATTCTAATGGCTGCAATCCTGCTTGCGGTAGCCATGCCCGCCACAGCTCAGGTGCGCCTGGGATTTAAAGCTGGTACTACCGTTGATGAGATGCGTCTCAGTCGTGACGTGGCCAACCGCGACAACAGCTTGGGCTACACCGGAGGCCTTACCCTCGATTTCAAAGTGCCCTTCATCGGCCTCGGTGTTGAGGTTGGCGCCATGTATTCTCACCGTAACAGCCACCTTGCTGACGACGACCAGGTTTACAAACGTCATTACATTGACATCCCGGTTCACGTGAACTATCGCCTTGAGGTGCCCGTTGCCGCTAAGATCCTGGTCCCCTATGCCTTCTCTGGCCCTAACTTCTCGCTGCTTTTCAAGGAAGATGAGGCAAGCACCATGGAGAACAGCAAGACCACTATGTCTTGGGACATCGGTGCTGGCGTGGAGCTCTTTAGCCACTTACGCGTGTCAGCCTCTTATGGAATCGGCCTCACCAAGTCGCTGGAAATGGTCAACGAGGATGCTACCAAGTCGGGCAGCAAGGATAACTGCTGGACCGTTAGCGCCACCTACCTTTTCTAAGACGAAGCCCTCATAATTAATAATACTTCCCCCCTCTGGAAGCGTTCGACATCAACCCGAACCTTCCAGGTTTTTTTCTATCTATAGAGCAAAAAACTTGCTGAAACTCAGACTGCAACAGTAGCCTAGGCAGTGCGATATAATAACAATTACTTGTCGCCGTAATGGCCTTTTAGAGAGACAACAAAGACGGTAATGACGTCTTCCTCGATTCTATAGATTAACCGTGAGCTCTTGTTGATTCTTCGGCTCCAATACCCTTCAAGGTCGCCCTTTAGCTGTTCGACTTTGCCTGTGCCCGTTGTAGGGTGCTCATATAGTTCCTCAAACAGGGCGGCAATCTTCAGCAGCGTTTTCTTCTGACCCGATTTGCGCCACTCGTCAAGATGGCGTTCGGCCTCGGGCATAAGAATCAGTTTGTATCTCATACGCCCAACCGCTCGCGGATTTCATCCATGGTGTAAGCCTTACCTTGTCCCTCATTCATCTCTTGGATGCCGCGGCGGACAGATTCCATATTTTCAGCATTTTCAAACCATTTGTCACCCGAGGGAGAGGGATTCTCATGCACTTCAACTGAGATACTGTTGGCTTTTGCAATCAATATCTGCTCGATGTAAGCTTTCAAGCTGCGGCCTTGGGCCACCGCCATGAGCGAAAGCTTTTGCAACACCTCCACGGGAAGATCAATGTTTTTTCGCTTAATTGTCGTATCCATATTGTCGTTATCTTTTTATTTACTGCTGCAAAGGTATATAATATATTTTATATACACAATATATCTATGCAAATTTCAAGCCACTTGATTACCGTGTACCCAAGCCGACCTCTAAAAGAACAACTGAATAATCTGATTTTTCTGATTGGCATCCGCAAATACTTTTCTGTCGGCTAATTATACGAATTAAATGGGTTCATACAAAGACGATATGTCATCATACCATCGTAAATCAATGCAGTAACAATTACACATTTTGTTTACCACCAACAACTAAAATGCTTAGCGTCTTTGCGCCTTTGCGTGGTGCCAAACTGCTGAATAATTACGATAGGTGAATGTGGTACAGCAGGGGGCGTGGGGATTAGACTGGTTGTTTCTGACGGGGAGTATAGAGCAAAAAAAATCCCCGACTCTCGCCGCGGATCCATGAAAAAAATCTAATTAACCTCTAATACCATTAACATAAACCTTAAAACTAAATCTTAACCTATGTAATTTAACCAAAAAATCCCGTGCCTCCCGGCACCAATTTTAGGTCTTGATGAAAAACCGAGTGCAAAGGTACAACGAAAGATGTTATAAAACATAATTTTTGAACAAGAAAAATCATTTCGTTAGCATTATTTAACATTTGTGGACATATTTAAGGAATAATCGTGACAAAAGCAAAGGTGTGCTAGACACGGATTCCAGCACACCTTCATGTTCAGTTAATGGTATGATTACTTGTTGTAGAGCAACAGGTATTGATAGGGCTGCAGTGTGATTTTTGCGCCCAGGTTAACCTCATTGCCGGTTACCAAGTCGGTGACAGTCTTGTCGGCCCACATCCTGGGCACATCAATGTTTTCGGCCTGGTCGCGCACGTTAACTAACACGAGCACATTGTCGTTGTTGAGCACGCGCTCAATGCACAGGATGTTGTTCCCGTCGTCGTCAAAGGCGCGTATCGTGCCGCTGGAGCGCAGGGCAGGATGCTCGTTATAGATGGAAATGAGTTTCTTGTATTCCTCACGCAGCTTGGGGTTGGCATTCCAGTTCACAGGAACATAGTGGAAGAAATTGATGGGTTCTGGGTAGCCCACTTCCTGAGAGCCGTAGATGAGCATGCCGCCATGGAGCATGGTGGTAGCGACAAATGCTGCCATCGAGGCACGTTCGCCGCCATAGAGTTTGACGGGGCTTTCCTTGTTGGCCTCGTCGTGATTGGTGGTGAAGCGCAATTTGAACTTGCCCCTATCCAGGTCCTTATATTCGTTTTCGTCGGCTTGAATCAGCTTGTTCACCCGAGCGTCACCTTTCATCACATCGGCGATAGCACGCATGAACTCCCAAGCGTAGTTCAAGTCAAATCCAGCCCCGAGAGTCTCGGGTTTGGCACCCTCGGCAAGCATGATTAGGCGGCGGGGCTTGGCCGATTCGCGCAGGGTAGAGATGGCTTCGGACCAGAAATCAACGGGCACTTCATCGGCCACGTCACAGCGGAAACCGTCAACTCCCACGCTGTCAACCCAGAATCGCATCGCGTCGATCATGGCTGCACGCATGTCCTTGTTATCATAGTTCAAGTCGGCCACGTCGGTCCAATCGGTTCCTGGCGGATAAATGATGCTACCCGTCGAATCCTTTGTGTACCAGTCGGGATGTTGGGTGACCCACACGTTATCCCATGCTGTGTGGTTAGCTACCCAGTCAAGAATCAAACCCATGCCGCGCTCGTGGCATGACTCGACTAGAGCGCGCAGGTCATCGACAGTGCCAAACTCGGGCGCTACTGCCTTGTAGTCGCGTACCGAGTAGGGAGAGTTTTTGGTCTTTTCCAAACCAATGGGGTAGATGGGCATGATCCACAGCATGTTCACGCCCAGGTCCTCGATGGAGTCCAAGCGCGCCAAAACGGCCTGGAGCGAGTTGGAAGGAGCGAACACACGCGGATTAACCTGATAGAGTACCACATCGGCCACTTCAGGCACCATGAAATTGTCACTTACCGGGACGGCATTGTTGCTGGAACCGGGCTTGCACCCGATGAAGCTTACTGCGACAACCAATGTCAGCAGCAATGTGAATAAATACTTTTTCATCTTGCTATATGTTTTAGTTTTGTGTTATTGATTCTATTTGTTCAATCCTTGCTTGAACGACTCAAACTGCTCGTCGCTTACTTCTATAATCGTGAGCGTGATGTCGTTGTTATCGTTCTTGCCGATGGCAAATACCAACACGTGGTCATCGACCGTGTAGCCGGTTTCCACCATCTGGGTATCATTGTTTAACCGCCAGGGCATGGCCATGCGGGCATTGCTGCCCTTGAGGGCGTTCTTGATGGCGATCTTAGCCATCTCCACGTCCTTAACGGCAGTTGAGAACATGGTGGTACCTGTGCCGTTGTCGACGGTTTGGGTAAAGTCATATTTTTCACTCAGCCACAGGGCAACGTCCTGGTAGTGGTAATGGCTCTCGGCGGCTTTAGCGGCTTTTTTCTCTTTTTCTTGGGTTTGTTTGCGCTCTTTCAGGCGGTCCAAGCGTGCTTGTTCCTGCTCGGCTTTGGCCTGCTCGCGTTGCAGTCGTTTTTCTTCTTTCTTGAGGCGCTCCTCTTCTTGTTTCTTCCTCTTTTCCTCGGCTTTACGCTGTTTCTCGGCTTCTCTCAGTTTTTGCGCCTCGGCACGCTTTAGCTCTTGTTCGCGTTTTTTTGCGGCCCGTTCCTCGCGCTTTTTCTCCTGCTCGAGTTGGCGAATCTCGCGACGTTTGTGTCGATCGGTCACAGCTGCTTGGCGCGGCTCGACGGTTTCGTCGCCATTTCCATCTTCACCATCATCGATAATGGTGTCGTTTTCAGTCTCGATTTCAGGAATTTGCTTGCGTGCTCGTTTGCTGCTGCGCTTCACGGGTTTGCTGGCCTCAGGGGAGTCCTCTTTGACTTGTGCCTTTTTGCCTTTGCTTCCAAGTGACTTGTAGTAACTGGCAGTTTCGGTCACACTCACGTAGTAAACGCCGTCTTCAACGGCTTTGCGCCCCACCGAGAAACGGAATTTGTTCTTCTCGTAGCGGAATTCTTTCCAGTAGTTGTTTGAGGAGAAGTGCCAGTCGCCCACGGCCTTGATATCGTCATAGCTCGCCATGAGGCGGTCAATGATGTCTTTGGCCTTTTTGGTGCTGAAGCCCGGTGGAGTGTTCAGGAAGTAGGTTACTTCGCCTTTGCGCCGTTGCTGGTCCATGTCAGCGGCACTGGGGACGTAATAGTACTCAAAGTCATTGCGATTTACAAATACATCGCTCACTACTTCGTCAAGATACCATTCATAGTTATCGGCTTGTTCCTGGGCTGGGGCCGTCAGAAAAATACAAGCCAGCACACACAATAGTATTTGTCTCTTTATTGTCATCGGCTCAATTATTCGTTTGTCAATCATGACCTGGGCATGGCTCGGTATATCATCTGTTATCGGTGACTTTCCTCGCAGCATGCGTGTGTGAAATCATTACTGACGAACGTTTTCAACCTGCAAATATATCTTATTATCCTCAAAATAGCAAATTTTACCCGACTTTTCGTGTAAAAATGAAGATTAGGTATAGGGCTTATAAGACAGATAAGACTTATAGGGCGTATAAGGGTTATGGGGTGATGATTTGGCGATTTTTTTTAAAAGTGGGACATTGAAGGGCAATTTATTTTGAGATTTATGAGAATAATGCTTAACTTTGTAGGTTGAAGAGACATGAACAAAAATCTGAGGGGCTGATGCGCTTCTCACAAATCTTTAAATCATTATGATAGAGAACGAAAACATACCCATTCCAGTGGAGTTTCAGGACATCTGCCCGATTCCTGATAAAGATTTCCAAACCGCGATGACCATCCTGGTGCAGGAGCCTGGTTTCCAAAACATTGTGGCGATGGCTTTGCCCAACTACAAGTACTCGGAATTCAAGCACGTGTTGTTGAGCATCAACTCCAAGCATGAGTTCCAGGTCAAGGTGATGAAGCCCTTTATCGAGGGATTGATGGCCAAGACCGGCACGACGCTTACCACGAGCGGTAATGAGAACCTGGATAAGGAATTGCCCTACACATTTATTACCAACCACCGCGATATCGTGCTGGACTCGGCCCAGCTGAGCTACTTGCTGATCAAGGGCGGCCGTGACGCGTGCGAAATCGCTATCGGCAACAATCTGCTCATCTATGACTGGATCACCAAGCTGGTGCGCATGAACAAGAGCTTTATCGTGAAGCGTAACCTGGGTCGCATCCAGACGTTGACAGCCGCTGTGCAGCTATCAGGCTACATGCACTTTGCCGTGCAGCAGAAACATGCCTCGCTGTGGATTGCCCAGCGTGAGGGCCGCTGCAAGGACAGCAACGACCGCACCCAGGAGAGTCTGGTCAAGATGCTCGCCTATGGCAACCGCGACAAGTCGTTCATCGAGAGCCTCAAGGAGCTGAACATCGCGCCCATCTCGATCAGCTATGAGTATGACCCCAACGACTACTTGAAGGCCAAGGAGTTCCTGTGCAAGAGCAAGAATCCCAACTGGCGCAAATCGCCCGAGGACGACCTGATTAGCATGAAGACGGGTATCATCGGCCACAAGGGTGAGGTTCATTATGCCTTCACGCCTTGCATTAACGAGGAGTTGGACAAGATTCCCGAGGGTCTGGACAAGTTCCTGGAGGTGGACCGCGTGTGCGCCATCATCGACCACGCCATCCATCAGAACTATAAGATCTACAAGAACAACTACATCGCCCACGATATCTTGTTTGACGACAAGCAGTTTGCCGACAAGTACACCCAGGAGGAACGTGAGGCGTTCGAGCAGTATCTGTCGAGTCAGATTGACAAGACCGAGGGCATGAAGTTGAGCGAGGCGGACCGTTTCTACATGTACAACAAGATGTTGCAGATGTATAGCAACCCGCTCTCCAACTACCTCGAGGCCACGAAGTGATTTTTAGGCTTTAGGCTTTAGCTTTTAGGTTTTAGACCCTAGGCTTTAGGGGGTATCCACACCCCTTCATCAGTAAAAAACCTACCACCTAATGCCTAACGCCTAAAGCCTACCACCTAACGCCTACCACCTAACGCCTAGAATTATGAAGATTCACTGGTTAGGATTAATCATCGTGGCGGTGCTGTGCATCGCCATGGATGTTTATATCAGCCGTCGGCTGAACCGTAATGGCTACCGTTGGGCGGCGCGTTTTAACGCGCTGCTAGGCTTGCTGGCTGTCGGGTTGGTCATTGGCGTGAGCGTGATGCCCCTGTCGAGTGCCGCTATGTCTAATGGCGCTTTTGTTACTGGGCAGTATATGCTTTACACCTTTTTTGCGCTGCTGGCCCCCAAGGCGCTTGGCATGATGCTGCATGGCCTCGGACGGCTCCTGCGTCAGCGGTGGCTGACGGTGTGCGCCTTTATCCTGGCAGCGCTGGTGTTCGTCGTGATGTGGTGGGGCGCTGTGGTCACGCCGCGTACGCTCGAAGTTCAGGAGGTGGAATTGGCTTTTGACCGCCTGCCCGACGAGTTTGACGGCTACCGCATCGTGCAATGGAGTGATGCCCACCTGGGCACCTACAATGGGCGCACTCCCATCGTGGAGCGGTGGGTCGAGACCATCAATGGCTTGCACCCCGACATGATTTGCTTCACGGGCGACCTGGTGAGCCGTAAGACTGATGAGGCAGAGCCCTATCGGGCCATCTTGTCGCGGCTGCATGCGCCTGACGGCGTTTTCTCGGTGCTGGGCAACCACGACTATGACAACTACGTCAAGTGGGACGATGAGAAGGCAAAACTTGCCGACCGCAAAGCCCTATGCGACATGCAGCGCGACATGGGTTGGAAGCTGCTCAACGACGACTATGCCCTCATCAAGCGCGGTGACAGCCAACTGGTGCTCATCGGTAACGAGAACTTCGGTGACCGCCCTGGAGAGAAACGCGGCAGCTTGCCCAAAGCCTATAGTGGCCTATTTGGCAGCAATTTCAAGATCCAGTTGCAGCACAACCCCTATGCTTGGCGAGCTAATACCCTTACTAACAGCAATATCGACTTGATGTTGGCGGGCCATACCCATGCCTGGCAGCTGATGCTCAAACTGGGCAACTGGCGCTGGTCGCCTGCGTCCATGCATTACCCCGAGTGGGGTGGGGCATACCATGAGGGCGACCGCTGGCTGTATGTCAACATCGGCACCGGCATGGTGGGTCCCCCAATGCGCATTGGGGCGACTCCCGAAATCACTGTCATTACACTTAGGAAGAGTCGCTAGTCCTTTGTTCTTAGTATTTAGTATAATTCGTGTAATTCGTAGTTAAAAAATGGCAACTCAATTATCCACGCTCATATCCCAAGAGTTAAATATCCCCATCAATCAGGTGGCTGGCACGGTCAATCTGCTCGATGACGGTGCGACCATCCCGTTCATCAGCCGTTACCGCAAGGAAGCGACCGGCAACCTCGACGAACTCTCCATCCAGTCCATCGACCAGCGGTTGCGTTACTACCGCGAGCTGGAGAAACGTCGCGCCACCATCCTCAAGACCATCGAGGCGCAGGATAAACTCACCCCCGAGCTGGCCGCTCGCATCAATAACTGCTGGGATGCCACCACACTCGAGGATATCTACCTCCCATATAAGCCTAAGCGCAAGACGCGCGCCGAGGCGGCCCGTCAGCTGGGATTGGAACCGCTGGCCAAGATCATCATGGCACAGCGCGGCGGCAACATTGAGGAGCGGGCGCGCCAGTTTGTTGACGGCGACAAGGTATCTGACACCGATGCCGCCATTGCCGGCGCTCAGGACATCATTGCCGAGTGGGTGAGTGAGAATGAGGCGGTGCGTGGCGCCGTCAGGCGTGGTTTCAAGTATGACGCGCGCCTGGTGTCCCACTATGTCAAGGGCAAAGAGATTGAGGGCCGCAACTATGAGAATTACTACGAGTACTCCATGCCGTTGAAGCGCGTGTCCAGCCACCAGCTGTTGGCTATCCGCCGTGGCGAGAAAGAGGGCTTTCTCAAGGTGGGCATTGAAATCAATGATGACCGCACGCTCGACAATATCGCGCGCATCGTCGTCAAAGGCAACGGCGAGGCTTCGCAACTGGTCGAGGAGGCCGCCGAGGACAGCTTTAAGAGACTCGTGAAGCCATCGATTGAGACCGAATTTGCTGCAGCAGCCAAGGAGAAAGCCGATGACGAGGCCATTGAGACCTTTGCTCAGAACGTGCGACAGCTATTGTTCGCGCCGCCATTGGGCCACAAGCGTGTGCTGGCCGTTGACCCAGGTTTCCGCACGGGTTGCAAGGTGGTTTGCTTGGATGAGCAAGGCAACCTGCTGCACAACGACGTGATTTACCCCACGGCACCCCATAACGACATCGCTGGGGCGACGAAAAAGATACAGACACTCACCGAGGCCTATAAGATCGACGCCATTGCTTTGGGCAACGGCACCGCTAGCCGCGAGACCGAGCGCTTCCTGAAAAAGATTCGCTATCGCCGCAACATCGACGTGTTTGTTGTGAGCGAGAACGGCGCGTCGATTTACAGTGCGAGCAAAATCGCCCGTGACGAGTTCCCCGACAAGGACGTGACCGTGCGCGGCGCTGTCTCCATTGGCCGACGCCTGCTTGACCCGCTTGCCGAACTGGTGAAGATTGACCCCAAGTCTATCGGTGTGGGGCAGTATCAGCATGACGTGGACCAAACGCGCTTGAAAGAGGCGCTGGATTTCACCGTGCAGAGTTGCGTGAATAGCGTTGGCGTGAATGTGAACACGGCCTCCAAGGAGTTGCTCACCTATATTGCAGGCCTTGGCCCAACCTTGGCCCAGAATATTGTCGATTATCGTGCCGCCAATGGTCATTTTACCTCGCGCCAGCAGTTGCTCAAGGTGCCCAAATTGGGACCGAAAACTTTTGAGCAGGCAGCAGGCTTCTTGCGTGTTCCCGAGAGCGACAATCCGCTGGATAACAGTGCTGTCCACCCCGAGCGTTATGCCCTGGTGGAGCAGATGGCACGAGACTGCGGCTGCAGCATCGCCGACTTGATTCGTGACAAGGCGCAACGCGACAAGATTGACCCAAAACGCTACCTGTCTGACGACGTGGGCGAGCCTACCCTGCGCGACATTATGAGTGAGCTAGAGAAACCTGGACGTGACCCGCGCTCGACGGTCCAAGTCTGGGAATTTGACGAGAACGTCAACGACATCAAGGACCTGCGCGAGGGCATGGAACTGAACGGCATTGTCACTAACGTGACCCAGTTTGGTGCTTTCGTTGACCTGGGTATCCACAAGGACGGCCTCGTCCACGTGTCGCAGATGCCTCAGCGCGGCCTACCTCCCGCCCGTCAGGTTCACGTCCACCAGCACGTGCGTGTCGTTGTCACCAGCATTGACCACGACCGTGGCCGCATCGCCCTCTCCATGAAGGGCATCGCCCAACCCAAGTAATTTTTAAATTAAAAAAATGAGATATGGAACCGAGAGAGAAGGAACAAATGGAGGTGAGCACGGGCATGAAGGTGTGCCGCGTGATTGGAATTGTGCTGGTGGTAGCAGCCATTGGCTACATCATCTGGAAGGGTGATTACGACCATAAGGGTCTCGTGGGCTATGTGGACGATTTCATGGTGTTTATGGCGGCATTCACGTTTGCTCACGGCAGTTTCCAAAAGCCTGAGCGTCGCTACATCCGTCGTCAGTTTTACATGCTGTCGTCATTGTTTGCCTTGCTCGCCTTGTGCTGGGTCATCATGCTCGCTTTCATCAAATAGCGGCGGAGGGGACGATCGTAGAAACGCCAGCATAGCCACGCCAGCATGATACATGCCACGGGCAGTATCATGGCGACGGGCCACACATCGCTCATTTTGGAGATAGGCACAAGGTTGCCATCGAAGCCAATGTGGGCATAGAACAGGTACATCAACGGATAATGCACGGCATAGAGCGGATAACTCAATTCGCCCAAGTTATGGCTCACGTGCCTTGTCAAGGTGCTTACCGATAGCTGAGAAGCGCCCAGCCAAACCAGGCAGGGGAACACCGCGATGACGCAGATGGCATCGTAAAGGCCATTCTGCCAGGGCTGAAGGTCGCTGAACGCGAGCGGCAGGCATCCCACGAGGAAGATGAGTAAACCGCAAATCCAAAAGACGCCACGCACTCTTTTCACTGGCCGGAACACCCGCGCCATGAGCATGCCTATCGTGTAGGGGAACAGCATCCTTACCAGACCTGTCCACAACCCATAATCGACCATAGACCACCCCACGCCTAAGAAGCCGTCATGCACAGCAATATAGGTGAGACACGACCCTGAAATGATAGCCAGCAGGGCCAGCCATCGTGTGGGTAGGCGGCGCAGCAACAACGCATACAGGATATTGCCGATATACTCAAAAAACAACGACCACGACGGGCCATTCAGCGGGAACATCTCGCCATTGCCGCGGACATCGGCTGCCGTGCCCGGATAAAGCGGCAACATGAACATCGACAACAGCATAGCCACCATGACCCACCCTGTGGAGACGTGGGTGCCGTCCCATCGCACACTGCCCTGAACAATGAAGCAGATGGCCCCAAAAATGGCACCGATAACGACCATGGGGTGCAGACGAATGAGGCGGCGCTTGAAGAAGTGCCCTATCGTGAGCCCGTCTTTCCATCGGCTGTCATAGGCGTAACCAATGACAAAGCCCGAGAGCACAAAAAAGAAATCAACAGCCAAGTAGCCGTGAGGTAGAGGTGTCCAGTCAAAGCACTCGAAGACATGATAAACAATGACCATGAGGGCAGCAACACCGCGCAGCCCGTCAAGAATATCATAATGAGGCTTGGATGGAAATTGCTGCATGGTTCTAAATCACGTCACACGGGGACGACAAGCATGGGGGTGTCGGTCTGGAACAGGACGCGATGGGCGATGCTGGGATTGAACAGGCGGGAGAAGATGCTGGACTTCTTGTTAGGAACAGCAATAAGCTGGACGTTGTCTTCCTTGGCGAACTGAGCGAAACTCTCGATGAATGTCTTGGCGGCGATGCGCTTGGTTTTGAAGTTGCACTCGGGATAATGCTCGCGGCAGTACTGTAACAGTTGCTGCAACGACTGGTCAACAAGCTTGCGGTCCTTTTTCTCCACCACGGGGATGATGGTGACATCCACGCCACGCATGTTGAACAGGCGCGCGAAGCGGTCAAAGGACAACAGGTCCTGTTGAATCAGGTTAGAGAAAAACGCCACGTGGGTGATGTCGGTCAGGCCAACGTCGGGCATGCCGATGGGTACAGTGAAAATGGGGAATTTGCAGGCGTCCATCACCTCGCCAGCCACGCTGCCGATGAGGTTCTGACGGCGTCGGTTGGTGCCGCTGGTGCCCATCACGATGAGCGACACGTCATACTTTTGGGCATAGTGAAGGATTTGTTCCTCGGGGATGCCCTCGGTCACCTTGCTCTCGATTTTCACCTTGGGCAACTCTCCAGCGGCGATTTTGTCCTTGAGCATCTGCACGAAATCGGCCATGCACTGCTTGGCATTTTTCTTGATGTCCTTTACCTCGTTCTCGGGGCTGTCATAGCGGTCGCTGCCAAAGGGCAACGACATCGTGTGGCGCTCGTTGATGTAGCTGTGTAACAACAAGACCTTGCCACGGTTGCGGCGGGCGTACTCCATGCCTAACCTGACGGATTTGAGCGAGTATTTGCCGAAATCCACCGGTAGCAGCACACAACGCTTGTCGCTTGTCGTGGACTCAGGCGACTCGATGATTTGCAACGCCTGGGGCAGGTCGCGCTCGCGGATGCGCACGCGCACACCGCTAGCCACCACCTTCTCGTCGAGGTTGACATTATGCAACACTACCTCAATTCCTTCTTCCTCGAGGGTGTTCTTTAGTTCAACCGCACGGTCAAACGTGTGGATGGCGACAGTAATCAGGCGGTTCGGGTCGTTGTTGTTCTTGTTGTCCATATCGTGGAGAGATAGATATTAGTGAGTGTATTATTGTTCGTTTTGATTCTCTAGGATACCGAGTGCCATATCAAGGATCTTAGGGTCGTCAAGCACGACAAGACCACCGTCAGGTCCCGGCTCCAGATGGAAGCCCATATTGGTTCCCAACTCATAGTTTGACCCGCCAAAATAGTTGCGCACCGACTGAACCGGCAGGTTGAGTTTGTCGGCGATAACGTGTATGGAGCCTTCAGGCAGACGATTCTTGATCCGCCTCAGTTCGTTAAAAGTGATGGTTTTTGACATTATAAAGTTGTATTTGATTGAATAATAAGCGATAATTAACCCCCAAAGATACAATAATCTTGCCAAAAAACAAAATTAATTCAACAAAAAACAAATTCCGACAAGATTAAAGGGTTTGACTTAAGGCTGTAGTTAAAAGTCCGATGATGGTGACGGCAAACGACGAAGCCATTACCACAGCATCAGGGCGGCCGTAATTGCCACTGGAGATATTGAAACGGCGCTGGAGCCATCGCATGAGGCACCACACGAGCCAGCCCGACAGGACACCAACGATGATACCTCCAAGGATGTCTCCCGGGTAATGTACCCCCAGATAAACACGGCTATAACATTGCAAAACAGCCCATGTGAACAAGGAAAATGTCACTGCCTTGTGGCGCATGACGAGGGCAATGAGCGTGGCGGCGGCAAAGGAGTTGGCCGCATGGCTCGACACAAAGCCAAATTTGCCTCCGCGGTAATTGTTGACGATGTGAATCATATTGTCGAGCGAGGGATCCTGTGATGGCCTGAGACGTTCGACCAAATGCTTGATCAGTCCAGATGAAATCTGGTCGGCAAGAACGAAGGCCAGCACCAGCATGGCCACTGTCAACAAGGCATGGCGGCGGTTCTGGTGAAGCAATATCCAGACAAAGGCCAGCACCAGCAGCACCGATGCCCATTTGGCGCTTATCAGCCACCAAAAGGCATCTTGGAAAGTGCCGTGCAGGCCATTGATGGCCAGCAACACCTCGGTGTCTATGTCATTCAGATAGTCAAGCATTTTTAGTCCTAAGCCCTTATTTTTTGACCTCTCTTTAACCTCTAACCTCTAAACTGCGAGCATTGCTCGCATAACCTAAATCACTTCCACGTCCTTGGCATTGATCCAAGCCTTGTGGCCTCCGGCAGTGGAGACTTGGAGCCACTTGCCGTTGGTCGTGTCGCTGATGGTATCAACAATCTCGACACGGGTGCCTTGCTGCAGGTCAAAGGCCTCCTCGCTTTTGGCACGCGGCTCGCGGGGTGCGGTACATAGCGTGACCTTCTCGGGCATGATAATGGCCCCATTACCGCTTGTCGCCTTGTGATAGACATGGAAAGCCGCCAAATTGGCCAGAATTGTAGCTACAATCATTAATGCACCGCCAAAGAAGCCTATTTTGCGCATCAGCACGTTATCCATGAACAGATAAACGGCCAAGCCTGCCAGGAACAGCAGGAACGTGACGATGGCGATGATGGCCCATGTGTTGCTCGACAGGCGGCTCACCGTCTGATCGATCCAGTTGCTGAACCACGAGTCGCCGGCATCGTCGGGCAACTGCATCTTGCCGCGCACAAACTCTAGGTTGAACCGTGCATCATTGTTCGAGGGGTCGAGCAGCAAGGCGCGTTCATAATATAGCACGGCATGAACGTTATCCTTGAGGCGGTAATAGGTATCGCCTATGTTGCAATACAGGCTTGACGAGATGCCCGTCTGCTCAGCCTCTTGCAGGTAGAGTTTCAGTGCCTCGTTATAGAGTTCCTGCTTGTAGGCTTGGTTGGCGCGGTCAATGTTGGCATTGGCAGCCGCCAGGGGCAGTGCCAGCGCGATGAATAGTATTGTGATGATGAATGGTTTCATGACTCTTATTATAGGCTTTAGGCGCTATATGAAGTTTTCTTGCGTTTTACACTTTCCAACTGGTCGATGACACTTGCGGCCTCGTCGAGCACAGCGTTCATGTCGCCCTGGGCGAGTTCCGGAGCATACTGCGCGAACTCACACTTGTCGATAAGGCTGATGGAGGCCTGTCGCAACTGTTCGTCGATGCCATATTGCTCCAGTTCGGCATTGATGTTGTCCTTGCTCAGCTCACTCACAGGAATCGACAACTTGTCGCTCATGTAGCCCCACAGGGCATTGAGCATTTCGGCATAGAACCCGTTGCGGTCTCCGCGTGAGGCAAAACCGCGGGCGGCTTTCAGGCGGCGCTGTGCCACCTTGCTGGCCCGTTTGGAGCGCATACGGCGCACGTCGGCGCGTTCTTTAAGCTGCTTGCGGTAATACAGCAATAACGCGGCGACAGCAATCAGGGGCAGCAGGAACCACAACCAGTAGGACCAGTGGCCCACGATGTAGCCGTGAGACTTTTTCAGCCCCAAGTCGCCGCTCTTGATGGGACGGATGTCCATGTTCTTCATGCGGTAGTGGTTGCTGGGCTGGCCCTCACCCTTGGCGACAGTCAGATGCCTTGCGGGGATGGTGATGGTCTCATATTTGCCCGCATCGGGGTCGAAATAGGAGAACTCACCGGCTGGAATATCAAAGTCACCTGCATATTGCGGAATAAACGAATAGCTGATAATGACCTTACCGCTCATGTCGCCACCGCCATCGTTGACTTGGGTATCGGTCTTGGGATCGTACACGTCAAACTGCTCGGGGAACTTCACCTCGGGAGCTTTGATGTACTTAATGTTGCCCGTGCCGCTGATGATATAACGGTAGGTGGCCGCGCTATAGGTCTTGAAGCCTGTTGCGGGTTGCAGGTCGGTGGTGACATTGAATTTGCCCACAGCGCCCGTGAACGAGGCAGGTTTAGGTTCGGGCAACGGCAGGATGTTGATAGTCGCCGAGTTGCTCTGCACCTTGAGGTCCTTTTCTACGGGATTGGAAATGGTGCCAAATATGCTCTTGAACGTGTCAAACTGCACCACGCTCACGTCATAGTTGCCTGATGTGATGGTGAGTTTGCCGCTTTGTTGCGGGTACAGGATGCACTTCTTGAGGATGGCGGTCATATAGCGCTCGCCGTTGAATGTTTCCACCTTGTTCAGACTCGGTTGTACGGGAATTTCCTCGATAAGGAAGCCGTCAAACGAGGGTTGGATGGTGGGCATGAACTGCGAAATCTGGTACTTGGTATAAAGCTTGATGGTGCATACCACAGCCTGTTGCTCATACACCCTAGGCTTAGACATCTCGATGCGCACAAACAGGTCCTTGCCACTAACGGCCTTGTCGGCGCTCTGGGTCATGGGATCGCTATAGGGCGTGGGAGCTCCAGGGGTGGTCTGTGTCTGATGGTTGGGCTGGCTGCCCGAGGGCAGGATTTCGATAGTAAACGGCTTGGTTGTAAGCCGATTGCCACCCGACACAACCGATGCGGCACCAATGTGGCATTTGCCCGTTGCGGTGGCCTTGTATATCATGGTGTACTCTTCGCTGGAACTGCTGCTCGACTTGCCATTGACCCATGACGAGCTATAGCTGTGAGACACGCTAGGGCCGTAAATGAGTTTAGCGCCGCTCACCTCGGGAGGCGTGAAATTGCTGCCCTCACCGTTCTTGAGCACAAAGGTGACGTTGAATTTGTTGCCCTCGACCACCTGGCGCGGCGCCTCAACGGTGAACGAAGTCGCCTGAGCGGCCACTGCGGTAAGGAGCAGAATTGCTATGTAAATGATTCGTTTCATTGAAATCTTCCTAAAAGCCTAAAGCCTAAAACCTATAACCTAAAGCCTAAACTACCACTTCTTGTTGGTGCGCTGGCGCTCATAGCGCTGTTGCTGCGCCTGTTGCGCGTTGATGCGTTGTTGGGTGGCGCGTTCGCGGTCCTGCATTGCCTTGAGTACCTGCTCGGCATTCTGCTGGCTCATGCCGCTTTGTTGCTGTTGCTGTTTCTGTTGGTCTTGCTTCTGTTGATCTTGATTTTGCTGGTCCTTGTTCTGGTCTTTGTTTTGGTCCTGCTTATCTTGATCTTTGTTCTTGTCCTGATCTTTGTTTTTATCTTTGTTTTGGTCTTTATTGTCCTGATTTTGGTCCTTATTCTGGTCTTTGTTCTGATCCTTGTTGTCCTTGTTCTTGTCCTGCTGCTGTTTCTTGAGCTGGGCGAGGCGCAGGTTGTCACGGGCCTGGTCGTCATCGGGGTTGCAGCGCAGAGCGTGTTTATAGAATTCTACCGCCTTGCCGTAGTCCTGTTGGCCATAGGCGATATTGCCCAGGTCATAACATGCCTTGCCGCGCAGGCGCTTGTCTTGAGCGCTTTTGGCGAGGTTGGTAAGCAGTCCTTCGGCCTGTTTCATCGGGTTTTTATCATCGTCCTCCTTGGCGGTTGCGTTTCCTTGCCTCATGAGGGCTGTGGCGAGGTTGAATTGCGCTTTCTCGCTAGCAGGGTTGGCCTGCAGGGCCTTGCGGTACTCGACCTCGGCCTCGGCATAGCGTTTTTTCTCATACAACTTATTGCCGTTGCGCAGGGCTACTCGCTCCTTTTTGGTCATTTTTGGGGCTTTGCCCTGTGCCATGGCGGTCATGGGCATAGCGAGTGCCAAGATGGCGGCAAGCGTGATGGAGAGCGCTATTTTATTTGTTATCTTGAGTTTCATCTTTGCGGTTGAGAATGGAATTGTTTTCCTTGTCCTTGGTAAAGAAATTGTATCTCTTGAGCCACGGGTTTTTGCGCTCCAGCAAGAGCAACAGGCCTATCAGCAACAGCAGGGCGATGGTGGCAAATACGGGGAACTGCTCGTCATGCTGGGTATAGCTCACGGTGGCCAGGTCGCTCTTGGCGAGCTTGTCAAGCGTCTCTTGCAACGTTGATACGGCATCGTTGGCAGTGCCCGAGATATAGACGCCATTGCCGGCATCGGCGATCTGTTGGGCCATTTTCTCGTTGAGGTAGGTAGTCACGGGTTTGCCCTCGTCGTCGGTGAGATATCCGTCGGGAGTGGGAATCGGTGCGCCTGTTGTGGAACCGACACCGATGACATCGACCTGAACGCCTAGCTTAGCGGCATTCTTGGCGGCTGCGATGGCGTCGTCCTCAAAGTTCTCGCCGTCGGTGATGATAATCATCGCCTTTTGAGACTTCTTGCTCTGTGAGAAGCCGTTAAGGCCCAAATTGATGGCGGCACCGATAGCGGTACCTTGGGTCGGAGCCATGTTGGTGTTGATGCCGTTGAGGAACAGCTTGGCCGATGCGGCATCGCTGGTCATGGGCATCTGCATATAGGCATTACCGGCAAACACGATGAGACCCACCTTGTTGTTGTCCAAGCGGTCGATGAGTTTCTGCAAGATCATCTTGGCACGTTGCAAACGGCTCACGTCTTGGGGATTATCGGTGCTGGACGCATTCATCGAGTTGGACACGTCAACAGCGACCATCACCTCGATGCCATGCACATTGGTGGTCGTTTTGCTGGAACCGGCACGCGGGCGGGCAAGCACCACGATGACCATTGTGAGCAGCAGCAATTCGAGCGTGAGCCTGATCCACGGCTTGTATCTCGACACCTCGGGCATCAGCGGCTCGATGGAAGCGCGCTTGCCGTATCGCTCCAGACGCTTTGCGCGGTCGCGGCGGTTCCACAAGAACAGCAACACCAGTGCGGGTAGCAGCAGGAGCAGGTAGAAATATTGCGGATGAGCAAAATTGATCATAGTTCTTTAATCTCTAAACTCTAACCTTTAACCTCTAAACTTTTATCTGTGCGCAGCACGTCAAGGTATATGCCTCAGCAGGGTGTAATCCAGTAAGAGGCTCAGCAACAGCAAGCCCAGCAGCAACAGTGCCCAAGGCTCGTAATGGTCCTCGGTGTGGGTGAAGCGTTGCACGTCCATGTGGGTCTTTTCCAGCTGGTCGATTTCCTTAAATACGTTGTTCAGCACGCTACCCGAGGTGGCACGGAAGTATTTGCCGCCCGTGTTGGCGGCGATGTTCTTCAGTGTAGCCTCGTCGATGACTACGGGCATGCGCTGGTACTGGATGTTGCCGGCATAGTCGATAGCAACGGGATACTCGGCGGTGCCGTTACTGCCCACGCCGATGGTGTAGATCTTGATGCCATACTTGCGGGCAATGTCGGCAGCAGTGTTGGGGGCGACGACACCGGTATTGTTTGAACCGTCGGTGAGCAAGATGATGCTCTTGCTCTTGGCCTTGCCGTCACGGATGCGGTTGATGGCGGTGGCGATACCGTCACCGATGGCGGTACCGTCCTCCAGTGTACCGATTTCGGTCTGACCGATAGCGTTGACCAGTGTGGCATTATCCATGGTCATGGGCACTTGGGTAAAGCTCTCGCCAGCGAACAGCACCAGACCGATGTTATCGTGGTCACGCCCGCTCACAAACTGGGTCGCCACTTTCTTGGCACTCTCAAAGCGGTTAGGATTGAAATCCTTGGCGAGCATACTTGTGGACACGTCAAGAGCGATAACGATATCGGTGCCCTCGACGTCGCTGGTGGACCAGCTGTCTTTGGTCTGCGGACGGCACAGGATGACGATGAGACACGCCAGCGCGCCCATCTTGAGCGCAAATGACAAGTGCTTGAGCCACAGTTTCCAACTCGTGCCCAGATTGTCAAACGCGCGTGTGGACGACACGTTCATTTCGGGCTCGTTCTTGTCCTGGCTATAGATGTACCATGCGACGAGCGGGATAATCAGGATGGGCAGCAGCCACAGCCAACCGGGATGTGCAAGATTCGTCATTTTGCGGCCTCCTCTTTCTTTTGTGGTTGTTCAACCGGGCGGGTTGCCTCGACAAAGTTCACGGCGCGCTGATAGGCCACCTCGTTGTCATCGGCCAGCGGACGGGCATTGGCAAACTTCACGATGTCGGCCACCTCGAGAATCATCTCCAGCTGCTCGTTCACGGCCTTGGTTTCGTCGTTGCGCTTGAGGGTATCGATGATCTGTGACGAGGTCATCTCCACGGCGTTGATGTGGAAACGGCGGTCGATATACACGCGCAGGATGTCGGTTAAACCAGTAAAGTACTCTTTCTCCTGACCTTGTTGCCACAGTTGTGCGGCTTTGAGGTTCTGCAGGTTGATCATCGCTTCCTCATATGGCGGCAAGCGTTTCTTGGTAGGCTTTAACGGGTTGATCCCTTTCTTGTAGTACTTGCGGTAAGCCCAGATGCCGCCAACGATGAGCAGCAGTGCCAGTAGCCACAGCCACCAGTAGCCGGGCAGCCAATCCAGTACGTTAAACGGCACTTCCTCAACGGGCTTGATGTCGTGGATGTCCTTCATTTGTCTTACATCCACGGGAAGCACCTTGAGCGACAGTTGGTTGCAGTAGGCGGTGTCCCCGTTCACTACATAAGGGATGGGCTTGATGATCCACATACCCGAGTCAAAACTCTGGATGATGAGGTCGCGGTTGATTTGGATGCGGTTGTTGTCCAGGTCGGTCGTGTCGGCCGCAGGGCGATCGGCAATCTCGATCATGGCGTTGAGCGTGTCGAGCTGCTCACCAGGGAAAAAGCCGCGCGCGTCCTTGTCTTGGGTAATTTCCAGGTGCAGGGTAGTGGTCTTGCCCATGAGCAGCGTGGCACTGTCGAGCCGCGCCTTGAAAGTGACGTTACCACCCCAAGCGGTTGCCGTTGCGGCGATCAGCACAAGGGCAGTCATCACGATATGTCTCATTTCGTTTCTCAAAATTATAATAGACTAAAGTTGTTATGGCTAGCGTCTAACGCCACGATTCTTGAACAGTCCCATCAGGGCGGTGACATAGTCCTCGTCGGTTGCCACACTAGCCAAATCTACGTTGCAGCGTTGTAGTGTGCTGTTCACAGTCTGCTGCTGATTGTACCACCAGCGGCTATAGGCGTCGCGCACACGCTTACTACTCGTGTTCACCCACTTGAGGTTGCCGCACTCGGCGTCGCGCACGCGCATTAGGCCCACGTCGGGCAGTTGCGCTTCGCGTTTGTCATAGACCTGCACGGCGATGACGTCATGCTTGTGATTGGCGATCGACAACGACTTGCTGTAGTCGTGCTCGTCGATAAAATCACTCACCAGGAAGGTGGTGCAGCGCTTCTTCAATGCACTCGTCATGTACTCGAGCACCATGTTGATGTCGGTGCCCACGCCCTCGGGCTGGAAATCGAGCAATTCACGTATGACCAGCAGGATGTGCTTGCGACCCTTCTTGGGCGGGATGAACTTCTCCACCTTGTCGCTAAAGAAGATCACACCCACCTTGTCATTGTTCTCGATGGCCGAGAACGCGATGGTGGCACCGATCTCGGCCATCATCTCGCGCTTGGCGACACCCACGGCACCAAAGTCCTTGCTGCCGCTCACGTCAACCAGGAGCATTACCGTCAGCTCGCGTTCCTCCTCATAGACCTTGACATAGGGGCGGTTATAGCGGGCCGTGACGTTCCAATCGATGTCGCGCACGTCGTCACCATACTGGTACTCGCGCACCTCGCTGAAGGTCATACCCCTGCCCTTGAAGGCCGAGTGGTACTCGCCGGCAAATATGTTCTGCGACAGGCCCTTGGTC
>JAEETL010000023.1 GCA_016290325.1 Muribaculaceae bacterium
AACAAGTTGGCGTTTGACTATGCCGTGAAGGTTCAAGTATGGAATGTGGCGGTGACAAGCATATTAAACATGTCGAATATGATGCGTGAAAAGGATGATATCCAATTGATTAAACCTGAACTTGACCATTTCAAGAGTCTCGCACTGAACGACAGTGTCGAGATGTTGCAGTGCACTCGCATGTTCTGCGAGGGTTTGGAAGCCTATTTTGATGGCCATTATTCCCAAGCATTGAAATGCTATGAGCAGATGGAAGTTGAGGCTCAGCGCCTTATGACCAATCGCCAGCAGTGCATCATCAAGGCTGTGCAACAAAAAAGTATGGTGTTGCTTGCCTTGAAACGCTATGACGACGCCTTTGCCTGTCTCCAGCAGATTGAAAAAATCGCCCAAGAGCAAAAATTACAGAGTGAGCTCATTGATGTTTATCGGTCTATGACTCACTTCTATTCAGCGACAGGTAATCAGCAACTGGCCGCCAAAATTGAATATAAGTATCTGAAAGCCAGGGATGAGTTTATTCACAAAAGCCATGTCGAAAAGCTAGAGAAGTCTAGGTTTTTGAATGAGATGCGTCGTGTCAATGAGCAGGTGGAGGAGATTCAGGCCAAGCATGAACGTGCGCATCAGCTGTTGCTCATGATGAGCATGATTGCCGCTATCATCTTGGTTGCCCTGGTGTTGCTTGTGCGCAGCTATATCAAGCAACGCAACTATATCAGGCACCTGTATGAGAAAAACGTGCAGTTGCTCGATCAGCCAGAAACGGTTCATCACCCCATCCCCCACGAGGCTGAGACACAAGAGGAAACGGTTCCGAAGTATCAGGGTATGCTTGACCAGGAGAGCAAGGATCGCCTTTTTGACCAAATCAAGCAGGTGATGGATGACGTCTCAATCATTTGCCAACCTGATTTCTCATTGCAACAGTTGGCCGAGCATGTGGGTAGCAACTATAAGTATGTGTCACAGGTGGTCAATGAATGCTATGGCAAGAGTTTCAAACAGGTGCTCAACGAACAGCGCGTGCGCGAGGCTTGTCGCATCCTCAATGACACCGACCAGTCATCTCACTTGACCATCGAGGCCATTGCGGCCGACCTGGGTTTCAATTCCCGCAGCAATTTCACCGTCACGTTCAAGCGCATCACGGGTATCTCGCCATCAGACTTCATGAAGATGGCTAAGGAAAAATAGAATCGTCACCCGAGGCATGATTCACTGAAACATGCCCATCAATACTGGGTTTTTCGTTCTGTTTCACTGAAACAGAACACGGCCAAAGGGCATTTTCTTGGAAAAGAAGATGCCCTGCTCTAATTTTGTGGTATCAAATATCGGCGCTAATGGCAGCCTGTTCACGGTACAGCCGACATTACCATCCCGCTAACCCAAATTATTAACTATACTTCTAATTAAAATTCTTTATTTATGAAAAAGTTATCTCTACTTTTGGTCTTAACGGCCCTTGTGTTTAATGTGACAGCCGGTGTTCAGGTGAAGTCTCATCGTCCGCTCACCGATTACCGTTCACTCACTCCTCAAGAGGAGATGGCTGCAGGCAACAGCCTCAACCTGGCCACCGTTCAGGCTGGCGCCAAGGACGAAGTGCCGACTGTGATCTCGGAGGTCCCCGAGGGTGATCTCAAGACTTATTATCGCACTGGTGGTTATATCTATCACAAGTTCCTTGAAACAGGAATCACCGAATTTGAAGATGTCATGAATGTTGTCTTTGCCGAAGGTGGCAAGGTTTACATCCAAAATCCCATTACCACGCTCACTAACGGCAATTGGGTGGAGGGCACCTATAACCAGGAGACTGGCATCATCAGCATTCCTACAGGCCAGTGTGTTTCATGGATGGCCCAATACGGCTATGGCGGCCTGCTGGTGTGGGGCCACACCTGGTATGAGCAGATTGACTGGGACTATGACTACGACGAACCCGTATATTGGCTCTATGGCGCCTACGACCCCGATGTGACCGAAATCCGCTACCAGGTTGAGGGCAACACCATCACGCTGCTCGACGGACAGGGCGACGTGTGGGCTCCCTATCCCGAGTGGGGTAACACCACAGGGCCTTGCCTGATATACACCGACAATCATGAGTGGGCCAATGTGCTGCAGTTCAGCACAGTTGCAGTCCTCAATGACGAGGGCCCCATCATTCCTGCTAATCCTACTGCCGACGAGTGGTATGACTGCGGTAATGACTGGGCAACCAGTAAATTCTATTTTACCCTGCCCACCACCGATGTTGAGGGTAATCCCCTTGATCCCACTAAGCTGAGTTACAGTATCTTCCTTGATGATGACCAAATCTTCACCTTTGAGTATTGGGACTATGACTATGACATTGAGGATGACATGACCGAGATACCTTACAGTATTTACTCCGACGGCTATGACGTTACCGACCACATGATTTACATCTATGGCACTAACAACAGTTACTGGCCCCTGTTCACTTGGCGCATAGGTATCCAGGTTTACTACACCGACCATGGTGTCAAGACTGCCAGCGACATTGTTTATCTTGAGGTGTTCCCCAGCCCGGAAACTGCTGTCGGCGAGATAAATGCCATCAAGACCGTTGATTGTGTTCGCTACTATAACATGGCAGGTCAGGAAATGGCTCAGCCTAGCGGCATGACCATCCAGGTGACCACCTATAGCGATGGGTCGAGCACTACAGTCAAGATCATGAAGTGAATCAATCATTATAGGAGTTAATAATTATCTAAATCTTTTTACATCATGAAGAAATTCTTATTCTTTACCGTCCTCATCTTTGCTGCCATGCAAGTGACGGGTGCTAATGTGGACTTGGCTACCGCAAAGGCTACCGCTCAACAGTATGCAGTGAGCAAGATGACCAAGGGCCAGCTGGTGGCCCCCTCGTCTGTTGATGTCAAACTGGTCAAGCAGGAGATGAACTCCGAGCAGCCTGGCACAGCAGTGTACTACATCTTCAACACCAACGATCATTTCATCATCATTTCGGGTGATGACCGTGCCAGGACCGTGCTCGCTTATGGTGACCGTCCCATCGGCGACATTAACCGTATGCCTGCCAACATGAAGTACTGGCTGGGCATCTACAAGCAGGAACTTGAATACCTGCAGGCCCATCCCGAACTGCAGGCCGATCAGTCGCTCAATGCCGTTCCCACGAGGGGTGTCAGCATCGAGCCGCTGCTCACGGCCATGTGGGATCAGCAGGAGCCTTACTACAACCACTGCCCGGTGTATAACGGCCAGTTGTGTGTGACGGGCTGCCCCGCCACCTCGTTGGCGATGGTGTTCTACTACTGGAAATTCCCCGTGGACCCTGTGCCCGCTGTGAGTGGCTATAGCACCTACAGCTACGATTTCCAGGTTGAAGCTTTGCCCGGAACGACCTTTGACTGGGAGAACATGATCGACGATTACAGGTCTGGCTATACCGAGGCTCAAGCCGATGCCGTAGCCTGGCTGATGCGCTATATCGGCCAGGAGGAGGAGATGGATTACACTCCCACGGGCAGTGGTGCCTATGGCAGCGACATCCTGCGTGCCGTCAAGTTCTTCGGCTATAACAGCGAGACGGCTGCGATCTATTACAAAAACTCCTATAACAATAACACGTGGGCTGCCATGATTCAGGAGGAACTGGTCAACAACCGACCCATCGTGTATTGCGGCTATGACAGTTATGCCGGAGGCCATGCTTTCAACGTTGATGGCTATGACGCTTCAGACGACACTTACCACATCAACTGGGGCTGGAGCGGCGATTACAACTGCTACTGTGCGCTCAATGCCTTTACCGATGGTGAATATAACTTCACTGATGACCAGCAGATGGTCATCGGTATCCAGCCGCCCTATCTGGGCCCGACGATTACTGCCAGCGCCCTGAACATGGCCATCGAGTCCTATGCCGAGAAGTCGGCTACCCAGGTGCTCTCGGTCTTCGGCTACTACCTCGACCATGACGTGACCGTTACCCTCGACGACCCCAATGGTGTCTTCTCGATTGACGTTAACCATATCGCCTTGAGCGAGGTCGAGAGCGGAAAGGACATCACCATTACCTATGCTCCTCAGGAGGTTGGCACCCACAACGCTACCATCACCCTGAGCAGCGAGAATGCCGAGGACGTAGTCATCAGAATCGTGGGCACCTCTGTGTTTGAGAAGCACGACCCCGTGATGCTTGAGGCCAATGAGGACTTCATCAAGCTCACCGAGTTCCGTGCCGATTGGACCGATGAGACCCCTGCCAAGAATGTAGAGAGCTACACTCTCGAGGTGGGTACCAAGGCCATCGCCGCTCTGCTGGGCGAAACCGACTGGAGTGACTGCACCTATCAGAGCAGCAGTGTGATTTCCCACTGGCAGGACTATTTCCCCGAGGGCTGGGAGTATCAGGGTAGCCAGCTCTTCATCGGCAATGGTTGCCTCCAGCTGAGTTCTGGCGGTGCCATCATCTCTCCCGAATATGATTTGATGACGGTTTATGACAAGGTCACCGTCAAGATGCGTGCCCAGAGTTATAGTTCGTGGTACAACTCGGGTGTAACCATCTCTACTAGCCTGCAATCCGTGCATGTGGACCTTGCCACCCAGTACACCGATTATGTCTTCGTCCTGGATTGCGCTGACATCGAGCGGATTACCATCCGTGGCGACTACTATCCCAACAATTATGGCCAGATCGAGAGCATTCAGATTTATGCCGGCGATGCCAGTGAGCCCGCGAAGCTCAGGGCCGTTAATGAGGAAGGCGATGCCACCTACCGTCTCATCACCGGCATCACTCCCGACAAGTTCTACACAGTTAAGAACCTGACAGCCGGCGGCACCTTCTTCTTCCGCGTGAAGGCCCATTACACCGACGACACCTGGAGCCCTTGGAGCAAGGCCAAGACCGTTGTCCTGCATGGTGAAGGACATGGCTATGCTGTTGGCGACGTGAATCACGACGGTTTTGTGACTATCGCCGATGTGACTGAACTTATCGACATGCTGTTGGGCGGCAATGACACTGCATGCTCGATCTGTGCCGACGTGAATGGCGATGAGAATGTGACCATCGCCGACGTGACCGAGCTTATCGATATGCTGCTGGGCGGCAATTGATTAATTGCTTAGCTTGCAATACCGCAACTTGGGGTTCGGGTGCTCGCCGCACCTGAACCCCTGTCTTTTTTTGTGTGTAGCAGTAACCCGTACAAATAAAGTGCGAAATGATTGTTTTTTCAATAAGTTGAATTATCTTTGCGGTGCTTAAGATTGATACTACACTCTTTTATCAGATTTGACTCTTAACATAAACACTTTTTTAAACCTTTTGATTCACTGTTACACATGAAGAAGATTTTATTGTTTGCGGCACTATTGCTGATGGTGTCGCCTTTGGCAATAGGTGCCAACGTGGATGCGTCAGCAGCACGAGCCTCAGCCGAACGTTTCTTACTGAATCAGTCCTCTGGTCGCTTCACGGCTACCGTTTCCGGCATCCAGCTCGTTCATGCTGAGATGAACTCCAAGTTGGCAGCCACGCCTGTTTATTACATTTTCAACAGTTCTAACGGCTTTGTCATCATCGCAGGCGATGACCGTGCCCAGGAGATTCTAGCCTACGGCGACGGCAATTTTGACATGAGCGCGATGCCCGAGAATATGAAATTCTGGCTTGGAACCTACAAGGACCAGATTGAATACTTGCAGGCCCATCCTGGGATGGAAGCCAAGAAAACGGCATTGAAGACCACTCGTATAGTGACCATTGAGCCCATGCTTGAGGCCAAGTGGGACCAAGGCTATCCCTATTATAACCAGTGCCCCATGGACGGTGACCGCCGCGGTTTGACCGGTTGTGCCACCACCTCTCTTGCTCAGGTGTTCTACAAGTGGCAGTATCCCACACAGCCCACACCATCTGTTCCGGGCTACACGACCCGCACGCGCCATTTTGAGTTGGCAGCGCTACCTCCCATTACTTTTGATTGGGCCAATATGTTGCCTGTATACAATTATAGTGCTAACGATACCCAGAGGAATGCCGTGGCATGGTTGATGCGTTATATCGGCCAGGCCGAGGAGATGGACTACACCAACGAGGGTAGCGAGGCTTGGGAGAATGATATCATCAGGGCTTGCCATCTGTTTGGCTATGTGGATGCACGTGTCGAGTACAAAGCGACGCTTAACTTTGATACTCATGGCGAAAACATGATCATCAACGATGCCGATTGGAGTGTTATGCTCCAGGATGAGCTTGCCGCTGGCCGCCCCGTCGTGTATTGCGCTTACAGCTATAGTAATGCCTATGACCAGTTCTATGGCCACGCCTTCAATGTTGACGGCTATGATGCCAGCAACGGCATGTATTCCATCAACTGGGGCTGGAGCGGCACGGGCAACGGATATTTTGCTTTGCGCGCGTTTGCCAACCAGGGTTATAGCTACAACTTGGGTGAATTGATGGTGATGGGCATCGAACCGCCCGCGCCCATCGAGGCCTATGATCCCGTGATGCAGCCTGCCGACAGTGCTTATATCACCATGACCTCGTTCCGTGCGGACTGGACCGATGAGACACCCGCCGAGAACGTGACCAGCTACACCCTTGAGGTGAACACCGACGACGGTACCGAGCCTGGCGTTTATGAAATGGTCCTCACCGAGAGTTTCCCCTATGCCACATCCAATGAATCGACACCAATTAGGAATATTGATAACTACACTGTCACCCAGGGCTGGGCTTGCAGTAACGCTTACGAAGCCCGCGGTGGTATCCGACTGGGTGGTGGTGGCAATGTGGGTACGCTCACAACGCCGGCTCTCGACATGACTCAGAGTGGCGGTAAGATGACGGTCATGCTGACCATGAAGCCCTATCAGTCGGCTGATTCCGACGTGCCTGTCAGCATCTCGTGTGGTAGCAGCGTGGAAAACGTTGTGGTGAATGCTGAGCAGATTTATACCGTTGTCCTGAACTGTGAAGCCGATGAGAACCAGAAGGTGACCATCACTGGCGGTGACGGCTCCAATACCAAGCGCGTGGTCGTTACACAGGTGGACATCTACAGCTCGACCAACAATGCAGCCAAGATGATCTTCGCCTTGCCCACCGAAACCGGTGACGCCGATAGCCGAATTATTACCGATATCACTGACAAGTTCTACACCGTGACGGGTCTGGCCGAGGGTGGCACATTCACCTACAGGGTTAAGGCCTATTATGTGAATGGCACCCAGAGTGCGTGGAGCAACGTCGAGACGGTAACCCTGGGCGACTTTGGCCCTGCGCCTCATGGCTATTCAACGGGTGACGTGAACCACGACGGTGATGTGACCATTAAGGACGTGACCGACCTGATTGACTACCTGCTGGGTAGTGATACGGGCATCTGCACCACCTGTGCCGATGTTTCAGGCGACAACATGGTGACTATCAAGGATGTGACCGACCTCATCGATATGTTGTTGAGTGCTCATTGATGCATCTGTAGGATTATGGATTTCAATAGGCTCAAGTGATTTGGCGCTTGAGCCTATTTGATAAAAGTTCCACCCGCTGCTAATAAACGGTTTAAGAGAATAAGTGCCATAGTATTAATGAGTTATCTTGCTTTTAATATAAGTGGATTTTGCAGCGAGTATTATTGATAACACGAATCGACGATATCATTATTAACCTTCTAATGATTAACTACATGAAAAAAATGTTCTTATTGATGGCAACACTGCTAATGGCCATGCCATCATGGAGCGCTCCTGTTGATGTGAGAGGCGCCCAAATCAAGGCCTATCAGTTCCTGCTTCAACAATCTGGGGCCGGACGTGTGATGAGTCCTGTAACCGACCTTAAACTGGTACACACTGAAGTCAGCTCCCATGATGGCACGACACCAGTGTATTATATTTTCAATGCTACCGATGGCTTTGTCGTAGTTTCTGGTGAGGACCGCTCTCGCGAGATTTTGGCCTATGGTGACAGTCGCATTCAAGATATTAAAACCATGCCTGCCAACATGAAGTATTGGCTAAATGGATATAAACGGCAGATAGATTACCTGTTACAACATCCTACTATCCAAGTGAGCAACGCGTCGATTGGGGTAAATGACTCCAGGACTGTGGTTAATCCATTGCTCACTGCCAATTGGAGCCAGAATGCTCCCTACTGGAACGAGTGCCCGGTTTATGGTGCTGACACCTGTTATACAGGCTGCCCTGCAACATCATTATCAATGGTGTTCTATTACTGGAAATATCCCAAGCAATTGACGCCCACTGTGCCCTCCTACACCACACCCTCTTATGGTACGGTATTGCCCGAATTGCCTCCCACAGTCTTTGACTGGGATAATATGATAGATGAATATGCTAATAATAGCTATACCCAAGTTCAAGCTTCTGCTGTGGCCCACTTGATGCGCTATATCGGTCAGGTCGAGGAGATGGACTATACCATCTCGGGCAGTGGAGCCTATGGTAAGGATGTGTTAAGGGCGGTCAAGTTCTTTGAGTATGACCAAAAAGCCCAGTTGCTGTTCAAGACCGATGATTTAGGCTATGCCAATTACAGCGATGTCCAATGGGCTGATCTGATTCAAGTCGAGCTTGATGCAGGGCGCCCGATTGTATACCTGGCTTATGACAACTATACAGGAATGGGCCATGCCTTCAATATCGATGGCTATGACGGTGACGGGAACTATCATATTAACTGGGGTTGGAACGGCCGCGGTAACGGCCATTTTGCCTTGAACGCATTCACCTATGGAGACTATACCTTTGGCACAGGTCAGCAGATGGTCATTGGAATCCAGCCTTCCCAGGGTTTTCAGAATCCACGCCTCCAAGCCTATCCCAATCGAATTGATATCGAGAGCTATATCAATCAATTGGCCACCGCTACAATTAGCCTCAAGGGAACTAACTTGACATCAGGTGTGGCGCTCACGCTTAACGATGCCGATGGGGTATTCAGCATTGACCATGTGGCATTGACCCAGGCACAGGCCGAAGCTGGCATGGATATCACGGTTACCTATGCTCCCACTGCTGTGGGCAGCAACACCGCCACCATCGTCTGCACCACTGATGGGGCCGATGCAGTGACCATCACGCTAAACGGCACGGCTCCCCTCGAGGTTTATGCGCCCGAGATGCAACCTGCCAGCGATGCAACTGTTACCATGACATCATTCCGTGCGTCATGGACTGATGCGACACCTGCAGCAAACATTTCCAGCTATACGCTTGAGGTGAATCCCAAGCCATCCTACACCTTGCTTGCCGAGGCCGATTTCAGCAATCTGCCCCAGATGTCCCCCTCCAATCAGGCATCCCATGCCAGCGACTATTTGCCCGAGGGCTGGACATTCAACGGCAGCGAGTTTAACCTTGATGGCGGTTGCGTGAGCATGCGCCGCAACGGCACCATTACTACCAACGTTCTCAACCTCAAGGGATATGACAAGATGACCATCGAGGTCACAGCTAAAGCCTATGGATACTATGGTGACGGTTCGGAGCTTTATGTCACAACTAGCCATGGCACCCAGGAGCTGGTGTTCATGTACACCTATGAGACCAAGACATTGGTCGTTGACTGTAACGAGACCGAGCAAGTTGTTTTCAAGGCTGGTTATTATCCCATGATCCGGGATATTAAGATCTATGCTGGCGACGCGACGCAAGGTACAGCGTTAACTGGCAACGAGACCGGCGGCGAAGATTACCGTCTGGTTGAGGAAATTACCACCAAGTCTTATAACGTTCAGAACCTCACGGCTGGGGGCACGTTCCTGTATAAGGTTAAGGCATTGTATATCGACGGCACCGAGAGCGATTGGAGCAATATTGAAATGGTGACATTGTCCGACAATGGCCACGGGTTTGACTTGGGTGACGTGAACCATGATGGGAGCGTGAGCATCGCCGATGTTACCACCCTCATCGATTATCTGTTGGGTAGCAATTCCAACGCATGCCTTGTTTGTGCCGACATGAACGGTGATGGTGATGTTAGCATTGGTGACGTGACTGCGCTCATCGACTTGTTATTGGCAGGCAACTGATGTGAAAGTAATCGTTTGATTTCTTGCAGAATTGATGTTTTTATGTTTATTTTGCAACAATTAAGGACAAGGATACTATTTTATTGTTTCACTATAAAAAATTACATTCATTTATGAAGAAATTATTATTCTTAGCCGCACTCTTGCTGGTGGCTATGCCAGTGCTTGCTGGGAATGTTGACCTGTCAACAGCCCAAAGCAAGGCCACTGCCTTCTTGCGTACCAAGGCTTTCAATAGCCGCTTGATGACCTCGGCCCCCACTGTCAAGTGGACCCATGAGGTGAAAAACTCGAGCAATGTCGCTATGGCTGCTTATTACATTGTCAATACCGACCAGGGTTATGTCATCGTTTCGGGTGATGACCGCGCCAAGGATATTCTCGCTTATGGTGAGGGTTCACTCAATGACTTGAACGAACTTCCCGAAGCCGTGCAGTACTTCCTGAATATCTATCAGAAACAAATGGAGTATCTGCAGGCTCATCCTGGCATGTTTGTGGCCAAACGCTCCGCCACACGTGGCGTCTCGGTCGATCCCATGCTGCAAACCGCTTGGGCTCAAGACAAGCCTTACAATAAGCAATGTCCCAAGGTGGGCAACACTTATTGCAAAGTGGGATGTACAGCAGTCGCTCTTGCCCAAGTGATGAGGTATTGGGAGTATCCGACTACCTCTCCAGCATTGCCTGCCTACGTTTGTGAAGACTCTCACATCAATGTGCCCGCCCTGGGGGAATATACGTTTGACTGGAATAATATGTGGGACACCTACTATGATGTGGATCTTGACCGTTTACCGCAGGTAAACGAGGATGCTATCGCTTACCTGATGCGTTACGTGGGTCAGGCCGAAAAAGTAGACTATAATACCAATCAAACGGGTACTAGGAATCCTGAAATTCTTACTGCTATCCAGACTTTTGGTTTTGACGAGGATGCCCGCATTGTAAAAAAGTGTGACTCGCCCGATACCCCTGAAGAACTCGCAGCACATGATTATACCGAAGAAGAGTACTATAATGACGCAGAATGGGCCGAAGCAATTCAGGCTGAATTGCGTGCTGGCCGTCCGTTGATTTACTGTGCTTACGACATGTCGTCTGACTCCACCAGCCTTGGTGGCCACGCATTTAATGTTGACGGCTATGACGCCGAGAATGACATGTATCACGTGAACTTTGGTATGAACCCGTCGTTAAATACTTATTATGCGCTTAACGCATTCTCGACCGATGGTTGGCTGGTGGTTTATGATTTCTGGCCTATCTTCTTTGCTGGTGTGCAGCCTCCAGGCATGGCGACCAATCCCCGCATCCTGGTCAGCCCTCAGGAACTCTCAATGGAGTGCTATACTGGTGAGACTACTACTGCAACCTTTAATGTGGTTGGTGAGAATTTGAGCGAAGGGATCACAGTAGCCCTTAATGACGCTAACGGCGTGTTTACAACCAACGTCGCTACCATCACCGTTGAAAATGGTGCCGCTAACGCGACCGTTACCGTGACCTATGCTCCCCAGGCTGTGGGCAATCACGCTGCCACCATTACCCTAAGCAGCGAGGGTGCTGAGAATAAGGTTGTTACCCTTAGTGGTACTGCCACCAATGCACCGCTGGAAGTCTATACTCCCGTGATGCAGCCTGCTGATAGCAACTACATTCGTTTGACCTCGTTCCGTGCCGACTGGACCGACCAGACCATTGCCGAGAATGTGGCCAGCTATACCCTTGAGGTGAGCGCCAAACCTGCAGGCCCCTCGGCTGGCGATCTTATTGCCGAGGCTGACTGGAGCGACCTGCCCAGCGGTGGCAATGTAGCTAGCCATGCCAGCGACTATCTGCCCCAGGGTTGGGGATACAGCCTTAGTGGAATGTATCTCGATGGCGGTTGCATCTCCATCAATACTGGTGATTATATCAATACAAACACCCTTGATCTGACTGGATTTGATAAGGTGACGGTAGTGATTGTTGGTAAGGACTACTCTACTTACAAGCACTCGGGCGTGACGATCAGCACTAGCATTGATCAGGAGTATGTGGAATTTACGAGTTCGTTTGAAGCTTACACTGTTGTGCTCGACTGCACCGAGAGCGAGCAGATCAAGTTCACTGCCGACTATTACCCCGACATCCAGTCTATCAGGATTTATGCTGGCGAGGTTACTGCTCCTCAGATGCGCGCTACCGAGACTGGCAATGAGACTTATCGCCTCATCACGGGTATCACCGACAAGTTCTACACTGTCGAGAACTTGGCCGAGGCTGGAACATTCCTCTATAAGGTGAAGGCCATCTATACTGACGGTACCGAGAGCGTCTGGAGCAACATCGAGGAAGTGACCCTCTTTGATAACGGTTCCGCTCCTCATGGTTTCGATCCGGGTGACGTGAACCACGACGGCGATGTGACCATCAAGGATGTGACGGCCTTGATTGACTATTTGTTAGGCGCCAGCAGTGACATCTGCACCACCTGTGCCGATGTTTCAGGCGACAGCGAAGTAACCATTAAAGACGTGACCAGTCTCATCGACATGCTGCTGGGTAGCGGTAATTGATAAAAACAGGTAAACTTTACCACATGATAAGTCTCGGGCATCTCAATGGTGTCCGAGACTTTTTTTGCCAGTGAGGTTAGTCCCAATAATAATAGTTTGATGATGATTAGCGCAAATCGATTGTTTTTTTTATGATTTTTCCGGAAAAAGATTGTTCTTTTATGGTTTTTGGTGTAATTTTGCGACTGTTTTTTAACGTCGTTGTTATTGCAATGGCGTTTATACTCTTTAACCTGACGTTCTGAAGAAAAAATCTCAACATTATAACCATTAATTAATCAGTAGATTTATGAGAAGAATCTTATTGTGTGCCGCTGTTATGTTTGCGGCTATCCAGGCGTGGGCTGCTCCTGTCGATGTGAAGACAGCAAAGTCCCACGCGCAGAGTTTTATCAGTCAAAAACTGTATGACGGTAAATTATCAGCTCCCATTTCAGGTGAGCTCAAGATGGTCCATGCCGAGATGAACTCCAAGATGTTGGACCGTGCAGTGTATTATGTGTTTAATACTCAAAATGGCTTTGTGATTGTCTCGGGTGATGACCGTGCCGAGCGTATTTTGGGCTATGGCGACTATCCCCTTGACATGAACAATATTCCCACCAACATGCGTGCTTGGCTGGGTACATACAAGGATCAATTGGAATACCTGCAGGCTCATGAGGGTATGCAGGTGGAGACCCCGTCAATGATGGCTCCGTCGCTCAACACCCCCAGCGTGGCCCCGCTGTTGACAGCCATGTGGGATCAGGACGCGCCCTATAACAACCAATGCGTCATCAATGGTACGCGTTGCTTGACCGGTTGCCCGGCAACCTCGGCCGCAATGGTGTTCCATTATTGGAAATATCCCGATTTCCCCACCCCCGAGATTCCCGCCTACAGGTGCGAAATGAGCTCTGGTTGGAGCACTAACTATGTTAATGTACCTGCATTGCCCTCAGTGATGTTTGACTGGGACAATATGCTCGATGTTTATGGCAGTGGTTATACTACTGCTCAGGCTAATGCTGTGGCTACGCTGATGCGTTATGTGGGCCAGGCTGAGCATATGGCCTATGGCTCAGATGGTAGCGGTATTGATGCCGATAGTGTCATCCTCATTGTCAATGCGTTCAAGCTCTTTGGCTATGATGAGGAGACCGTGCGCATGGTAAAGAAGACCAGTGCTTATCAGGGTGGCCAAACACTCTACACCGACGCCGAGTGGGCTGCTATCATGCAGGAAGAGCTCGTTGAGGGCCGTCCTATCGTCTTCTGCGCTATCAGTGGTGGCTATTTTGGTGGCGGTCACGCCTTTAATGTCGACGGTTATGACAGCAGCACCAACAAGTACCACATCAACTGGGGCTGGAGTGGTTCTTATAACAACTACTTTGCTATCAACGCCTTCAATGGCAGTGGCTCGACCTACAACCAGTATCAGCAGATGGTTATCGGTATCCAGCCGCCTCTCACGATGCCTCGCCTCAGGGCCGATGCCAGCGAGCTGTCGATGGAATGCTACAAGAACAGGACCGCAACTTCCAAGTTCAACCTCGTGGGCCGCAACCTTGAGGGCAATGTAACCATCACGCTCAACGATGAGAATGGTGTGTTCAGCATTAATCAGACTTCGCTCGTTCCCGATGAGGACAATCGTGTCAACAATGAAATCGTCGTTACCTATGCACCTCAAACCGAGGGCAATTATACTGCTACCTTGACTTGCAGCAGTCCTGGTGTTGACGATATCGTTATTACTTTGAAGGGTCGCTCAGAGTATGAGCTGTACCGTCCCATTATGCAGGAACCCGATCAGCAGAGCGTAACCGCAACCTCGTTCCGTGCCGACTGGACCGATGCAACCCCTGTGGAGAATGTAGCAAGCTACACGCTGGAAGTAAGGCAGAAACCCGATGTATGCCTGCTTACCGAGGCCGACTGGAGCGACGTGCCCAGCGAGAGCACCAACCACGCTTCAGATGCAGCTAATTATCTGCCCGAGGGATGGTCATTCAATGGCACACATCTGTATTTGGACGGCGGCTTCCTTTCACCGGGCCGCAACAGTGTGATCACAGCTAATTGTGACTTGGTTGGATACAACAAGGTGAGCGTCATCGTTAAGGCTAAGGCTTATTCTAAGGGTGTCACCACCGACCTCACTGTTTCGACCGATGAGGATAGCGAGACGTTGACACTGGTAAAGGAATTGGATACCTATCTGGTAGTGCTTGAGGTGGGTAACCACGGCAGAATTTCCTTTACCGCAGGTTATTATCCCGAGATCCAGAGCATCAAGATTTATGGTGGTGAGATTACCGATCCCGAGCCCTTTGCATTCAATGCAACCGAGAGCGGTGATGCAGCTTATCGCTTGATTGAGGGTATCACCCCCGATAAGTTCTACAACGTGACTGGCCTGACCGCCGGCATCTCCTACCTGTACCGCGTTAAGAGCGTTTATGTCAATGGTACCGAGAGCTTGTGGAGCAATTCCAGGGAAGTCTTGCTCCAGCAAGGTGAGGGCTTGAATGGTGACCTGGATGGTGATGGTAGAGTCAACATTGATGATGTCACTTTCTTGATTGACTACCTGACGACTGGCGATGCTAGCGCAATCAACCTGGCTGCTGCCGACGTTGACCATGACGGCGTGATCAGGATTGAAGATGTAACTTACTTGATTGATATCTTGCTCGGTAACGCGGAGTAATATAGTCAATCATAACGATTTATTGGAAAAGAACCGTCTTAAAGGCGGTTCTTTCCTGTTTCTAGGGTGGAGGCTTCCATTCCAATGTCACCCATCTGATGGTTTAATCGTGTTAAATGTGAAGAGTTGATTTAACTTTTTGCTGCTTAACGAGTCTAAATGAAAAAAATCGGGAAAATTATTTGTGATTTCCCCAAAATGCAATATCTTTGCAGATTGAAAAAGAATGAGGCACAAGATGAAACGCGTAGTTTACATAGCGGTATGTTTGTTGGCAATGGGTGGCGCATATGCCCTCCCGATGCCTGACAACTTCTTGCCGCAGCGTGTCGAAACTACTGTTAACGCCCCTGCTGCACAGGGCGCTGAGGGGCGCATCATCTTCACTGCGGGTAGCAACGACGCCACCTTCAATGTCTATTCTATCACTGGGCAACTCGTTAAGGTGGTACGCGTGAGTGCCGACCAACGGGTATCGGTAGATTTCCCCAAGGGGTTCTATATCGTGAAATGCAGTAACCAGTGGTCACGCAAGGTTATTGTGCGATAAGTGGGGCACGAGCAATCCTTGTGATAATTTGAAGCGAAATTGAAAGGTGGGCGTGACCATGTCACGTCCATTATCATTTAAAAACTAATAACCGAGATTATGCTTCTCGCCGAATTGTTCCCATACGCTGGACTGTTATACAACATCGTTGTGGTGTTGTATATCATCATGGTGCTTGCCGTGATTGGCGTTGTGTTGGGCGAGAACCGCAATCCGGTGAAGTCTATCGCATGGGTGCTGGTGCTTGTTTTGCTGCCTGTTGTGGGACTGGTGGTTTACCTGATTTTCGGTCGCAGTCTTAAGGGCATGAGGATCATTTCGCGTACAGACTTGCGCGATTTGCGCCGATTGCACAGTTTTGAGCCCCATCAGGAACAAGAGAGCATGCTGAGTGAAGATTCGCGCCAACTCATCTCGCTGGTCAATAAACTCACCGAGTCTCACTCATTTATCGGGGATGAAATCCAGACCTTTACGAGTGGTCAGGAGAAATTTGATGCCCTGAAGCGTGATATTGAGAATGCGCGCAGTTTTATTCACGTGCAGTACTTCATCATCGAGAAAGACCACGTGGGGGCTGAGCTGATCGATTTACTTATAAAAAAGGCCCATGAAGGCGTGAAGGTGCGAGTGCTTTATGACTATGTGGGGTCGTTCTATATTAGCTCCAAGGCATTGAAGCAGATGCGTGCCGCCGGTATCGAGGTCCACCCGTTCCTTGAATTGACGTTTACCACGATGGCATTCCGCATCAACTGGCGCAACCACCGCAAGATTGTCATCATTGATGGTAAAGTGGGCTATACTGGAGGCATGAATATTGCCGACCGCTATGTCATCGGTGACAAGAATTGGGCAACACCATGGCGAGACACCCATTTGCGCGTTACAGGTGGTGCAGTTACGGCTATGCAGTATTCGTTCGCCATTGACTGGAGTTTCACTACCAGGACCTTGCTTACCGAGGAGATGCATCATGTGGAGCAAGCCGTGGTTAATCCCGCCGGCCTTCAGATTGTGCAGATGATGCGCAGTGGTCCCACCAATCGCTGGCACAACATCTCTTTTGTTTTCTTCAAGGCCATTACGTTGGCCAAGCGTTGCGTTTATATCCAAACACCGTATTTCCTGCCCAGCGATGCCCTGCTCAAGGCATTGCAGAGTGCTGCTCTAGCCGGTGTTGACGTGCGGCTGATGATACCTCGAGTGCTTGACTCGACGATGCTGCGCTTGGCTACGGGTTCCTATATCAAAGAGTGTATGCAATCAGGCATCAAGATCTATCACTATGAGCCTACAGTATTGCATTCCAAGGTTCTCATCGTCGATGACGAGTTTGTCACGACGGGTTCCACCAATTTTGATTTCCGCAGTTTTGAGCATAATTTTGAATTCAATATGCTCATTTATAGCAAGCGGTACAACGAACAGATGAAGGCGATATTTGAGAACGATATGAAGCAGTGTACCCGTTTGAGTTTGGGTCAGTGGAAAAAGCGCCCGCTCATTCAAAAAGCACTGGAATCAGTCGTGCGCCTAATCAGTCCAATCTTATAATCCAAGCAATGATCACATTCCCCAACGCTAAAATCAATCTAGGCCTGAATATTGTTGAGCGCCGTCAAGATGGCTATCATAATATCGAGACCGTGTTTTTCCCTGTGCCCCTAAGCGATGTGCTCGAAATCGTGCCAGCCAGTGAGGGCGACACGACGACACTCACGTGCTATGGCAACGGTGTGGACTGCCCTCCCGAGAAAAACCTCGTCATGAAGGCCTATAAGCTGCTTCAGGAAGGTTACAGCTTGCCTCCAGTGGCCATGCACTTGTATAAACACATTCCCGATGGCGCTGGACTGGGAGGTGGCTCGAGTGATGCCGCCCACGCCTTGATCATGCTCAACCAGATGTTTGAACTGGGAATTCAGGATGCCGATTTGGCCGCGATGGCCGCGACACTGGGTGCCGACTGCGCCTTCTTCATCTATAACCGCCCCATGCTGGCAACAGGCATCGGTGACGTGCTGTCACCTATTGATGTGGATCTAAAGGGCAAGACCCTGCTGCTGGTCAAGCCTCCCGTGGGCGTGGATACCCGCACGGCCTACAGCCGTGTCGTTCCTCAGCAACCCGCATTGGCGCTTACCGACATCATTTCCCGTCCCATTGAGGCTTGGGATGGACTGTTGGTTAACGATTTTGAGCCTAGCGTGTTTGCCGCTCTGCCCCAGTTGTGGCTTATCAAAGCGGCCTTGCTCGACGCGGGTGCGCAATATGCTGCCATGTCAGGCTCAGGGTCAACGGTATTCGGCATTTTTAATGATGACAAACTGGCAGAACAGGCGGCTGACACTTTTACCGATTGCGCCACCTTTGTCCTTTCGCTCTAGTTTGGATGAGAGGCACGTCAATGATTTACACCATTTGACTGGTTTTGGGACTGACGAGAGCCGCCTTGGAGCGGTTTTTGTAGTTTTATTTTGGTATAACGAATTCTAACTCAACAACAATATGTCTAAGAAAAACAAAAAGAATCAAAAAGACGAAGAGGTTAAGGTCACTCACGACGAGATCCTTGAAGAGGAGAATGTCCAGGAGCAGACCCAAGAGCCTGAAGCTGAAAAGGAGAATGATGTTGACCCTGCTAAGAAGATAGAAGAACTTGAGGCACAGCTCGAACATGAGAAGAAAGAATACTTGTTCCTCATGGCTGACTTCGAGAATTTCCGCAAGCGCACCATTAAGGAGAAAGCCGATCTCATCAAGAATGGAACCGAGGGTGCGATGCGAGATCTGCTGCCTGTTGTCGATGACTTGGAGCGTGCTCTTGATGCCATCAACAAGGGTGGCGATTTGGATAGCCTCAAGGAGGGCGTGGATCTCATCTATAGCAAGTTTGTGAAATACCTTGAGAGTCAGCATGTGTCGGCCATCGAGTCCACAGGCAAGGATTTTGATACCGATATTCATGAGGCCGTGACGACGTTCCCTGCACCCGACCCCTCGATGAAGGGTAAGGTCATCGACACGACCATCAAGGGCTACATGATCAATGATAAAGTGCTGCGCCACGCCAAGGTGGTTGTCGGCAGCTGATAAACGATAAACTTGAGAAAAAACTAGAAACTAAGGACTAGGGTCTAGAAACTAATAAAAACTATGGCTCAAAAAAGAGATTACTATGAGGTGTTAGGCGTGGACAAGAATGCCACTGCCGATGACCTGAAGAAGGCCTACCGCAAACTCGCCATCCAGTATCATCCCGATAAACAGCAAGGGAAGAGCGATGTCGAGAAAAAGGCGGCTGAGGAGAAATTCAAAGAGGCTGCCGAGGCCTATAATGTACTCAGCGACCCCGATAAGCGCGCCCGCTATGACCAGTTTGGTTTTGCTGGTGAGCAAATGGGTGGTGGCGGCTATGGCGGCGGCATGTCGATGGACGACATCCTCAGGCAATTCGGCGACTTGTTCGGCGGTTTCGGTGGTTTTGGCGGCTTCGGCGACTTTTTTGGCGGCGGTGCGAGCAGTCAGGCACAGCGCGTGAAGCGCGGTACCGACCTGCGTGTGCGCGTCAAGATGACCTTGTCCGAGATTGCCAAGGGCGCCGAGAAAAAGCTGCGCATCCCGCGCATGAAGTCATGTGACCATTGCCACGGCACTGGCGCCAAGAACGGCACTGCGCTTGAGACCTGCCCAACTTGCGGCGGTACGGGCGTGGAGACCCGCATGCAGCGCACCATGTTCGGCACCATGCAGTCCCAGAGCGTGTGCCACACCTGTGGCGGCAGTGGCAAGCGCATCAAGGAAACATGCCCCCATTGCAGCGGCAAGGGACTTGTGCGCAAGGAAGAGGTCGTGAGCATCAGCATTCCCGCTGGCGTATCCGACGGCATGACGCTGCGCATGGGTCGCCAGGGTAATGATGCTCCTGGTGGCGGTGTGCCCGGTGACCTGCTCGTGGTTATCGAGGAAGTGCGTGATGCTCAACTCACCCGCGATGGTAATGACCTCATCTACAACCTCATGCTGGATATTCCCACGGCAGTGCTCGGCGGTAAGGTGGAAGTGCCTACAGTCGATGGCAAAGCACGTGTCACCATCAAGCCCGGTACCCAGCCTGGTAGCATCCTGCGCTTGCGCGGCAAAGGTCTGCCCTCGCCCGAGCGCTATGGCACAGGTGACCTGCTCATTAATGTCATGGTGTATATGCCCGAGAAACTCAACGACAAGGAGAAGGAGGCCATCACCACCCTGCAGGGCGGTGAGCATGTCAAGCCCAGCGACAGCGACAAGAGCCGCATTTTCTCCCGTCTGCGCCATATCTTTGACTAAAAATACTATATCAAATGGGACGACAGCATAACCACCGCGTGCCCCGCAACGATGACAAGGCCATCGTGCGTGAGGTCAAGCAGCCCGACAAGTTGCTCAATTTTGTCATGCACTGCCTGGACGGCATCAGCCGCAACAAGGCCAAGGCCATTTTGAGCCATGGAGGCGTCACTGTTGACGGGCAGGTACAGACCCATGTCGATTACCCGCTAGATGAGGGATGCGTGGTGAGCATTCGCCGCCATGCCCGCCCGTCATCGGCCAATAATCCCTACTACCGCATTGTCTATGAGGATCGTTGGATTGTGGTGGTGGATAAGCAGCAGGGCGTGCTGTCGATGCCTGTGGGAGCCGGTAGCCTGAACATGAAAACGCTGCTGGACCGTCATTTTACCGAGACACATCAGCGTTGCACGGCCCATGTGGTGCATCGCTTGGATGTGCGCACGTCGGGACTCATGGTTTATGCCAAGAGCGTGGATGTCCAACAACAGATGACCGCCGATTGGCACAGCACGATTATAGACCGTCGCTATGTCGCTGTGGTCGAGGGCATCATGGAGCAGCCTCAAGGTAAGGTCGAGAGCTGGCTGCATGACACCGAGCGCATGGTGGTCGTGAGCAGCCCCGTTGACGATGGCGGCAAGTTTGCCGCTACCGAGTGGGAACTCATTGAGCCCGGCCCTGAGCGCTCATTGCTCTTTTTGCACTTGCTCACGGGGCGAAAGAACCAAATCCGCGTCCACATGGCCGACATCGGGCATCCCGTGGTGGGCGACGGCAAGTATGGGCATCAGGACGACCCAGGCAAGCGCATGTGCCTGCATGCGTTTAAACTTGCGTTCTACCATCCCGTTACTGGCGAGCCATTAGTCTTTGAGACACCCATCCCGCGCTATTTTGGCACCGCCCTTCACAAGAAAACCGTACTAGAATAAAAATACCATAAATACTATTTATTTTTGAAGAATAGATAGTATTTTTTGCTTTTTTAATTTTTTATACTATCTTTGTTGCGCGCGTCGCATAAGGGGGTATCCCTTAGCGGCGGGCAGTTGTACTATTCACGAGAAGAAAGCGCGTTGTCCCGCGGAGGACAAACTAAGTCCCTGCGCTTTTGAACTACTAATACTTTAACGCCAAATTCGAGGGACGCAGGAGGCACCAAAACCATTATCCTTATGAAACCTCATTATCTTTATCTTAAAACATTGCTTTTGCTGCTCTTGCTAGCGGGAACGGCAGTAACTGCCAGCGCCTATGACTTCTACAAAGATGGCATCTACTACAATAGAACAAGTAGTTCAACCGTTGAAGTCACAGGCGATTTTGAAGAAGATTCACCTTGTATTGCAATCGATGAAACTAATTACAGTGGAAGGGTAGATATTCCCCGTCAAGTCACATATAATGGTGTGACTTACACTGTTGATGCTATTGGAGCCCATGCATTTAAGAATTCAGGCATTAGTTACCTTGTCATTCCCGCTACTGTGGAAGATATTGGTTATCATGCCTTTGAGGGATGTGGCTTCTCTTCAATTGAGTGCTATTCAACAGAACCAGGGATTATGAGTACTTGGGGCTGGGGTACTGATTATGTTGCAGGATCGGCTGATTGCCTATATGTTTTGCCTAGTGTATTATCGGATTTTCAAGATAGTTTTAGATGGCAGGGGTATTGCAGAAACATCATGGCGTTGGATGTCGTCATGATTAACTCCACCAATTTCCCTGATGCGAATTTCCGCAATTATCTTCTCTCACTCTATCCTGATGGATACCTTACTCAATATGACATCGCCAATATGACATCCCTAAGCGTGTATAGTAAGGGTATCGCCAACATGAAGGGTATTGAGTTCTTTACCGAATTGAAGGAACTGCGTTGCTGGGGTAACTCGTTTACCTCGCTTGACTTGTACGCTAATACCAAACTGACTTATCTGGATTGTGCCCCCAACTCAAACCTTACCTCACTTTACTTGTCAAATTGCTCAGAATTGCAGACCCTAATCTGCTATTCCACCAAGCTAACCTCCCTAGTAGCAAGCAATAAGCCAAATTTGACTAAGATTAATTGCAACAATTGCACCTCACTGAAACTCATCTATTGCTATAATGGCAATTTGACCACACTCAATGTTACGGGATGTACGGCGCTTGAGCGTCTGGAGTGTTATTACAACTACAATTTGGCGGAGATTACTGGTCTGGGAGACTGTACCGCCATCACTTATCTGGACTGTGAGGACTGCGCTATAACCGATTTGAGTGCTGTGAACTCGATGACCAATCTTGAGAAGTTGTACTGCCGCAACAACAAGATTTCCACGTTGACACTCAATTACAAGCCAAATTTATCTTTTGTCAGGGTTTCGGGTAACCCGAATTTGACTACGTTGCGCTGTTCTGGCAATTCTCAACTGTCCTCAGTCTATTTATATAACTGCCCGGCATTAGAGAGCGCTTGGATTAACATGAACAATTTAAGTTCACTTGACTTGTCGGGCTGCACCTCACTGAACAATCTCTCTATCTGGCAGAACCACATCAGCGGCAATAATATGACCAACTTAGTGAACAGCCTGCCAACAGTCCCAGGAAGCATCCCAGGCGAAATTGCTGTCCTGGACAATGTCGACGAGGGCAACGTTATAACTGACGCACAAGTGTTAACCGCCAAAAGAAAGAACTGGGTTTGCCTACGATGGACTGGAAGCACCTGGGAAAGAATCGATGTGCCCATGCCTGGTGACGTGGATGGTGATGGTGTTGTGAACATCGCCGATGTGACCGCTTTGATAGACATTCTGCTGAGTGGCGGCACTGTTCCCGCTAATGCCGACGTGGACGATGATGGCATTGTAAACATAGCTGATGTGACAGCCCTTATCGATATGCTCCTGAGCGGCAATGCTAAGGGAGCCTAGTTGACTAGTGCTGACTTGATTAAGTCAATCGATTTGGTTGAATAACAAGAGGCTGTGTCATAATTCAACTGCTGGAATTATAACCGCCCTTCGGGTGGAAAATTAAAACAAGTTTTGTATTAAAATTTTTATCTAATTTTTTAAATAATTTGTTTTAATTTCCCGTGCGATAGCACGGTCACTTAACCAAGTCATAATGATGACACCCCCTTTAAGATACAATAAGGAGTGGCATCCCTCTAGTTACTGGGGGTGCCACTCTGTGATAATGACCTATTGGGTCAACTATGTTTTACTTGTTGGCCTCAGGCTCTTGGGGTGAGATGCCTTTGTCTCGTTGTTCCCTCAGCTTCTTGATAGTGGCGAGTCCGTTGATGGCATAGTCGGCGTTATCTTCCTCGTCAAGCATGGCGGTGAAGATTTTCTCGGCCTTATCCAGATCGTTGAAGTCGATGAAGGCATAGCCGCGGCGACGTCTCAGGAAATTAATGAAATCCTTGATGTTGTCGGGCAATTCGTCATTATTTTCAAAGTTGCGCTTCACCTCTTCCATAATCCCCTCGGTGTAACTGAACAGGCGCATGTCCTTGCTGTTGGCCAGGGCGTTCACCAGTTCCATCGTGTGGCGGATGTTGCCGTCACTGGCCATCAGGTCAAGGTAATAGAAGGCCTGTTTGTACAAGCCCAGTTCGTTGTAGCAGAAGCCCAGCTTGTAGGCCACCTCAATGAACATGTGCTTGCGCTCGGCGCTCATTTCAAAGAAGTCCCCGCGATAGGAGTTGAACAGGTTCTCCAGATACAATATAGCCTCATAATAACGACCGTTGTTGAACATGCGCTGCCCCCAATACAGGTTGTAGGCCTCATCGGCATTGTTCACTTGGCACAACATCTTCTGGTCATCACTCAGGTTGTCTTTCTCTTTGCCCTGGGCTTTGAGGCGCGCGTCACTCCACATGTATTCAAACTCCTGCTGACGCTGGTGGTCATCGCTGCGGTCAAGCGCGATGAGCATGCTGGTGCTCATTGGTTGCCGTTTCTCGTTACTTAGCGAGTTGCGGCGGCTGGCATTGCGCATGGGGTGGGTGATGGTCACGCGCGTGTAGATGGAGTGGTCATCCTCGCCCTCGGCAGTGAGTGCGATAGTGGTCATCAGCGGCTGCTGGTCCTCGCCTTGAGTGTAATGCAGGTCGAGCAGGGCATAGTCACGCGTGAGCCTTGCCTGCTTGCCCTGGCCATCAACAAGGGCGCTGCGCAGGTCGAAATTGCGTATTTCATCCTCATTTTTGAGCTGTTGCTGGCCATTCACGGTATTCACTGTCATGAACAATAGGTGGGCTGCAGGCAGCGGTGCCACAGTCTCCAACGCCTTCCACAGGGGCAAGGCCTTGGTACTGCTGGCGATATTGGCGGTGAGGCCGTCAAGTTGCTGACTCATCTCCATGCGGCGTAACAGGAACATCTCGCGCTGGTACTTGTACAAGTCACTCTCCAAATCATGGTTTTTGGTGTCCTTGCTGTCGTCGATGGCACTGTCGAGGTCGCGCTGCCACTCGCGTTGGAAATGGAAGGCTGCTCCCAGCTCGTGAGCGATCAGCTCAGGTGTAACGCTGTTGTTAAAGAAGGACAGGTGTACATTCAAGCGGTTCTCCTCGTGGTCGATGGAGTAGGTGAACTTGAACAGGATATTGCTGTTGTTGCGTTCGTTGCACTTGGATCTTACCAAGTCCAGGTAGTCGATGCCAACTACTGACATGCAGGGATAAGTGATCTCTACGCAGTCATTCTGGCTGCGGATGGTTGCGACAAATTGTGCCGCTTGAAACTCAAAGTTGTAGGTTGTTGCACTCTTGTCTTTTTCAACATGGTAGGTACAATTATAGGCTTTGAGGAACTGCTCAAAGTCACTGGTTGCTGATGCTTGTTTTTTCCTGATTCTCATACTGCTTGGTGTTTTTGTTGACGTTGTTGTAGTGATGTGATAAGGGTAAAATGTACCTAAACACTGCAATTATCGTGCCAACCGAACGCCATGATGCTTGCATCAATGGCTGAGGTGCAGCCGATAATATTCAATTTCGTGCCAACCGAACGCCATGATGCTTGCATCGATGGCTGAGGTGCAGCCGATATAATTAATTATCGTGCCAGGGTTGGAAATGTGCCGCCAAAGTATCGCCTCTGTAGGTCCAGATAGGCAGTTGTGTCAAGTTTAATCTGATGGTGCCACTTGTTGAGGCTGTCACACAGGCCCTGGCGGTCCTTGGAAACCATCCATGACTGGAATTGTGACAGGCTGATGGCAACCGATCGGTCAATATTGGGCAGACGTGACGCCATGGCACGGGCTATCGAGCGGTTGACAACGGCATAGCGGATTTCGCCAGCTGCGACCATCATCATCAACTGTTCGGGGCCATACAACTCATCGACATGGACATAGATGGTGTCACCGATCTCGCGGCTCAGGCTAGCGATGCGCTGCACCATGGGCGAGCCCTTGACCACCCACACGGTATCACCCGCGAGATCCAGTTGAGAGTGGATGGCGTGGCTACTGCGCCGCTGGACGAGTACCTGCTGGTCAATGTAGATGGGTTCAGTAAAAGCAAACCGCGATGTGTCACCAGCCGTCATGGGAAATTGTGCCACCACCACGTCATAGCGTCCCTCTTCAAGACCACCCAGAGCCTTCTCAAGTGTCACTACGGGATGGAACTTCATGGGGCATCGTGCTTTGCCACTCATCAAGCGCAACAGGTCATAGTTGTAGCCACCCAGCGTGTCATCATAGGTGTAGTAGGTCACAGGTGAGTACTCGATGGCAATATCCAACGTGTCGCCACCGCTGGCTCGGTCCTCAGGTGCCACCTTGGGTCGGTCACACAGGCTCAGTGCCACCATGCACGCCACAACAATGGCGAGCAATGCCACGTAAAGTATCATCTGTCCCCGCCTCGCGGGTTTCTGTTGTCTTATCATTGCTATCGTGTTTTTATTGGAATGCAAAGATACAATTTTCTTGTTATTCTTGCAATACCCCTATACCAGACAAAAAAAGCCGCCAGACGATTGGACTGGCGGCTGTAGAATAATAAGTTGTGTAGTTTAGCGGGCGTTGTAGGCCTCGAGAGCTTTCTCGAGCACTACCAGGGCACGCTTCAGGTCTTCGATCTTCAAGACGTAGGCCATGCGCACCTCGTCCTTACCCAAGCCGGGGGTTGCATAGAAACCGCTGGCAGGTGCCATCATCACGGTCTCGCCCTCGTAGTTGAACTCTTCAAGGCACCAGCGGCAGAAGTCGTCGATGTCCTTCACCGGCAGCTTGCTCACGGTGTAGAAGGCACCCATGGGCATCGGACAGAAGACACCGGGAATCTTGTTCAATCCCTCCACCAGGCAGTTACGGCGAGCGATGTACTCGTCATAGACGCCCTTGTGGTAGGCCTGGGGAGCGTCGAGCGAAGCCTCGGCGACGATCTGACCCAGCAGGGGAGGACTCAGACGGGCCTGAGCCAGCTTCATGGCAGCAGCACGCACTTCCTTGTTGCGGGTGATGAAGGCGCCGATGCGGATACCGCACTCACTGTAGCGCTTGGACACGCTGTCGATCATGATCACGTTGTTTTCGATACCCTCGAGGTGCATCGCGCTGGTGTAGGGCGCGTCGCTATAGATAAACTCGCGGTAAACCTCGTCGGCAAACAGGAACAGGTCATATTTCTTCACCAGGTCACGCAGGCGCATGAGCTCCTCGCGGCTGTAGAGTGTACCGGTCGGGTTGTTGGGGTTACAGATCATGATGGCGCGGGTGCGCTCGTTGATGACCTTCTCAAACTCCTCGACGGGAGGCAGGGCAAAGCCGTCCTCGATGTGGGTGGTGATGGTGCGTACCACGGCGCCGGTCTCGCAGGCAAAGCCCATGTAGTTGGCATAGGCAGGCTCCGGAATAATGACTTCGTCACCAGGATTGAGGCACACCATGAAGGCCATCTGCACGGCCTCACTGCCACCGCAGGTCACGATGATGTCGTCAACACTCAGGTCGATGTTATAGCGCTTGTAGTAACCTACCAGCTTCTCCACATAGCTGGGGATGCCCTGTGAGGGCGAGTATTCCAGCACCTTGCGGTCCACGTGCTTGATTGCTTCCAGACCTTCCTCAGGGGTGTGGATGTCAGGCTGACCGATGTTCAGGTGATACACTTTGATACCGCGTTTCTTAGCTTCGGCTGCAAACGGAGCCAGCTTCCTGATGGGCGATGCCGGCATCTTCATGCTGCGTTCTGATAGTTTAGGCATAATTTACTCTTGTTGCTTGATTTATTGTGTTAATGATATGAAGTTTATTTCTCGACTGGCAAAGGTACACAAAATTAGTGCAAGTGCGGTTACAAAATCCAAATTATATTTGATTTTCGTTGAAACGCAACCCGTTTTTTCTCAAAACAGGAATCGGCATCTGCTGCAAAAGTTAAAAACAACCGATATTTCGGCTTGGCATCCGAATTTTCTTAAAAACAACTTGGACAACTCGCACAACAATTAATTAAATCGAAAACAATAAGTACAAGAAATACAATGCTATCCACATTGATTTCAACAATTTATAAACAATTTTATCGATAATTAGTTTAATTAGCGTAATTCGCATTAAAAAAGTAGTCGTGAATTAATCATATAATTAATGGAAAATTCACGGTAATTACATGTGAAAAAATAAACCTTCGCGCCTTTGCGTGGGATCGAACAGCTGTTTAGTTGACGAAGTTGACGCTGACGCCGAGTTGTAATCGGGCGGGATTGAGCGGGTAGTGAGGTGTGGCGAAATAGGCGTCGCCGCTGTGAACCTTCTGATTGAAATGGGTCCAAGCGATGAAGAAGCGGGCCTGCTTCATCTTGAAGTTGGCATAGAGGTTCATGATGGCAAAGTCGCCGCATTTCATCTCCTGCTGACTATGGAAGGTCATCGTTGCGGGGTTGTAGACGGGCGCATAGTACTTGGTGTAGTAGTTGCAGTCCACACCCAGCTGCACGTGGAGCACACGGGCGATGATGAAGCGGGCGTACAGGTTGCTATAGACCGCGAACTTAGGCAATGGCAGCACCTCTTCATTGCTGCTCGTCTGCAAGGTGACACTGTTGTCCCAGTTAAAGGCCTTGAAATGCAGCCCCTGTTGCAGTCGGGCGTTCAACACGTGGATGGCGCCGACGTGCTGTGCGGGCAGGCCGTTGGCATCCCAATAGATGTAGTCGTTCAATGTCTCGTAGCCCACATTCACGTTGGTCCACGTGAATGGTATGTCCAGCTCGCCACCTACGCGCACGCGCTTGGTCTTGCTGAAGTCGTTGTGCCAAATGAAGTGGTTGGACACGAAGTTTTGCAACAGGTACGGTACCGCCAGATTCTTGAAGTAGCCGTAACCCTTGATGCTCACCGTGTCGCCCAGCAGACGGAACCTCGTGGTCACGTCACCCGTGATATCGATCTCGCCCGCCGCGTCGCCCAGCACGCCAAATTGCGCCGTGGCGTTGTAGCGCAGCAGCGAACCTTGCTGCTTGGTCAGCTGTCCCCCCAGCCACAGCAGGTTTTGCGTCGCGCTGTGGTCCACTGTGGCAGGCACGCGATCCAATCCATTGGGCAATACGTTGTATATGATGTCCGTGATGCTGTCGGTCACTTGGGTATAACGTCTCACCTCGTGGGTACCATAGACCGAGAAACCAAACTTGGCGTACTTGTTGAAGCCTTCCAGCATTGACACGCCCACGGTGTTGCGCAACCGCCAGTAACGGGTATTCTCATCGGTGCCGCCCAGGCCCAGATAGGTGTGATCAAAGAAGGTCGCGTCCTCACTGCCCGAGGTGTTGATGAACTGGTGCTTGCTGTGCTTGAAGTCCAGTGTCCAGATGAAACTCGTCACGGGGACATAAGTGCGGTCAATGATGGTGTCGGTGACGCTGTCGCGGCGATAGCGGTAAAAGCCCACCTTGTAGCGCTGATTGAGCCACAACTGGCTACCCTCCAGGTGATTGTGAGTAGCGCTCAGTCGTGTGGGGATGCTCTTGTTATCCACGCGGGTTTCGCCGCCCTGTACCACGGCAGGGTCGGTGATGTAGAGGTCGTCGGTGATGCCGCCGCTCTCCTTGGTGGTGTAGTTATAGTGGTCAAAAAACGCCTGCATCTCGTAGCGGTCGCCCATGTGTGACCCGAACAGGCGCCACGTGAAGTCCTTGTCGGCCTGCGCGTCATAGGAGCCCTTGCTGTAGATGTAGTCGATGCCGCCGCCCACTTGGGTCTTGCGGTTCACGTTGCCCGAGAATTCCAGTTGGGTGCGGTCTAGGTTGCTGTACTTGTCACCGCCGGTCGAGTGGCTCAACAGCGTCATGGGGATGCGCGTGTTGTAGAAGCGCATCGTGTGTGTGTCGTGCATCCACGCCTCGATGGCGTCTTCCATGAAGAACTCGCTGGTCAAGGGGCGTTCAAAAAAGATCTGGTTTTGCCCTGGCGCGCCATAGTTGCCCGTGGTGAGCCACGCGTCGCTCACCAGCGAGGGCACCATCGTACGGTGGTAGTCCAGGAATAGCGTGTCGATGGTCGAGGGGAATTGCAAGCCCAACGGCTCGCTCACGCTCCACGCGTAAGAGGGTTCCACACGCTGCTTTTTGCTCTTGGCGGGTTGCTTGGAACGCTCCTGTGTGAACTCCTGAGCCACCGCAACGCTCGTGGTTGCGGTGACTAGCAGTAGTGTCACTATGACAAGTATTCTCTTCATGGCTGTTGTCGGGTCAGATCGTACGCTCAACAGGCAACACAAAGGCCCTTAGACCCAGCTTGGGCGTTGCCATGTCCATCTGGTGTAACTCGTCAAGAACGACGTCCACGCGACGGTCATCGACCACGGTCAGGATAGCCGAGGCGATGGATGGCCAAGCGTGGGTGGCATAATGTGGCTCACCTGTCTTGCTGCCACGTCCCTGCACCTCGCGCCACCCCGTGAAACCACGGCAGTTGAGCAGTTGCAGCTTCTCGACAATGCGGTCATAATAGGCCTCGTCAAAGGCTATAAATATCGCTTTCATATTCTTTTTTCTAGTTTGAAGTTTTCAGCTTTTAGTATGAATACTGACGCCAAAAGCCCAAAAACTGTTAACTGTTATCTATTAACTGTTATCTATTTAGCGGCATGCTCTTTGGCCATCTTCTTGCGGTTGCGGCGGATGCCCGTCAGCGCAAAGATGGTGTACATCGTGGGCACAAACAGCAAGGTCATCAGTGTTGACATGGCCAAACCACCAATCACGGCGGTACCCATCGGGCGCCACATCTCGCTACCCACACCGGTACCCACTGCCATAGGCACCATACCCAGGATGGTCGTCAGTGACGTCATGAGCACAGGACGCAGACGAGAGTGACCGCCGTTGATCACAGCTCGGCGGATGCTCATGCCGCGCTCACGGTTCAGGTTGATGTAGTCGATGAGCACAATACCGTTTTTCACCACAATACCAATCAGCATAATACCACCAATCATCGACATCACATTCAGGTTGGTGTGCGTCAATAGCAGGATGAGCACGATACCCGAGAATGCGAACATGATCGAAGTCATGATGATGGCAGGATAGGTGAATGACTCAAACTGACCGGCCATCACGATGTAAACGAGCAGGATAATCAAGAGTCCCAGGGTACCCAAGTCACCGAACGAATCCTGCTGGTCCTCAAAGCTACCACTCAGCTGGATCATCACGTCGCCGGGCTTGTCCATCTTGTCGATGAGCGGCTGAGCCTCGGCAATCACCTCACTCATGGGACGGTCTTGGATAACAGTCGAGACGGTGATGATGCGCTCACGGTCCTTACGCTCGATGGTGGGTGGGTAGAACTGCTCGGTCACGGTGCCCACCTCCTTGAGGCGCACACCCGTTCCCATGGCGTTATAGAGCATGATGTTCTCAATATCGCTGATGCTGCGGCGGTGTTCGGGATCATACATCACCTTGATGTCGTACTCCATACCGTCCTCACGGAAGTAACTGGCTGTCGTACCGTTGATGCGGTTACGCAGGGCAGTGGCCGCAGTGCTCAAGTTCAAGCCGTACAAGGCCAGTTTCTCGCGATCAAAGTCCACATGATATTCGGGCTGGTAGTCGCTGCGGCTGATGTTGATGTCGGCAGCTCCGGGCACTTTTTCGAGGATGCGTTTCAAGCGTTGGGCCACACTGTCGGTTTTAGTGAAGTCATAGCCATAAATCTCATAATCGACGGTGTTCTGTCCGCTCATGCCGCCTCCACGGCCACCACCCACGTTAACGAGGGATCGCTTCAACTCGGGATACTGCTTGAGGTCTTCACGCATCATGCCGGCAATCTCGGTGATGCCGCGTTTGCGTTCGTTGGCCTTGCTGAGCATGATATTCATCGAGATGATGTGTGAGCCGTTGCTCTGCATCGAGGCAAAGGTGTTGTCGCTGCTGGCTTGGCCAACGGTGTAGTTAAAGGACTGGATTTCGGGATACTTCTTAGTCCACTCCTTGTACAGACGTTGGCTGACGTCCTTGGCTAAATCCACACGCGAACCGATGGGCAACTCCAGCGTGACGCCCAAACGGCCGTTATCGTTGGTCGGGAAGAACTCAGTGCCGACAAACTTCATCAGGAACATGGAGGCAATAAATACGCCTAATGCTGTTGCAGTAGTGATCCAGCGGTGGGCAACGCACTTGTCAAGCACTTTGGCATAGAAGTCATCAATCTTGTCAAGCACCTTAAGGATGGGGCCATAAACCTTTTGGAAGATTTTGGTGTCACCCACGTTGAGGCGCAACAAGCGGCTACACAGCATAGGCGTCAACATCAAGGCGCAGATGAGCGACAGCACCATCATGATGGTCACCATCCATCCCAGTTGCTTGAACAGCACACCGGTCATACCCTTGACAAGCGTCAGCGGGAAGAACACGGCAATCAGCGTCAAGGTCGAGGCCATTACTGACAGGGCCACCTCATTGGTGCCATTGACGGCAGCCTGCATGGGGGCCGAACCGCGCTCGATGTGCGTCGTGACGTTCTCCAGAACCACAATGGCGTCATCGACCACCATACCGATGGCGATTGACAAGGCCGACAGAGACACGATATTCAATGAGTTACCTGTCACATACAAGTAGATGAACGAAGCAATCAGCGAGATAGGGATAGTCACCAGCACGATGACGGTAGCGCGCCAGCGTCCCAAGAACACAAACACCACGATACCCACGAACAACAGGGCGAACAACACGGTCTCGACCAGCGAGGCGATGGTGCTGCGGATGTTGTCGCTCGTGTCCACGATGTAACCCAACTTGATGTCGCTGGGCAGGTTCTTCTGGATTTTGGGCAACTCATTGGCAATCTTTTCTGAAATCTGCACTGAGTTAGCACCGGATTGTTTCTGCACGATGATCATCGCACCCTTTTGGCCATTGTTGTAGCTCTCCTGGGCACGTTCCTCGAGTGAGTCGTCGATGCGGGCCACGTCACGCAGGTGTACCACACCGCCACTGGGCGACATGCCCACGACCATGGCACCCATCTGCTGTGGATCGCTGAACTCACCCTGCACACGCAGGGGGTAGGTCTCGTTACCGATATCAAACGTACCACCGGGAATGTTGCGGTTCTCGGCACCGACAAGAGCAGCTACAGTTTCGACGCTCAGGTTATATGCCTCCATGCGCAGGGGATCCAGATAGATGTGGATCTCACGCTTGGGCGCACCGGCGATGGACACTGAACCCACGCCATCGACGCGAGCCAGCGGGTTAGCAACGTTTTCATCAAGAATCTTATACAAGCCAGGCATACTCTGGCTAGCCTGTACCGACAGCAACACGATAGGAATCATGTCGCTGCTGAACTTGAAGATGATGGGCGTGTTGGCATCGTCTGGCAGCATGCTCGACACCATGTCGAGTTTGTCACGCACGTCGTTAGTCAATGTCTCGATATTGTAGCCGAATTCAAACTCTAGGGTAACAATCGAGATGTTCTCACGGCTGTTCGACGTGATGTGCTTGAGGTGCTCAACCGAGTTGAGCGCATTCTCAAGGGGACGGGTCACGTTCTGCTCAATGTCCGATGCACTGGTACCCGCATAGGAGGTCATCACCATGATGGTGTTGGTCTCCACATCGGGGAACAGGTCAATAGGCAGGCTGCGGAGCGAGAACAGACCCAGCACAATCAGCGCCACGAACACAAGGATCGTGGTCACTGGTCGTTTAACTGAACTGGAATATAAACTCATAGCCGTTGGATGTGTTATTTCTTGAGTTGGACTTTAGCTCCGTCGGTTAGGCGGGATGCACCGGCAATTACCACTTGGCTACCAGCGGTGAGTCCGCCCTTGATCTCGTAGCGGTCTTCCAGTCGCTGGCCCAGCTCGACCTCGCGCAGCTCGACCTCACCACCCTGGTAAACCCACACGTAACGCACGCCCGAGCCCACCTGCTTCTGAACAGCACGGTCAGGGACAACGACACTGTGTGTGGTGCCATAGTTGAAGCCTACACGGGCGAACATGCCGGTGCGCACCTTGTCGCTGCGGTTGGTGATGGCCACTTCCACTGCAAATGTGCGGCTAGTGGGATCAACGGTAGGATGAATCAGATAAACCTGGCCTTGGAAAACCTCGTCACCATAGGTGTCAAAAGTCACCTTCACGGGCATGCCACGTTTAACCTTGGGATACTCGCTCTCGTTCACGTTGACGATAACCTTGAGGGGGTTCTGCTGCTCGATTGTCAGCACGGGAAGTCCTGCGGGCAGGTCACCGGCGTCATAGTTCTTGGCAGTAACCACACCGCTCACGGGCGAGGTGAGCACGGTGTTTTCCTGCATGGTGCGGATAGCACGTGCCGTGGCATCATATTGTGCCTGCAACTGATCCACAGCCTGCTGTGTGCCTCCACCGATCTTAACCAGTTCGCGTGCACGGTCCAGTTCGCGCTTCAGGTTAGCGAGCGAAATCTGCTGCTGGGCGATGTTCACGTCGTCAAGGATGACCAGGCGCTGGCCACGAGCCACGCGCGAACCCACATCAACGAGGATGCGCTTGATGCGCGCACCGCTGTTTGACGAGATGTTGTTGGTCTTGAACGCTTCAACGGTACCGGTGTATTCACTCATTTGCGGTACGGCCTGCTCACCGATGGTGACTACCTCGACGATGGGCAGTTCTTCCTTCGGGGCGGCTGCCTTTTTCTCGTCTTTGCTGGAACATGATGCCAGTGCCAGTACAAGCATCACAGCTGCTAAAAGTTTCTTTGTCTTCATTTTGTTTGATTATGTAGTTTGTTGTTGTTTTCTTTCTTCAAGGACATTATCTCACGTGAGGGGTATTACCCAGCACATACTCCAGGTCGCTCTCGGCTACCAGGTAGTTGTAAATAGCCTGATAGTAAGCCAGGCGGGCTGCCATCAGGGCGTCCTCGGTGTCGCGCAGCTGGATGAACGAGGCGGCGCCGATCTTGAAGCTCTTCTGCATGATGTCATTGGCCTTCTGTGCCATGGTCACGCCTGCTTCGTTGCTCTCAATCTGCTTGATGTTCTTGGCAATGGTATTGTTCTGGGTGGCTACCTGCATGTGCAGACCGCGTTCCAGATTCTCGCGCTGCCACTTCATCTCCTCAACGGCGATTTCGGCTTGTTTCTGCTTGTAATAGCGCTGTCCACCCTGGAAGATGGGGAAGGCGAGTGTCAAGCCAACGTTTGACGCGCGGCTCCAGCGCAGTCCGGTAAAGGGGCTGCCATTATTCATCGAGTGCCACATGACGCTGGCACTTCCTGTTAGGGTGGGGTACCATGCCATCTTCTGCACATCGAGTACTTTCTTCAGGTAGTCGGTTTGCAAGTCCAGCGCCTTGAGGCTGGTGTTGTTGGTCAGCGCTGTGTCGGCGCCCAGGGTGTTGCTCAATGCGCGAGCATACATCTCGCCCCTGAAGTCATCTAATTGCTGGCTCGGAGCAATCTCGGTGCGCACATCCATGCCCATGAGCACCTTGAGCTGGAGCAGCAGGGCGTCGATGGAGTTCTCGGCTTCAAGAATCGAAGGCTCAAGGTTGGTCACAGCGACATTGGCGCGTAACACGTCATATTCCGATGCTGCACCCAATTCATACTTCTTCTGAAAGATGTCGGCATTCAACTTGGCGGTAGCATGGTTTTCCTCAATCACGCGTTTGCTGTCCATGGCGAGCAGCAGCGCATAGTAGGCCTTTTCCACCTGGTTGACCAGTGATAACTTGTTGGCGCGGGCCGATTCCAAATTCTGGAGAATCTGGTTCTCGCTCAACTTGATAGATTTCCACAACTGAGGCACGATCAGGGGAATAGACGCCTGGAGACCTGCAGCGTGGGTGTTGTCGCTACCCATCTTGATGGCCATGGTGCCGGCTTCGGTGTCCATGTACATCGTCTGCAACGACAGGTTGCGCTGGTACTGGCCTGCAAGGTTAATGGAGGGGAACAACTGGCCTAGAGTCTCCTTGCGGCTGTAGTCCACGCGGGTGATTTCCATCTCCTGCACCTTGATGGTGGGATTCTCGTTCAGGGCAATGCGTATGCAATCATCGAGCGAGAGCGACAGCTGAGCATGACCGCTCACGGCATTGCCGAGTAGCATTAATAAAATAATGTAAAAATACTTCTTGTTGAACATTGTATAGGTCGTTTTATTGATTTTCGGGTTGATTTTTCTCAAGGTACTCAATCATCTCGATACCCTTGATTGTTGCCACACCACGCAGGAAGCTGATGAAGACGTGGTCAAACATGTCATCGCTCTTGAAACCATACTGAGCGAAATGGTTGTTCTCATGCAACTCCCTCATTGAGGCCACAAACAGGTAGGCCGCAATCTCAGGATTGATGCGCTTGATGACCAGACCCTCGTCTTGGGCCTTGCGCAACACGCTTGAAAGGCCGTCAACGGTCACTTTCTCATTTCCCATGTGCTGGTTGAAGATGTCGGGATACAACCGCTTGATGTCGTTGATGAAAGCTACCGAAGTGTTAGCATACATCTTGCGCGCGCGCTGATAGACGCGGTACATCGCTTCAAAGCAGTTGCTGGATGTCTCAAAGATTTCCTTGATCTCGGTATTCTTGGCTTTGTGCTGACGGCTGACACACTCTTCAATCAGTGTCCTCTTGTCAGGGAAAGTCTCATAGAGTGTGCGCTTGGAGATGCCACATGCACGCGCCACGTCGTCCATCGTCATCGATGAGGGGCCCGCGCTCATGAGCATCTGGCTGCATTCTGTCAAAATGCGTTCCTTAATATCCATGATATGTGCTTAGTTGTTTACTTTCTCTCTTTTGAGGGTGCAAAATTAGAGAAAACTTTTAAAACCCCAAAAGTTTTCTTGGTTTTTCATGCATGTGTTCTAAGATTTTATATTTCTATAACAATAATGAGGGTGGCGCCACTGTTGACACCACCCTCACGATTAGTGAAGTATTTCAGTGTATACTAATACTTTAACGCATTACCTTGCTGCTCTTCACAGCGCCGCTCTTGTAGCGGGTTACCACGATGTTGATGCCGTCCCAAGGCTCCTTGCTCTGGACACCAGACATGTTGTAATAGGTAATCGACTCAATCTCGTCATCTTCGGCTGCAATCGAGTTGATGGCGGTATTGTTACCCATGTTCACGGTTACGAGCGTTACCTCCTGGGTGTTGCTGGTAGCGGTGGTGCCGTCAACATAGTTGGCAACGAGATAGAGGCTGTAGGTGCCGCCCTCAACCAGGTTGCTCAAGGTGATACCGGTGCTGCTAGCGTCAATATCGGTGATGACAAAGTTGGTGTTGTCACCGGTTGCCGTAGCGTTGAGGTTCATCGTGCCGGCATAGATGGCGATATAAGCCATATCAGGCGAGTAGCTGCTGTCGGTCGAGTAGATGGTGATCTTGTCACCAGCGCTTGCGGTCACAGTCCAGGTTTGGGTTCCACCCTGGCTGAAGCTATAAGTTACCGCCGAGGTCTTGGCCGACTTCACGGTGATGGTACCGGTGCCATAGCTGCTGTTGGCAGTAGTGATCTGAACGGTGAAGGTAGCGTTGGTGTAACCCGAGGGAACAGTGAATGTGATGTTGCCATAGCTGGTTGACCACCATGAGGACGAATTCTTGGTGTAGATAGCGTTGTTACCGGCCTTCACATTGCTGCCACCCCACGGCGAAGTCAGCGTGATGCTGGCATAGCTGCCGGGATAGTTGCTGCCGTCAAGGCTGCCAAGCAGGGTCGATGCGGGCTCATCACCACCCTCGGGCTGTGCGGTCAGTGTGCCATACAGTGAGTAGCTCGATACGCTCGAGGCATCTACATCGTGAGTCCAGCTAGCGGTCAAGCTGGTGCTTGAAACTACAGTGGGTGCATTCAGCACGGGATTAGCCTTATCGAGGGTAGCATTACCAGTGATGGAAACGGTCTTGCTGGTTGCACCCGAGCTGGCTACGGTGACAGTTGCGGTCTGTGTGCCATAAGCCGTGGGCTTGTAGGTTACGGTCACGTTCACGCCATTAGCGGCATTGGCAGCAGTAATGGTGGTCGGTGAAATGCTGAAGACGCTAGCACCGCTCAGGCTGAGCGTTACATTGCCGGTGAGGTCAGCACCAGTTACCTTGAAAGTTGCGGTAGCTGTTCCGTTAACCTTTGCGCTCATATTGAGGCTGGTGGGAGTTACCGTCAGGGTGGGAGTAGCGGCGGGTGACTCCTCGCTGAGGGTAACACTCTGGACATTACTCCAAGCGCTCGAGGTGCCATCGGTATAGAGGGCTTTCACCTTATAATTATAGGTAGCGCCGGCAGTCAGGTTGCTAACGGTGTAATACTTGTTGGTGATGCCGGTGATGGTGCGACTGGTAGCATCGCCGGTCTCGCTGGCATTGAGCGTGGTGTTGCCGGCAAATACTTGAATCAGCGACATGTCGGGCGAATAGCTGGCATCTGTCGTGGTCAGGGTGATCTTTTCACCGGCGCTGCCGGTCACTAACCAAGTGTAGGTCTCACCCTTGCTGAAGGTGTGACCCACGGCCGAGGTCTTGGCTGACTTCACGGTGACGTTACCTGTGCCATAGGTGCCTGATACGGTGGTGATCTTCACGCTGAAGGTAGCATTGCTGTAGCCCGAGGGGATGGTGAAGGTGATATTACCGCTCTTGGTGAAGTAAACGGCGTTGTTACCACCCTTCACGTTGGTACCGCCCCAAGGAGCGCTCAGCGTGATGCTCTTGTAGCTGCCAGTGTAGTTGCTACCGTTGATGGTGCCCAGCAGGGTCGTTGTGGTCGGGGTTGAACTGCCCTGTTTGTCCACTTGCAGGGTATAGCTGGACACGTTGGAACTGGTCGTTTGGTCGGTCCAGTCGGCGCGGAAGCTTGAGCTTGTGATATAGTTGCTATTAGCGGCGCTCATCACGGGAGTGTAGGTCGTGAGGGCTGCAGCGCTTGCAGTACCACTCAAGGAAACGGTCTTGCTCGTTGCTCCGCTGCTGGCAATGGTGATGCTGCCGGTCTGGGTGCCTGCTGCCGTGGGCTTGTAGGTCACGGTAACGGTGGCACCGCTAGCTGCTGCGCTGGCACTGATGGTGGTGGGAGAAATGGTGTAAACGCCATTAGCGTCAGTCTTGGTCAAGGTCACATTGCCGGTCAGGTTGCTACCGGTAACGGTAAAGGTCTTGCTTATGGTCTCGCCAGCAGTTGCGCTGAATGACAGCGACGAGGGGCTAACGCTCAGCGTCGGAGTTGCGCTGCTGCCACTAGGCGGCTGGATACCGATAACCATCTGCTGGTATACGTTGAAATTATAGCTGCTGTAGCCGAAGGAGTTCAGTGAGCACCAGGCGTTACCGTCGCCGCTCCAACCGAAGTTGATGTGGTACTTGTTGGTGCTGCCGTTATAACCGTCAACGTTGAAGGCGTGGCCTCCAGCATTGGAACTAACGGCGCAGAAGACGATGGGACGGCCAGCGGCCATCTCAGCTTGAATCAAAGCAGCCCACTGTGAGTCTGTGTAGAGGGTCGAGCCTCCACTGTAGGCACTGGTCTTCTTCACGAAGCGAGTGGTGCTGGAATCATAACCGAAGAAGGTGAAGGCGTCGCGGATGTTGCAAACACTGTCAACGCTTACGCCGCTACCACCTGCAGAGCTCGTACCGTAGCCCATGCGCTCGGCCTGGCCCACATAGTGCATCAGCGTGGCGACAGCATTACCCTGGGCGGTCGTGTAACCGCTGGTGTAGCTGTCGAGCATGTTAGCCCAGTCAAACGTTGTCGAGGGCAGCGCCGAGTGGGTGTAGCTCTTTGAACTATAGCTTGAAACGCTGATGGTCGACTTGTAGCCGGGAACAACGGGAGTGGCGGCGGTGGGATACTTCCAGAAGTAGAATACCATCGAGGCACTCGTTGCGGGGCAACCGGTCAAGCACTGGTAGCTACCGAACTTACACTGGTTATAATAAGGTGCCTCCTGGTCCCAGTTGCAGGTCAGCAGAGGGCCATAGGTGGTGGCATTAAATGACGGATTAGGAGCCTCTACGCTCGTGGGTTGCAGTCCCGGGTGCTCCTGCAGGAACATGATCTGGTCCTTGTACTGTCCGAGCATGTCTTGCATGCCCAACGGCAGGTTGTTGATGTCTTTAAGAGGACGGTCACCCACCATGAGGATTTGATCGGCGCGGTCGTCACCGGCGACTACAATAAATGTTGTGGAGGTGTTGTAAATGTAATAGACAGGCGTGTTGATTTTTGCAGAACCCATCTCGGCCTTGAGCAGCACAGGCTGAGTTGCTGCAGGAGCCATAATTTGACCTGCATAAAGCTCATTGGTGAGAAAACTTTGTGCAATCTTCTTGGCTGTGACCTGGTCAACAGGTGCAGCCGATAATGACATCGCCATGATAGCGGCAGTCAAGAAAAACAGAATTTTTTTCATAAGCTGTAATGATTAACTGATAATTAATTAAGGTTATAATAATTATTTGATTAAACAAGGTAATTTGCTACTAAGAACGCGCCAAAGGTAGTAACGATTTTTAAAACAAACAAGTTTTTTAGTAATAATTTTTTTGATTTGGCATTTGTCCGTCTTTATGATTGTCGCTTATTGGCCTGTAATGCTATAAAAATCTCAAAAATGTTTTTTCCCTTTAGATGCACCTTTTTTTGTGGTTATGGTTATTTTGATTACTTTTGTGAATAGCAAATAAATTGTCACGACTATGAAATCTGCTAGTAATATGCACGAGATATTGGCATTCCTGCGCCAACTCGCTATCAACAACGACCGCACGTGGTTCAAGTCTCACAAGGATCAATATGATGCCCTGCGATCAGCGTGGGAACAGGACATGGGACGCCTCATCGCCCTGGTGTCAGAGTTTGACCCCCAAGCTAGAGGGCTTTCAATCAAGGACAGCGTCTATCGCATCTACCGCGACATCCGTTTCTCCCATGATAAGCGCCCCTACAAGGATTATTTCTCGGGCGTCATTGGCAAGGGCGGGCGCCACACGGTTCAGTCGTGCTATTATGCCCACTTCGGTGTTCAGGAACTGATGTTGTGTGGCGGCATCTGGTGGCCCGAGAAATCTATTCTGGATCAGCTACGGGGACTCATTGATGCTGAACCCGAGGAGTTCCTCGCTATCGTCAACCATCCTGATATCACTTCGCGCTACCAGTGGATGTCCCAGTCACTAAAAACGATGCCTAAAGGCTTCCCTAAGGATCATCCGCTGGCCCAATACCTGAAAATGAAGGAATACTTGCTGGTCATTCACCTAGATGAGAGTTACTTTGACTGCGAGGACTGGGTGGAGCGCGCCGCCGCCGACTTACAACCTCTCAAACCATTGCACGATTTCCTTAATTATGTGTTTGAATAACGGCCCGCAAGGTTATAGATTGTAATTTGGGAATTTGCCACTATTTTGGCAAAAGAGTCGCCATTTTGTCAGCCAAAAACGATAAAATCCAAATTTTTTGCCATCGTTTTGGCCTTTTTTGCGTCGGTAAACAATTATTTTTTGTCGTGATGGTGTTAATTTCTCAATAAAATGCGCCCTATTAGAAAAAATGGTAGTATCTTTGCGCCCGATTTTAGGGGTGTTATCTTCTGAAATCCTCATGAAAACCAGTAATTAATAATTTTCAACATAAAACAGTAATATTAAAACATCATGAAGAAAACTTTAATCCTTCTTCTGGCATTGGTTTCGAGCCTGGGACTGCATGCCAGTGAGGCCGACTTGGTGATGCCACAGTCGTTGCATGAAATCAGTTTCCTGCACTGGGGCTTCCTGGTGTGCGTGTTGGGAATGCTGTTCGGCGTCTATCATTTCATGAAGACTAAGAGTCTGCCGGTTCATCCCGCCATGCGCGAGATTGGTGAAGTGATTTACAAAACTTGCTCGACCTACCTCAAGCAACAGGGCCGCTTCCTGGCCATCCTGTTCGTCTTTATCGGTGTGGTGGTTGCCTTCTACTTTGGTGGGCTCAGCCACATGTCGGTGGGCGAAGTGCTTATCATCCTGTTATCGACAGTAATCGGTATGCTCGGCTCCTATGCCGTGGCAGCCTATGGTATCCGCATGAATACTTATGCTAACGCACGCATGGCCTTCGCTTCGTTGCGCCGTGACCCGCTGCGCCTGCTCAACATCCCCTTGAATGCGGGTATGAGCATCGGTGTGATGCTGGTTTGCGTTGAGCTGATCATCATGTTGGTGATCCTGCTCTTTGTCCCCGTGCATTTGGCAGGTGTTTGCCTCATCGGCTTCGCCATCGGTGAGAGCCTCGGTGCCAGCGCCCTGCGTATCGCCGGTGGTATCTTCACCAAGATTGCCGACATCGGCAGTGACTTGATGAAGGTGGTCTTCAAGATTGGTGAGGACGACCCCCGCAACCCTGGTGTGATTGCCGACTGTACTGGTGACAACGCTGGTGACAGCGTTGGTCCCACCGCCGACGGTTTTGAGACCTATGGTGTGACCGGTGTCGCTCTGGTATCGTTCATCCTGCTCGCCGTCAAGGATCCCGAGATGCAGAAGAACCTGCTCGTGTGGATTTTCTCGATGCGTATCCTCATGGTCATCACCAGCGTGGTGGCTTACTGGGTGAACAAGGCCTACTGCAAGGCTAAATATGCCGGCAAGGACAGCCTCGACTTCGAGAAACCCCTTACCTCACTCGTTTGGTTTGCCAGCGTGCTCAGTATCGCTGTGACCTATATTGTTTCCTACA
>JAEETL010000004.1 GCA_016290325.1 Muribaculaceae bacterium
CCTGCAGGGTCTCGGTGATAACTTTCTTGATTTGGTCGCCAAACTGGTAGGCTACCGTGCTGTCAAGATCAATGTGCAGTCCAGCGTTGTCGTTGGGCGCAATCTGGATGAAAATGTCGCCGGATTCGAGTGTTCCGGCCATTGCCGTTTTGATCTCCATGTTTAAAGTGAAAAAACGTTTTTAAAATATTAATAAAAGTTCGTTAATGTAGTCAATTAGATAGCTCTATAAAAAGCGCCCAAAATTAGGCATTATTTTATTATTGGCAAAATATTTTCACTACCTTTTTTTAACACCCTCAGCGGGCGTGAAAACGGCTAATTTTTAGGCAATTTGAAAACCTTAGTTTTCATGTCGCAAAAACTAAAAAAGCGGAATTTTGCACCGCTTTAGCTTTCATTTTGTCATTTTTATGCATTTCAATGGCGGTTTTTGAAACTAGGGCGCCAGCTCTCAGAAAAATCAGTTATTGTTTTTTTAATGCGAATTTCGCTAATTAAACTAATTATCGCTGATTCTTATCTATAAATTATTGATAATCATGTCTTTATTAATGATTTATGAAATTTGCATTAGCCCTGGTAGGGTTTGGTTACGCCAAGCTAAAGTTTTGGCTAACATTTATATCATTGCCATCACGGGTCGGCTTCGGCGGCAATCGACAGTTCGGCCCCGCTGTCCAATTCGGCATAGCGCTTGGGGCGCGCGGTGTGGCCCAGCACGATGTGGCTCAGCTCCACGTCCAGCTCGCGCAACGTCTCTTGGCGGCGCTTGGCGCTCAGCTGGCATTCCCACACCACCAGCACGTGCCATCCTGCCGCCTGCAGGGCTGCCACGTTGCGCGCGTCACGCTCGCGATTGCGCTCGATTTTCTCCTGCCAGAACTGGGCATTGGTCGTTGGGCGGCGGTCGCTTTGGCAGTCGTGCCCGTGCCAAAAACAGCCGTTCACAAAAATCACCGTCCGCCACTTGCGCATCACGATGTCAGGCCGGCCAGGCAACGATTTGACATACAGGCGGTAACGGAAACCCTGATGCCACAGCCAACGGCGCACCACTAGCTCGGGCTTGGTGTTGCGGCCACGTATGCGGCTCATGCAGCGATGACGCTGCTCCGGTGTCATCCTATCCGCCATATATCCGCAAAATTACCCAATTCTCTTCATCCGGCAATATGGGTTATTCTTTTTTTGAAAAAATAGTGACGATTTTGGTCGTGTGGGGAAAATGTTGTATCTTTACACTTCCAAATAGTAAGGAAAAGATGAAATTCAGCGAAGTATTAGGCAATGAGCAGGCTATCGGGCAGATCAGGCGGATGATTGACGCCGACCGGCTGCCTCACGCACTGCTGCTCTATGGTGAGCCTGGTGTGCCCAAGCTGGCCTTGGCGATGGCTGCGGCGCAGTACCTACATTGCCAGAACCATGTCGATGGGGACTCCTGCGGCGTGTGCCCGATGTGCCGCCAGCACCAGTCGTTCAACCAGGTGGATACCCACTTCAGTTATCCGTTCACCAACCGCAAGGGCGACAGCAATAGCCCTTGTGACGCGAGTGATTACATCGACGAGTGGCGTGAGTTTATCACCAAGCATCCGGTCGAGGATTATCAGGCGTGGTTGTCGTTGCTAAAGAATGATAACGCACAGCCGCAAATCTTTGTGCGTGAGGCTGATAGTATCATGCGCAAGATGACGCTCAGTGCCTATACCGCCAAATACAAGGTGCTCATCCTGTGGCTCCCCGAGAAGCTCAAGGAGGAGGCCGCCAATAAGCTGTTGAAACTCATCGAGGAACCCTACGACGACTGCAAATTCATCCTCGTGAGCGACAACGAGAAGGGCATCTTGGGAACCATCCTGTCGCGATGTCAACGCATCGAGCTGCGCAAACCCTCGACGCCGATGGTGGCGCAGTATCTTGTAGACCGATACGGCATGGACATGCAGGAGGCGTTGGCGCTGGCTGCTCCGGCTGCCGGTAACGTCAATATGGCCGAACGCATGGTGGAAACGGGCAGCGAGTTCCACGAGTTCCGTGATCGTTTCATCGAGCTCATGCGCCTGTCCTATCAGCGCGACTTGGCTAGCCTTAAGGCCTGGAGCGAGCGCATCGCCGACATGAAACGCGAGAAAACGCGGCGCTTCCTGGACTATGCAGTCAGGCAGGTGCGCGAGAACTTCGTCTATAACCTGCACAACCCGGCGTTGAACTACCTCACACGCGAGGAGGAGGCCTTCTCGACCCGTTTTTCGCCGTTCATCAACGAGCGCAACGTGGAACGCATCATGAGCGAGCTGGATCGCGCCAACACCGACATCGCCGGTAACAGCAACGCCAAGCTCGTGCTGTTTGACCTCACCATCCGCATCGCCTTGCTCATCAGGCTCTAACCTTTAACCTTTAACCAGAAACCTAGACCAATGACTCCTTTCCTGCAGCAAGTGGCGCGGCATTACCTTGAGGCACAGTGCCTTGAGGACTATTGTTTTGTGTTTCCTAACCGTCGAAGCGGCCAGTTTTTTACCCATTATCTGCAATTGGAACTTGTTGCAGCCGATGTGCGCAATAGGGTAGAGGTTTCCCATCTCATGCCCAGGGTGACATCGATCAATGACCTAGTTGCCGAGTTAACCGGCACTGTAGCCGCCACCGACATCGAGATGATGTTTGCCCTCTATGATGCCTATTGCCAGGCAATGGGTGATGCCGCTCAGGAGTTTGATAAGTTCATTTATTGGGCACAGCTCATCATCAGCGATTTTAACGACATCGACAAGTCGCTGGCCGATGCCCACGAGGTGTATCAGAACTTGGATGACCTGCACGGGTTGAGCAGCAATTACCTCTCAGAGGAAGTGCAGAAAAAGGTGCGGGAAATCTTTGGCGATAACCTGTTCATGGCATTTTTCGATACTCGGGCCGATGCCGAGTTGTGGCAACGGCGCTCTGCTGAGAACAATTACGGCGAGGAGGGTGACCAACAGGTGAAACGGGAGTTTATGAGCCTGTGGAACGCGCTGGAGGCCATTTATCACGGTTATCACCAGGCGCTGGACGACAAGGGCGTGATTTCCAGCGGCCGTCAACTGCGACGGGCCGCCGAGGATGGCATGCCGCCGTTACCCTACACGCGATTGGCGTTTGTGGGCTTTGGCGTGTTGTCGGCTGCCGAAGTCAAGCTTTTTGACAAATTTAAGCAGGCTGGAAATGTCGATTTTTGGTGGGATAATGCCGGCATTGGCGCTATGCTCGATAAAGCGCCGCATGACCCTGGCGCATTGCTGATTGACGGTTATTGCAAGCGATTCGGAGCTAAGGAGTTAGAGCCTTTATCCGCTGAGCGTCAACAGACGATACGCGCCGTTGCGGTACCGTCCACGATAGGTCAGGCCAAAGTGGCTTTTGATGAGGTAAGACTCATGGGAGGTAACGCGTCCTCGGCTGGAATCGAAACTGCCATTGTCCTCCCCGATGAGAGTCTGCTGGTGCCGTTGCTGCACACTGTTCCGCCCCACACGCAGCTAAACGTGACGCTAGGCTATCCGTTGCGCAGTTCAAGCATCGTCTCGCTTATGCACATTGTCGCCCGGTTGCATCATCAGGCGACCAAGGATCATGGAGCTTGGACCTTCTACCGCGAGGATGTGAACGACATTCTCTCTCACCCGCTCATCAAGTCGTTTTTTACTGACGAAGCGATGTCGCTGGCCGATCAGTTGGCACGTACCAACCGCTTCAGGGTGCCTGCGGCTGAGTTTATGGATTATGGCTTCAAGGACTTATTCATTCCCGCGATGGACTCCGATGCCGCTGGCGATGAGCGGGCACAGCAATCCGATTATCTGAACCATTTGCTGGATTTCTGTAATCTATTGATTGACAGGATGTCAAGACTCATTGATGATGACGAAGACAACCAGGAGACCGAACTGCCCTTGCAGCAGGCGTTCCTGGTGATGTATATCGATGTACTCAACCAACTCAAGGGGGCGCTTGCCCAGTGCGGGCAGTCAATACAGCGCAGCTCGCTGTTCTATCTGGTGGATCGCTTGTCGGCATCGGCCATCGTGCCCTTCACGGGAGAGCCGTTGCGCGGAATGCAGGTAATGGGCCTGTTGGAAACGCGCAGTTTGGACTTTGAGCGCGTGGTGATTTTGTCGATGAATGAACGCATCTTCCCGCGCCATCGCAGCATCAACTCGTTCATCCCCAACTACATCCGCCGCGCCCATGGCATGTCAACCATGGAACAGCAGGAGGCCATCGTGGCATTTAATTTTTACCGTTTGCTCAATCGTGCGAGCCATGTGTCGCTGGTCTATGATTCGAGCACCCAAGGACTTGGTACCAGCGAGCCATCGCGCTACATCGCTCAGCTGGAGAAGATTTACGGCATTGATTTGGAGCATGTTGTCATGGCTACCGATATCAGTACGTCTGACCCTATCCAAATTAATGTGCCCAATCGCGACAAGGCGATGCTTAGCCGATATGCTGGCGACCCCGAGAATGCGGGTGGTAAGTATCTGTCAGCCAGTGCTATCAATAAGTATATCAACTGCCCGCTGATGTTCTATCTGCATTACATCCAGGGCTTGAATGATGATAATGAGGTGAGTGATTTCATGGATTATGGCACCTTTGGCACCATCATCCACGATACGCTAGGCGATTTATACTACAGCCAGGCATCTAGGGAGCGAGGCGGCCTGTTCACGGCCAATGATATCGTCTTTTTCAAGAAAAACAAGCTGGAGGCCGCTGTGGTGCGTAATATCAAGAAGACGTTCCTGCACGTGCCTGAAGAACAGTTGGATAGCGACACTGAACCACTAACAGGCGAAGCCTTTATGCTCATTGATACCATCAAGAGCTATGTGGATTTTGTGCTTGACTATGACATTGAGTTGATTGGGCTCAAGGGGCCGTTCACCATCTTGGAATGTGAGGAGCCACACAATGTGCCGGGCATGGAGATTGGCGGGGTGAAGTTCAATTTCACCTATCGGCCTGACCGTATCGATCGCTTGAGCGATGGCACGGTGCGCATCGTGGACTACAAGACCGGTAAGGACAAAACCTCATTTGACTCGTCACACGGATTGCCGTCGTTGTTTAACCCCAATGACAAGGACCGTCGCAAGGCCATTTTGCAGCTGTTCCTATACTGCTATGCCTATCTTGCCGAGCATGAGAATTGCCAGCGTGTGCAGCCCGTGATTTACAAAATCGCGTCGATGAAGGAGAGTGGCGTGATTTGTAAGCGCAAGAAAACCGAAAGGGGTGATTTTGAATATGTATTTTCAATGGATGACCCTGTTGCACAGGATTTTGTCACCCAAATGGGTGCGACCATCCGCAGCTTGTATGAAACAGATTTCGCGCAAGCCGACGAGGGCGCTAAGGCGTGCGACTATTGCCGATTTATCGACTTCTGTCGGCGCACTCCCGTTAAGCGTTAAGCCTTGTTTTTGTTTTGATTTTTCTGGCGGGCGATATCCTCGTTCAGGCGTTCCTCATCCTCCTGGGTCCACAGGGGATTATCATCCTCGTCCCAGTCAAAGGAATCGTCGAGCTGAGGCATATCCACGGTTGTGGGCTCGTCAAAGCCAAAGAAAGCATCGTCGGTGAATTCTTGCAATTCTCGGCCCTCCTTTTTGGTGGGGCGGCCCATGCCGCGCTGACGGTTGACAAAACCGTCGATTTTCACCATCTCGAGCAGGCGCAATTGGTCGGCGCTGGTGACATTTTTCAGGTATTGGGGCACCAGTTTGGCGCCTACACGGTTATTAAGCAATGCAATGACCTCAAAGGAGTAGGTAACGGGTGGCTTGCGCACGTCAATGCGGTCTCCTACCTTGATGGCGTGAGACGGCTTGACGGGCATCCCGCCGATGGTGACACGGCCCAACTTGCAAGCTGTGGTGGCGATTGTACGGGTCTTGAAAACGCGTGTGGCCCATAACCACTTATCGATTCTCACTTCCTTCATCATCTTTTTAACTTCTAGGCTTTAGCTTTTAACCTCTAACCTCTAACCTTTAACCTATTTATTATTGTAATTATTCATGGCAAAAGACACCCCTGACAGGCAAAAGGCCTTGATGGCATCAATGGCGACCTTGGCACGGGCAGGCAGGATGGCTAGTTCCTCGGGACTGGGATAACCCAACACATAGTCCACTTGGCCTCCAGGCGGGAAATCGTTCCCGACACCGAAACGCATGCGCGCCCACTGTTGGCTGCCCAGCAGGTTGTTGATGCTCTTCAAGCCGTTGTGGCCACCGTCGGCACCCTTGGGGCGGATGCGTATCTGTCCAAAGGGCAGCGCGATATCGTCCACGATGACCAACAAGTGATCGAGATCAATTTTCTCCTTGTTCATCCAGTAACGCACGGCTTCTCCGCTCAGGTTCATATAAGTGGATGGTTTAAGGAGCACGAGCTGCTGATTTTTGAGACGCATCTCGGCCACGGCACCATAACGTTGGGTCGTGAAAACAATATTGGATGCCTCAGCGAGAGCATCCAATATTGTGAATCCTATGTTGTGGCGGGTTCCCTGGTACTCGGCACCAATGTTCCCCAAGCCGACAATGAGATATTTCATAGGTTGTTGGTCTTGTCCCGCGGGTGTGTTGTCAGTCGACTTCTTCTTGAAAATCCTAAAAAATGATTCTAGTAAATTATTCATAGGGATTCTGCTTAATTCCCCGCCCATCAGGACGGTTGTTGTAGCGTCAATTCCTTCACACTCGCAATGACTGCAGTCGTTACTCGGCAGCGGCCTCGCCCTCAGCAGCAGCCTCGCCCTCGCCCTCTTCAGTGGCAACAGCGTTAGCGGCAGCACGGGTAGTGCGAACACCAGCGATAACGAGTTCCTTGGCGTTTGCCAACTCGATGTTGTCGAACTTGCAGTCGCCCACCTTGATGGTCTTGCCAATCTCCAGGTTGTCAACGTTCAGGATGATGGTCTCGGGAATGTCCTTGTACAGACCTTTAACCTTCACCTTCTTCATGCTCAGGTAGAGCTTACCACCGGCCTTTACACCGACAGCGTGACCCTCGAGATGCACGGGAATCTCAACAACAACAGGCTTGTCCTCATACACCTCAAGGAGGTCGATGTGCAGCACGTTGTCGTTAACGGGATGGAATTGGAGGTCCTTCAGGACGGCCTTGCGGGTCTGTCCATCATAAGTCAGGTCGATTACAAACACGTCGGTGTTGTAGATCAACTTGCGAACGTCAGCAAAGTTCACTACCAGGTCGGTGGTGATGATGCCCTTACCGTCACGGCCAACGGGCACGACCTTCTCGCCTGCGAGCAATTTGCCATTGTACTTGCCGTCCTTGTCGAGGTCAACGAGCTTGCCACCATTCAGGACAACGGGGATCTTGTTCTCCTTGCGGAGGGCCTTAGCGGCCTTCTTACCGAGGTCAGTACGAGCCTCAGCGTTCAATTGATAAGTCTTCATAATTGTTTTGTGTTACTCAAAATTAAAGTATTGGTGATTAAAACGCCATCTTTAATTTCCCATCACACGGAAATTAAATGTTTAATTCAAGTCTCGCGAGCATAGTTGCCCACGAGACTTGAATAGTTGTTTTTTGGATTAGTCAACGTTCAGGTTGACACGCTTCAGGTCGGTAGCCTTCAGATCCTTGTCGGCGGCAGCCAGGAACTGTGCAACAGTCTCCTTGTTCTCACCAGCCTCATAGACCTGCTCCATCAGGACGTTCTCCTGATAGAACTTGTTCAGGCGACCCTGGGCGATGTTCTGGATCATCTGCTCGGGCATGTTGGCCTCCTTCTGCTTGGCGGTCTCGTCCATGAGCTTCAGAGCCTGAGCAACCTGCTCCTCGGTCATGTAACCCTTGCGGATGGCCTCGTCGCGGTGCTCCTCGGTAGCGCAGTAGTAGGGGTTGAAACCAGCCTTCTTCAAGGCGTTCTCAACGGCCTTGCTTACCTGCTCGGCGCGGGTCTTGTCAACAGCCATGCGCAGCTCCTCGTCGATAACCGACTGGGGAATCTGTTCGCGGGTGGCCTTGATGGGGTTCATCGAGGCAACCTGCATTGCGATAGCCTTGGCAACGTCTTCGGCCACGTTCTCCTGGTTGAAGGCAACAGCTGCCGACAACATGCCGTTGAAGTGGTTGTAAACAACGGTCGAGGGAGCGTTCAGGCACTCATAAGCGCCCAATTCCATCTTCTCACCGGTGATACCGCTCAGGGCGGTGATCTGCTCGCTCACGGGCTTGCCGTCCATGTCGAGGGCGTTGAGCTCGTCGAGGTTAGCAGGCTTCTGAACCATAGCGAGGTCCAGGATAGCCTTGGCGAGGTTGACAAACTTCTCGTTCTTGGCAACGAAGTCGGTCTCACACTTGAGGGCGATGATAGCAGCGAACTTGCCGTCGGTCTTACCGATGGCGATGCCCTGAGCTGCCTGACGGTCTTCACGCTTGGCGGCGATGGCCTGGCCGCGCTTGCGGATCAGCTCCATAGCCTTGGTGATGTCGTTGTCGCTCTCGATGAGCGCCTTCTTGCAGTCGCTCAAGCCTGCGCCGGTCATGTCGCGCAGTTTCTTGATGTCATTGATGGTTACAGCCATAATTCTGTTTTGGTAAACTTGTTAGTTGTTATAGTTTGGAATTATTCCTCTGACTTGGGAGCTTCCTCGGCTGCGGGAGCCTCTTCGGCCTTGGGGGCTTCATCGGCGGGGGCAGCACGGCGAACGCGCTGGCGGCGGGGCTTGGGAGCTTCTTTTACCTCCTCGGCGTCACCCTCGGCGTCCTTGTTGTCGATCTGCTCAACCTTGCGCTCCTCCAGACCTTCCTTGATGGCCTCGCATACGGTAGCCAGGATGATGTCGATCGACTTGCTGGCGTCGTCGTTAGCGGGGATCACAAAGTCCACGTTGTTGGGGTCGCTGTTGGTGTCCACGATACCGAACACGGGGATACCCAGGCGGTTAGCCTCGGCAACAGCGATGTGCTCCTTGAGCACGTCAACCACGAACAGTGCGCTGGGCAGACGGTTCAAGTTCTTGATAGAACCCAGGTTCTTCTCCAACTTGGCGCGCTGACGGCTCAGCTGCAGCTTCTCGCGCTTGGACATGTTGGCCATGGTGCCGTCGGTCTCCATCTTGTCGATGGTGTCCATCTTCTTCACAGCCTTGCGGATGGTGGTGAAGTTGGTCAGCATACCGCCGGGCCAACGCTCGATCACGTAGGGCATATCAACGCTCATGGCACGCTCGCGGGTCACGTCCTTGGCCTGCTTCTTGGTGGCAACAAACAGCACGCGCTTGCCGCTCTTGGCAATGTTCTTCAGGGCGTTTGCTGCCTCTTCCAGCTTAGCGCTGGTCTTGTATAAGTCGATGATGTGGATACCGTTACGCTCCATGAAGATGTAGGGCGCCATAGCGGGGTTCCATTTGCGTTTCAGGTGACCAAAGTGGCAAGTAGCCTCCAGCAGTTGGTCAAAATTAGGTGTCTGCATTGTTTTTTTGTTTTTTAATAAATTGTTTACTTTCGACTAAATCAATCGCATAGTAGCCACCGCAGTTCCCAGTGTGAGTCTATGCGATTTGGATACTAAACTCTTCAATAAGGACACCCCAGCTCGTGAGGTCTGCCTTATTATATAATGTAGAGCAAGCATCGGTCCCAACGGGACCAATATCGTCATGCGGCGATTAACGCTTGCTGAACTGGAATCTCTTGCGAGCCTTGGGCTGACCGGGTTTCTTGCGCTCCACGGCACGAGGGTCGCGGGTCATGAAACCTTCCTTGCGCAACGCGCTCTTGTCCTCGGGGTTGATCTTCACCAGGGCGCGGGCGATAGCGAGACGCAGGGCCTCGGCCTGACCTTTATAGCCACCTCCAACGAGGTTCACCTTGATGTCATACTTCTCGGCTGCATCCAGCGTGCTAAGCGGCTGCTTAACGATGTATTGCAGGATGGGGTTGGGGAAGTAGTCTGCCAACGGGCGTTTGTTGATTGTGATTTCGCCATTGCCTTCCTTCACATATACGCGAGCGATAGCGGCTTTGCGGCGACCTACTGCATTAATCTGTTCCATGCTTCCTTATTTAAGTTTGTTGATGTCAATAACTTTGGGATTCTGTGCCTCGTGGGGATGCTCGGGGCCGTTGTAAACGTGAACGTTCTTCAACAGCTTAGCGCCCAGACGGTTCTTGGGCAGCATACCCTTGATCACTTGCATGTACAGCGGGTGCATACCCTTGCGCAAGTCTTTCTTCTTCTCGCTCTTGGCCTGCAGAATGGCAGGAGTTGAGAAGCGCTGGCCACCGGGATAGCCCGTGTAGCGCACATACTGGTGCTCAGTCCACTTCTTGCCGGTCATTTTGCACTTGTCGGCATTGATGATGATCACGTTGTCACCGCAATCCACGTGCGGAGTAAAGTTGGGTTTGTACTTGCCACGAAGGATCTTGGCAACCTTCGAGCACAAGCGGCCCAGGATTTGGTCGGTAGCATCTACTACCACCCATTCCTTCTGTACGGTTTCGGCATTAGCCGAAATGGTTTTGTAACTTAAAGTATCCACTTTTTTAAAATCCTAATTAATAGTTAGTTAATTGCCCAAACAACACCCTGCGGAACGGCCAAATTCCGCACAGCATTGCCCTTGTGAGCTCTTACGTTGGATATAATCGGCGCGCAAAGGTACTGCTTTTCATTTTCATGACCAAAATTATTTCTCCTTTTCAAACCCGCGACCCCTCAAAATGCCCTCGATTTCACTTATTTTAAGATTAATTAACAATTCATTTTCTTCTTTTCCTGTGATTTTTATCCTCAATCTCCTATTTCAGCTCCTTTTTTAAGTGCGAAAAAACAAGAATAATATTGATAAAAACACGTTTTCTAAATAATTAGTTATATCTTTGCTTTCCACTAACAATTTAAATCTAAACATTATGGCTAAGACTTGTTTATCTTTATTGCTGGCTCTCGTCACGCTGACAGCATTGGCGAACGACAGCAGAATCATTGCCCAGTCACCGGGCGGTATATCGTTTGTGGTTGATGAGAATCTTAAACCGGTTGATTATGAGTTCGCTCTCACTAATGGTGGAGAAATAGCAAGGTTATGTATGAGGCCCCCGATGGATAAGATCCTAGATGAAGCCGAAAAGAATAATAGCCTTGTTGCCTCAAGTTTTGCCAATGAGAACAACCTGGAGTATCAAGGTGAGGGTCCTTTCTTCTCGACACTGGTCACGGCTTATGCCAATCACATGTCGGTCACGCTGTCGCCCGATATGGTGTGGTTGCTCATCAGTCAGGGCTTCGCTTGCTATGTCGACCACCATGCCGAGGAACTCCGCTCCCTGTTCGTCGACCATGACGGTAAAATGGCACTTACTGTGTATGGAAATGACATTCTTTTTGAGGATACAGATTGGCCTAAATTGATTGGTACTTTTGCGTCACTAATAGACGAGAATACCCGGGGCGGCATCGCCCAAGTCATTACTGCCGACTTCTCTACGACGGGTCCCGTTGAACGTGTGGCATCGCAGATAACACTGATGAAGAGCATGGAGCACTATTTTGAATGTGAATTTGTGACAACATGCGGTATTCCCTCGATTACCTTAAAGGGCACTCCTGAGGACTGGCAGCGCGTGCTTGAAAAGACACAGAAACTCAGCCAGTATGGCCTGGATGGATGGGTCAAGGAATTGGAGCCCATTTTGACTGAGTTCATCCGGGCGGCAGAGGGTCATCCCAATCAGCGGTTTTGGCAATGCATTGTCAAGAAAATACGGGAAGATGAACTGAGGGCTGCTGGTGATGGTTGCGGCGATGAAACGGAACCAACTATACTTGATGGATGGTTCTTGAAACTCTACCCTGATTGGGATGGAATAACGTCCGATTTTGTAGAATATGGAACGTCATCGCTGGGATCTGAATTTGTGCGTGTTGAGTTCAACTATGATTTATTGGGTCTAATGTCTTTCCCCATGGAACTTTGGGCAGGATTCATTGGAACCGAAGTGGATACTACAGCCCGCATGCTGACTCCAAAAATCGGATGGATGGCAATTTTGTGTAAAAATAAAATGAAGACCAAAGATGCTGCGGTATATACAATACAAAAGCACTGGCCATTGTTCCTGTGCCTCACGGTTTTGGCTCTTTCAATCTTGGGCTTGATAGTGTGGATAGTAAGGAAACTAATCAAATCCCGCAGGAAATCCAAGTAAAGCATTTTCTCAGTGAAGCATGTGCGTTTTTGCAGGGGTTTTGATAAGTGGTGATTTTTTATATACTTTTGCGAGATGTTCTTAATAATATTAAGGTATGGAGAAACGCAAAGTGATTATCGATATGAACAAGGCCAATGTGTTTGCCATAGTCATGTTTGTCGTCGTGGGTGTTGTCTTGGCTGGGCTGTTTCGGCTCATTTGGGGCCGATGGACCGATGGCGAGAGTCTAACGGGCAGTAGCATCATCTTCTTTTTGGGATTGATTGTGGCCATTATCGTGCATGAACTCATTCACGGCCTCACATGGGCGATATTCGCCCCCCGTGGACTGCGCAGCATCAAGTTTGGCATCATGAAGAAATATTTGAACCCATACTGCCATTGCGGCGACCCACTGCCTCGCAATGGCTATGTGCTGGGCGGCTTGATGCCAGGCATTGTCACTGGCTTGATTCCAGCCATTGTGGCTTTGGCCATCGGTTCTTTTCCATTACTCGTCTTTTCGATCTTCATGATTTCAGCGGCAGCAGGCGACATCATGATCGTCCTATTGGCTCTCAAGGAAGATCCCCGCTGCACCATCTGCGACCATCCCACCGAAGGAGGATTCTATGTAGATGACCAGGAGGAATTGACAGATAAATGATTTTAACGAGGCAGAGCCTTGACCCACGGGACGAGTCGTGCGGTGCCTTGAGAGGCAGGGTGCGCTCATCGTGTCTTGTGGGCCAGGGCTCTGCCTGGTGTAGGTTTGTTTTTTTACTTCTCGACGCGGATGCGGGCGTCAACGGCGGTGACGTGGTCGGGACCGGCCAGCAGCGGGTTGATGTCCATCTCCTTGATCTCGGGAGCGTAGTGCAGCATGGTCGAGAGGCGGCAGATGATCTTCACATAGGTGGCCTCGTCAAGCCCTTGCTTGCCGCGGGTGCCTTGGATAATCTTGTAACCCTTGAGGGAGCGCACCATGTGTTCGGCCTCGGGCTGTGACAGGGGAGCCAAGCCAAATTGCACGTCCTTGAGCACCTCGACAAAGATGCCTCCCAGACCGCACAGCACATTGTGACCGAAGGTCTTCTCGTACTTGGCGCCGATGAACAGCTCTGTACCGCTGATCATCTTCTGGATCATCACGGCGGTAGCGTCGGGAATCTGCATCATGCGGTCAAATTCAGCAATCAGTTGCTCGTCGCTCTTGACGTTGAGCGTCACACCGCCCACGTCGCTCTTGTGAACGGGACCAACGACCTTAACCACGATCGGATAGCCCATCTCGCGGGCTGCGGCAACGAGTTCGTCACGGTTGGCCGAAACCTTCTCAGGAACCACGGGGATGGCGGCAGCCTGCAGCAGGGCGCGCACTTGGTCGGGTGCGATATAACCGTCCTCCTTGATGCCGTCGATGATGGCGCGTACGGCCTTAACATCCACTTCGGGGCACAGGTTGTCTGTGGTGGCGGGCTTGGGTGTGTCGGCGACGCGGATGAGCGCTTCGGCCAGAGCCACCTCGTCGGCGAAGTTCACATGGCCCTTGTCGATGAATTCCTTCACCTCGCGGCCAGCAATGTTCAAGCACGGCAACACGGGGAAGATGGGCTTCTTGCAGGTGAGCATCTTCTCGTGCAGCACGGCATAAGCGTCGTCACAGGGCACCAGACCCGGAGTACCGAAGATCACCACGATGGCGTCCACGTTATCGTAACGTTTCTCGCAGAAGTCGATGCAGATGCCCAGGTGTTCGGGAGTACCTGTGGCCAGGAAGTCGATGGGGTTGGCCACCGATGAGCCGGGATAAAGCTGTGCCTTCAGTTCCTCGCCAATCTTGGCGTCGAGCATGGGCACGTTCATGCCGCCCTTGCTCAGTGCGTCGGTCAGCATCACACCAGGACCGCCAGCGTGGGTAACGATGGCGACATTGCGTCCAGCCATCTCGGGCAACGTGAGCACGCAACCGATGGTGGTCAACTGATCGCGAGAGTAGCAACGCACGATGCCAGCCTTGCGGAACAGGGCGTCAACGGCGGTGTCACTCGATGCGATGGCGCCGGTGTGGCTCGATGCGGCACGGCTACCGCTCTCGCTGGAACCAGACTTGACGGCTGCGATGCGGCAACCCTTGCTGATGAGCGAGCGGGCATGCTTCAGCAGGCGCTCGGGGTGAGAAATATTCTCGATATACAGCAACTTGACCTTAGAGTCGCGCTCGGGATCAAAGTGTTCGTCCATGTATTGGAGCACGTCCTCGATGCCGATTTGTTTACCGTTACCAATCGACCAAACGCTGTTGAACTGCAGGCCCTTGCTCACGCCCGAGTCGATGATGAACACGGCTGTGGCGCCCGAGCCGCTGATGAAGTCAGCACCCTTGGGGCTCAAGGCAGGGATGGGCAGCGTGAACACGCTGTGGTGATTGGTGGTCAACAGACCGATGCAGTTGGGGCCAATGAGCGCGGCGCCATATTTCTCGCAGGTGTCCAGGATGTGCTGCTCAAGCAAGGCACCCTCGTGGGTCTCCTCGCCAAAGCCGGCGCTGATGATGATAAACGCCCTGACGCCCTTGTGCTCGGTCAGGTAGTCAACATATTCGGGGCAGTATTTTGCTGCCACGACCAGGATGGCCAGGTCGGCGTTGGGCAGGTCCTTCATGTCGTGATGGGCCTGGATGCCTTGTACCACGTCCTCCTTGGGGTTGAGGACATAGAGGTCACCTTTGAAACCGCCCTGCTTGAGGTTGCGCACGATGGCGCCACCGGGCTTCTGCTCGTTGTTGCTGCCGCCAATGACGACAATACTCTTGGGATTCAGTAATTGCTGGTTAATCATTTCTTATTCTTTGTTTTTGTAGAGACTGTGTCACAACTATGACTTGGTTTATTGACCGTGCTTACGCACGGGAAATTCATACAAATTATGTAAAAAATCAATATATAAATTTGAATTTTAATTCAAAATTTGTTTTAATTTCCCGCCCGCAGGGCGGTTAATATTCCAGCAGATGAATTATGACACACCCTCAAATCTTTGGTTTATGTTCGTTATTTCGGGTGCAAAGGTAGTGCAAGTCGAGGGGAAAACCAAATTTATTTGACTATTCCCGAGGCGCAGCCTACCTTCGCTGCAACGCGGCAAAGGTAATCAAAATTCCCATAATCCACAACCCCGCTGTTCATCGATAACTGAAAACGGGCTTGAGGGCCTGAAAGTCAATCTACAGGGTGGGCAATTCGGCTGTGCCTTCAAAGGCAATGGTTGCGGGACCGCTCAGGTAAACGTGGCCATCGGCCTCGCGCCAGTCGATGTCGAGGGTGCCACCATCCATGATGATGCGTGATTGACGACCGCAGCGGCCTGTGATGGCTGCTGCCACAGCGGTTGCACAGGCGCCGGTGCCGCAAGCCATTGTGATACCGCTTCCGCGTTCCCATACGCGCACTCGGATGCCATCCTCCCTGACTTGTGCAAAATCGATGTTGCAACGCTCGGGAAAACGGGAATGATGCTCCAGGCGGGAACCTTCACACTCCACGTTTACAGCGTCGATATCGTCCACAAATATGACGTAATGGGGGTTGCCCATCGAGACAAACACGCCGTCGGGCAGCGTCTCGCCGTCGGTTAAGAACAGATGCTCATCTTCCAGTATGGGAGCCAGCATATCCACTGTCACGCTCTCGACAATGCCATCGTCGTTAACGGTCAAATCGAGGATCTTGATGCCTGAGGCTGTTTTCAGGCGGATTTGCCGCTTGTCGGTCATGCCGCGTTCATAGACATACTTGCCGATGCAGCGGCTGGCGTTGCCGCACATGAGCCCCTCGGAACCGTCGGCGTTGAAAATGCGCATCGTGAAGTCAGCATCGGGGGTCGGGGACTTGCCGATAAGCACCAAGCCGTCGCTGCCGATGCCAAAGTGGTAACGGCTCCAGGCGATGGACACAGCCTCAGGGTTCTCGATAGGGTAGAGAGACGTGTCCACAAAGATGTAGTCATTTCCCACACCGTGCATCTTGATAAAATGGATAGTCTGATTCATCATATTTTGAATTAAGGTTTGCAAAAGTAATCATAATTCAGAAAAATGTCCTAATTTTGCCGTCAGATTTATCAACACTTATTCTCCTTAAATCAAAAAAACTCTAATGCCAAAATATAATTTTGACAAATACATCGACCGACGTGGAACCCATTGTAAAAAAGTTGACATGTTGGATGACGTCTTTGGAAGTCACGATTTGCTCCCCTTGTGGATAGCTGACATGGACTTCCCTGTGTGTCCCGAAATCAGTGATGCTCTTGTATCGCGGTTCGGTGATCATCCGATTTACGGATACACACTTCCGTATGACGAGTATTGGCAATCGATTATCGACTGGCAACGTCGCCGCAACGGCTTTGAAATCAGCCGAGAAGAGATGACATTCATGCCTGGTGGAATGCCTGCCTTGGGCATGATCCTCAACTTCTACACCAATCCCGGTGATCGCGTGGTGCTACAGGAGCCTGTGTACTACGACTTCAAGGATGTGATTGAAGGAAACCGTCGATTAGCGGTGCGTAACAACCTTGTACCCACTGGTGATCATTTCTATCGAATGGACCTTGACGACCTGGAGCGTGTTTTCATTGAGCAGAAACCGCGACTCATGATAGTATGCAACCCCCAGAATCCTATAGGCATCGTGTGGAAAAAAGAAGAGCTGCAACAAGTCGCTGTACTGGCTCGCAAGCATAATGTGATTATCTTCAGTGACGAGGTGTTCGGTGACATGACACTCTTTGGGCACAAGCACATCCCACTGGCGACAGTGAGCGAAGATGCGGCAGCTGTGACCATTACCTGTGGGTCACCTGGAAAGACATTCAATATTCCAGGAGTAAAAAGCACTTGGCTGGTAATTAAGAACCCGGAATTGCGTCAGGAATTCTATCGTTGGGTAGAGGTGAACGAGTTGTGCAATGCCAATATCACGGCACTGCTCGCCACCGAGGTAGGATATCGTTATTGTGAGCCTTGGCTCGAGGCTTGCAAGCAATATATTGAGCAGAATGTTCTCTATGTTGCTCAATACTGCAAAGAACACATCCCCAGCATATATGCCATCAAGCCGCAAGCGTCGTTCTTGATGTGGCTCGACTGCAGGCGATTAGGACTTGATCATGCCGAACTGGTACGTTTCTTTGCCGAAGAAGCACATCTTGCACTCAATAATGGCGAAATATATGGTGTTCCTGGCTATTGCCACATGCGACTAAATGTGGGAACTCCGCGCGGGCGCCTTGAACAGGCCATGCACCAGCTCGAGGCTGCCGTCAATGCGCTGAAATAATCCCATCATTTGAAATCGATCTTAAACGGAAAGGAGGCCGCCATATCAGCCTCCTTTTCTTGTGATATTGGTCAAAAATCCTTAAAAAATTTGTGGGGTGCAGAATAATGTGTAACTTTGGGGTCGAAATTTACTTCTAATACTTACTTTAAAAAGAGATAAATACTAGTTAAACCTTATAATAATGAGAAAGTTACTCTTAGGTGATGAGGCTATCGCCCAGGGCGCGCTTGACGCGGGTCTGAGCGGTGTGTATGCCTATCCAGGTACTCCTTCGACCGAGATCACGGAGTACATTCAGAATTCTAAGTTAGCGGTGGAACGCAACGTTCATCGCCGCTGGTGTACTAATGAGAAGACGGCTATGGAGGCTGCCCTGGGTATGTCCTTCATGGGCAAGCGTGCGCTGGTCTGCATGAAGCATGTGGGCTTGAACGTGTGCGCCGACCCGTTCGTTAATTCGGGTATGACGGGTGTGAATGGCGGTCTGGTGGTCCTCGTGGCCGATGATCCCTCGATGCACTCTTCACAGGACGAGCAGGACAGCCGCTTCTATGGCAAGTTCGCGATGATTCCCACGCTGGAGCCCAGTACTCAGCAGGAGGCCTATGACATGATGGAGAAGGCCTATGAGCTGAGCGAGGAGGTATGCCTTCCCGTGCTCATGCGTGTGACCACCCGCATGGCCCACAGCCGTGCCGTGGTAGAGGTGAAAGAGACTCCCCGTGCCGAGAACGAGTTGAACTATGATGCCAAGGCTAGCCATTGGGTATTGCTTCCCGGTAACGCCATCAAGCGTAATATCACTGTAACTGGCCAGCAGGCCGATCTCGAGGAGCGTGCCGTCAAGAGCGAGTACAACAAGTATATCGATGGTGCCGACCACTCGATGGGTGTTATCTCCACAGGTATCGCTTACAACTACCTGATGGAGTGCTACCCCAACGGTTGCCCCTATCCCGTGCTGAAGATCAGCCAGTATCCCATGCCTAAGGAACTCATCCGCCGCATGACCGCTGAGTGTGACGCCGTGCTTATCGCCGAGGAAGGCCAGCCCTTCGTCGAGGATCTGGTGCGTGGCGTGATGCCCGGCAATGCCGCTATCAAGGGCCGTCTCACAGGTGAACTGCCCCGTACTGGCGAGTTGAGCCCCGATGCCCTGAAGAAAGCCCTGGGCCTCCCCGTTAGCGAGGGTTATCCCAGCTGTGAGAATGTCGCTCCACGTCCCCCCGCATTGTGCCAGGGTTGCGGCCACCGCGACGTTTACACCGCCCTTAACGAGGTGTTGAAGGAGTATCCCAATGCCCGCGTGTTTGGTGACATCGGTTGCTATACACTCGGCTTCATGCCTCCCTTCAAGGCTATCCATTCCTGTGTTGACATGGGAGCCAGCATTACCATGGCCAAGGGTGCTGCCGATGCCGGTCAGTGGCCCGCCGTTGCTATCATCGGTGACTCGACCTTCACCCACTCGGGTATGACGGGTCTGCTCGATGCCATCAACGAGAATGCCAACATCACCGTCATCATCAGCGATAACCTCACAACGGGTATGACCGGTGGTCAGGACTCAGCCGGCACTAACAAGTTTGAGGCTATCTGCCGTGGCTTGGGTATGACCGACGAGCACCTGAAGGTGGTCGTTCCCCTGCCCAAGAACATGCCCGAGATCACGCAAGTGATGCGTGACGAGATCAACTACCGCGGTACCAGCGTGATTATCCCGCGCCGCGAGTGCATGCAAACATTACAACGTCATCTCAAACAAAAGAAAGCACAGGAGGCTAAGCAATGAAAACTGATATCATCCTTTGCGGCGTGGGAGGACAAGGTATCCTCTCCATCGCCACCGTGATTGGCGAAGCAGCCATGCACGAGAACCTTTATATCAAGCAGGCCGAGGTACACGGTATGTCGCAACGTGGCGGTGACGTGCAGAGCAACCTGCGCATCAGCAGCAATCCTATCCACAGCGACTTGATCGCTAAGGGATCGGCCGATGTGATCATCTCGATGGAACCGATGGAGGCCCTGCGCTATCTGCCTTTCCTGAGCAAGGAGGGCTGGATCATCACATCGAGCAAACCCTTTGTGAACATCACCAACTATCCCGAGATTGATACCGTGATGGCCGACTTGGCTAAGGTGAAAAACGTCATCACCCTCGATATCGAGCAGCTGGCTAAAGATAACGAGATTCCCCGCTCGGCCAACGTTATCCTTTTGGGTGCTGCCCAAAAGGCCCTTGGCATCGAGTATGACAAGCTGGAGAATGCCATCCGCCGCGTCTTTGGCCGCAAGGGCGACGCTGTAGTGGATGCTAACCTCAAGGCTCTTGCCATCGGAAAGGAGGCTCAGCGATGAGACCCACCCCCATTAGCCGCGAGATCATCGACCGCGCGATTGACGAGTATGGCATCATCGATTATGCTAACGCCACCATCCGTGAGGTGAAAGCCATCGCCGAGCGCGCTGAGCGCGAGTCGGGACAGGAGTTCATCAAGATGGAAATGGGTATTCCCGGTCTGCCCGCCGCCAAAATCGGTGTCGAGGCACAGATCAAGGCCCTGCAGAACGGTTGCGCCCGCCTGTATCCCGCTTTGCCCGGTGAGCAGATGATCAAGGATGCCACGTCTCGTTTCATCAAGGCGTTTATCGACGTTGACGTGCCTGCTGAGTGCTGCATCCCCACTGTGGGCTCGATGCAGGGTACCTTTGCCTCGTTGCTCACGATCACCCAGAGCAACAAGAAGAAAAACAAGGCCCTCTTCATCGACCCGGGTTTCCCCGTACAGAAGCTGCAGCTCGAGATTCAGGATGTCCCCTATGAGACATTTGATATCTACGAGTTCCGTGGCAAGAAGCTGCGTGCTAAGCTCGAGGAATACATGTCCAAGGGCGACGTGTGCTGCTTGATTTACAGCAACCCCAACAATCCCGCGTGGATTTGCTTGACCGATGAAGAGTTGAAGGACATCGGCGAGTTGGCTACCAAGTATGATGTTATCGTGCTTGAGGATTTGGCTTATTTCGCCATGGACTTCCGTTTGGACATCAGCAAGCCCTTTGAGCCGCCCTTCCAGCCCAGTGTAGCTAAGTATACCGACAACTACATCATGCACATCAGCGGCAGCAAGGCTTTCTCCTATGCTGGCGAGCGCATCGCGATGACCTGCATCAGCCCGACGATTTTCCATCGCCACTATCCCGACCTGTCAGCCCGCTACGACGGACTGCCCTTCGGCAAGGTGTTCATCACCCGCACACTTTACGCTCTGTCCTCGGGAACGAGTCACAGTGCCCAGTATGCATTGGCTGCCATCATGGATGCCGCTAGCAATGGTGAGTACCACTTCCGTGACGATGTCATCGTCTATGGCGAGCGCGCCCACAAGTTGAAGGAGATCTTCACGCGCCACGGCTTCCGTATCGTTTACGGTATGGACGGTGACCAGCCCATTGCCGACGGCTTCTACTTTACCATCGGCTACGGCAACATGACCAGCGGCCAGTTGGCTCGCGAGTTGATGTACTATGGCGTGAGCGCCATCTGCCTTGCTACCACCGGCTCATGGCAGGAAGGTCTGCGCGTGTGCACCTCGTTCATCCAGGATCACCAGTACGACATCCTTGATGAGCGCATGGCCATCTTTGCCGAGAACAATCCCATCGAATAACGATTTACAGCGATAATACTGTAAAAACAACATTCTCATTCCTGCGGGAACTGTCATCATTTCAAGACGGTTCCCGCATGTTTTATGCACTGTATTGAAGTTTTGACATAAAAGATGCTTTATATTTTGGGGAAATAACTACATTTTGCAGCGAATTTGGAAGAATATAATGGTTTTATGATATTTTTTGGCTTAAGGGTCAAATATACACCTAGAAAGAGCCTTAATTGATTTCTATCAATTAAGGCTCTTTTATACACCTGAAATCAATGCTGCGGCCTTTGTTTATCGGGGCTATACAGGCGCAATAAGTTCGCCAAAAGCAGTTTCCTTCTCTTGATGGAAAGCCCTCTGTGATTTCTGAGTTTCGTTTTGATGACAGAATTGAGTGACTCCAATGCGTTATTGGTGTTTGGTACGGTACCGACGGGGAAATCCAGATAGGTGAATAGCATGTTGAGGTGTGTTTTGAGGCTATAATATGCACTCCTGGTTCTCCTGTGTGTGAAGAAAGACTTGCCGTTTTCTGCGATAGTCTTTTCTTGCAGAAAGCTCTTCCAGCGGCCATGCCAATCATCCAGTAAGGCTTGGAACTGTTGCTTGTCACACGTGGTCAGCATTGACGCTATTCTCTTCAGCTCAACCGATGCTGGCAACTTGGGGTTGTTCGTCAGCAGTTGGCGTATACGTTGAAGCTGGTGAAATTGACACAATTGATATGGTGTGCCGGACAGCATCTCTTTCAAGCCCGTAAAGCCGTCACTCACAACGGCTTTGATTTCCAGTCCAGACGCCCTCAGACACCGCAGCCCCTCCCGGTAATCCTCTAACCGTTCCTTACGTTCGATGAACTTGAACCACAGCACATGGCTATTGGAAGCGTCCATGAGGATAACCACGCCGAAGTTCCGTCCCCAGTACGTCGTGTCCATGAGAACAACGACATCATGCGCTGTCAGCGCAATCTCCCCTTTGTCCATCTTCTCCAGCCTGCGCTTGATGGTAGAGACCGAGACATTGAACAGCTCCGCTAGATCAGACACGGTGGAGCGCCCTGACGAATAGGCGCTCACCACATCGTCAGCAGAGGGCCAACGGCGTCCGCTGAAATACTTATTGCAGCACTTACATTGCCAGAACTGGCTGTCGTTTTTGATGCCCTTACGGATGACAGAACTGCTACCGCATTTTGGGCACTTTTTTTGCCATTTTTCATGCTAATAATATTATAACCGGTGCAAAGTTAAGTATTTCAATTTATTACGAAGATTTCAGGAGTATATTTGAGCTTTAACCCGGTATTTGATTGGGCGAGTGGAGTCGGTGACAAAGTGTAACGGCCACATCTATGCGGCAGGCTTTGAACATGACTACAACAAGACGATGATCGCCACGATGTGGACTGATGGCGTCCCCGCACATTATGTGTCAGGGTGGGAATGCTCCAATTCACAAGCCATCGAAATCCTTTCCTATGGTGATGACGTGTATATGCTCACATCTGAATATAATAACGACATTGACGAGTTGCGGGTTCACTTGTGGATGAATGGCCAACTCGTCAAGACCTATGATAGCATCCAAGTATCTGGATTTACAGTACTATAATCAACCAGAAACAAAAAACTAAAAAATATGAACTACACGAGAGCATTATATCTGGCGTTGATGGCACTGGTTGGCTTGCCGCTGATGGGCCAGATTGTTACATCAAGACAAGGCGTGGAGCACAAAATCGATGTGGATAGCATTATTAATGACTTTGACAGCCGGCCGGCCTTTGGCATCTACAAGGACACTTACTTCGTGGGTGGTACGGCACTGAATACCAAGCCAACCGAGTTCAACAGTGACGTGAAGTTCCAAATCAGTTTCCGCCACAGGCTCACCAAGTCCATCCTGCCTTTGCATAGCCACCTGTTCTTGCAATACTCACAAAAGGCGATTTGGAACGTGTTTGAGGAGTCGTTGCCATTCCACGACCTGAACTTCAATCCTGGCATCGGTATTCAGAATCTGGTTGTGTATAACGGTAAACTCGTGGGAAATGGCACAATCATGCTTGAACATGAGTCCAACGGTCGTGACGGCGAGGCATCGCGCAGCTGGAACAAGGTTTCGGTCGCTTATGCTGCGGTTATCGATCCTCGGTTGGAGGTGTATTTCAAGACATGGATTCCCATCATCGACGGGCAGCAGAACAAGGATATCCTCAAGTACTGTGGTATCTTCCAAACGGGTACACAGTTTATCTCGGCCGACAGGCGTTGGGTGGCCGATGTCACCTTTGTGAAACGCCAGGGATGGAACCTCAATTTCAACACAATCCTGAATGTGGGATTCCGCTTCAGCAAGAGGGACAATCAGTACCTGATGCTGCACTTCTATGACTGCTACGGCGAGAACCTGCTCGACTACAACAAGTACCACTGCCGCCTGCGCATCGGCTTGTTGATCCGACCCAATTTCTTCAGCGACTTCTAGAAGCAATTCAGACCGACACTTTATTCATGCAGGGAACCTTAGAGGGCTCCCTGCATTTATTTTTTATATCTGGTTCAAGATGTGCCGAGGTATTGCGAGCCTATGGCTCGTGAAAACGGCTAGGCGCTCCCCGGTCAAGTCCTAGAATTCAAAGCCGAGGTTGATGTAAATGGAGACTTGCTTGGTGAAGTTGCTCCAACTCAATGAACCACCCAAGGGGCCGAAAAGGCTATTGTAATAGTAGGCCAACTGGGTGCCCCAGATGGGTTTGCCGTCAAAGATGTCCTCAAGTTTGTCGTTCTGCTCTGCTACATGTCCCTTGACCATGAGGTAGTGCTCCTTGTATAGGCGCTGTTGCACTTTGAAGCCCGCAACCAGCAGTTTAGTGTCCATGACGTGGCAGTGGCCAAAGCCTGAGAAGGGCAGCTGTTGGGCATAATAGATGCCACTGCGGTTGCCACCCATCATGTTCATGATGGTAGCGGTCATGTCCTTGCCGAACAACAGCCGGCCATAGGCCATGGGCTGAAGATGAGTCGTGCTGGTGAGCGGCATGGTCATGCGCCAACTGGCAGCCACCTCGCTGAGCCCGACGTGACCTTTCCATTGAGCGAAATTGTCGGTGTAATAGGCATAGCGCGCCTCGGCTCGCATACCCTTGCGGGTGAAGTACCAGTGGTCCTCGGTGTTGTACTGTGCGCTGGCGTGGTAATTGAAGTAGTACTCGTTTTTCTGGAAATCGCTGACGCTGTAGGCGCTGTTCAGGACATCATAGTGGTGGTAATGCTCCCATGCAATGCCCAGGTCAACGTTCAGGTTGAGCGCATCAAATGAGCATAGTGTCGCATTAGCCTTCTGATAGATGAACTTCAGGTTATCTGAGCGGTGTTTGCCCTGATACAAGTCGATATTCTCGTGCCAGATTTCGTAGGAAAGCCCGATTGTGCGGTGTGGTTTGGGAATCATGTTCCAAGCCAGGCGGCCCATGGTGCGCTTACCCAAACGGAGCGTGAGGTCTAGAGTCTTGTCCAGCTTGTTACCGAAGTAATAGGTCGCACCGATTTGTGCGGCAACCAGTTCCTCGTTGTCATATCGCAAGCCGACGCTCGCCTTGATGGAGTTTTTGGCATTCTCCTCGTTGACAAGTTTGCCCGCCTGGGTGTTGTCGATGTCGCTCAGCTGGATGATGCTGTAGTTGGGCCTGTAGTCAGCAGGAACGCCCACCTTTTCCTTCAGTATCATGATGGAGTCCATTTGGGCTCTTGTCGCCTCTTCTCCACGCTTGATGAGTTCCTTGATAGCCGAGTTGTAGAAGTGGGCAGCCGAATAGCCCCTCACGGGCACACGGATGATGAGGTCGCAATACTTGTCATTCTCATCGCTGCGGTTGTGGATGTCGGCTCCCATCGAACGTTCCAGAATATCTGACGTGGAGTAGTATTTATCATTCAGGCCCAGGTCGATCTTGACGCCAATGACGATGTCGGCGCCCATCTTGCGCGCCAGGTCAGCGGGGAAGTTGTTCTTGGTGCCGCCGTCAACGAGGATATAAGGATCCATTCTCACGGGAGCGAATACGCCAGGCACTGCCATACTCGCGCGGATGGATCTGGCCAGTGAGCCGTGGTCGAGCACCACCTCGCTGTCGCTGACCAAGTCGGTGGCGATGCAGCCGAAGGGGCGGGGCAGTGACTTGAAGTCGATGTCCTCGGGCTGGCGCAAGAAGTGTCGCAAGGTCTTTTCGACGTTGATGCCACGGATGAAACCTCCTGCCAATGTGTCCTGGCTTTTGTCCAAAAACAGGCGGTAGTCAAAGAGGTAGATATTCTGTTTTTCACGTTCGTCGAGCGTCTGGTTTCTCATCGACAAGCGGTCACGCAGGATGTCGCCCCAGTCCATGCTGTTGATGATGGATTCGATGTCTGTGGCATCATAGCCCACGGCATACATGCCGCCAATGATGCTACCCATCGACGTGCCGGTGACCATGTCGATGGGGATGCCGGCCTCTTCCAGCACCTTGAGGGCGCCAATGTGAATGGTACCCATGGCACCGCCACCACACAGCACGACTGCGACCTTTTTACGCTCGGTAGCCATTGGCTGGGCAACAAGACTGACAATGGCCAGCAAGAGTATAAGAGACGTGATAAGTCGTTTCATAAAAAGTTCTGATTTTTTTTGCAAAATTAAGTGTTTTTCCGCTATTAATAGTTACCTTTGTAAACTAAATCAAACCTCTATTGCAATTATGAAGACTTATCTCGTGACTGGAGCTGCCGGGTTTATCGGCTCAAATTTTGTGAAATATATCCTTGACAAGTATGGCGATAACATCGAGGTTATCATCCTCGACGCGCTGACCTATGCAGGCAACCTCGCCTCCATCAAGAATGAGCTGGAGTTACCCAATGTGACCTTCATCCGTGGTGATGTGGGTGACCGCGAACTGGTGCAGGGCATCATGCGTGACAACGACGTGGATTATATCGTCAACTTTGCGGCCGAGAGCCATGTGGACCGCAGCATCACCAATCCGCGCCTGTTCCTGGAGACCAATATCCTGGGCACACAAAACATGCTCGACTGCGCCCGCGACGCTTGGTTTACCGGTAAGGACGCACAGGGACACAACACCTACGCCCCAGGCAAGAAATACCTCCAGATCTCGACCGATGAAGTCTATGGCTCGCTCGCTAAGGACTTTGACGAGCCCCAGCCGCTGGAACTGGGCGACGACGTGCGCGAGGTGATCGAGGGTCGCACCGACCTCAAGACCTACGGCCGCCATTTCTTCACCGAGGAGACTCCGCTGGCGCCCCGCTCGCCCTATTCGGCCAGCAAGACTAGCGCCGACCTCATTACCATGGCCTATCACGAGACCTACGGCTTGCCCGTCAACATCACCCGCTGCAGTAACAACTACGGCCCCTATCACTTCCCCGAGAAACTCATCCCGCTCATCATCAAGAACATCCTCGAGGGCAAGAAACTGCCCGTCTATGGCAAGGGCGAGAATGTGCGCGACTGGCTCTATGTCGAGGACCACTGCAAGGGCATCGACCTGGTGTTGCGTCATGGCACCGTGGGTGAGGTGTATAACATCGGCGGCTTTAACGAGGAGAGCAACATCAACATCGTCAAGCAGGTCATCGCCATCATCGCCCGCATCATGCGCGAGGAGCCAGAGTATCAGCAGCTGCTCAAGTGCAACGTTGAGGATATCAACAATGACCTCATTGAGTTTGTCACCGACCGTCCTGGCCACGACATGCGCTATGCCATCGACCCCAGCAAAATCGCTCGCGAACTCGGTTGGTACCCTGAGACACCCTTCACCGAAGGAATTGAAAAAACCATTCGCTGGAACCTCGACCATCAGCCCTGGGTGAACAGCGTCACTAGCGGCGACTACCAGCGCTACTACGAGGAAATGTACGGCAACCGATAGATGTGGTAACAGGACGATATGAGGTACCGGGTGGTTTTTGAATATCAGACCGAGGACGGTGCGATGAGCGATGTCTATAACTGCAAGGACGAGCAGTCGGCAATGGACAAGTTTGCCGAACTGAAAGATAGCCTTGAGCATGCCATCGACCCCGGCAGTTGTGAGGTGGTTGACGAGCCTGAGCATTACAGCCTGATTAACCGCGAGGCAGGCTTTTATGGCTACGTGCGCCTGCTGATTGACTAATCGCTGGTGATGAGTTTGTAGCCGATGCCGCGCACGTTGACGATGCGTAGCGACGGGTCTTGGGCCAGGCGGTGGCGCAGTTTGGTGATAAACACATGCAGACTCTTGTTATTGAAGAAACTGTCATCCCCCCACAGTTCCAACAGCAGCGATTTGGACGTGACCACTTCGCTGGGGTGTTGGCACAGGCGGTGTAGGATTTCGCTCTCGCGGTAGGACAGTTCAATTCGTGTGCCCGTCGGTACATGGGTCAGCCGCTGGATGACAGCATCAAAGAGGTATTGCCCGATGTTGAAGCGGGTGTCTGCGGTGGTCGCTTCGGCCTGCGGAGCAACGGTGCATGCCCGTCCCAGTAGAGCCTTGATGCGCACGATGAGTTCCTGCATCCCGAAAGGCTTCTTCAGGTAATCGTTGGCCCCCATTTCAAATCCGTGTACGACATCATTGACTGCCGAGCGAGCCGTCAGGAAGATGACGGGTGTCTGCTGGTCTGTCTTGCGGATGCGGCGCACGAGTTCATAACCGTCGAGGCGCGGCATCATCACGTCGGCAACGAGCACATCGGGTTTGTAGGCTTCCAACATGCTCAATGCCTCCTCTCCGTCGCTTGCCACGTTGACGCTGAATCCTTGACCTTCCAGGGTGTCCTTGATGATCATCGCCAGGGTGCGCTCGTCCTCGGCCAGCAATATCTTGATAGTCTCGTTCATGCCATATCAATCGTGAATGTCGTTCCTTTACCCTTAGTGCTGGTAACGTTGATGCTCCAACCATGCTTCTCGACCATCGTCTTGACGTAGAACAGTCCCAAGCCGTAACCTTTGACATTGTGCACATCTCCAGTGGGCACCCGATAGAACTTGTCGTAGATGTGCGGCAGTTTGTCGGGGGCAATGCCTGTGCCGTGGTCACTGATACTGATGCTGCCAGGCGATGCGGTGATATCGACACGGGCCTCATCGGGAGAGTATTTGATAGCGTTGTCGATGAGGTTGTTCAGGATGTTGCTCAAGTGTGAACGGTCTGCTTGAAAGGTCAAGCCCTCCGGCTCGATGTGCGTCGTGATGATGACGGGCTTATCGGCCTTGAGTTGCTGTTGTTCGATGATGGGCTGCAGGAGGCTGGAGATATCTACGGCCTCAATGTTGAGTTTGAACTGGCGCCGCCTCTCCATACTCATCGACAGGATTTGCTCGACCATGCCGCTCAAGCGTTCCAACTGCTGCCGGCACAGGTTCAGGTAATGGTGGCGCTTCTGCTCATCGGCCTGCTCACCGAAGTTGAGCAGGGCATCGTTGGCTGCATAGGCCACAGCGATGGGCGTTTTCAGTTCGTGGGTGATGTTGTTGGTGAAGTCGCTCTTCATCTCGTCGAGGGTGCGTTGCTTCAGGATGGTCTTTATCAGAAAATAGAATGCCAGTCCCAGCAGTAGCACAATGAGCGCTGATGCCGTCAAGATGCCCGCCATCTCGCGCAGGACCAGCCCAGTGGTAGGCTCGATGGTGAGTTCATAACGGCCATAATCGGTCCAGTTATAGACATAATGCCGCGCGTTTTTACTGGGGACATATCCTGCTGTCGCATAGTTAAAGACCGTGTCGGTCTTGATGCACAACAACTGGTGGTCTCCGCTCAGTCCCAGTTGCTGCAGTCCTGCCGTTAGCAGGGTGTCATATTTCTCATATCGTGTCCCCTCAAAACGGTCAACGCCCAGATGTAGGCCCTGCTGAATCATCGTTGCCAGTTCCTCGACCGAAATCTGGTCTTCAAGCATGTGCATGAAGGCATCTTCATCATTTGCTGTGCGATCACCTTCGGCCTGAGGGCTGGAACGCAGGATGACACCTGTGGATTGCTGATACTTGGTGCCATCCATGGTGACATGGGTCGTGGTTGTGGCTTTAGCCGTCAGGCTGCCGTCTTCTCCCACTCCGGCGCTCACGTCCATCACACCGTGAGGCCCGTTGTCCTCGATGCTCTTGAGACGCAGAAAAACCTCCTTGAGGTCGGCAACACGCATAGCCTCCTTGATGTCGTTGTCCATCTGCTCGCCTATGGTAAAGTGCAATTGCTCCAGCCAATAGGCCTGATAAGCAGCGACTCCCAAGAGCGCCACGATCACCAGTACCGCGATATATTTCAGTTTCACGTTCATCACCCGCAAAAATACACAAATTACCCATTAGTCATCAACTCCGTTAAGACTAAATAAGTTTTCGGTTAAGTCTTGGTAAGTCGGCGTGTGGCAAGTGTGATGTTGATAACTGATAATTTTGCGGCCGAAATGTAACAACTAATGATTTATGGATACAATGGTGAAAATCGTAATGGTGATGGTAGCCGTGATGGCTACAGCAAGTGGCATGGCCCAAGATACCGTTGCACAAGACAGCGTGGCCACGGAGTGTGGCGACACATTGCAGTTGCAGGACGTGGAGGTGGTGACCATGCGCCAACTGGTCAAGACGCAGGACGACCGCGTGAGTTACAACGTCCAGGCCGACCCCGAGGCGCGCACGAGCACCGTGCTCGACATGCTGCGCCGTGTGCCGCTGGTGAGCGTTGACGGCCAGGACAACGTGCGGGTCAATGGCAGCGGAAGTTTTAAAATATACAAGAACGGCCACCCTGACCCTGCTTTATCATCCAACCCTAAGGAAGTGCTGCGGGCCATGCCGGCGAGTGTGATCAAGCGCATCGAGGTCATTACCGAGCCTGGAGCCCGCTACGATGCCGAAGGCGCGACGGCAATTTTAAATATCGTCACTGTCGAGGGCGTCCACATCGAGGGCGTGAACGGCACCGCGTCAGCGTCAATCAACACCTTCGGATCGCCCAACGCCAGTGCCTATGTCGCCGCCCGGGCGGGTAAATTCACCCTCGGAACAACAGCATTTTACCAGAAACAGATGCATCGCCAGTTTTCCGGTGTGGACGAGACTTGGACGACCTATAAGGACACGGGCACCACGATGTATAATCGCTACCGTAACGAGCAACCCGCTTGGGTTTATAACATTAGTCTGAATGCCAGCCTTGAAATTGATTCGCTGAACCTGATTACGGCGTCCTTCGGCGGTTACCGCTACGGTCTGAATATCTACGGCGACAGCCACATTGAGTGTCATGATGCGGCAGGGCAGTTGATCACGTCCTATGACAACCCTTTCAACGTGCCGCAGTATGGCTTCATGTCGTGGAACGGCCGTGCTGATTGGGAGCACCGCACCAGCCGCAAAGACGAAGTCCTGACCGCCTCCTACATGTTCTCGACAACGGGCCAGCACGAGGAGCAATACGACTCGCTCATCAACCTGGTCAATCCGCCGTTTGACTACACGGCCTACAGCAAGTGGGGCAAGGAACGCTTCATCGAGCACACATGGCAACTCGACTACCAGTTGCCGCTATGGACGCATCACCTGCTGGAGGTGGGTGGCAAGTACATCCTGCGCCTGAACAAGAGCCACAACCGCATGCAGTATAACAGCGATGCTGAACTGGACACCGACACCCGCTTCAGGCACGACATGCACGTGGGTGCCGCCTATGCCTCATGGCGCTACCAGGTGGGCGAATTTACCCTGCGTGCCGGGCTGCGCTACGAGTACAGCCACTACCGCGCCAGTTACCCCAATGGCGACGACGAGCCCTTCGGGCGCGACCTGCACGACGTGGTGCCCTCGGCGAGCGTGCACTGGCAACTGTCGCCGTTCAACAGCCTGCGCCTGTCGTGGGCGACGAGCCTTAGCCGCCCGGGCATACAATACCTCAATCCTGCCGTGAGGCGCTATACGACGACGATAGAATATGGCAACCCGCACCTGTCGAGTGCCCGCAACAACATGGTGAGCATCAACTTCCAGCACACGGGCAACCGCTTGACCTTCAATGTCAAGCCGACGGTGACCATCACTAACAACCTCATTGGCACCTATCGCACAGTCCAGGACGGCATTGTCCACTTGACCAACAGCAATGACTGCCATTACCTGATGGCGGGCGTGGGGGGCTTTGTGCAGTGGATGATGACCACCAAGACCACTTTCTACATGAATGGGGAATTTTGTTACAAGCGCTACCGCAACCCCTCACAGGATTTGACCAACAGCGGGTGGGGCGGCAACCTGTATGCCCAACTCACGCAGCAGTTGCCGTGGCGGTTGCGCGCGACAGCGACCTGCATGTGGTATGGCATTGGCCATGACCAGCGCCACGTGTACGGCTATAGCACCATACCCCATCCGACCATCATGCTGGGGTTGTCACGCTCCTTCCTCAAGGACAACCGATTGACGGTGCGCCTGAGCGCTTATTCCATCATGCACAAGTACGAGGTGTCTAAGGGCTACATCACCCAGGGCGACTATGTGAACCACGCCGTGGGCCACTTCAGCCAGCGCAATGTGCAGTTGTCGTTGAGTTATGCCTTCGGCTCCAGCAACACGAGCGTCAAGAAGACTGACAAGACCGTTGAGAACGACGACCTGGTGGGCGGCTTGCGGAATGGAAATTGAGGCGTGACGGCTCTGTGCAAGTTGGACGCTTGCAATCCCTCGACTGGGTAATGGGGTGTTGCTGCGAGGGTACCACAACATACTTGCCGAGTGACGGAGGTGAAGGGTTGGCAGGTGGGGTGACGATTTGTCACTTTAACGTTGATTGAATAACAATGGCATATTATTTGAGGTGGAGTGGGACAGAGACCTCGCTCCACACCACATTATACTGACAATATAAAACTAAACTAAAAAATATTATGCCAAAAGGAACTATTGGGGTAACGACTAACAACATTTTCCCCGTTATCAAGAAATTTCTGTACAGTGACCACGAGATTTTCCTGCGTGAGCTGGTGAGCAATGCTGTTGACGCGACACAAAAGCTGAAAACTCTTGCGGGCGCCGGCGAATTCAAAGGCTCGACTGAGGACCTGAAGGTCAACATTAGCGTTGACAAGGAAGCCGGAACGCTCACCGTGAGCGACAGCGGCATCGGCATGACTGCCGAGGAAATCGACAAGTATATCAATCAAATCGCTTTCTCGGGCGCCGAGGAATTCCTCGAGAAATACAAGGATACGGCTAATGCCATCATCGGCCACTTCGGTTTAGGCTTCTACTCGGCCTTTATGGTCGCCAAGAAGGTGGAAATCCGCACCCTGAGCTGGCAGGAAGGCGCCAAGGCCGTGAGCTGGACCTGTGACGGCTCGCCCGAGTTTGAGATGGGAGACTGTTGCAAGGCCGAGCGCGGTACCGACATTATCCTCACGCTCGACGAGGAGGAGAAGGAATTCCTGGAGCCTGCCCGCATCGAGGGCCTGCTGAGGAAATATTGCCGCTTCCTGCCCGTGCCCATCATCTTCGGCAAGGAGCAGGAGTGGAAAGACGGCAAGTATGTCGATACCGACAAGGACAAGGTCATCAACGACATCGAGCCGCTGTGGGCCCGCATGCCCGCAGACCTCAAGGACGAGGACTACCTGAAGTTCTACCACGCCATCGAGCCTGGACAGGACGATCCCCTGTTCTGGATTCACCTCAACGTGGACTATCCTTTCACCTTGACGGGTATCCTCTACTTCCCCAAAATCAAGAACAACCTCGACATACGCAAGGACCGCATCCAGCTCTATTGCAACCAGGTGTATGTGACCGACAGTGTCGAGGGCGTCGTCCCTGACTGGCTGATGCTCCTGCAGGGCGTCATCGACAGTCCTGACATCCCGCTGAACGTGTCGCGCAGCTACCTGCAGAGCGACCGCGCCGTGAAGAAGATTTCGACCTATATCACCAAGAAAGTCGCCGCCCGTCTCGAGGAGATCGCCAAGAACCAGCCCGAGGAGTTTGAGAAGAAGTGGAACGACATCAAGATCTTCATCGAGTATGGCATGCTCAGTGATGAGAAATTCTGCGAGTCGGGCCTCAAATTCGCTTTGCTCGAGAGCACCGACGGCAAGTACTTCAAGATTGAAGATTACCGCAAGCTCATTGAGGGCGAGCAGACCGACAAGGATGGTAACTTGATTTGCTTGTATGCCACCGACAAGGAGGCACAGTATGCCTATGTCAAGGCAGCTACTGATAAGGGTTATGACGTGTTGTTGATGAACGGCGAATTGGATGTGCCCTTCGTGGGGATGCTTGAGCAGAAGAACGAGAAGATGCGCTTCGTGCGCGTGGACAGCGATGTGCTCGACAACCTCATCCGCAAGCAGGAGGACAACAAGCCCCAGTTCACCCCCGAACAGGCTGAGCTCGTTCAGTCATTGTTCAAGTCCCAGATACCGCCTGTCGAGAAGGCCGAATTCATGGTCAGCTTGGCTGCCATGTCACCCGATGACAAGCCCCTGGTTATCACCCAGGCCGAATACATGCGCCGCATGAAGGATATGGCCCGCTTCCAGCCCGGTATGAGCTTCTATGGCGAGATGCCCGACATGTATGGCATGGTACTCAACACTAAGCATCCGCTCATCCAAAAGATTGTCGACCTGGCCGAGAAATCACTTGAGGCCGAACTCAAGCCTGTGAACGAGGAAATCAGTGCTACCCATAACGTGATCAACGCCCTGCGAGACCTCGATAAGGACGGCAAGGAAATGCCCGAGGACAAGAAAAAAGAGCTCGAGGATAAGAGGAAAGAACTCGAGGACCTGCGCCAAAAGAAGGAAGGTATCATCACCGCCTATGGCGCTGGCGAGAGCCGTGTCCACCAGCTCATTGACATCGCCCTGCTGAGCAATAATATGCTTAAGGGTGAGGGCCTCGATCGCTTCCTCAAGCGCTCCATCGGTCTGCTCAAGTAGCTTGATGGCTGATTATTGTGATATTAGAGGCATGGAACCGACATCAATCGTCGGTTCCATGCTTTTTTGTGCTTTTTCTTGTGGGAATGGGCTTTTCATATTACTTTTGCCCTTGTTGTTTAACCTTTTTGGACCGTAATTATGAAACGTTTATTACCATTGTTTGCCGCTTTGTCCGTTGCAATGACTGCCGTTGGCGCCCAGTTGCCTCAATTCTCATCCCAGAGTTTTGCGGGCTGGAATTATACTAACACCGTCATTGCGCTCAACGAGGATAATATTCTGAGTAACCGCATCGTGCTTTATACCACCAGTACAGGGTTGCAACTAACCCTTACCTCACCGCTTTTCTCATGTTTCGGCGGTGAGGTCATCAACATGAATGTCACATGGATTACCGACCAGTGGCAGGACAGCGGGTTTGACGTGAACAAGGTGGCTTTGACGGCGGCCTTACTCGATCCTAGCGGCGTGGCGGTGGATTCGGTCACTGTGGTTCCCACCAAACCGAGTCGCACAAACTACTTGAACCTTTCCATTACCGTGCCGCGGGGCATGACCACTGCGGCTTTGCGTTTCGCCTCATGGAAAGCCAATGTGAATAACTGTGGTGCGGTCAGGGAGATTGTTATCACGTCATTCCTCAAGGGTGACGTGAATCTGGATGGAGAAATCAGTGTCGCCGACATCAATGCCATTATCCAAGTGATCCTGGGAGACCATGTGACCGAGGCATTGCGTGGGCGAGCCGATGTCAATGGTGACGGCGAGGTGACAGTTGGCGATATCAATAGTGTGATTGACCTGATTGTCTAGGGTTGTCTGGACTGGTTATAGTTGCCCCAAAGAGGCATTCAATAGGCCTTTTGGCTGCAACATACTTTGAAATTGTTACTTTTGTATGTCCCGAATGGCACAAATAATGGCGTTTTCGGGCTAAAACAGTGCAAAAAACCAATATTTATCCTTGAAAGTTTGCATGATTCGTTTTTTTGTTTTAATTTTGCTTGATTAAATGTCTATATATGCCAAAATGGACGCTGTTTTAGGCTGCATTTTTAAGGAAAAGTGCCCAAAATAGGCAGTTTTTGCCATCTGCAATTCCTTAATAAGTGTTAAATTTTGGCTGTATTAGAAATTTGTATTACTTTTGCCAAAAATTTGAACATTCATATATTATAATAGTGTTTAATAAAAATTTATTAAAATGAAAAAGATTATCTTGACTTTAGCCCTTCTTATGGGCGTATTTGCTGCACAGGCTCAGTCTCTGGAGCAGAACAAGTTCTTTGACAACATGTCAGTAACCTTGAAGGGTGGTGCTATCATGCCCTTCCAGGGTTATGCATTCTGGCCCAGCGCTCGTGGTATCTTCGGTATGGAGATCAAGAAGCAGCTGACTCCCGTCTTCGGTTTGGGCGTTGAGGGTGAGGCTACCATCAACACCACCAGCTGGGAGAAGGAACCCAACTACTGGGGACCCAAGAGCCCGAACATCATCGACCACACCATGGCTGGTCTGTTTGGTACCGTTAACCTGAGCAACCTCTTCGCTGGTTACGCTGGCAAGCCCCGCGTATTCGAGCTCGAGGGTGTTATTGGTGCTGGCTGGCTGCACGCTTTCCACCGCACCGAGAGTGCTAACATGTATGGTAACGACTACAACAGCTGGTACACCAAGGCAGGTGCTAACCTGAACTTCAACTTTGGTGAGAGCCGCGCTTGGACCTTCAGCCTGAAGCCCGCTGTGCTTTGGGACATGAACGGTGACATCATGATTCCTTATCGTTACAACCTGCCCGCTCGCGCTACTTGGGAGGGTGAGCCCCGTAACGGCAAGAGCCAGATGAACGCTAACCACGCTGCTGTTGAGCTCGAGGCTGGTCTGACTTATCACTTCAAGGGTAGCAACGGCGAGCGCTACATCACCTTCTGCCCCTACAAGTACAGCCAGGATGACATCGACGCTCTTAACGGTCAGATCAATGGCCTCCGCAACCAGCTCAATGGTCTGCAGGGTGACCTCGACGCCGCTAACGCTCGCAACGCTCAGCTCCAGCGCGACCTGGATGCTGCTCGCAAGGCTGCCGCTAACATGAAGCCCACCACCGAGGTTATCGACAAGAGCGCTCAGTACATGAATGTTCTCGTTCACTTCAAGGTTAACAAGACCAACATCACTGCTGATCAGCAGCCCAATGTTGAGCGCGTTGCCATGTACCTCAAGAACAACCCCACTGCAACTGTAGAGATCAAGGGTTATGCTTCTCCCGAGGGTCCCAAGGACAACAACATTCGTTTGGCCAATGGCCGTGCCGAGGCTGTTAAGAACATGCTGATCAACAAGTACAAGATTGATGCTAACCGCATCAAGGCTGAGGGCTGTGGTATCAGCGACATGTTCCAGGAGCTCAGCTGGAACCGCGTTTCGATCTGCGAACTCATCGTTAAGAAGTAATTCAAGCGATTGATCGAACAAACGGTTAATTAAAAAAATCGCCCCGTTGACATTGCGTCAGCGGGGTTGATTTTTTTGTATGGTAGATAAGTTATTTGAGCATCCTCTTGTGCTCCTGGTCGAGCTGCTGGCCGTAGCGCTCGCGGACGATGCGACCCACGACGTCGCCGCGGTTGATTCGCTCAACCGTGATTCGCTGCAGTGAGTCGTTGAGTAGACTGTCCTGGCGCACCATGCGCAACTCGTCATCGTGCTTGAGCGACGAGTCGGCGGCCATATTCAGGTATTCCTGCCATGTGGCCACACGCAAGTTCATGATGGCATTGCGCTGGTTGACATAACGCAGGTATTCAGCGCTCTGCTCGCTGCCAGTGACCGACCATGAGTCTGGAGTGACAGAAATGTGAGTTACCCCGCTCTCGAGCACGAAATAGAACGGCTTGGTCGAGTCGTTATCCCAATGGACGACCGCGACTCGCGGTGCGTCGGTTTGGCCCGTGAAAACAAAGCTGTCGCCTGTTTTACCCACGGTACCGCATGACCTGAGTTTGTTGTAACCCTCTTCCAGCACCAGCAGGGTGGCGCTGTCGTGCTTCATCTGGTTGTCAAGCGTGATAGTCACGCTGTAATCCATCTCACTGTTACCGTTGCTGCAACCGGGCAGCATGGCTGTCAAGAAAGCTCCGAGGAGCAGAATGATGATTGTAGACTTTTTCATGGTTGCAAAAATACTAAATCTTTGCTAGACGAGAGTGGCCATTGGTGGTGATTATCCGATGTTTTTAGGCCAGTCTGTGGTTTTTGTCGGTGAAAAAGTATATCTTTGCGACAAAATAACCATCACATAGACCAACAATTATGAAAATGACTAAACGACTTGGCATGATGCTGCTCATCACGTTGATGATGTTGCCCGCAATGGCACAGCAGCAGTTTACGCTCGAGGACTTGAACTTTGGCGGAACAAATTACCGAAACATGATTCCCAAGAACCGCTCGCTCGTCTGGTGGGGCGATCAGTTGATCCATTTCTCAAACAGGGCCGATACTTGCTGGACCGTTAACCCCGCAACGGGCAAGGAGAAACTGTTGTTTACCCTTGAACGGCTTAACAAACGGGCCGGCTTGACCGATTTGGAGCGCATAACGACAGTGACCTCGTTCCCATATCCCGATCAGCCGCTGGCGATGGCCTACAATTCCCAGAATGAGCGTTTGCTCATCAACTTCAAGACGGGCAAGGTGGTGTGGCGCCAACCCTTGAACGGCTATCAGGGCAGCGAGTGGAACAAGCAGAGCCGTGCCAACGCTTATGTTGATAACGATAACCTGTACGTCATCGATGGCGCTGGAAACAAGCGTCAGGTGACAAGTGACGGCTCGCGCGATTTGGTCTACGGTCAGAGCGTGCACCGCAACGAGTTCGGCATTGACGGCGGCCTGTTCTGGAATCCTCAGGGCACCCGCCTGGCGTTCTACCGCATGGATCAGAGCATGGTGACCGACTATCCCTTGATTACCGTTCCCGAGCTAGACGACAGCGCCCATGTGATTGCTACTCCCGCTCCCGAGAAATACCCCATGGCGGGTCAGACCTCCCATCTGGTGTGGGTCGGTGTGCTGGATATGGCTACGGGCGACACGGTTTATCTCAAGGCCGGAGATCCCACCGATCGCTATTTCTCCAATATCTCGTGGAACCCCGATGGAAACATCGTTTACATGATGGAGGGCAACCGCGACCAGAACGTGGTGGACCTGGTGGCCTATGATGCTGTAACAGGTAAACGCATCAAGACGCTTTACCACGAGGCGCATCCCAAGTATGTCGAGCCGCAGCACCCCATCACATTCCTGCCCTGGGACAAGGAGAAATTCCTCCTGTGGAGCGAGAAGGACGGTTACAACCACCTCTACCTCTATGACACCGCTGGCAAGCAGGTGAAGCAACTCACCAGCGGCCAGTGGGTGGTGATGGACTTGCTGGGATTTGATGTTGACAAACAGTCTGTTATTATTTCGGCCAATGCCGATAATCCCATTCAGCAGAACCTCTACCGCGTTGACGTTGCCACGGGCAAGATGACCCGCATCGACGAGGGTGGCAAGGGTTGGCATAGCGGCCGCCTGAGCGATAGCGGCCGTTGGCTCGTTGACTACTACCAGGAGCCCGATGTGCCCCGTAATATCGCTATCGTGGACACCCGCGCTAACAAGCAAATGCGCTATTTCACTGCTCCCGATCCTTGGGAAGGCTATACCGTGCCCGAGTATCGTTGCGGCACCATTAAGGCGGCCGACAACAGCACCGACCTGTATTACCGCATGGTGATGCCCGTGGGCTTTGACCCCGCTAAGAAGTATCCCACAGTGGTCTATGTCTATGGTGGTCCTCATGCCCACAACGTGGACGCGCGCTGGCACTGGGGCAGCCGCAGTTGGGAGACCTACATGGCTCAGCGCGGCTATCTGCTTTTCATCCTTGACAATCGTGGCAGTGAGAACCGCGGCCGCGACTTCGAGCAAGCCACTTTCCGCCACTTGGGTCAGGTCGAGATGCAGGACCAGATGCGCGGTGTGGACTTCTTGCGCACGCTCAACTATGTCGATACAGCGCGCTTGGGCGTGCACGGCTGGAGCTTTGGCGGTTTCATGACCATCAGCCTGATGACCAACTATCCCGACGTCTTCAAGGTGGGTGTCGCCGGTGGTCCTGTCATCGACTGGAAGTGGTATGAGGTGATGTATGGCGAGCGTTACATGGACACCCCGCAGACCAACCCCGAGGGATATGCCGAGTCCAGCCTCATCAATAAGGCTAAGGACCTCAAGGGCCGCCTCCAAATCATCATCGGCCTTAACGATCCGACCGTCCTTCCCCAGCATGCTTACAGCTTCTTCAAGGCCTGCATCGCCGCTGGCACCCAGCCTGACTTTTACGTCTATCCTGGCCAGGGTCACAACATGATGGGCCATCAGAGCGTCCACCTCCACGAGCGCATCACCCGCTACTTCGACGACTACCTGAAATAATATATTCTTATTAAAAAGCTTTTAAAGCGGGGAAAAAAGTGCCGTTGGGTACTTTTTCTCCGCTTTTTTGCTGGCAAATCAAGGAAAAGCATTATCTTTGCCCTGTTCCTGTGAATGTCATCTTTTGTGGTGATGGAAGCATGGAGCAGACATTTTTTTACGGCGTTACTTGACGCTTTGTTTTGACGGTTCGGAATCTGGCAGTTCCACAACTAATTGTCAAAGACAAGGTAGCGGTTGACGCCCATTGGATGTGTATTGTCCGCCAAGTTTGGCGAACAGATACATATCGGCGTGGGCTTCGGCGTTGCTCGTTCTGACAATTAGGGCTATGCCAGAGCCTCGAACCGTGAGACGAGTAACAAGAGAACTCCCCACGTCGTTTCGTTTTTTTGTGTTAACATGCTTGAATTTTGGGAGTTATAGGGCAAAAAGGATTAGTATTATGAAAAAGTTTCATTTTTTAGTATTGTTAGTGATGTTGGCTACCCCATTATGGGCGGCTGCTGATGATTTTGAACGTGGCGATGTGGACCAAAGTGGTACAGTAGGCATTGATGATGTGACTTGTCTTGTTGATTACCTGCTGTCAAATGAATGGCCAAAAGGCCCATATGACGAAGGTTACTGGGTCGTGATAAATACAATCGATGGCCCCGAATACATTCCATTAAATCCGAGTTACGATGGCAGATATTGTGCGGCTATTGATGTCATTTATCCTATCTTTTTATACGCTTGTCAGTTCCATTACAGGATTAACGGAGTGGATTATGGCCCTGATCGTTATATAACCGAACCTGTAGTTGGTAAGACATACAGGAACCCTGTAAAGCCATGTAGAAATAACTTCATATTAAAGGTTGATGATAATGAACTCATCTCTTACTGTTCTTACTGTTTTGGTCTTGGAATTGATGAAGATAATAATTATTATGCCTATTTAGAAAAAGGGGGCTGGGCTCATCCTTAATTGGACTTCGATTTAAGGAGGATGTCAAAAGGTCTAAATAGCATTCTCTTAAGAATGCAAAAAACAAGTTATCGCCGACTATTTTCTGATTTTAGTCGGCGATAACTTTGTCTTGTTGCGGTTCCCTATGATCATGAGAGCCGCCTAATTGAAAAGGTTACTTCATCACCTTTACAGCGCTGGTGGTGCCGTCGGTGTAAGTGGTCACGATGATAGTCAGTCCGTTAGCCTCGGTCATTTCTTGGCCAGCCATGTTGAAGTAACGAACGCCAGCCACCTGCTTGTCTGCAGCTGCCTCATCGATGCTGGTAGTGCCAGGAGTCGTGAACTCGACAGAAGCTAAGGGACCCCATTCGCCGTTGGCATTCATGCCAATCGAGAAAGCGATGTAACTTGTGCCTGGCTCGGCATTCCATTGTGCCTCGTCAATGCCGTACTGATCCCAGTAGGGGTCGTAGGGGTTGTCTTGCTTGAGGTAGTTGAGCACATTCTCCAGTCCCCACTCGGCTGACTCAAAGGCCGACTTCAGGATGATCATGTCGCGGTGCTTTGCCACTTCCTCGTTGGGGATATAGGTCACCCACTGGTAGTAGCCATACTCCGGATCACCGCCAAATGCGCCGATTTCGATGGTCATCACGGCCTCGCCATCGCCACCCATGCTGGCGGTTGTCACGGGGATGATAATCATGTCGGCGTCCACTCCGTCGGCATCCCAGCATTGCACGTAGATCTCATAGTCCGTGCCTGGAGACTGATTGGTCCAAGTGTACTGGTAGGTCTCGGTCTGAGTGATGCCCCAGGCCTTGATCATGTCGCCCATGGTCTGGAAGCCCATCCACGGGCCGAACATGGCAAACTGCTGCTCGGCGGTGCCCGCCTCAAACAGGCAGAAGGCGTAGCCGGCCGCATCAGCATTGGGCATGAACGTCATGGTGATAAAATCGGTGCCCACCTCGTCGATGTTATAGTCGACCGAGGGCGTCTGGGCATTCACGCACAAGCTTGTCATCAAGATTGCAAGTGTAAAGATAAGCTGTTTCATCATTGAAATGTGATAATTAGTAGTTAAACAAACAAAAATATATACTTTACTGATTTTTACTGATTTATGCATTAATTAAAAAGAATCCTGCAAATATTTATATCCCTACTGCAAAGTTACTATGATTTATTCATGTAAAAAACAAACAATGGCGACTTTTTTAATGCCGATGCGTTAATACTATTGTTTTCGGCATAGAAACCTATGCCGTGAGCTGTAACTTATGGCGGGAACTGGATTATAGCTCCAAAGTGCTGTCATAACTACAGTTATCTATATAATAGATAAAAAGTTAATAAATTATTGTAAAGAATGGCCTGAAAATGGGGATTTTTTCATATATTTGCAGCCATTATAGACATAAACCAATAAATTCCAAAACATAAACATTATGAACAAACAAATCACATTGGAACAAGCCGTCGAGAAAGTGCAGGACGGTATGACAATTATGTTTGGCGGTTTCTTGGGTAACGGCAGTGCCACCCAGATTATTGACGCCATTGTAGCTAAGGGTGTTAAAGACTTGACAATTATTGCTAACGACACGGCCTATGACGAGGTCGCTCACGGCAAGCTGGTCAGCAACCACCAGGTAAAAAAAGCCATCGTGTCTCACACGGGCACTAACAAGCAGACCGCATTGCAGAAGAATGAGGGCACCCTCATCGTGGAATACGTTCCCCAGGGCACCCTGGCCGAGCGCATCCGTGCGGCAGGTGCAGGTTTGGGCGGCGTGCTGACCCCGACAGGCCTTGGCACCATCATGGCCGATGGCAAGCAGATCGTGAACGTTGACGGCAAGGACTTCCTGCTGGAGAAACCTCTCAAGGCTGACATCGCTTTCCTGCGCGCCAACATCGTTGACGAGTTTGGTAACATGGTCTTCCTGGGTACTACCAACAACTTCAACCCGCTGATGGCAACTGCTGCCGACTATGTGGTTGTTGAGGCTGAGAAGCTGGTTCCCGTTGGTGAGATTGCTCCCGAGCACGTTCACGCTTCTGGTATCTATGTTGATGGCATCTATGTTGAGAAGTGAGGTTTTAGGCCTTAGGCTTTAGCTATTAGGCTCTAGGCAAAGAAACCTTAATCACAACTTAATAACAAAGACTTAAAACTAAATACTTAATACTAAGAATGGAATACAAGACAATGATCAGACTGCGCATGAGCGCAAAGGATGCCCACTACGGTGGTAATCTGGTTGATGGTGCCCATATGGTTCACCTGTTTGGCGACGTGGCTACCGAGCTGTTGATTATGCGTGACGGTGATGAAGGCCTGTTCTGTGCCTATGACAACATCGAGTTCCTGGCTCCCGTTTATGCCGGTGACTTTATTGAGGCTGAGGGTTGGATTGACCGTGAGGGCAACACCTCTCGTCACATGGTGTTTGAGGCCCGCAAGGTCGCTAAGGCCCGCCCCGACATCTCGGACTCGGCTGCCGATATCCTCGATGAGCCCATCGTGGTTTGCCGCGCTTCGGGCACATGTGTAACTCCTAAAGATTGCCAACGCAAGAATAAATAATTATAGGCATCAAGGCCCTTAAAGGCCCTAGAGACCTTAAGGCCCTTACCAGCCAGATAACCAGAAACTAAAAAATGGACAAACTGATTATTACCGCCGCTATTTGCGGTGCCGAGGTTACCAAGGAGCAGAATCCTAACGTGCCCTATACCGTTGAGGAAATCGTGCGCGAGGCCAAGTCGGCTGTCGATGCTGGTGCTGCCATCGTTCACCTGCACGTGCGCTGGGACGACGGTACGCCCACCCAGGACCGTGGCCGTTTCCAGGAGTGTGAGGAAGCCATCCTCAAAGTGTGCCCCAATGTCATCCTCATCCCGTCGACTGGCGGTGCTGTGGGCATGACTCCCGACGAGCGTCTGCAATCGACCGACACCACGCCGCTGCCCGAGATGGCAACCCTCGACTGCGGTACTTGCAACTTCGGTGACGAGATTTTCGACAACACCATGCCCACCATGCGCGCCTTTGGCAAGCGCATGATTGAGCGCGGCATCAAGCCCGAGTATGAGTGCTTTGAGATGGGTCACCTCGACACCATCCTGACCATGGCCCGCAAGGGAGAAGTCCCCGGCAACCCCATGCAGTTCAACTTCGTGCTGGGCGTTCCCGGCTGCACCCCCGCTACCGTGGCCAACCTGTGCTGGCTCGTTAACGGCATCCCCGCTGGCTCCACTTGGACAGTGACCGGCGTTGGCCGTCATGCTTTCCCGATGGCTGCTGCCGCTATCGCCATGGGCGGTAACGTGCGCGTGGGCTTCGAGGACAACCTGTACCTCTCTAAGGGCGTGCTCGCCAAGAGCAACGGTGAACTGGTCGAGAAGGTGGTGCGCATCGCCAACGAGTTGGGCCGTCCCATCGCCACTAGCGATGAGGCCCGCGAGATCCTGGGCTTGCCCAAGCGTAACTAGGCTTTAGCTATTAGGTTTTAGGCTTTAGCTATTAGGCTTTAGGAATACTTTTTAGAAAACAATAAAATAACAATAATCGTTTAACAATTAAACCAATTACAACAATGCAGAAACACGGAAATAGATTCGGTACCCACCGCGTGATCGAACCCAAGGGCGTTCTTCCCCAGCCCGCCAACAAGCTGGACAATAACATGGACGAGATCTACGACAATGAGATCCTCATCGATGTACAGACCCTGAATATTGACTCGGCATCGTTCACCGACATCCACAACTATGCCAAGCAGCAGGCCAAGGACCCCAACAATGAGGCCGAGGTCTTGGAGGAAATCAAGAAGGAGATGCTCCTCAATGTTGAGTTGCAGGGCAAGCACCGCAACCGCCGCACTGGCTCGGGCGGTATGCTCCTGGGTAAGGTAGAGAAGATCGGTGATGCCCTCAAGGGCAAGATCGATTTGCAGGAGGGCGACCGCATCGCTACCCTCGTGTCGTTGTCACTGACCCCGCTGCGCATCGACGAGATCCTCGAGATCCGCGCCGACGTTGACCAGGTGGACATCAAGGGTAAGGCTATCCTGTTCGAGAGCGGTATCTATGCCAAGATTCCTAACGACATGCCCGAGAAGCTCGCTTTGAGCGCACTCGATGTCGCTGGTGCTCCCGCCCAGACCGCCAAGTTGTGCCAGTATGGCCAGAACGTTGTTGTCCTGGGTGCAGGTGGCAAGAGCGGTATGCTTTGCTGCTACGAGGCTAAGAAGCGCGTAGGCGTCACCGGTAAGGTAATCGGCCTTGCCAACAGCCCCAAGTCAACCCAGCGCATCAAGGACCTCGGCTTCTGTGACGTTGTCGAGAGCGTTGCCGGCATGACTCCCGTTGAGGTTTACGAGTTGGTTTACAAACTGACCGACGGCAAGATGGCCGACACCACTATCAACTGTGTGAACGTGCCCGATTGCGAGATGACCGCTGTGCTGTGCACCAAGGATGATGGCATCGTTTACTTCTTCTCGATGGCCACCAGCTTCACCAAGGCAGCCCTGGGTGCTGAGGGTATCGGTGCTGACGTGAACATGATCATCGGTAACGGCTACACTAAGGGCCATGCCGACTTCACCTTGCAGGAGCTGCGCGAGTGCCCCGAGCTGCGCAAGATCTTTGAGGAACTCTACGCTTAATCTCCATTTATCATCCTATTATGGCTGAATCAAGAAGAAAACAAATGTTTCCCGATGTCACCGATGAACAGTGGAATGACTGGAAATGGCAGGTGAAAAACCGCATCGAGACACTCGAGGACCTCAAGAAGTATGTGAGCCTTACCGCCGAGGAGGAAGAGGGCGTGAAACAAACCCTCAAGACCCTGCGCATGGCCATCACGCCTTACTACCTGAGCCTCATCAATCCCGATGACCCGCACGATCCCGTGCGCCGCCAGTGCATCCCCACCGGTCTGGAAACCCATCAGGCAGCTGCCGACCTGCTCGACCCGCTGCATGAGGATGAGGACTCGCCCACGCCGGGCTTGACCCATCGTTATCCCGATCGCGTGCTGTTCCTCATCACCGACATGTGCTCGATGTATTGCCGCCACTGCACCCGTCGCCGCTTTGCCGGTCAGACGGACAACGAGTGCGGCATCGATCGCATCGAGAAGGCGCTGGAGTACATCCGCAACACGCCTACCGTGCGCGACGTCCTGCTCTCGGGCGGTGATGCCCTCATGGTGAGCGACAAGCGCTTGGAATACATCATCTCGGAATTGCGTAAGATTCCTCATGTGGAAATCGTGCGCCTGGGTACCCGCACCCCCGTGGTTTGCCCGCAGCGCGTGACCCCCGAGTTGTGCGACATGTTGAAGAAGTATCATCCCATCTGGATCAATACCCACTTCAACCATCCCAACGAGATCACGCCCGAGAGCACCCGTGCCTGTGAGATGCTGGCCAACGCCGGTATCCCCTTGGGCAACCAGAGTGTGCTCCTGCGCGGTGTGAACGACTGCGTGCATGTGATGAAGCACCTCGTGAATGACCTCGTGAAGATCCGCGTGCGTCCTTACTATATCTACCAGTGCGACTTGTCGATGGGTCTGGAGCATTTCCGCACTCCCGTCAGCAAGGGTATCGAGATCATCGAGGGCCTGCGCGGCCACACCAGCGGCTATTGCGTGCCCACCTTCGTGGTGGATGCTCCCGGTGGTGGCGGCAAGACGCCTGTTATGCCCCAGTACGTGATCTCGCAGTCGCCGGGTAGGGTAGTGCTGCGCAACTTCGAGGGCGTGATTACCACCTACACCGAGCCCACCGAGTACCACACCGAGTGCAACTGCCCCGAGTGCCAGGCTGCACGCAAGCAGGAGCAGGTGGCTGCCGACAAGGCCGTGGATGGTGTGATCTCGCTGCTTGAAGGCGAGCGCATGAACATCGAGCCCGCGCGCTTGAAACGCCACGAGCGCAACGAGAAACGCAACCAGTAAAAAATCAGTGTTGGAGACAGTGGAGACGCGCCTCGGCGTGTCTCCACATCGCCAACAAGATGAGCCGAGGTGCCTTTCATTAATGACATATTGAAGTATAGCAGCCTGTCCATCGTTGGACTGGAGAAAAACACGGGCAAGACCGAGTGTCTCAAGTATGTGCTCGACCGGTTGCCTGTCAAGACCAAACGGATAGCTGTCACTTCAATCGGCATTGATGGGGAAACGGTGGACCAGGTGACACGCACCCAGAAACCCGAGATTGTCCTTCGCGAGGGCATGTACTTCGGCACTAGTGAGATGCATTACCGCCAGCGCAGACTGGTCTCGGAACTCATCGACGTCAGCGACGAGAGTACATCGCTGGGAAGGGTGGTCACCGCCAAGGCGCTCACGGGAGGTAAAATCCTGCTATCGGGACCTTCCTCGGGCAGCAGCCTCAAGCGCTGGATGGGCAGTATGGGCCAATATGGCATCGACCTGGTGATTATCGATGGCGCGCTCTCGCGCATGAGTTCGGCATCGCCCGCTGTGAGCCAGTCGATGATTTTGGCGACAGGTGCGGCCTACTCGGCCAACATCAGCACCCTCGTGAGTAATACTGCCCATGTGGTGGATCTGGTGAATCTGGATCTCACGGCTGAGGCTAACATGAGGATGCTGGCACCGCTGGAGCATGGTGTTTGGTTTATCGACACCGATGGTGTCCTGCATGACCTGAACATGCTGTCGTCGCTCTCCCAGGACATCCGTTTCGAGGGCATGGAGAATTGCGCCACCCTTTATGTCGCAGGGGCATTGGTTGACAGTTTTCTTGAGAAGGTGCGCCAAAACAAGCACTTGAGGCAGACCGAGATTGTCGTGCGTGACTTCACCAAGATTTTTGTCTCGCCGCAGCAATTCAAGCTGTTCCTCAAAGCAGGTGGACGCGTCAGTGTCCTGCAAAAGAGCAAACTCATCGCTGTCACCGTCAACCCGACCTCGCCAAGTGGTTACGTCCTTGATTCCGACACCTTGTGCGGTAAACTCACCGAAGCCATCGGGCTTCCTGTGTATGATTTGTTAAAGAGTAAAAAATGCAATTGAAGAATATTATAGATTCACCTTGCGGTATCCGCTATATGCTCGATCAGCTGGATTTGCAGTCGGGCTTTGCACGCCGCTGGCTGCTCGACTCGCCCATGATGACCACGGGCGACGAGATTGCGGTGAACTATGAGGTTCTTCGTCGTTTTTACGACTTCGTTCAACGGGTTGACACGACCTATATCGATACCTTGTGCCACAAGTTGTGCGGACTGAAGGATATCCGCACGACAATCAGTAACTTATCCCGCAAGGCGACTCTCGACGACATCGAGTTGTTTGAGGTCAAGCACCTGGCTATGCTGGGAACCTATGTGGCTAAGTTGATGAGGCAGCATGGTATGGACGGCGTGATTGGCATTCCCGACATGGATGAGGTCATCAATATCCTTGATCCTGACGGACTCAGGATTGCCACATTTTATATCTATGACTCCTATAGCGAGCCATTGAAGGACCTGCGCAACCAGATGCGTCAGCATCCCGAGCAGCAGGACGAGTTGCTCTTAAAGGCCAATGAGATTGAAATGGCCGTTAGGGAGGAATTGAGCACAAAACTGCATCATTTTGCCGGCACCATCGAGCAAGCCCAACTGGCTTTGGCTCAAATTGATGTGAACTTGGCTAAGGCGATGCAGATGCAACACATGGGATTGAATTTTCCCACAGTTTCCAGCGATGGGGCGAGCCGCTATCTAGCCATGTTCCATCCCCAAGTCAAAGCCGCGCTCGAGAACCGCGGCAAGGCGTTCCAGCCGGTGGATATCACCTTTGGGCTGGAGCCCACCCTCATCACGGGTGCCAACATGGGTGGCAAGACCGTGGTGTTGAAGACATTGACCCTGTGTCAATACCTGTTCCAATTTGGATTTGGCATTCCGGCCTCAAGTGCCGCGATTGCACTGAAAGACGATATACATTTCTGCATCGGCGATGACCAGTCAGTGGAAAAAGGTCTGTCGTCGTTTGCTGCTGAGATGAAACACATCGATGCCGTCATCAAGGCATCACGCGAGAACAGAAAACTATTGGCGTTGATTGACGAGCCTGCACGCACCACCAATCCCACCGAGGGAGCCGCACTGGTGACCGCCTTGCTGCGTGTGCTGGCAGGCAGGGACATGAGCCTGGTCATGACGACGCACTATGATATAGAGCCGGGCGATGCCCGTTGCCTGAGGGTTAAGGGCTTCGTTGACGGCGAGATGGACTATGCGCTGGTCGAGGTACAGGACGGCGAGGTGCCCCACGAGGCACTCAATATCGCCCAGGCCCTGGGTATCGACAGCGAGTGGATCAACAAGGCACGAGACCTGCTCCAGCATGGCGGCGCGCCTATACAACAGAGTGACAATCATTGATACTATATACTATAACACTATGCAAAAGAGCAAGTTAGGATTAAATTTCGAAAAAGTGGAATATGCCCGCGGATTGGCTAAAGGCATCGCCGAAGATGTCCAGTCATTTGTGGAGCAATATACCACGGTAGCTGTCGAGCGCACCTTGTGCCGCTTGATGGGTATCGACGGCGTGGACGATAACGACGTGCCGTTGCCCAACGTGATTGTGGAGGCCCTGAAAGACAAGGGCGTGCTCAATGAGGGTGCCCTGTTCTTCATCGCTAATGCCATGATCCAGACGGGCTTAAAGCCGCAGGAGATTGCCGAGAAAGTCGCTGCCGGCGAGTTGGACATCACTAAGGTCGTAACTACCGACCCCAAGCAAATTGCTGCTGCATTGCAGCCTGTCATCGACGAGAGCATGACGCGCATACGCACACGTCGCGCGCGTCGTGAACACTATTTAGAGACCATCGGCGAGGGACCTAAGCCTTATCTCTACATCATCGTGGCAACCGGTAACATCTATGAGGATGTTGTGCAGGCTCAGGCAGGAGCCCGCCAGGGTGCCGATGTGATCGCCGTGATCCGCACGACGGGTCAGAGTCTGTTGGACTACGTGCCCTTTGGCGCGACGACCGAGGGCTTTGGCGGCACTTTCGCTACTCAGGAGAACTTCCGCATCATGCGCAAGGCGCTCGATGAGGTAGGCGAGGAGCAGGGCCGTTACATCCGCCTGTGTAACTACTGTTCTGGTTTGTGTATGCCCGAAATCGCCATCATGGGCGCTTTTGAGGGACTGGATGTGATGCTTAACGATGCCCTCTACGGCATCTTGTTCCGCGACATCAACATGCAGCGCACGCTTATCGACCAGTACATGAGCCGCATTATCAACGGCTTTGCCGGCGTCATCATCAACACGGGTGAGGACAACTACCTCACCACCGCCGATGCCGTAGAGGCTGCCCACACGGTGCTTGCCTCGGACCTCATCAACGAGCAACTCGCGCTCATGGCCGGCTTGCCCGAGGAGCAGATGGGTCTAGGACACGCCTTTGAGATGGATCCCATGTTGGAGAACGGTTTCTTGTTGGAGCTCGCTCAGGCGCAGATGACCCGCGAAATCTTCCCCAAGGCTACACTGAAGTACATGCCCCCCACGAAATTCATGACGGGCAACATCTTCCGTGGACATATTCAAGACGCGCTGTTTAACATGATCGGTATCTGGACCCATCAGGGTATCCAGTTGTTGGGTATGCCCACCGAGGCTATCCACACGCCCTTCATGAGCGATCGTTACCTCTCCATCGAGAATGCCAAGTACATCTTCAACAACATGAAGAGCATTGGCGAGGAGATGGAGTTTGTTGAGGGCGGCATCTGCCGCAACCGTGCCAAGGAGGTGCTCGAGAACACCATCAAGCTGCTCGAAGACATCACCAAGGAGGGTCTGTTTACTGCCCTGGAGAAGGGTATCTTTGGCGACGTGAAGCGTCCCAAGAATGGCGGTAAGGGTCTGGCAGGTGTCACCATGAAGGGTGAGAACTACCTGAACCCGTTTGTGGAACTGATGAAAGGTAAACGTTAAAGCATAGGAGACCAGACACATGAGCGAAGGTTTATATAGCATGGAAGCTAAGGATTTTGACAAAACCTTAGACTTCACCAAGATTAAGCCCTATGGCGACACGATGAATGACGGTAAGGTGCAGATGAGTTTCACCCTGCCTGTCCCCTGTGGTGCCGAGGCGGTAGAGGCCGCTAAACAGTTAATCCGCAAGATGGGTTTTGAGAACCCCAGCGTGGTGTTCTACAAGGAACTTACACCGGGTTTCACCTTCTTCAACTGCTATGGCAGCTGCACCCACACGGTCGATTATTCTACCATCTATGTCCCCAAGGTCGAGAGCGACACCATGGACATGTATGAGACCGATGAGTACATCAAGGAGAACATCGGACGCAAAATCGTCATCGTTGGTGCTTCGACAGGTACCGATGCCCACACCGTGGGCATTGATGCCATCATGAACATGAAGGGCTATGCCGGTCACTATGGACTGGAGCGTTACGAGATGATTGAAGCCTATAACCTGGGCTCCCAGGTGCCTAACGAGGAGTTTATCGCCAAGGGCATTGAACTCCATGCCGACGCACTCATCATCTCACAGACTGTAACCCAAAAGGATGTTCACATCCACAACCTCACCAATTTCATCGAGCTGATGGAGGCCGAGGGCCTGCGTGACAAGATGATTTGCTGCTGTGGTGGCGCGCGCATCACCCATGAACTGGCCAAGGAGCTTGGTTTTGACGCCGGCTTTGGCATGAACACCTATGCCGACGACGTGGCCTCGTTTGTCGTGCAAGAGATGGTGAAAAGAGGAATGAAATAACTTTTTAAAAACATAATTAATCTCAAATAAAGTACTATTATGGAGAAAAACGAAATGAGAGAAGTCATCGCTAAACGTGCAGCCAAAGAACTGCATGACGGCGATGTTGTGAACCTGGGTATCGGAATCCCCACAATGATTCCTAACTACCTTCCTGAAGGCGTTTCTGTAACCCTGCAGACCGAGAATGGTGCTATGGGTATGGGCCCGTCTCCCGCTCCCGGCGAGGAGGACAAGAACCTCATCAACGCTGGTGGTGGTGCCATCACCCTTAATCCCGGCGCATGCACCTTTGACTCGGCAACCTCGTTTGCCATCATCCGTGGCGGCCACGTGAACGTATCGTTCCTGGGCGCTTTGCAGGTTGATGAGAAAGGTAACCTCGCTAACTGGATTATCCCCGGCAAGATGGCTCCCGGTATGGGCGGTGCCATGGACCTCGTGGTAGGTGCCAAGCGTGTGATCCTCACCATGGAGCACACCCAGAAGGGCGCTCCCAAGATCTTGAAAGAGTGCACGCTGCCGCTGACCGCTGCCGGACAGGTAAATATGATTATCACCGAGATGGGTGTCATGGACATCACCCCCGAGGGTATCGTCCTGCGCGAGCTGCATCCCGAGTTCACCGTCGAGCAGGTACAGGCCGCTACCGAGGCTAAGCTCATCATCTCGCCCGACCTGAAACCCATGGACATCTAATTCACCACTTCAAGTCATGGATTACGAGTTCTTGAAGATTGAGCGGCAGGACGGCATCACCGTGATGAAAATCTCGGCGCCTAAGTCCCTGAATGCACTCAATTCAACCATCTTGAAAGAGATTGATAGCTTCGTGAGCGGTTTGGACAACACCACGCGCGTACTCATTATTACGGGCGATGGTGAGAAGTCCTTTGTCGCTGGTGCCGATATCTCTGAGATGGCTCACCTCAACGAGCCCCAAGGCTTTGAGTTCGGCCGCCTGGGCGCACAGGTTTTCCGCAAGATCGAGACCCTGCCCATCCCCGTCATCGCCGCTGTTAACGGCTTTGCCCTGGGTGGCGGTTGCGAGCTGGCCATGGCCTGCGACATCCGCATCGCTTCGGTGAAGGCCAAGTTCGGCCAGCCCGAGGTAGGCTTGGGCATCATTCCCGGTTTCTCGGGAACCCACCGTTTGCCCAAACTCATCGGCCAGGGCTATGCCAAGGAGATGATCTACACGGGTAAAGTCATCCGTGCCGACGAAGCCTTGCGCATCGGTTTGGTCAATGCCATCTATGAGCCTGAGGAACTGATGGACAAGGCGCTCGAGATGGCCGCCATGATGCTCAAGAATGCTCCCGTGGCCATCCGCTTGGCCAAGCAGAGCATCAACGAGGGCTATGACCTCGATGCCGACGGTGCTATCGCGTTGGAGAACAAGCTCTTTGGCCAGTGCTTTGCCACCAAGGACCAAAAAGAGGGCATGGACGCTTTCCTGAACAAGCGCAAAGCTGATTTTATCGGAGAATAAACATAAATCATTAAATATAACAGAATCAAAACTTATGAAAATTTGTGTAATTGGAACCGGAACAATGGCTAAAGGCATTGTCAAAGCCTTTGCTGCCAAGATGCCCGTTGTAATGAAGAGCCGCACCCAAGAGAGCCTCGACAAGGCTATGGCTTCAATCTCTAAGGGCTACAACAAGCTCGTCGAGAAGGGTAAAATCACCGAGGACGCCATGAAGGCCATCCTGGCGAACATCACCACCACGACCGACTATGCTGACTTCGCCGATGCTGACCTCGTTATCGAGGCTGCTGTCGAGAACATGCAGTTAAAGAAGGAAGTCTTCATGGAGCTTGACAAGATTTGCAAGCCCGAGACCATCTTCGCCACCAACTCGTCGTCGCTCTCGATCACCGAGATCGCCGCTTGCACCAGCCGCCCCGCTCAGTTCATCGGCTGCCACTTCTTCAACCCCGCCGACCGCATGGCGCTCGTTGAGGTTATCAAGGGCCAGCTCACCAGCGAGGAGACCGCAAAGTGCATCGTGGACCTGACCACCGAAATCGGCAAGACCCCCGTGCCCGTTAACGAGGCTCCTGGTTTTGTCGTTAACCGCATTCTCATCCCCATGATCAACGAGGCTGTAGGTATCCTGGCCGACGGTATTGCCAGCGCCGAGGACATCGACAAGTGCATGATGCTGGGTGCTAACCACCCCATGGGCCCGCTCGCATTGGCCGACCTCATCGGTAACGACGTGAACCTCGCCATTATGGAGGTGCTCTACAACGAGTTTGGCGATCCCAAGTATCGTCCTCACCCGCTGCTGCGCAAGATGGTTCGTGCCGGCCTCCTGGGCCGCAAGACCGGCGAAGGCTTCTATAAATATTAATTTTAGCTCTTAGGTGTCAGGTGTTAGGCATTGGTGGCATCTGCGCCCCTAAAGCCTAAAACCTGAAGCCTAAAGCCTAATCATTTAAAAGAATATGGATTTTAGCTATTCAAAGACTGAACAATTGTTCCTGCAGATGGTTCGCTCGTTTGCAGAGAACGAGGTAAAGCCTCTCGCCGCCGAGGTCGATGAGCAGGAGCGCTTCCCCCTCGAGACAGTCCAGAAAATGGGCAAGCTCGGCATGATGGGTATTCCTGTTCCCAAGCAGTATGGCGGTGCAGGCGGTACCGTACAGATGTATATTATGGCTGTTGAGGAACTCTCACGCGTGTGTGCAACCACTGGCGTTGTCCTCTCGGCCCACACCTCGCTGTGTATCGCTCCCATTATGGAGAACGGTACCGAGGAGCAAAAAATGAAATATTTGCCCAAGCTCGCTTCGGGTGAGTGGATTGGCGCCTTTGGTCTTACCGAGCCCAACGCCGGTACCGATGCTGCCATGCAGCAGACAACCGCTGTTGACGCTGGTGACCACTGGGTGCTCAACGGCTCCAAGATTTTCATCACCAACGCTTCCTATGCCAACGTGTTCATCGTTATGGCAATGACCGACAAGTCGCTGGGAACCAAGGGTATTTCGGCCTTCATCGTCGAGAGGGATATGCCTGGCTTCTCCATCGGTAAGAAGGAGTTGAAGATGGGTATCCGCGGCAGCGCTACCTGTGAGTTGATTTTCGAGAACTGCATCGTTCCCAAGGAGAACCTCCTCGGCCCGCTCGGCAAGGGCTTCTCTATTGCTATGAAGACCCTCGATGGCGGTCGCATCGGTATCGCTTCCCAGGCCCTCGGCATCGCTCAGGGCGCTATGGACGAGACCGTGAAGTATACCAAGGAGCGCAAGCAGTTTGGCCGCGCTATCGCCAAGTTCCAGAACACCCAGTTCCAGATGGCCGACCTCAAGACTAAGGTCGAGGCTGCCCGTCTGCTCGTGCGCAGTGCTGCCTGGAAGAAGGACATGGGCCTGCCCTACAGTGCCGATGCCGCTATGGCTAAGCTCTTTGCTGCCGAGACCGCTATGGAAGTGACGACCAAGGCCGTACAGTTCCATGGTGGCTATGGTTACACCCGTGAGTATCCTGTTGAGCGCATGATGCGTGACGCTAAGATTACCGAGATTTACGAAGGTACGTCAGAGGTACAGCGCATGGTCATCGCCGGTCATTTATTTAAATAAACTAGCTTTTAGGCATTAGGCGTTAGGCGATAGGTGGTATCCGCCTCACTAAAGCCTAAAACCTAAAGCCTCAAGCCTAATTAAGGACAGAATATGAATATTATAGTTTGTGTAAAACAAGTTCCCGATACCACGGTTGTCAAGATCGACCCCGTTAAGGGTACCTTGATTCGTGAAGGCGTGCCCAGCATCATGAACCCCGACGACAAGGGTGGTCTGGAGCTCGCATTGAGACTGAAGGACGAGTGTGGCGCTAACGTCACCGTTATCTCGATGGGTCCTCCCCAAGCCGATGTCATGCTGCGTGAGGCCCTCGCTATGGGTGCCGACCGTGCCATCCTGTTGAGTGACCGCAAGTTTGCAGGTGCCGATACACTGGCCACCTCTTATGCCCTCTCGGGCCTGTGCCGCGTGCTTGACTATGACCTCATCATCGCTGGCCGTCAGGCCATCGACGGTGACACCGCCCAGGTGGGTCCTGAGCTCGCCGAGCACCTTGATCTGCCGCAGATTACCTACGTTGCCGGTGCTAAATTGCTCGACAACGGCAATCTGGAGGTCGAGAAAGAGAACGAGGACGGCGTGCAAGTCCTCGAGGTCGAGGGCAAGTGCCTGTTGACCGTGCTCGCTTCGGCTTTTGACGCCCGCTACATGAGCGTGAGCGGCATTATGGAGGCCTATGACAAGGAAGTTGAGGTATGGAGTGCCGACAAGATCGACGTTGATGAGGGCAAGCTTGGTCTTGCTGGTTCACCCACCAAGGTCTTCAAGTCCTTCCCCAAGGCCATGAAGGCTCCTGGCGAGGTTCACGAGGTAACTCCCGAGGAGGCCGTTGAACTCATCGTTAATCAACTCAAAGCTAAACACATTATCTAAAAGTTGTAAGCTATTAGGCATTAGCTATTAGGCGTTAGTAAATCTCCTAAAGCCTATAAACTAAAGCCTAAAGCCTAAAAAAGAATAGCATTATGGATAAGAAAGATTATAAGAACGTATTCGTTTTTGCTGAGCAGCGCGAGGGTGTTATCCAGTCCGTTGCATTTGAGCTTTTAGGTAAAGCCCGCGACCTGGCCGACGCGCTCGGCGAGAAGGTTGTGGCTATGTTACTGGGCTGTGGCATCAAGGACCAGGCTCAGACCCTCATCGAGCAGGGTGCCGACGAGGTCATCGTCGTTGACGCTCCCGAGCTGAAGGACTTCCTCAGTGAACAATACTCACAGGCTGTCGGCCAGATCATCCTGGACCGCAAGCCCGCCATCGTGCTCTATGGTGCCACCACCATCGGCCGTGACCTGGCTCCGCGCATCGCATCGCGCCTCAAGACCGGTCTTACCGCCGACTGCACCAAGCTTGACATCGAGCCCGACAAGGACGGCGAACCCGAATTCCGCATGACCCGTCCCGCCTTTGGCGGCAACCTCATGGCAACCATCATCTGCCCCAACAACCGTCCGCAGATGTCAACCGTTCGCCCCGGTGTGATGCAGAAGATGCAGCGCCAGCCCGGACGCCAGGGTGTCATCACCGAGTTTGCTCCTAAGTTCGACGCCAGCAAGTTCAAGGTAAAACTCGTCAAGACCATCAAGGCCGATAAGCAGATTGCTGACATCGCCGAGGCTAAGGTCCTCGTCAGCGGTGGCCGCGGTGTGCATGACAAGGAAGGCTTCGACAAGCTCCAGGCTCTCGCCGATGTCCTCGGCGGCCAGGTGGCTTCGTCACGTGCCATGGTCGATAACGGCGTGATGCCTCACGAGTGCCAGGTTGGTCAGACGGGTAAGACCGTCCGTCCCGCCCTCTACATGGCTTGCGGTATCAGCGGTGCCATCCAGCACCTTGCCGGTATGGAGGAGAGCGATTTCATCATCGCCATCAACAAGGACAAGTTCGCCCCCATCTTCAGCGTTGCTGACCTGGGTATCGTGGGCGACCTCCACAAGATTGTCCCCATGTTGACCGAGCGTATCAAGAAAGAGCTCGAGGCATAACCAACTTAAACTCCCCCTCTAAGATTAGAGGGGGTGCCCTTTAGGGCAGGGGCGTTGAATACTCCCTGATAACAAATCAACAACTAAGGGCGGGCGCCACTACGGCACCCGCCCTCGTTATCTCATAAATTATGCATCGCTAACTACGTTCGCAAGTAATCTCTTTTTACATGTAATTACCATGAATTGTACATTAATTATATGATTAATTCACGGCAATTCACGTGAAAACACTTTTAGGAGCGAATGAAACTAATTAACGCTAATAATAAAACAGATTTCATTAACCTCTAATCTCAAATTAGCGTGAATGCAGCTTATTTGGCAATTTTTTGTTATCTTTGCGCCAATAAGTTTCAAAATCTATATGGACAAACGAAAGCGATATCAAATTTTTGTCAGTTCCACTTTCACGGACCTTAAGGAGGAGAGAGGCAAGGTGATGGAAACAATCTTGAATTATAATTGTTTCCCTGTTGGGATGGAGATGTTTCCTGCTATGGATGAGAAACAATTTGAATATATTAAAAGAATTATCGATGAAAGCGATTACTATCTACTGATTATTGGTGGTCGCTATGGTAGCGTAGATGGCAGTGGTGTAAGCTGGACTGAAAGAGAGTTCGATTATGCCGTTACAAAAGGTATCCCTGTCCTTGTCTTTGATCATGAGGATTTTACTAGACTTCCTGCAAATAAAACAGACCAAGGCAGAAAACGCAATAAATTAAATGCATTTAAAACGAAAGCGTCGTCAAGCAGACTAATTAAACATTGGTCTAATAAAGATGATTTAGCTTTAGCTGTTTCAACCAGTCTTTCAAAAGTATTAGATTTACAACCAAGAATTGGTTGGGTGCGGGCAGACACTATAGTAAATGAAGATGAACAAAAGGAAATTGATAACCTAAAGGAGGAATTGAAAAGAAAAGATGAATATTATCAAAAAAAGATAAACACTCTTATATCAGAATTGGCTGAGTTGAAAGCTATTCAAATCAAGCAGCCTCAGGCCAAAATCATCTCTATTCCAGGTACTAATGTTTTCTTCAGAATGATTCAGGTACTTAGTGGCTCGTTCATGATGGGAGCAAGTGAAGTTGATGAGAGACCTATTCATAAGGTGACATTAAGTGATTATTGGATAGGTGAAACCCAGGTAACTCGCGCGATGTGGAGGGCGGTTATGGGAGAGAATACGATTAATCATGAGGCTGATCCGGACCTTCCTGTAGATTTTGCTTCATGGGATGACTGCCAAGCGTTCATTGAAAAATTGAACAAGATGACTGGTATGCAATTCCATTTACCAACTGAAGCGCAATGGGAGTTTGCGGCTCGTGGTGGGAGAATTGGTAAGAACAATCATTTTCGATATGCAGGAAGTGATGATGTATACGAACTTTGCAGTGGTACATTACATCCTGTTAAAGATGGTGTCCAAAATGAGTTGGGACTCTATGACATGAGTGGTAATGTGTGGGAATGGTGCCAGGATTGGTATGGTATCTATAGTAGTGATGATCAAATTGACCCCACGGGCCCAACTTATGGAGAAAAACGCGTACTCCGAGGAGGTAGTTGTCGAGACTATCCTTTGGACAACTGGCGCGTTGCACATAGGGAAAACTTCATACCAGAGTGTTCGAACGGCTGCTCTGGGCTACGTCTAGCACTCTGATTTTACTCAATCAGTTCGCTAGCTACAAAAAGAGTTTTTATAATAGTTTTATTTCTATGGTTATTTGACACAATCTGCTTTTTGGTATGGCGCACTATTCCGCTTAGATTCTCTCTTTGCACCAGAGGCTGCAAAAACAGATTATAATATTTATTAAGAGCCCCTCGCGCCACACATTGCATGCTGCGGAGAGTAGATCGTGTCTGTCAATCAGTGGTTTGCGGTTTTTGCCGTTGATGGGTGGGTTTGTCTGTTGACGCGTTCATGTCTCTATGATGGGTGGTAATTCAATAGTTTTATTTACCTTTGTAGGTGATTATTAACCTAAATGATATGAGAAAAATGAAGGCAAGGAATAGACAGTGGATGTGGGCCGCGATATTGGTCATATGCGGCTGCATGGCCTCGTGCAAGAGCACTCAGGGGCTTCAGGCCATCGACCCGACGATGGACTCGAGCCAATTTGTCAATATTACTGACGTGGTACCCGACGCGATTCTGGAGATACGCTACCACAGCACCTATAACTTTGTGGGAGCGCGCATCGACGGATATGAGGAACCGGTGGCGCTGATGACACGCGTGGCTGCCGACAGCTTGCGCGCCGTGAGCGACGACCTCAAGCGTCACGGCTATCGCTTGAAGATCTTTGACGCTTATCGCCCGCAACGTGGAGTGGACCATTTCATGCGCTGGTCACAGGACCTGACCGACACTATCACCAAGGCCTATTTCTATCCCTACCTGACTAAGAAACAAGTGTTTGACGGCGAGTATGTCGCCACGAAGAGCGGCCACTCACGCGGCTCAACGGTGGACCTGACGCTCTTTGATATGAAAACGGGCAAGGAACTGGACATGGGCGGCACGTTTGACTGGTTTGGCCACGAGAGCCATCCCGACTATGGTGGTAACCCCGAGACGCTGGAATATACCGGCCCCGAGTCAGCCATCACTTCTGAGCAGTTCTATAATCGCATGGTGCTGCGCACGGCGATGCTGCGCCACGGCTTCAAACCGCTCGACAACGAGTGGTGGCACTTCACCTTGAAGAACGAGCCTTTCCCCGACACCTACTTCAACTTCCCAATCAAGACGCTCCCCTCAAAGTAAAGGGAGGTGTTGTCACGGATGTCACCAATCAGTTGAATGATGCTTTTTGTCGCTCAGCGGCTTGAATATTCGTGGTTTTGTCTTATCTTTGCAAGTAGATAACCAAAATAACAGAAAGATTCCAAAACGATGAAGAAATTGACATTAATTGTGGCACTTGTGCTGTGTGCTATCGCGGGCAACGCGCAGGTGCGCCCGGCTATTCCGCGTGACGCCGCCATCGAGGCCAAGGTGGAAAAAACCTTGTCGCGTATGACGCTTGACGAGAAAATCGGTCAGATGTTGGAACTGAACCTCGACGTGATGGGTGCCTATGATCCGGCAAATCTGGATGCTGGTTGGCAACTTAACGAGACGATGCTCGACACCTGCATCTCCAAGTATAAGGTGGGTTCTATCCTGAACGCTCCTGGAACACGTGCCCAATCGGTGAAGATGTGGCAATACTGGATCAGGCTTATCCAGGAAAAATCGATGAAGCACATCGGCATCCCCGACATTTATGGCCTTGACCAGAACCACGGTGTGACCTATGTACAGAACGGCACCCTGTTCCCGCAGCCCATTAACCTGGCCGCCTCGTTCAATACCGACCTGGCTTTCGAGATGGCTCGGGTGACTGCCTATGAGAGCCGCGCTGCCAACTGTCCGTGGGTCTATAATCCCGTAATTGACTTGGGGCGCGATCCGCGTTGGTCTCGCATCTGGGAAAGCTTCGGCGAGGACCCGCTAGTCAATTCCCGCATGGTCGAGGCCGAGATCCTGGGCTATCAGGGCAACGACCCCAATCACCTGGGAAAATACAATGTGGCAACGAGCGTGAAGCACTATTTTGCTTACGGAGCGCCCTTCACGGGCAAGGACCGCACGCCAGCTTACCTGTCGCCCGCCATGTTGCGCGAAAAATACTTCGAGCCCTTCAAGGCCGCCATCCGTTCCGGTGCGCTGACCGTGATGGCCAATTCGGCATCGGTTAACGGCGTGCCCGTTCATGCCAGTTACAAGTACTTGACGCAGTGGCTTAAGGAGGACCTGAATTGGGACGGCATGATTGTGACCGATTGGGCCGACATCAACAACCTGTACCAGCGTGAGCGCGTCGCCAAGGACAAGAAGGATGCCATCCGCATCGCCATTAACGCCGGCATTGACATGAGCATGGACCCTTACAGCGTGGACTTTTGCATCCTGCTGAAAGAACTGGTCGAGGAAGGCAAGGTGAAGATGAGCCGCATCGATGACGCCGTGCGCCGCATCCTGCGCGTGAAGTACCGTCTGGGTCTGTTTGACCAGCCCAACACCGGTGGCAAGGGCTATGAGAAATATGGTAGCAAGGAACATGCCGAGAAAGCGTTGCATGCTGCCGAGGAGGGCGAGGTGCTGCTCAAGAACGAGGGCAATCTGCTGCCCATCAAGCCTGGCACCCGCATCCTCTTGACCGGACCTAACGCTAACCAGATGCGCTGCCTGGACGGTGGCTGGAGCTACACCTGGCAGGGTAGTAACGCCGAGGACTTGGCTGAGCAGTACAACACCATCTATGAGGCGTTGTGCAACAAGTACGGCCAGCAGAATGTTATTCTGGAGCAGGGCGTGAAATATGACGAGAAAGGAAGCTATGACGCTGAGATAGTCACTGGCATTGACAAGGCTGTTGCCGCTGCTGCTGGCGTTGATGTCATCATTGCTTGCATTGGCGAGAACTCCTATTGCGAGACACCTGGTAACCTGAGCGACCTGTGGTTATCCAACAACCAGCGCGACCTGGTCAAGGAACTTGCCAAGACAGGCAAGCCCATCGTACTCATCCTGAACGAGGGCCGTCCTCGCCTGATAACCGACATCGAGCCGCTCGCGAGCGCTGTGGTGGATATCCTGTTGCCTGGTAACTATGGCGCTGACGCACTGGCCAACCTGCTGGCTGGTGACGCCAACTTCTCGGCCCGTATGCCCTATACCTATCCTCGAGAAATCAACTCCTTGGCCAATTATGACTACAAGGTGAGCGAGGAAGTAGGCACGATGGAGGGAGCATATAACTATGATGCCAAGGTGTCGCTGATGTGGCCCTTTGGCTATGGATTGAGTTACACGACCTTTGAATACGACAACCTGAGGGTTGATACCCGTGAATTTGGCCCTGAAGACCTGATTACGGTTACTGTCGATGTCAAGAACACGGGCAATGTAGCGGGCAAGAATTCTGTGTTACTCTACTCCAGCGACTTGATCGCCTCGATGGTGCCCGACAATAAGCGCCTGCGTGACTTCGCCAAGGTGGATTTGCACCCCGGCGAGGTAAAGACCGTGACTTTCAAGGTGCCGGCAACCAAACTGGCTTTTGTCAACGATGACGGCAAGTGGACCATCGAGGAAGGCGACTTCTTGTTCAAGGTGGGTAACTTGCAGCAGTTGGTTCGCTGCACGACGACCAAGGTGTGGGACGAGCCCAATATTGATTGAAACACACACTAATATAAAAAGAATCAAGCAGCGTGAATGATATCGCGCTGCTTGATTTTTATAAATACATGAATTGGTTAGAAGACGGTGAAATCCGTTTTAAGTGGGAGGTTGTCGCTGGCAGTGCCCACGAGCATCGTGCGCTTGCCCAGCGATGTGGCCCAGTTGCCTTTCTGCTCATCCCAGTACTGGAACGCGCGGCCACCGATGGTAATGGTGACATCGCGGCTCTCGCCAGGTTGCAAGGTGACCTTTTGGAATCCGCGCAACTCCTTGACGGGCATATCGACAGTGACGTTGTGGTCGCTCACATAGAGCTGGATGACCTCGGCGCCGGCACGGTTGCCAGTGTTCTTGACGGTCACGGTAGCCGTTACGGTGCCATCGGCAGCTACCTCACGCTTGTCAAGGCGCAGGTTGCTCACGGCAAACGTCGTGTAGCTCAGTCCATGGCCAAAGGCAAACATCGGTTTCTTCTTTTGCTTGTCGGCCCAGCGGTAGCCCACATAAATGCCTTCCTTGTACTCCTCGTCAATGATATTGTGATCCTCTCGCCAGGTACCGGGATAGGCGCCTAGGGCATGAGCGCCCACATCGTTGAGACGGTTGTACCATGTGAACGGCAGTTTGCCCGAGGGGTTGGCATCGCCCACGAGAATGCTTGCGAACGCTTTTCCCGTCTCGCTGCCGATGAACCAGCCCTGCACGATGGCAGGCACCTTGTCACGCCACGGCATGGCCACAGCATCGCCCGAGATGTTGACGAACACGATATTCTTGTTCACGCGAGCGAGCGCCTCAACCAGCTCATCTTGACCATAGGGCATGTCCATGTGCTTGCGGTCGTGGCCCTCGGAATCCTGATAGTCGCTCTTGTTCAAGCCGCCGAAGATGATGACATAATCGGCACCTTGAGCCTTGGCGACCGCCTCGGCGATGAGTTCGCTGGCAGAGCGGTTTTCGGCCAGCGATTGCTTGGCCACAACGCCATTGTATTCACCTGTGGTGTCACCCACATAGCCGCGGGCATAATCTACCTCGATGCCGGTACCAGCCAGGCGTGCCTTCAGTCCTTCAAGCGGCAAAATCTCATGCTGCACCTTGAGCGAACTGCTGCCGCCGCCGACGGTCATCATCTTGATGGCGTTCTCGCCGACAACCAGCACACGCTTGGTGTTGTTCAGGTCCATGGGCAGGACATTGCGCTTGTTCTGCAGCAACACGATACCGTCCTGAGCCACCTTCATGGCCGCGTCATAGTGCGCCTCACTGCACAGGAAGCCCTGAGCGCGCTTATTGCTCATGGTCGTGCGGAAGAACAGACGCAGCACGCGACGAACCTTCTCATCGAGTTCACTTGTCGTGAACTTGCCTTCCTCGATCATTTTCTTGTAGGGCTTAGCCATGAAATAGGCATCATAGGCGTTGCTGGCGCCCCATGCCAAACCGTCGGTCCAGCTGCCAAACTCCATGTCAAGGCCATTTTTCACGGCCATCTCGGTGTCATGGGTTCCACCCCAGTCGCTCACCACCACGCCATCGTACTGCCAGTCACCCTTAAGTATCTGGTTGAGCGTGTACTCGTTTTGACAGCAATGCTGGCTCTTGTACAGGTTGTAAGATCCCATGATGCCCCAAGTGTGGCCTTCCTTAACGGCGGCTTCAAAGGCGGGCAGGTAAATTTCACGCATGGCGCGGTCACTGACGATGACGTTAACCTGATGGCGGTATTCCTCATCATTGTTGAGGCAGAAGTGCTTCACACATGCTGCCGTTCCAGTGCTTTGCAGTCCCTGAACATAGGGAACCACCATGCGGGATGCCAACAACGGATCCTCGCCCATGTACTCAAAGTTGCGGCCATTCAGCGGGGTGCGGTTGATGTTCACGCCGGGACCAAGGATCATGTCCTTGCCGCGATAGCGTGCTTCCTCGCCCAGGCTACGGCCATAGAGGCGCGCTAGTTCTGGATTCCACGATGCAGCAAGACAAGTCAAGGCGGGAAATGCCACACACGAGTCGTTGGTCTGGCCAGCCTGTTCCCATTCGTCCCACAGGACATCGGGACGTACGCCGTGAGGCCCATCGTCGGTCCAGAAATCGGGAAATCCCAACCGTTTCACGCCAGGAGAAGAGAACTTGCTCTGAGCATGAATGACGGCGATCTTTTCATCGAGCGTCATGCGTGACAAGGCGTCTTCAACACGCTGCTCGATTGGCATGGTCTCGTCAAGATATAAGGGTTCACCAGCCGTCATTCCGAGTGACTGGATATAGTCCAACTGCGGGGTGCAGTGCTCATATCGGCTGTTTTCCACATATTGCATCAGCAGTTTGCGGAAGATGGCCTGATCGGGGCGCGCCTCGCGCAGTTCCTTATAGGTGCCACGGGGTGCCTCGGAGTACTTCACTACGATGCTATCCCACATTTCGGGCCTGGTAATGCCCATCATGCAAGAATTGTCAATTTTCTTGTAGGGCCAGAACGTGTAGCCAATGCTGGCCTTCTTCATCACATCGACCAACTGAGTTTGCCACTCGATAGTGTTGTGGCCCGTCTCGCCCATATACATCGGCAGACCGGTCTTATCACGGAAGTCGATGTAATCCTTGATGGCCTCGGCAGTGGCATCGCCACCATAACGGTGGCAGGTGTACATGATGTTGTCATCAAATGCCCAGTCGCTGAACATATAGAAATCGGAGTTCCAGCGGGCGCCACCCAACAGAATCACGTGGTTGGTGTCCACCTGGCGGATGGCTTGAACGGTCCGCTTATAAAGTGGCTCGAGTTTCTTGTTCAGCTCCTCTTTATTCTCAAAATAGTGGGCTATCGGCTCGTTCATCAGTTCATAGCCGAGAATCACAGGCTCGTCCTTGTAGCGGGCGGCAATGCGCTGCCAGATGTCAATGAACAACTGTTGGCTCGGCTCGCTCTCAAACAGCCATGGGTAGCCATGACCATCGTCAATGTTGTCGCCTGTCTGTCCGCCCGGACAGTCATGCATGTCAAGAATCAGGTAAAGACCAGCGGCACGACACCAGTTGACCACCGAATCGATGCGGGCAAAGCCGTCTTGTTCCTTGGCGCGGCCCATGTAGTCTTCGTCGGTAAAGAGCCTGTAGTTGAAGGGCAGGCGAATGGTGTTAGCCCCTTGACGCGCGATGAACGCGATGTCGGCGCGGGTGATATAGTTGTCCTTGAACTGGCGCCAGAAATCGGCGGCAAAGTCAGGACCCACGGCCTCCTTGATCATCAGGTCAATCATCCACGGCGAATTGGTCTTGCTAAATCCGAACATGTAGCCTTCAGGGTTGAGCCAGTTACCCAGGTTTGTACCTTGGATATAAAGTTTCTCTCCATTAGGTTGAACCAGGTCGGTTCCTTCCACATGTACAAACTTGCCTTGGGGCTTACCATGAAGCCCCAAGGCAAGAATTAGAGAGAGTAAGATTAAAAATGATCCTCTCATAAAGTCTTTTAGGTTAAAGCGTTACTTCTTTTGGAAAACGCGAACGTAATCCACCTCCATGGTAACGGGCAGGGCGTTCTCGTCAACACCTTGAGCACCACCCCAGTCACCACCCCAAGCGAGGTTGAAGATGACATAGAACGGGGCATCATAGGGCCAGTCGTCGGTACCTAGGCCACGGTTGTCATAGCTCAGTTGCACCTGACCATCAACATAGGTGGTGATGTTCTGGGCCGTCCATTCGATAGCATAAGTGTGGAACTCGCCCTCGGCGCCCTCACAATACATATCATGGGTCACCTGAGTGCCGTTGGAGTGCACGTGTGCATTGGCGTGCAGGCTCGACGACACATAGTTGGGATGGTAACCCACCTCTTCCATGATATCAATCTCGCCATCAGCGGGCCAGGAATGGAAGTTGACTGGCATCATCCAGAAGGCAGGCCATGTGCCCTTGCCCTTAGGCAGCTTGATGCTGGCCTCGATGTAGCCATATTTCCAGCCCGTGTTGCGCTTAGCATAGACACGTCCCGAGTAAATCTTGCCGTTCTCCTTGAGTGCGGTAATACGCAGCTTGCCGTCACGGATTTCGGTAACGAACTTGCCATTGGGGGTCGTGTGGTTCACGTAGTTCTGCAACTCGTGGTTCACCCAACCGCTATTCTGCACTTCATGCACCCAATCGTCGCCGTTCAGTTCCGAACCCTTGTCAAACTCGTCGTTCCAAACGAGGGTGTAGCCATCAGGGGAGTAGTAGGCAGCCTCTTCGGCTGCTTCCTGAGAGACCGTGATGGTCTTGCGGGCTGCACCCGACATAATGGTGACCTCACCGGCGCGAGCCTCGGTTAAGGGATTGGCAGCAACAGTGATTGTTACTGAGCCTGACTGTGACGTGGTATTCTTTGCGTCGATAACGATAAAGTCCTTGTTGGCATAGGCACCCCATTCCTTGCCGGTGGTGGTGACGTTAATGGTGTATTCACCGCCGCTGGCAGGAACCGAGATGCTTTCCTGCGATACATTGATAGTTGCCGCAGGTGCCGGCTCATCGTTGCCATCCCCACCGCAGCCCCAGAGGGCTACGGTGAGAGAAAGCAATAATGTAGAAAGCACGAATCGTTTCATCTTCAAGGATGATTATTGAGCCCTATGCTTTTGGATAATGATATCACTAACCTTGGCCTCGAAGCCTGCAGGACATCCACCAAAGTCAAGGATGAATTTACCCTGATCAAACTCAATTTCCTCGCCATTGTTCTTGGCAACGGCGCCAATGATCTGAAGAACATTCTCACCATCCTCAAGCGTGAAGTCATTCTTGTAGCACAGTGTGTTCGGGTCATTGGTCACGTCAGGATCCTTATTGACCTTGACAGTCATGCGTCCCAGCTCCATGTTGGAATGGATGGTAACGCGAATGTCATAAGCCTGACCTCTCTCGATGTGCAGGGGCACTCCGTTGATGGCGCACTGAGCCTGCCACTCTGAAACGGTAGCGTCGTTGGCTGTGATGGTATAAACGCCGTTGGCAAATGAGAAGCCGGGATCAGCTACCTGCATCCAACCTGCATCGGCCCACCAGAAGCTCATCACACCTACCGAGTTGAAACCGGCACCCAGGTTGTCGGGTGAATTCACGTCCACCCATTCAACAGTGGGCTCGTCGGGAGTAACGGGCAGCACAGTGCCGTCGTCGTTGGCATGGTCCTTGAGCACGATGTTAGAGATGTTGACGGTAGTACCAGCCTGGCAGCCACCGAAGTCGAAGAACAGGTTCACACGCTCCATGTCGATACCGGGCATGTCACTCTTCCAGAAGATGTAGTCCTGTCCGGCCCTCAGGTCGATGCGGTCAGCAAAGTAGAAGACGTTGTCATCACCATCCATCACAAGCTTCACGGTAACACCGTTGATGTCCTTGTCGCTGTTGAGGATGCACGAGAAGTCATAGTTGCGGTCGGCCGAGGTCGAGATGTTAGTGGTCTTGAACGCCATCTGAGCCTGCCACTGGTCGGTAGTTGCCTCGGGCAGGAATACGGTATAATCATTACCATTGGCCTCGAAACTGGGATCGGCAATCTGGTTCCAGCCGGGAGCGTACCAGAAGAACATGCTGTAATCCACATTCTTCCACATGTTGAAGTCGCTGTTGGGGTCGAAACCGTTGAATCCCTGCTCTTCCTCCTCACTGGTGAAGATAAAGCGCCAAGCGATACCGCGGTCGGGAGCATCATAGACGAGGACCATCTTCTTGGCCGTCAGGGTCTCGATGCGGAACTTGGGATTCTCGTACTGGGCATCAGAGCTGATGTAGGGGAAGAGGGTGTTGGGAGCGAGCTGGATATAGGTCTGCTTGCTCACGTTGCCGTCAGCATCCTCCCAGTCATACTCCTCGAAGCTCCAGGTGCTAGTCTGGTTGCCGATAGAGGCATCCCAGTCAGCATCCTGATGGCCCCACTTGGTCGTACCAGTGTTCACATAGGTCAAGCCATCTTCACCAGCATTGTAGGTGAAGGTGCCGCCCTTGCGGTTATCGGCGGTGAAGGTGAGGCGGTCGTCATACACGCCAAAGTCCCTCTTCTCGCCTGGCTGGGCCGACCACCATCCTGTACCGGCAGTACCGGCAGGACCGCAGGCAAGGTGAGCCACCTCGCTGTAGTCGATGCGCCATTCCTTCTCACAGATGCGGCGGAAGTCGTTGGTGTAGTCAATCTTTGACTCGTTGAAGGTGTATTCCTTCTTCACACCGGTCTGGCTGATGCCGTTGCGGTTACCTAGGCGCAACTCGATGGTGTGAGTGCCAGCCTCGCTGTTCTTGTAACCCACCTCTTGCAGGGTGGAGTAGGATGTTCCGTCAAGGATCCAGATGGGATAGGTGCCGGGCTGCGGGGTATAGTTGGCTATCATCTGGTTGGTCTCCTGATCAACTGAGATGTTGAAGTCAACACCGCTCACGGTGGGGAGGCTGTTGGGATCTGCGCCTTCAAATTCATCAGGCGAGCAGGCCGTGAAAGCCATAGACAATAACATGATAGCTATTGCGCTGCTCAATTTGTTTATCTTGGTCATCATAATTTTAATCTCTAAATTAATGATTATTAATAGTTATTCTGAACCAGCGTGGGATCAGCATCAAGCTCTGACTGTGCCAGAGGAATGTACTTCTTGCTGGGAGTCCAGCTGTTGGTACGATAGCCGTAGCTGTCAGGAACCAATACGGTAGATGCCTTCTGAGTGGCACCTGCGATGCCCTCGGCACGCACGAGGTCAAAGTAGCGCTTGCCCTCGCCGCAGAATTCCAAGTGACGCTCGGTGAAGATGTCATCGATGGTAACACTAGTGAGTGCAGCAAGACCTGCACGGGCGCGAACCTCGTTTACATAGCCTGCAGCCTCAGCGGCGCTGCCTCCAGTTTGGAGAATCAGCTCAGCAGCGTTCAACAGGGTCTCGGCATAACGGTAGATGCGCTTGTTGTTGTTATAGTTCAGGTTCTTGGAAGTCGGGCAGTCCTGATTGTTGGCAGACTGCGGACGATACTTGCCGTGCCAGATGTGGGTGTCCTGATAGCGCTCGGTGTAGCTGTAGCCACGAACGTCCCAGCAGGTAACATCGCGACGCAAGTCGTTCTCGGCATACATGTTGTAAGCCTCGACACGCATGGGCAGGAAGCCCCAACCGTCGTTACCGCTGTCCCAGCCTTCGCCGCCGCCCCAACCATTGGGTGAGCACAGGGTGGGGAATACGGTGCCACCAGCAGCCATGGGAGTACCCCAGTCGCGCTGAGCCTGGTCATCGTTGTAGTTAATCTCGAAGATGCTCTCGGCGCACCACTCGCCACTCTCCTGCCACAGGTCATAGAAGCTGGGATTGAGCTGGTAGTGGCTGTCGCTGATGATCTGCTTCATGTAGCTGAGGGCCTGAGCATAACGGCTGTTGTCGTTCTGGTACATGACCATCTCGGCATAGAGCATGTAAGCAAATGCCTGGCTCACGCGACCCGCCTCGGCATTGGGCCAACGCATGGGGAGCACGCCCGAGGCGATGATCTCCTCAAGTTCGGGCAAGAGCTGGTTGTAAATCTCATCGGCACTCATCTGCGGAGCAGTGTAAGGCAGCGAGAGGTTCTCCAGATAGAAGGGAACGTTGCCATAGTAGTGCCACAAAATATTATAATAGTACACGCGAAGCAAGCGGGCCTGCATCTCCATCGAACGGCGGAAGTCAGCGCTAGCTTCACCTTCCCAAGTTGCATACTTGATGGCATCGTTGCAGCGCTTGATACCGCTGTAGAAGTCGCCCCACAGGGTGGCGAGGGTGTTGTTGCCGTCACCGGCAAAGTTGAACAGACGGTGCCAGTGCTGGTTGTCGGTGTTGTCGGCACCGCCGGGCCAGAAGTCGTCGCCCATGATTTCACCATCGACGGTCAGGTCGTTATAGGCTGAGCCGTCCCAATCGGGCCAGTGCAGGGGAGCATAGGCCGCCGTGAGGGCCTCGTTAAGGGCTGCCTCGGTGGTGTAATATTCCTCAAGAGGCTCGCCCGTCGGGTTCTTCACCTCAAGAAAATCGTCGCTACAGGCAGTCAGCGCGAGAAATGCTGCACACAGGCCTGCTATGATAGAAATATGCTTTTTCATATTGATAATTCTTTATTGTTTAGAATGAGACGTTGAAACCGATAGTGTAAATGCGAGCTTGCGGATAAACTCCGTAATCCACGCCAAGGCTGGTAGCGCCAGAGCCGATCTCAGGATCAAAGCCCCAGTACTTGGTCCAGGTCAAGAGATTCTCGGCACGACCATAGACGCGCAGGCGGCTGATGCCGATCTTGTTGGTGAGATAGCGGTTGAAGGTGTAACCCAGAGTGATGTTCTTCAGACGAAGGTAGCTGCCGTCCTGGATGTACATGTCACTGCATACCCAGTTCTTTGAGTCACCGAGGGTGGGCACGGTGTTGCTGGTGCCCTCACCGGTCCAGCGCTGGAGTACCCAAGTGGGATAGTTACCCGAGGCGATATCCTGGCGATAGGTGGCGTCAAATACGTCGGCACCATGAACGCCCTGGAAGAATACGCCGAAGTCAAATCCTCTCCAGTCCATATCGAAGTTAAGACCAAAGGTCCAGTCGGGCACACCGTTACCGATGTTGGTACGGTCGTCGCTGTTGATCTTGTTGTCACCATTGGTGTCCACGAAGCGGAAGTCACCAGGATTGCATGAGGTGCCGTACTTGCTGTTGTAAGCCTCGGCCTCGGCCATGTTCTGGATGATGCCGTCGGTCTTGTAACCATAGAAGAAGGGGAAGGGCTGGCCATTCTCGGCGCGAGTGCCACCGTCGCTGAACTGGCTGATGCCGTAGTTCAGGAAGCCGGTGTCGTTACCCAGGTTCTTGAGCTTGTTCTTCAAGTAAGAAGCGTTGCCCCTCAAGGCGAAGTGTACGTCAGCAACGTTCCAGCGGTAACCGAGCTCAAACTCAACACCGCTGTTCTCCATGTCACCCACGTTGGCCAGCGGGCGAGCCTCACCCACGTAGCTCGGGATGGGCATCTCGATGATCATACCGTTGGTCTTCTTGATGTAGTAGTCGACACTGAAGGTCAACTTGTTGTTCCAGAAACCGAAGTCGATACCGAGGTCGGTCTGTTCGCTCTCCTCCCACTTCAGGTCCTCGTTGGCCAGGCGGTTAGCCTTGGAGCCGTAAACCATAGCAGCGGTCTGTCCGAAGTAATAGTTACTGGTATTACCGATTGTGGTCAGTGTAGTATAGGCGAAGTCGCCAATGTTGTCGTTACCGTTCTTACCCCAGCTGAAACGCAACTTCAAGTTGTTCAGCCAGTCGCGGTGGTCCTCCATGAACTTCTCGTTCATGATATTCCAACCCATTGAGAACGAGGGGAAGATACCGTACCTGTTGTTGGAACCAAAGCGGCTCGAACCATCGCGGCGCACGGTTGCCTGGAACATGTAACGCTCGTCGTAGTTGTAGCTCACACGAGCAAACAGTGAAGACAAGCGGTGCTCGGTGTAGGGACCACCCCAAGCGCCCACGAGGCTCGTTGCACCCGTCATCTTACCGTCGGCATCGGTCGAGATTTCAATATCGCCACCGGTGGTGTAGTTGATACTGGGCTTATCGGGGTTCACGAGATACCAGTGTGAACCACCAAGCTCGTCACCCTTGAACTTCAAGGCACTCTGACCGAGCACGATGCCAATGGTGTGCTTGCCAAAGGTCTTGTCATAGGTCAAGGTGTTTTCAATCTGCCAGGTGTTGTTGTTACCCTTGAAGGCAACTACCGAGGTGTGGTCGGCATTGTTGTTACCCGAGAGGTAGTACTCCTGCTTGGTAGCGCCATCGTAGCCCCAGAATGAGAGCTCAGCGCTGTAGGTGAAGTGATACTTCAGTGCATCCCACAGTTGCAGGTCGATCGAGAACTTGGGCATGAACTTGTGGCTCCAGTTCTTGTTGGGGGTACCCTGCATCATGGCGATGGGGTTGTTCTGCTCCTGATAGCTGCCGATGAATCCGGGAATCGTGTAAGGATTGCCGTTCTCATCTTTATAGAGGTCAAAAGCGCTGTAGCGATCAATCATCTCCTGAGCGATAGCGCCTCTTAAGGTGACGGGCAGGGTGGGAGCGAGATAGAGGGCTGAACCCAGGGGAGAACCCCAAGTGGAGTTGGCATCGATACCCGTGCTATGCACGCGCATATAAGAAAGGTTAGCACCCAGATCGAGCTTGTTCAGGAAGTTGCGCTCCTTGGTGGCGTCGATGAGGTTGAACTGATTGTTGGTGCGGATGGTTAAACGGTCATAGTTGGACTGTCCGTAGTTACCGCCGATGATACCGTCCTGAGTGAAGTAGCCCAGCGAGAGGTAGTAGTTCACCTTCTCAGAGGCACCGCTCACCGAGATATCATGCTGCATGATGGGCGCATTCTTGTTGAAGAGCAGCTCCTGCCAGTCGGTACCGAAGCCGACAATCTTGTCGCCATTGGCGTCAGTCAGGTTGTAGGGATCCTGATAAAGCGGAGACAGACCATTTTGCACGCGACGCTCGTTCTGCAGGATAGCATAGTCGGTGGCGCCAGTCACGTCGCGGTAACGCCAAGGATTCTGCCAACCATAAGAAAAGTCGTAGTTGATGCTGGCCTTGCCCTGCTTGCCCCTCTTGGTGGTCACGAGGATAACACCATTGGCAGCACGAGCACCATAGATGGCACCCGAAGCGGCATCCTTCAGCACCTCGATACTCTCGATATCGTTGGGGTTCACGCTCTCCATACCATACTGGTCGGTGGGCATGCCATCAATAATATAAAGAGGATTAGAGTTGTTGATGGTGCCGATACCGCGGATGCGGATCATCGACTGGGCTCCAGGCTGACCTGAAGACGAGGTGACGTTGACACCAGCGGCCATACCCTTCAGGGCATCCTCGGCACGCAGGCGGGTCTTACCAGCCAAGTCCTCAGAAGATACCTTGGCGATAGAGGCCGTCACGACGCTCTTCTTCTGCACACCGTAACCGATCACCACAACCTCATTGAGCAACTCGGCGTCCTCGGTGATGGTGATGTGCATGTCGTTAGCAGCAAGCACGGTCTGCTTACCATAACCCACGTAAGTGATTTCCAACTCAGCACCTACGGGTGCGTTGATGGTGAAATTGCCGTCGAAATCCGTAACGGTGGTGTTCGACGTGCCCTTTTGCACAATCGTGGCGCCAATCACCGGCTCGCCGTTGGGGTCAACGACAGTACCTGTGATGGCCTGATTCTGTGCAAAGGCTGCTATTGACAACATAACTGTCAACAACAGTGAAAGTAATCTTTTTTCTTTCATGTCACATTGGTTTATTGATTGGTAAATAAATATTATGATGTTTTGGTTATCGTTCATCTGCTTAGGCTTAATGTTGCGGTTGGGGTGCGTGGCGCACATTGTCTTTTGCAAAATTAGGAGATAAATGTGTGCATTGAACACCTTAAAAATCAAAAAGTGGATGAATTAAGGAGATGAAATTCACTAAATAGTTAAGTACCAGCAATTTGGTGAATTTGAAAATACGTTAAAAAGTGGATGTGATTAAGACCCTCCGAAAAAGGTAAAAAACATGGTTTCATCGAAGATTTCGGCCTTTTGGTTGCCCGCACCGACTTTTATTGTTATTTTTGCGACAAAAACTAAAATTGATGAAAAACTATCCTAAAATTATAACTGTTCTACTTCTTCTGTTGCCATTCACCTTGTGGGCTCAGAGCGAGATAGATTTGGAACAAGTGTACCGGCAGCTCGATGAGGCCATCAGTAACACCGACAACTATATACAAGAGCGTGAACAACGCATCTTGAAATATAGAACTGCGCTCGAAGTGACACAAGACCCTGACGGGCAGTATCAATTGTGCCGCCGCCTCTATGACGAATTCCAGCCTTACATGAATGACTCGGCTATCTACTATATCGATCGCTGTATTTCACTGGCTGAAAAAATGGGGGACCATGCCCGCGCCGAACAATGCCAGCTGCAGTTGGCTTTCCAGTGTACCGAGTCGGGAATGTATCATGAGGCCATGGACATCTTGCAGGGTATCGATGAGACCAAAATCAGTGATGCCCAAAATCGTCAAAAGTACTACAGCACCCTTTCCCACCTGTATACCGAGCTTGGATACTATTGCAAGGTGCCGCGCCTCCAGCGGGAGTACTATGCTAACGGTGACCGATATAGGGCGCTCATCGACACAGCGGTGTGCTCGAGAGATGAGGCACTGCAAATCAAGGAAATGCAGTGTTTTTCGGCTGGCGATGCTAAAGGGGCGCTTCAATTTAGCGACATGAGGCTCAAGCAAGTGAAAGAAGGCTCTCATGAGTATGCCATCGTCGCTTTTTACCGTTATTTGGACTATATTTTAATGGGCGATTCGGTACAAGCGCGTTACTGGGTCACACAGTCGGCCCTGAGCGATGTCAAGAATGCCATTATGGATCAGGGTGCCCTGTGGGAATTGGCCAATATGCTTATGGCCGATGGCGATGTGGACCGTGCTTATTTCTATATTCACTTCGCTTGGCAGTGCGCCAACAAGTTTAACACGGTCAAGCGTAATAACCAGATCTCGCCCGTGTTGACCTCTATTAGTGACAATTATGAGGCAACGCTCCAGCGTGCTAATCGCCAATTGCTCACCATGGTTGTGGTAGCAAGTCTGTTGGCAGCGTTGTTCCTGGCCATTCTGTTCTATAGCAATAGCCAGCGCAAGAAGCTTGCCAGGGCTCGTAATGAGTTGAGCGACAGTAATAAACAGTTGGCTCAATTGAACGGCCAGCTATCGGAATTGAATAGCCAGTTAGGCGAAACCAATATCAAGCTTAACGAGTCCAACCGCGTCAAGGACGAGTATGTGGGCCGGTTTATCCACCTGTGTTCTTTCTATATCGACCGCCTTGATGAGGTGCGCAAGCGTGTCAATAAAATGGTCAAGGGCAAAGACTTGGACGCCCTTTATAAGTTCACCGAGGGCAACGAGTTGAGGGACCAGAACCTCAACAAGCTGTTCGAGATGTTTGATAGCACCTTCCTGCATTTGTTCCCTAACTTCGTCAACGACTTCAATGCCCTGCTGAGCCCCGAAAGCCGCATAACACTCGAAGATCCAAGCATCTTGAACACCGACTTGCGCATTTTCGCGCTCATCCGCCTGGGCATCGAGGACAGTAGCCGCATCGCTGAATTCCTGCACTACTCGGTCAACACCATCTACAACTACCGGGCCCGAGTAAAGAATGGCGCCCTGGGTGACCGTGACACCTTTGAGACCCAGGTAAAATCCATCGGCATGTAAAAAGATGATTAATCAACTAAGTTTAAACATGATTATGGGAAGTCATTATTTGAATAAAAGAATGAAAATGACTACCTTTGCGGTAATAAATAATTATTCTATAGTATTGAAATTGTAATCGAGAGGCTCACGATATGCGTCGTAATGGCGATATCAGTGCATCGACATAAACGTTTCACAAAAATCTTTCAATATGAATGTCAAGTTACATACCCCAAAGAGTTTGAAGATGGGCAGCGGAATGGGTTCAATGAAGCAATTCCTGCTGTCGCTCTTGGCTACTACCGTCTCGATCGCACTCACCTTTGGTACAGCGGCCATCATTGACTATAAAAAGAAACAAAGAGAGAAACGCGAGATTGTGATGATGGTGATGTATGACATGTACAACTCACTGGTGGCGATCGAGAACGCTGACTCGATGATTCGCCAGTCAATGCAGGCTCAGCTGCAGATAGCTGAAGACACTACTAAGTTTAATGAATTAATGTTCACGATAGCGCGTGATGGCATGGCGCCCCTGATGGCAGTTACCGAGGAAACGACAACAGAACGCATTTTCTCGTCGAGTATCGAAACCATAAATACCGTGGGTAACGTGCTCTTTACCGAGAATGTGGAGGAGTTCTATCATAACCGCAGGTTTTACAAATCAGCCGTTTGCGACTCGCTTACAAATAGTGTAAAAGAGAACCCACTAACTACATTAAATGGTGTTCTTTATTTTGACCAATCCGATTATGCCATGTTAAGTGGTGCAATCTTGAAAGACATGCGGCGAAACTTCGCCAGGTGCAAACAGATTATGAAAGTAACTGACAAGGAGATAGATGTCTATCGAGTGATAAGAGAAAAGATGGACAAAAATACGTCTATTACTGATTCAGTTAGTGCATCAACACCAGAAGATGTGATTCGGCTTCAGATGAAAATTAATGATGCCAAAGAGAAACTAAGACTGAATTGAAAAATCCAACCGATAAAAAAAGCAAATCATCAAGAGTGCCCCCCGATGAAAACAAATATGCATTCCGGGTATAGACATCACACAAATACTATAGAAAAGTAGTACATTTGCATCCTTAATAGTTGTTGAATAGTTGAGATGAAGATAAACGAGATATTTGATAGTGAGAAAAGGAGCAAGTTTGGGCGGGCACTTCCTGCGCTTGCCACTATCATTATTGCGATACTATTAATTGAGCTCATTTCGCTGGTACAGTACCGATACACCCATCGCCTGATGGAAAATGAGTTGGATTATCGTACCGAGAGTGAGTTGACCCTCAAGTCTGTTCGCGTTAGGGGCCTGCTCAAATCCAGCGAGAAGATGGTGCGCAACTACTTGTGGCCTATTCAGCGGCAAATCAAACATCCTGATAAAATTTACGACATCATTAAGCGTATAGTTGTTACTAACCATGACGTGATGAGTAGCTTTGTGACTTTTAAGCCAGGCTATTATCCTGATCGTGAATATCTGTTTGAACCATGTGCCACCAGGCTTGGTGACAGCATCATGACCCTGCAGATGGCCAGCGAGAAGCATGACTATACTCAACGGGAGTTTTACCACAATGCTGTTGATAGTGGATTATCGAGCTGGAGTGACCCATATCCCGATGAAGACGCCAGCGGCGTGGTCGTAACGACCTATGCAGTTCCCCTCAAGGATGATGCTGGACAGACTGTCGGAGCCTTTGGCATCGACCTGTCAGTTCAGGGAATCATCGATACCTTGAATACCAAGCACAATTATCCCTCGACATTTTTCCTCTTGCTCACCGAGGACGGCAAGCTCATTTCACAACCCGACACGACTCACTCTCAACACGATGATGTGGCTATGGTAGTGAGCATGATCAATGACAGCACGTGTGAACGTGAGAGCAGTGCTTCGGGACTCACTAAGATCATTACATTCAACGACAAGGAGAAAGGAAAGGGCTATGCTTACTATGCGTTCATGAAGGGACGGCCCCACTGGCAGGTGGTGATGGTTTGCTATGACGATGAGGTTTACGGCAAGTTGAACAAGATGCGCCGCATCATGCTGCTGATGTCGTTAGCTGCCTTATCGCTGCTGGGATACATCCTTTACCGTTTCAATCGCAATGTGTCCAGGCTCCATGAATCTAAACTGAACAAGGAGCGTGCCGATAGTGAACTACGCGTTGCCCAAAATATTCAAGCCGAGATGCTACCCAGCGAGGACATCAATCGGCCCGATGTTGAGGTGAGCGGTAAACAGGTAACAGCGCTCGAGGTGGGCGGCGACTTGTATGACTACTTTATCCGTGACGAGAAACTGTACTTTTGCATCGGCGACGTGAGTGGCAAGGGGGTGCCGTCATCACTGGTAATGGCGGTGGTTCACTCTTTTTTCCGCAGCCAATCCATGCACGAGAGTAATCCCGCCCACATCATGCAGGTAATCAACGAGATAGCCTGTGAGGGCAACAAGACCAACATGTTTGTCACCTTGTTCATTGGTGTGCTTGACTTGCCGACGGGTCGCTTGCGCTACTGCAACGCGGGCCATGATGCTCCATTGCTCATCACCAGTGGCGTGAAACTCTTGCCTGTTAATGCCAATCTGCCAGCAGGCCTGTTCGACGATTTCAAGTATGTCCAGCAGCAAGCTAGTTTAGAAGACGGAACCACGCTGTTCCTATATACCGATGGCCTCACCGAAATGGCCGACCCAGACAGACGCATGTTCGGCCTGCATCGTATCATCGACACGGCTCAAGATTGCTTGAAAGAAGGCAAGATAGCCCATGCAGTGCTGATGAACACCGTGTATGAGGAATCTAAACGATTTGCTAACGGTGCACAGCAGAGCGATGACCTGACCATGCTCACCATCAATTACCATCGTCCCGAGGAGGAATACGTGCTGGATGAACAACTCAAGACGATCAATGATGTGCATCAAGTGCCAGAGGTCAACAAATTTGTCACATCGGTGGGCCAACGATTAAACCTTGAACCGTCGCTAGTGTCTCAACTGATGCTGGCCGTTGAGGAGGCCGTGGTCAACGTGATGAACTATGCCTATCCAATAGGTACACAAGGTGACATCACCATCGAGGCCAAAGCAACCGGACAATGGCTGAAGTTCATCATCTCAGATGAGGGAAAGGCCTTTGATCCGACCCAAGGCGGCAATGCCGATACCTCGCTCAGTGCCGAGGACCGTCCTATCGGCGGACTTGGCATCCTGTTGGTACGATCTTTGATGGATAGCATTAATTATGAGTACAACGGTAGCAAGAACGTGCTGACGTTGATGAAGGTATTAGGCGACAAAAAGTAGAACTTTATATAGTGAGAACTGAGATAATAAACATCAATTTACAATAGTTAGATATGAAAACGATTATTGAAGAACATGACGAGAATATCCTCGTTACCATGATTGGTTCGCTCGACACTGCAGCAGCCATCGAAGCCGAACAAACGTTGAAACCTATCACCGAAGGCGAGGGCAAGGATATCGTGTTTGAGTGCAAGGAACTGGAGTATATCGCATCCAGTGGCCTGCGTATCTTGCTCGACGTGCTCAAGAAGACCAAGACTAAAGGTAAGAAGGTCACCCTGCGCAACGTGAATGAAGATATCCAAAACGTGTTCAAAATCACGGGGTTCATCAACCTGTTTGAGTTTGAGTGATTACCCCATGGACATGAAACTCATCAATATCAGGCGATGGCTGTTGGCAGCACTCGCCTTGCCTGCACTCTTGGCGACGGGACAACCTTCTGGCGACACCATCCCTTCACTTCAAAACCAGTTGAGCGTGGATGTTCAGTTCTTGGGACGTGGCGAGTCCCGATATGGAGGACTACCGGAAGCGCCCAATGAGGTAGATGAGGATGAGAATAGCGATAAGGTGCCGAAGTCCAATTTCGTGCTCAGCCGCACGCGTCTGCCCATCAACTTCAAGCGCGATTGGCTGGAAGTGCGTGTGACACCACAACACTCTGGCGTGTGGGGACAAGCGGGTAAAGGCGCCTTTAACATCTATGAGAGCTGGGCGAAACTGACTACTCGTTTCGGCCTGTTTGCCCAAGTGGGTCGTGTGGCACTCAACTATGACGATGAGCGCATCATCGGCTCTGATGATTGGGCAATGGCTTCATCGTCCCACGACGTGTTGCGCTTGGGATATGAAGGTCATGGCCACAAGGCTCACGTGATCCTGGCCTATAACCAGAACGCCGATGTAATGAACAGTGGCGGCTCTGTATACAAGGACGGCGCACAGCCTTACAAAATCATGCACACGGCGTGGTATCATTATGACTTTCCGCGTTTCCCGTTAGGTGCTTCATTGATGTTCATGAACATCGGCATGCAGAGCACAGTGGATAATATCACAGTGGGGACTCACAAAGACAGAACCTGGTTTCAACATCTGGCCGGTGCCTATTTGTCCTTCCAACCAGAACACTGGAAAGCCGAAGCGTCATATTATAACCAATTTGGCCGAAACGAGACGGGTACCAAAATCAAGGCATGGATGATGAGCGCCAAACTCACCTATATGCCGGCACCAAAATTAAATGCCACACTAGGCTATGATTACTTGAGCGGTGACAAGTATTTTGCTGTTCCCACTGGACATAACATTGGTATGATACATCACGATGTCATCAAGGGTTTCAGCACCGTCTATGGCTCTCACCATAAGTTCTACGGAGCAATGGACTTCTTCTATGTGAGCGCTTATCATCACGGCTTTACTCCTGGCCTCCAGAATGCCTATGTTGGTGCTACTTACAGCCCATTGAAGAACTGGACGGTAGATGCCAGTTATCACTACCTCTCCACTGCCACAGAACTCGATGATATGGACAGGACCCTAGGTCACGAGATTGAGTTTCAAACAAGCTACGGCATTAGCCGTGACGTGAGAGTGGCAGCGGGAACGTCGTTCATGTGGGGCAGCGAGACCATGGAACGCCTGAAACGATCCAAAACAAAAAACAGCATGCGATGGGGTTGGATCACGTTAAGTGTCAACCCACGCATCTTCACAACTAAATGGTAATAACTAAATCCAAGAAACAAGTAATATGAAATTATCCGCGCCCTTATCAACCTCCCAATACGGAATCTATGTGGAATGTGTAAGCCACCAGGGAGAACCGTACTATAATTTGCCTTACATTTATGTTCTTGACGGTTCAGTGGATGGTCAACGGCTACTTGATGCTGTAGAAACAGCTTTTAAGGCTCACCCCACGTTGTTCACGCGCATCGCACTGAACGATGACGGCGAACCCATGCAAACGCTTGACATGGATAACGAGTCCTGGTCTCTCACTATCGAGGAAATCCAGGACATCGAGCAGGAAAAAACTCGCCTTGTGGAGCCATTTGACATTAACGGAGGCCGCCTGTTCCATGTTCATGTGATGCATGATAAAGACCACTATTACCTCTTTCTCGACTACCATCATATCATCGTGGACGGCACGTCGATGCAAATCATGCTGCAAGACATTGATAAGGCTTACCGCGGTGAACCCATTGCGGCTGAGGAACTGACCCAGATGGATATCGCAAAGCAAGAGTCTTCCCAGCGCGAAACGCCCGCGTTTGCCGAGGCCAAGAAGTGGTATGCCGCCAACTTTGACTGCGACGACACGTTCACACAGTTCTTGCCCGATTTAGAGGAGGCTGAACACCGCGAGGATAGTGTGTTGCGCACGCTGTCGCTGGACCTGAGCCGTGTGGATGACTACTGCAAGAAAAACGGTGTGTTCAAGAGCACGCTATTCACTACCGCCTATGCCTTCCTGCTGGCCAAGTTCAACAATGAGCAGGAATCCTTATTCACGACAGTATATAACGGTCGCTCTGACAAGCGATTTGCCCATTCAGTGGGCATGGCAGTGAAAACACTGCCTGTCTATGCCAAATTCACAGCCGAAACGACTGTGCATGACCTGCTGCTCAGTGGACAAGAACAGATGAGCGGATGTCGCGAGCATGAGTTGTACTCTTATGCCGACGTGATGACCGACCTTAACCTCCAGAGCAACTCGATGTTTGCATGGCACGGAATGTTGTTTGACAACGAGACGATGGGCGGAAAGCACATGAAGACCGTGCGCATCGGTAACAGCACGCTGGATGCCTCGTTCTACATGAAAGTCTTTATCCAGGACAATAAGGTGCAGGCTAAGGCCGAATATAACGCTAATGAGTATTCCCGTGAGTTCATCAGCCAGATTCTGGAGAGCTATGAGGCCGTGCTCGAGGGCTTCCTTACCCAGGAATACCTGTGCGACATTGATATGGCAACGGCAGGCCAGGTGGCTATCCTTGACGGCTTTAACCCAGGCGAATTGGATTATGACAACAGCCAAACCATCGTATCGATGTTCCGTCAGCAGGTCAAGGCTACGCCCGATGCTGTTGCCGTTGTCTATATGGACAAGCGGTTCACCTATGCCCAGGTGGACGAGATTAGCGACCGCATTGCTGCCTACGTTGCTAAAAAGGGCTTGGGCGCTGAGGATGTCGTGTCGGTACTCATTCCTCGCTGCGAGTGGATGCCCATTGCCTCAATAGGCGTGCTGAAGGCCGGCTGTGCTTATCAACCCCTTGATCCGAGTTACCCCAAGGAGCGACTCAACTTCATGATGCAGGACGCCAGTGCCAAACTGCTCATTGCCGATGAGGAGTTGCGTCCCATCGTTGACGAATATAAGGGTGAAGTATTGCTGACTAAAGATATCATGGCATTGCCCGCATCGGCAGCGCCGCAAGTGACCATCACGCCTGATCAGCTGTTTATTCTGCTCTATACTTCAGGTTCAACGGGTATTCCTAAAGGGTGTCAGCTCACTCATGGCAACCTTGTTGCTTTTTGCCACTGGTACCATCACATGTTTAATCTCAATCCAGGATGCAAAGTGGCCGCCTATGCCAGCTATGGTTTTGACGCTAACATGATGGATACCTACCCCGCGTTGACTTGTGGTGCGACGTTATATATCGTTCCCGAGGAAATGCGTCTGGATCTCATCGCTCTCAATGAATACTTTGAGCAGAACGGCATCACCCATTCGTTCATGACAACACAAGTGGGCTACCAGTTTGCTACCAGTGTTGAGAACCACTCGTTGCAGTATCTCTCGACAGGCGGCGAGAAACTGGCATCACTCACGCCACCGCAAGGCATCAAATTCTATAACCTTTATGGTCCCACCGAGTCAACAGTTTTCATTACCTATTACCATGTAGATAAGAAAATGAAAGAGATTCCCATTGGCAAGGCGCCGAAAAACGTGCGCTTGTATATCGTTGACCCGCAAGGTCATCGCCTGCCGGTGGGAGCAGCTGGCGAATTGTGGGTTGCTGGTCCCCAGGTGAGCCGTGGCTACCTGAACCGTCCCGATAAAACCGCCGAGGTCTATATCAATAACCCATTTACCACCGAAGAGAAATATGCGCGCGTTTACCGCACGGGTGACATTGTGCGCTATCTGCCCTCGGGCGACATCCAGTTTGTGGGCCGTCGTGACGGACAGGTGAAGATTCGCGGTTTCCGCATCGAGCTCAAGGAGGTCGAGGGCATCATCCGCGAGTTCCCCGGCATCAAGGATGCTACGGTGCAGGCCTTTGATGAGGAAGGTGGCGGCAAGTTCATCGCTGCCTACATCGTGAGTGATGAGACCATCGACATCGAGGCGTTGAACAACTTCATCATGGACGAGAAACCGCCCTATATGGTTCCCGCCGTTACGATGCAGATCGATGCCATTCCATTGAACCAGAATCAGAAGGTGAACAAGCGCGCCCTGCCCAAGCCTGAAAAGAAGGCCGCTGCTGTCGAGAATGTCAATGTGCCGATGAATGTGCTGGAGCAGGAATTGCACCAGATTGTTGCCGACATCGTCAATAATAACGACTTTGGGGTGACCACGGTATTGGGCTACGCTGGTCTGACCTCCATTTCGGCCATCAAGCTGGCTGTCCAGATCAATAAACGCTATGGTGTAACGCTCGACTCTAAGAGCTTGGTGAAAACAGGTACAATTCAGTCAATCGAGAATGAAATACTGAAAGCGATGCTTGCCGGAGGCGCTAAACCTGCCGCTGAAACTACCAAGGCTAAGGCTATCACAAGCGCACCGCTGTCTTATGCCCAGACTGGTGTTTATTTCGATTGCCTGAAGAATCCCGCATCCACAATTTATAACATCCCTTACTTGCTCTCTTATCCCGAGGGAACTGATGCTAATCTCCTTGCCGATGCCGTGAAGCGCGTTATTGAGGCTCATCCCGAGTTGAGTGTCCACTTCACGACTCAGGGCGACGCTATCATTCAGACAACTGACGATAGTGTGCCTGTTGAGGTGCCCATCACCAAGATGAGCGAGGAAGAGCTCGCTAAATATAAGAAAGAGTTTGTACGTCCCTTCAACTTGCAGAAGGCTCCCCTCTATCGTGCTGAGGTGGTCACCACTCCTGCAGGCATCTATCTGTTGCTGGATGTTCACCATCTGGTGTTTGACGGTGGCTCAGCCGACCTGCTCATTCGCCAACTCAATGCGGCGATTGAGGGCAAGGCTGTTGAAAAGGAATCTTATAACTATCTTGATTTTATTACCGATCAACAGGCAGCCGAGGATACTGATGCTTTCAAGGCTTCACAGCAATTCTTTGCCGAGAAACTCCAGACCTGTGAGGGCGCTAGCGAAATTCCTGCCGACTTACCAAAGAGTGATGAACAAGGTTACATCGGTGAGGCCGTGTGCCCTGCCGATCTAGAAAAGGCGACAGCTTTCTGCCGTCAGCAGGAAATCACGCCAGCCCATTTGTTCCTTGCCGCCACCTCCTATGTGGTGTCTCGATATACCAATAACCGAGATGTTTATCTGTGTACCGTCAGCAGCGGCCGCAGCAACCTCAAGATTGCCGATACGGTGGGCATGTTTGTCAATACCCTTGCATTGGGCTTGAGCATTGATGACGTGACTGTTGAGCAATTCTTGAAGAATGCAAGCGAGACATTTGACCAAACACTGCGTCATGAGGATTATCCCTTTGCCCGCATTGCCACCGACTATGGCTTCAGGCCCGCGATAGCCTACGCTTATCAGGTTGGCGTACTCTCGCAATACACGGTTAACAGCAAGCCCATCGGCCAAGAGTTGCTGGAACTTAATGTTCCCAAGTTCAAAATCAATATCAAGATAGAATCACGAGGAGTTGTCGTGCAATATGATGACTCGATATACAGTGAGCGTGTGGGCCGAGGCCTGGCCGAGAGCATTGTTGCTGTAGCCACGAGGATGATGGAGCAGCCGCAAGCCAAATTACGTCAGTTATCTATCGTGAGCCCGGCTCAGGAGGAGGAATTGAGCCACCTGCGCCAAACGGCTACAGGCGAAGCCCCCTTCACATTGTTCCATGAGTGCATTGGCCATTTTGCTCAGGTACAGCCTGACCAAGAGGCCCTGGTGGCTATAGACAACCGCTTTACCTATAAGGAGGTTGACGAGATTACTAGCTGCATCGCCGCTGCATTAAGGAAACGCGGTGTTCATGAGCGCGACCGTGTGGCACTGCTGCTGCCCCGCACGAGCAGGCTCATTCTCGCCTTGTTTGGCGTGTTGAAGTCGGGTGCTGCCTACATTCCCTGCGACCCTGAGTATCCCGCTGACCGCGTGAAACTTATCCTTGAGGATAGTGAGGCACGTTACATTATCACCACTGCCGACCGTATGGATACCGTGCCTGCCGACAAAGCGATTGATGTCGAGGAACTCATCGGTGATGACAATGATGGAACCATCGTGATCGATATCCAGCCTGATGACTTGGCTTATCTGATTTACACCAGCGGTTCAACGGGTCGTCCTAAGGGTGTGATGCTGCATCACCGCGGCATCTGCAATTACCTGTATGGCCATCCGGCCAATGTGTTTGCTAATGGTGTGATGACCGATGCCAAGCGCATCATGAGCGTGACGACCATCTCGTTTGATGCCGCCCTGCAAGATATCGGCACTGCCTTCTTTAATGGCAAGACGCTTGTTGTCGCCACCGAGGAACAGGCCAATAACCCGCTTGATTTGGCTCGGCTCATCAACGAGGAGCACGTCAACATGGTGTCAGGAACGCCGTCACGATGGATGACGTGGCTCACGAGTGAGGACTTCTGTGATGCCATCAGCCGCATTGATATTGTGCGAGCAGGTGGTGAGAAATTCTCTGACCAGCTGCTTGACCAGCTCCGTAAGGTTACAAAGGCCCGCATTTTCAACTGCTATGGCCCCACCGAGATCACGGTGGCTTCAAACAACAAGGAATTGACCCATGCTACCATGGTGACCGTGGGCAAACCCCAGTTGAACGTCGTTGAGTTTATCGTGGATCAAGACGGCAATGAGTTGCCTGTCGGTGTCGTTGGTGAACTCTACATTGGCGGACGTGGCGTGGCTCATGGCTATAATAATCTGGATGAAATGACCCGCGAGCGGTTTGTGGACTACCACGGCACGCGCATCTACAAGTCGGGTGACTATGCCAAATGGCTTCCCGATGGTGATGTTGTCATCCTGGGACGTACCGACCACCAGATTAAGTTGCGTGGTCTGCGCATCGAGTTGGGCGAGATCGAAAATGTGATGCTCAAGGTTGATGGTCTCAAAAAGGTTGTCATCCTCATACGCAAAATCAATGACAAAGAGCACTTGTGTGCATACTACACAGCCGACCGCGAGATTAAACCCGAGGATTTGAAGGCTGAAATTTCCAAGAGCCTGACCCAGTACATGGTGCCCACGGCCTATCTGCAGCTGAAGGAGATGCCGATGACGCCTAACGGAAAAACTGATGTTAAGGCTCTGCCTGAGCCCGAGTTGGCTATCAGTTCGGCCTATGTGGCTCCAGCCAATGACACCGAACGTGTCTTCTGCGACATCTTTGCCGATATCCTCCAGATGGACAAGGTGGGCGCTACAGACAACTTCTTTGAACTGGGCGGCACCTCGCTCGTCGTGACGCGTGTCATCATTGAGGCCGACAAGGCGGGAATGCATGTCGCCTATGGTGATGTATTTGCCAATCCCACACCCCGTAAACTGGCCCGCTTGATTTCGGGCGATAGCGCTAATGCGGCCGACGATGAGATTACAGGGTTTGACTATACCGCTATCAACAACCTGTTGCAGGGCAACACGCTGGCGGCATTCCGTCGTGGTGAACGCCAGCAGTTGGGCAACGTGCTGCTGACTGGTGCGACGGGCTACTTGGGTATTCACATCCTGCGTGAGCTCATCGACTCTGATGCTGAGAACATCTATTGCCTCGTGCGTGGCAAGAACCTGGAGGCTGCCGAAAGTCGCTTGCGTACCCTGCTGTTCTACTATTTCTCGGATGCTTTCAAGGACTTGTTCGGCAAGCGCCTGCACATCGTTCTTGGTGATGTGACCAGCGATTTTGCTGAGGGTCTGAGGGTCGATACGGTATTTAACTGTGCGGCCATCGTCAAGCACTTCAGCGAGGGTACCGAGATCGAGGATGTGAACATCGGTGGTGCTCAACGCTGTGTGGACTACTGTGTCAAGACAGGCGCCAAGCTTGTGCATGTTTCCACGGCAAGTACCCGCGGCCTGTGGGCCGGCGAGGTCAAGGATGATGTCTTCACCGAGCAACGTCTCTACATGGGGCAATTCTTGGGCAACAAGTACATCTATTCCAAGTTCATGGCCGAGCGATTGATTCTCAATGCCGTGGCACAGCATGGATTGAATGCCAAAATCATGCGTGTGGGTAACTTGGCAGCACGCTCGACCGATGGTGAGTTCCAGGCCAACTTTGCCACTAATTCATTTATGGGCCGCATCAAGGTCTATAACATGCTGGGTTGCTGTCCTTATAGCATGCGTAATAAGCAAGTTGAATTCTCACCCATCAACGAGGTGGCCAAGGCCATCCTCCTGCTTGCGACGACACCAAGTTCATGCTGCGTCTTCCATCCTTACAACATCCACACCCAGTTCCTCGGTGACGTGCTTCAGGGCCTTATCACGGTGGGCGACGGTGTGCGCTTTGTTGAGCAGGAAGAATTTGCTGAAGCCTTGGAGCGGGCCAAGGAAGACCCCCAAAAGGCTAAACTGATGTCCTCGCTGCTGGCCTATCAGGATATGGCTCACGGACAAAAGACTACCGATGTGAAACGTGACAATGACTACACGACCCAGGTGCTCTATCGCCTGAACTTCGCTTGGTCTCCCACGTCGTGGGATTATGTGGAGCGCATGCTCACCACCATCGGCGGATTTGGATTCTTTGAATAACAATTAAAAATACAATAAAAATGAGAACTATTTCAGTTGAGGAGGCCAAACGCCTCGTTGCCGAGGGCGAACAAATGACCATTGCCCAGCGTGCCGAAGTGAGACGTCAGCGTCTGCGTGAACTGGTGAACTATGCAAGGGAAAACTCCCCTTATTTTGCCAAACTGTATGCCAATATTCCTGAGGACTTTGAACTCACTGATTTGCCTGCCACCGAAAAACCGGTGCTTGTCGCCAACTTCAACGATTGGGTAACAGACCGGCGCATCAACAAGGAGATGGTGAGCAAGTATCTGGAACGCGATGCAGAAAAAGACCGTTCGCTGCTGCTGGATGAGTACACCGCCCTCCACACCTCGGGCAGCACAGGCAATCCGTTGCTCATGGTGCGTGATGACTATCACAACAAGATCCATGCGCAACTCATCGGGCAACGCTTGCTGAAGGGCACTACCCCCGACATGCTGTCCATTGCCAAGCATCGCCGTGCCTCGGTCATCTCCATGGCTAAGGGCGCCTCGAGTTATAGCGCATTCCTCCGCATCAAGGCCAATAATCCCGAATATGCACACAATCTACTGGGCATCAATGCGATAGAAAGCGTTGAAAGTATTGTAAAGAAACTCAACGATTTTCAGCCCGAGACCATGGCCGGCTATCCCTCAATGGTGGTCCAACTGGCAATTGAGCAGTTGCAAGGTCGCCTTCATCTCTCGCTCAAGCATCTGGTCACTTCGGCCGAGACCCTTACCGAAGAGAACTGGCATTTGCTGCGAGAAGCGTTCCAGTGTCCCGTGGGCAATAACTACTGCATGACCGAGGGTGGCGAGGTTGCTATGACGCACAACTGTCCGCATCTCCACATCAATGATGATTGGGTTATTGTCGAACCCGTGGATGCCGATCGTAATCCTATTGATGACCCTGAAGAATGGTCTCAAGGCGTTTTCATCACCGACCTCAGCAACTTCATTCAGCCCGTGATTCGTTACTATGTAAACGACATGGTGCGCATCGTCCCGTCACATGAGTCATGCTGCAATATGCCCATCCTCAAGGTGCAGGGCCGCACGTTCCCCGTGTTCACCGCAGCCGGCAAGAACTATAGTGTGGCAGGACTGTATTCCAAAGCTAAAGTGTGGCCAGATCTCGTGAATTTCCAGTTTGTCCAGGTCGACGACACCACTTTAGAGGTGAGAGGCGTGTGCAAGAGCGACCCAGCCCAAGTGTTATCGTCGTTGTGCGTCCGTCTCCAAGACTTTATGACTGAGATGGGCTGCCCCGAGGCCCGTTTCACCTGGTCTAATGCCCCCCTCATTCCCAACAAGCGAGGCGGCAAGATACCTCTCTATATCAACAACCAAGATTAAGTAGAAAAGTGTTTTTATCGTTATGACTAACGAAGAAAAATCTGCCCTCTCCACTCAATTCAACCGTTTCCTCTGGTCATCGGTGCTCATCACCTTGTCTGGATGCCTAGGAAACGTTGTCGATGGTATTATTGTGGGCAACCTCATCGGACAGGACGGTGTGAGCGCCATCAACCTGTCCAAACCCGTTGTGCAACTTTACATGACCCTCAACCTGCTATTGGGTATGGGGGCAAGTATGATTGTGGGCCGAGCCCTTGGCAAGAACGATAAGAAACGTGCTGCATACGTTTTCACGTTAGCAGTTATCATCAACTTGGCGATTGGTTTGGGTTTCACCCTCGTCGGCATGACTGCCAATTCCAATGTGGCCCATCTGCTGTGCAACCATGACCAACTTTTAAAGCAATCTGAGGAATACCTTTTGCCCATGCTTTTGGGTGCACCCGCTTACATGATGATGTGGACGTGCAGCGCCATGATCAGTGTCGATGGCAGTCCACGGTTGGCATCCATGGCCATCGTTATCGACAACGCGGTCAACTTGTTGCTCGACCTCGTATTCATTTCCTGGTTCGGATGGGGTATCACGGGATCATCCACAGCAACTGTTGTGGGTCATCTTGTGGGCATTGCCATCATGATGCGCCACTTCAAGTACAAGAACAACACCCTGAGCCTCTCCCTCAAGCATGATCAGCCGGAATTCCTGAACATCGTCTCCCAGGGAGCGCCGCTTGCAGTGGCATCAGTCTGCTTGACGCTGTTGCTGCTGACGGCAAACACCACCGTGTTGTCTACATTGGGACGCACAGGTATTTTTGCCTTCTCGGTTTGCATGAACCTATTGCAGATATATAACCTATATGTTGCCGGTACTTGCCGCACACTGCAATCGCTTGGTGCCATCCAAGCGGGTTCTGGTAACGATGAGGCATTCTCCTATGTCGTGCACAAATCACTGCGGTTCATCACCATTTCAATGGGCATCACCTGTCTGTTGGTTCTGATTTGGCCTCAGGTCATCACCATCCTGTTTGGTGCCGAAGATGCTGCTTCGACCGTCGAGTGCAACCGTGCCCTGAGGATTTTTGCCTTGAGTTTCATTCCCTTCTGCTACATCTATGTGCTGATGATTATCTATAAACTCTATGGTCAGCACAGCATGGCATTGTTCATCTCGTTCGCGTTGTCGCTCACGGTGATTCCCGTGTTGTGGATCATGGCCAAGACGATGCCCCAGTACATTTGGTACAGCTACCTTATTGCCTACATGATTGAGGCTATCGTCATCTTCGCTCTGCACAAGGGGCGCCACATCCAATTCCAGTTAAAGGGGTGATCTACTATGATGACCATATCTGGGATTTTGACCTGCAACAAGCATTAGCCGAGGTCAGCCCGCAACGGCGTGAATATGCCTTGCGGTATCGCCAAGAGCGCGACCAGCGCCTCTGTGTGGCGGTTTATAGGCTCTTGCATCGGGCTTTGCGGCTCGAGTATGGCATAGATGAGGCCCCAGTGTTTAACTATGGCGCTCACAGTAAACCTGTGCTCCAGGGTCGCCCCGACATTCATTTTAGCTTGAGCCACTGTCATGAGACGGTGGCTTGTGCCGTGAGCGATCATCCAGTGGGAATCGATATCGAGTCGACCGAGCACTACACGATTGATGTGGCGCGCCATGTGATGAACGACGATGAGATCAGGCAGATTGAAGCGTCAGCCCAGTCTGCAGTCACGTTCACCCGCTTGTGGACGATGAAGGAGAGCCTCTACAAGTTGACGGGTGACGATAACAATGGCGACATCCGTCACATGCTTGACAAGGCACCTCCTGTCACTTTTGAGACAGTCGTCTTTTCCCACGGCGTCTGCACGGTTTGCCGCAGCATGGTTGACAACGAATAAAGTTGTTTCATGTTTCGCTCGTTTCTTTTTGTAAATGAGAGGAAAAAGTGTTATCTTTGCGCATCCTCTCCTCGGTTTCCACGTTTCTGGGGGAGGCTTAATGACCATTTAATAAATCATCGTTATGGGAAAGCAATCTGATATGAATCGACGCAGTTTTCTTCGCAAACTGGGACTTGGCGCCGCTGCAATGGCCATGGATCCGATGAGTGTGTTAGCGGGAGAGACAAGTAAGCCGCAACAGCATGAAGGCGGTGACGTGAACAACCAGATGACCTACCGCGTGCAACACGGCTCGGGTGAAAGGGTCTCGCTACTGGGCTTTGGCATGATGCGCCTGCCCGATGACCAGGACGAGGTGAACCAGCTTGTGGATTATGCCATCAGTCACGGAGTGAACTATTTTGACACGGCCCCGATGTACAAGGGCGGACGCAGCGAGACGATGACAGGACAGGCCTTGAGCCGGCATCCGCGTGACAAGTACATGGTAGCCACCAAGATGTCTAACCAGAAGGAGAGCCTGTGGTCATTTGATGAATCCCGCAAGATGTATGAGAAGTCATTCCAGGATCTTCGGGTTGAACATATCGATTATTATCTGCTCCATAGCGTTGGCGGAGGCGGAATAGATACACTCAAGGCCCGCTTCCTCGACAACGGCTTGCTTGAGTTCCTGCTGCGGGAGCGCGAGGCCGGACGCATTCGTCACCTGGGCTTCTCCTATCACGGCGACGTCAGCGTGTTTGACTACTTGCTCGACCACCAGGACGAGTACCACTGGGACTTTGCCCAGATTCAGATGAACTACCTCGATTGGCGCCATGCCTCCCTCAACAAGTCGGGAAGGAGGCAGGATGCCGACGCCGAGTACCTCTATAACAAGATGGAGAAGGCTGGTGTGCAGACCGTCGTTATGGAACCCCTCAGGGGCGGAGCATTGGCCCGTATAGATGAAGAACTCGTTCAACGCCTCACGGCCCTGCGGCCTCAGGACAGTCCAGCGAAATGGGCTTTCCGTTGGGTTGGCTCGCACCCCAATATTCTCACCACGCTCAGCGGCATGAATCAGATGAGCCACATGGAGGAGAACGTCAGCACCTTTTCGCCGCTCGACCCCTGCACCGAAGCCGAAAACAAGGTGCTCGAAGAGATTGCCGATGTGATGGCTGGCGCGCCCGTCATTCCGTGCACCGCTTGCGAGTATTGCATGCCATGCCCCTATGGGGTAGATATCCCCGGCAACTTTGCTTATTACAACGAGGCTATCGCCCAAAAGATACTCCCGTTGCCCGACAAACAGGCAGCTGACTATATGGACCGCAAGCAGCAGTTTGCCGACGGCTTGCGCCAGGCCTTGCCCGATGTCTCGACATGGGCTACCCAGTGCACCGACTGTGAAACCTGCCTCAAGAAGTGCCCTCAACAGATACGCATCCCTAACCAGATGGCTCGTATCGTCGAGACCCTAAAAAGAAGATAACGCTTACAAATAACCGGCAACCCGAAACAGCTTTTCCATCTGCTGGAGAGGCTGTTTCGGGTTGTATACCATCGCCCAATGCCATCAATAATGGCAGTTCTTTTTCCGCTCTTTACTGATATTTTGGAGAAGGGCCATACTGGTTCTCCTCCTTGTGGCTGTCAAGCACGCTGAAGTATAAAACAACGATGTAGACAAATAAGAATAGTAAGAACATTATATAATAGAAGATGACCCATATAGCTGAGCTATAATAAACCAAAGATTCTACTGAAAAGGCCATGATCCACATGATTACAGCCATTACAAATTCGGCAACAATCCACCAACCACTGCGTCCAGTATCGTGCAAACGGCGTGTTCCAGCGGCTAAACTCGGGATAATCAGAATTAGCCAAGCGATCATTTTGAAGATGTCACCTAATGAGAGTATATGACCGATAAGCCTGGTCGCTGTGTAAATGATGAAACAGAGAAGGCACCACCACCAGTACTCACTGCGGCGGGCACGGCCCTTGAAGTCGGAAAACTTCTTCCAGCAGATGCGAATTGCCTCCCCAAATTCTAACATGGGTCGAGGCTGATTGGGATTAGGATTTTGTGCTTGAATAGGTTCCATTGTCTTTTCGTTTTTAAAAGTTAATCGTGAGGGGTTTATTCTGCAAAAATACAAAAAAACATCATATCAATAAAGTATTTGCCTAAAATATCGTTTTTTAATGCCAATCTTCTGTTCTATATCTCAGCTAATTATTCCCCATATAGCGATTAGAGACGCAAAATTTTGCGTCTCTAATCGTTAGGCAGTACCCAAATGTCATGCTTAAAAAGACAGATTCGAGGTTTATTCTATCACTTTGAAACTATCAGTGAATTTTTTGAATTTTTGTTCCAATTCATTTTGATTCGTAGACTTGGAGTCAGCCATAACCGTCAATGAGATAATGTAATTGCCTTTGTTGAACTCTACGGTGCGACTCAAAATTCCTTGATAAGAATTGTCTCCAATAAAACCAGGATACTTGTTGTCTGAAAATAAAACTTTCTCAACATTGGTGTAGCTTGCAGGGTAGTCTTGGATTTGTGGGAAGTCTGATTCCTTTATCTGATTCATTCGTTCGTTTTGCTCCGCTTCAGATAAATCTTCAAAAACTTTTGATGTTTTTTTCACCACAACTAGATAATTTGTCGCGTTTTGTGGGTAGTCACCATCTGTCCCTTGAATCACATAAGTTGTGGTATCACCATCCTCAACAGGTGGTAGTTCCTCGAACACACAAGGAGCAGTAACTGAGAACCCGAATTCTTCAAATGTCTTGGTGATTTCTTCTGATTTACCTTCTTGATTGGAAGCCTTGCTAGAGTTGTTCATGCAACTAACACAGACCAGTAATAGGCACAAAAAAATAGTCTTTTTCATTTCAAGTAACATTAAGTGGTTATTGATTGCAAATATATATCATTTATTCTGATATACAATCAATAAGAACAAAAAAATGCCGCACCTAACATGAGATGCGGCATTTCTAAATGTCATACTTGTGTAATGCTTTACTTGTTTCCTGACAGGAGGAAGTCGATGAGGGTGGTTACATCTTCGATGCTGATGCGGCCGTCGGCATCCACGTCGGCTTGATCGTTGCCAGTGGAATTGCCTGCCAAGAGGAGGTCAATGAGGTCGGTGACATCATCGATACCGAGCTTGCCATCATCATTAACATCGCCTGGGAGATTTTCACGGTTGGGATATAATCCCACGTACATCGCCTGCCAGTCATCATAGGTGTACTGGAGCACATTGAGCAGAGCGACATCAAAGTAACCTTTTTCTACTCCATACCATCCCCAATTGACATGGACAAGTCCATTCTCGTCATAACCGTCAATGATGAAATTATGCCCAGCTATGATTCCCTCTACAATGTTGATGTCCTTGGCTGAGTACAGGATCGGGTTGCCTGATGCCAGCCAGTGCAGATGCTGTCGCTATGACAGCTAGCACACCAACAAAAACCTTTTGTGATTTCATAAGCATTTAAAAACATGAGTGGTAGTATATAAATTCTAATGCCGCAAATATAGTGTTTTTCTTTGATTATATACATATTTTTTCTATTAGTGTTCCGAAAAAATGTTGTGCTTGCGGTTCTGTTCAGAAATTCAAGCGAATATGGACCATTACTGGATGAGTGGCTAAAAGAATCAGGGCGGGTAGAAAACCCGCCCTGTTACTTTGATGTCATCGTGGTTATTCCAGGACCTTGTTATAGTCGTCCTTGATCCAATGGATGTACTGGCTATAGTCGTGGGCGACGAGAACGCCGTTCTCGCGGTCGTCACGCCATGTGTCGGTCCAGTCCATGTCATAGCCGTGACCCGTGGCATCGTGGAAGATGTGGCCCTCGCCCTCGTTCATCTTCCAGTAGGCCACCAAACCGTCGCTATGGGCATTCACGCCCGCGAAGCCCATGGCAATCTCGCTGGCCGTTAGCGCACGGTTCCACACGCGCACCTCACACAGACGGCCCTGGAAGAACTGGCTGCTGCGGTAGTTGCCCCACGACATGCCCAACTCAAATCGCTGGAACGGCGTGGACTTGCCGCTGCCGCTGGTTTGGGCATCTTCCACACCATCGACATACATCTTGAAGGTCGAGCCGTCATAGGTGCAGGACACGAGATACCACTGGTTGGTTTTGAAATGGGTGGATGAGAAGCATCGGCCACCGGGCAATACCCATTGCAGGATGTCACCACCCGCCGAGCCGTTCTCGCCAAAGCGGAACATGTTGGCCTCCTCCTCGTTCTTGCCCTCGATGGCCAGCACGCGCTTGATGTTACCCACGTTGCCGAACCTGTAGGAGAATACTTTGAACTCGATGGTGTAGTTCGTCAGATTGACCATCTTGTCATCGGGGAAGATGTAGTTAGATGACGCGTTCAGGTTGTTCTCCAGCGAGTAGAACGAGATGATGCGTGAGATTTGCAGGAAAATAGTGCGGCTGCTCTCGATCAGCTCGCAGCCGTTGCCGTTGAGTTGCTGAATGGTCACGGGAATGACATAGGTGGCACCCTCGATGAAATCATCGGTGCTCACCACCCGCACCTGTGCGGCGGTGGACAATGCCTCGCCCTGCTGGATGGTCACCTCGCTGTTTTCAAGGCTGACATCGCCAGGCGGCACAGCATAATAGGAAGTGCCATAGCGGGCATTATAGGCCCTCACCAGTGCCGTGTCGATAGCAAGACGCATGGTCACTGCCTGCTTGCAGCGACGCGTGGTCTTGACCGTGACAGCATAGGCCGCTGGCAGTTCATCGACGGTGAAGCGCTGCACCGGCACCTGCTCGGTGCCCGAGATGAGCAGTCCCACTTTGTCATAGTCAAACTTGTCGCCCTCGCTGTCACAGGCACTCAGCAGCCAACTGGCAGCCAATAACAGTATCAGATTGAATATGGTCTTTTTCATCGCTTATCGGGTTTTAGCGGGGTTCATAATTTGGATGGCACGGCGGATGGCACCGTAGGGGACGCCGTCGCTCGTGTTATAGTAGTTGCGCTCCACATAGTAGGCGCCGCAGCCGCCCTTGTGGCCCGTCTGGGGTTCCCATGCGGCATAGTTGAAGATTTCGCCGCCTGTGGGCTTTTGGCCGAAGGACTCACAATAGACGGTCTTCTCGTCAGGGTGTCCCATGGCCCCCACGCCAGCACCCTGCTGGCTGTAGGCCTGCTTGATGTAGTAGTCCACAAAGGGGTCGCATGCCACGGGAGGCGATACCGAAAAGTAATCGACAATGACCAGTTTGTCGGGATACTGACCGTTGGGACCGAAGATCTTGTTACATTCCTCGATGGCCCAGGTCAGGTGCTGCCCGTTCCAACCCTCGTAGTCAAAATCGGCGCCGTCAAGACCAGTCTTAACAACAGTGTCGCACACCCAGCGGGCATAAGCACGGATGGACTCCTCGCTGCGGTCGTCAGAAAGGTCATAATTGCGACCGTCAATGGTGAAACGGTGGTTATAGTTAGATGCGTCGGCATGGAACACAAAGCGGGTTCCCTTCTTGTCACGCGTCTCAATCATGTCCTGATAGGCAACGGGGTGAGTCTCGGGCGTCGGGATGCCCATCCACAAATTCACGATGTCGATGCTATCGGGCAAGCCGATGATGCGTTCGCCCCACGAGGCTGGGTCCTTGTAGCCGCTCGCCCCCTCGATAGGAGCCCAGTCGGCATAATAGACGTAGCAAATCTCGTGAGCGCTTGCCTTATACTCACGCAAGGCTTGGTAATATTCCTCGCTGTACTCCTTCATTGGCTGCAAATCCAGTGCCTCGGGCTCGGTGTCACAAGCCGTGACAACGAGGAGAAGCAACGCAGCCGAAATATATCTTGTCAGTTTCATATCTTTTTCACTAATCTCTAACCACTAATCACTAATCACTTTCTTGTCCCACCACAAGCGGGTGCCTCCGTTATCCAGTCCACCGCCCATGGCCTCGCTGCCCAGCAGCTGGATGGCGGCCTGAACGGCGCTCTCGTTAGTGTTGTATTCCTGCACCGGGAAGGGGCATCGGCGCACCTGTATGTCGGTGTCAATCAGTCCCTGACTGTCATTGTTCACCACTGGCAGCAGTCGCGGATAGCCAGTGCGGCGGAACTCCGCCCAGCCCTCGCAGCCGTCGGGATACATCGCAATCCACTTCTGGGTGATGATGCGTTCAAGATTGGTCTCGAAATCGGCCTCATCATTCCAAGCGATGGTAATTTCGCTGGGCGCATTGGCTGCATTGCCGCCATTGGTGCGGTCCACATAGCGAGTGGGTTTCAACGTCGAGTTGGTGATATAGGAGTCCTCACCGCTCACGTTGTTCTCGGTGAATGATGCCTTGATGCCTGCCTCATAGAAAGCCCGTGCCGTGCCTCCCATGTTCCAGCCACGCAAGGCGGCTTCGGCGCGCAGGAAGTAGCCCTCGGCAGAGGTCATCCACACGATGGGCGTGGTCGCGCGGTCAATGTTCAGATTGGAGACGTACACACCCGCATAGCGAGTGGGGTTCATGTTGTGCACGCCCAATCTAACGCCATGGTACTTGTTATCATTGCTGGCGGGGATGAAGTAGGCTGCTAAACGCGGGTCGCTGTAGCCGTTCATGTAGCAGTCCATCGTGGCGCCCATGCGCACCTCACCCGCATTGAAGTTGTAGGCCATATCATAGTTCGGGTGATAATAGGTCAGGCGGCCATGCAGGAGTTGGGCACGCTCGGCAGGTGTCTCGATAAAGCCAACAGTGCATGCCGCCGATTTCTCGGCCTGTTGTTGGGCAAGGGCAGGGTCGGCATAGGCGATTCGGATGGCTAGGCGCAGGCGCAGCGTGTTAGCAAACTTCACCCAGCGGGTAACGTTGCCCTCATACACGTTATCATAATCGGGCAACAGCAGTTCGCCCGACTCAGCCATCGGTGTGAGCACATTGATGGCTTCATCCAACTCTTCAAAGAACTTTTTGTACACGTCCTGCTGGCGGTCATAGGCAGTGCCGAGCGTTCCGCTACCGAAATTCAGATAGGGGATGGGACCATACATGTCGGTCACGCGGTGCAACGCCTCCACCTTGACGATGGTAGCAAGTGCGGCAACGGCAGGCTGACCCATTTCCTCGGCCACCCGTGTGATGCGCTGCCATGCCGGCATCACCTCGCTGAAGGCGCGTGTGAACATCTGGTCATACCAGCCGCTCACAAAACTGTAGGAGCCGTTGTGAACGCCGTTGCGCCAGGTGCCTGTCAAGGCGATGTAGCCCGAGAATGCGTCGGCGCTAAGGCCTTGTGCCACCTGGTAGTCTGATGACAGGCAGTTGCCTGAACCGTCGTCAAAGAGGATGACGCGCGACACCATTTGGGAGAAGAAAGCGCCTACATTCTGGTAATCCCTGGCCAGTTCCTCGTCGGTGAGTTGATGCTGGTTGGTGTTGATGTCATCAAACGACTTGGTGCATCCGGCAGCCATCACCAGTAACAAACTCATATATATAAGAATTCTTGTCTTCATAGCCGTCATTAGAATTTGAGTTTCACATTAAATCCCATCGACCGCAGGCTGGGCTGCATGAAGTAGTCGATGCCCTGATAATAGGTGCCCGTGTTAGAGGTCGCCTCGGGGTCATAGGGGGCCTTGTTGTAAAGCATGCACAGGTTGTGGGCGACAAAGGCCACGTTCAGGCCCTTGACCCACTTGACCCAGCGGTAAATGGGCACGTCATAGCCGATGCTCAACTCGGCGAGCCTGAGGTTGGTCGCACTGTAGACATAGCGCGAGTCCACCGTGCCGTTGGGATTGCCCACGGTCTGATAGTAGCCCTGGGCGTTGATCTTCTTGCCATTGATGACCACGCCGCCGTCGTTGCGGGCGTTCTGCGTGGCCTCACTGGCGCCATAGTAGTCGAGGATAGCCTGTGTCTCGCTCACAACGATACCGCCATAGCGGTAGGCGAACAGGGCAGACAGGGTCACACCCTTGAAATTGATCGAGTTGCCCCACGACAGGTTGTACTTGGGAGCGGCTTGCCCGGCATAGATGTAATAGGCGTTGTTGTTGGGATTGGCTTCTACCGTCTGCCGCTCGGGGTTGACGTAGATGGCGCCGTGCTCGTCGGTCTTGAGCGTCGAGACATACACGTCGCTGAGGGTGCCGCCCTCGGTCAGCCTGATCTGGTAGCCCGAGGTGCCACCCATGTAGAGTTCGTCAAGGTTGTAAATCTCGCCGTCGATGGGGTTGCGCCAGTCCTTAAGCAGTTCCTTGACCTTGTTTTGGTTATGCGTCCATGTTAGGAAAGTTTCCCAAGTGACGGGGCCTAGGGGCTGGGTATAACGCGCCGTGAGTTCAACGCCCTCGTTATCGACACGGCCACCATTGACCACCGCACTGGTATAGCCCGACGAAGCAGGCAGAGTGGGATAGAAGAACTGGTTGCGCGTGATGGATTTATATAGCGTCATATTCACTTTCAGACGGCTGCGGAACATATACAGGTCGATACCAGCCTCCTGCGACTCAGTGCGTTCGGGCTTGAGATCGGTGAGCATCCGCGTCGAGGTCTCAGCAAGGCCCGTCGAGGGGTTGATGGCATAGGTCTCACGCGTCAGGAAAGGCTCATTGGGCTCGTTACCCACCTGGGAGTAGCCTATGCGGGTCTTGAAGAAATTGAGCCAATCAAGATTTACACCAATCTGACGCAGCGCTTCGGTCCATATACAAGAAAGACCAGCCGACCAGTAGAAGTAACTCTTTTCGAGTTTGCTCGACCAGTCATTGCGGGCAGTAAGATCAATATAGACCATATCAGCACCACCCACTTGGGCGGTGGCATAGACGCTCTGCAACTGGGTGCGGTAACCGCTCTGGATGGGCTTGAAGGTCGAGTTGCCAGTCTCGACGTTGGCCAGGGTGAACTTGTTGGCGGTGCCTTTCAGGTGGCCGTTGAAACCCTCGATGCTGTTGTCGCGCTGGTCAAAACTCGTGCCCAGCACACCGCTCAAACTCAAGTGGCTATCGGCAATGTAAAAGTATTTGTTGAACTTGGCGAAGGCCTCGGCATAGAGTTGACGGTTGCTCACGTTGCGCAGGCCGTAGTGGCCGTATTGGGAAGCATAAAGCGTATTGGTCGAGGCGAAGAATTTCTCCTCGTACTTGTCGCTGCTCTTGTCATACTTCACGCGGCCCGTAATGTCGAGCCACGGGGTGATGCGCCAGTTGAGCGAGACGGTCGCCTGGTGGCGCTCCTTGTGGTTGATGAAGCGCTCGCGCTCGGTCTCCCAATAAGGATTCTCCATCGAAATGTCGTAGTTGTAGGGCCAGTACTGCACGGGGAAGTTGCGTCCCGTGTCATAGCGCTCGAAGTAGCCTAACTTGGAGAAATCGTCACCCGCGGGGAACAGATAGACAGGCACCAGCGGATTGTGGTACTGACCCTGGCTGATCATGTTCTGCTCCTTGACCGCAGTGAGCATGTAGCCCAGGTCGAGCGTCATGCGGTCATCTAGGAAGTTGGTTGTATTGCGCACACTGACGTTGTAGCGGTCGTAGTTGTTGCTGTGGATGATGCCTTGTGCGTTTGTGGCACCAAGCGAAAGATAGGTCTGGTTCTTGTCGGTGCCGGTACTCAGGCTCACCGAGTTGGCGATATTGGTGCCCGTCTGGAAGAAGTCGGCGGGCTTGTAACTGCTGGGCGTTTCCAATTTCTCGCCCCAACTGAAGTAACTGCCCGTCTCGCTGGGACCGTACTGGTTCTGGAAACGCGGCAGAACAAAGGGCTTAGAGAATTGGAAACTGCCGTTGTAGGTCACGTCCACCCGACCCGCACGACCGCGCTTGGTGGTGATGAGGATGACACCGTTAGCGGCATTGGCACCGTAGAGGGCAGCTGCCGACGGGCCCGTCAGGGCACTGATGCTCTCGATGTCGTCGGGGTTGATGTTGCTGGTGGCGTCACCCGTCTGACCCGCTCCGGCAAAGATTCCCTCGGGCTGCTCGCTACTGAGGTTCTGCATGGGGATACCATCCACGACATAGAGCACATTGTTATTGCCGTTGATGGACTTGGCACCGCGCATTACAACGCGGCTGCTGCCGCCCGCGCCCGTTGCACTGGTATTGATGGTCACGCCAGCCACCTTGCCGCTGAGGGAATTGACGAAGTTGGCGTCCTGCACACGCATCAAGGCATCGCCTTCCACCTGTTGCACATTGTAGGACAGCGACTTGGCCTCCTTCTTGATACCGAGGGCGGTCACCACCACCTCGTTAAGTACTTGAGTATCTTCCTGCGGAACGATGGTCAAATGGTTGCCATTTACCCGCACTTCGCGTTTGTGGTAGCCCACATAAGTCACTATCAGGGTTGAGCCCTGTGGCGCCTGGATACTATACTTGCCGTCAATATCGGTGGTGGCGTACACATTGGTGCCCTTGACTTGGACGGTAGCCCCAATCAAGGGTTCACCGTTCTTGTCAATCACCCGTCCTGTCACCGTTTGGGCATGTTCCACGGCGCTCTGGTTTTGAGGCACAGGTACGGCCAAGGCCGCACCGCTGTTCAAGGCAAACATCAGCACAGCCAATACCTTGACAGCCCTCCATGTCTTGAGTTTTAGTGTTTCAATCATATTCATTCAATGATTTGGTTTCTCTAGATACCACAAAGGTAATCATTTTTCGCAATTCATGCCCCAATGCTTTAATTCTTTAATGTATTCCCCGTGCTTTTAGACAAGTTGGTAGCTACTATGATTCGAAGGTCCAGCACCATGTTTTGTCATCATTTTTGCGGGATGAAACAGCAAAATATTGTTTCAATTATTATATATTGCTCCAATCGTGCCCGTTATTTGCAAATAAACTGTAACTTTGTGATGGAATCGGCGAGACAGAAACATTATTATATATAGCGCGTATGAATCAGAAAGAATTTGAAGAGAAAATCAGCTTGCTGGAGGAGCAAGTCCAAACGTTGCAGGAGGCAAACCACAAGTTGCAGGAGCAAGCCAACATGCTGCAACAGGCAGGCCTCGAACTGCTGAACCGCAACATGCAGTTGAGCCAGCAACTCGACATCTACTACGACGTGCGCCGGCGCATTCAGATGCTGAAGGAACTTGTCATCCGCCACCAGGAACTGATGAATAAGGCCGACATGCGCAACGATGACGAACTCATGGCGCTCATCGAAACGCGCCTCGAGCAGGAGCACCCTTACGAGGACCCAAACTTCGGACTCGCCGAACTCGCAGACTATATCGGCACCAGTAAGTCACGTCTCATCAAACTCTTTCGTAACCTCAATTTCTACCGCTCGGCCGACGACTATTTGGACTACATGAGACTGCTGCGCTCCCTATACTACCTGCAGTCCAAGCCCTCATGGGGCATTGCCGCCTGTGCTTAGGAGGCTGGCTTCGCGGTGGTGCGCACTTATAATCGCAAGTTTCTTGACATCATCGGCATGACGCCCGGCGAATTCCGACAAATGCTCGAGGCAGGCCGAAAAAGCGAGCATTAAGCAGGCCGTCTGGACAAAAAATTAAGCCATTTCGCCGGTTTGTCCAGAATCAGTGCCATTGTCCACACAACTTGAGACGAAAGTCGGGAAAATCCATTCGTTGTATCATATTAGGGGCATACTTTTGCATCGTCAAATCAAACGAAACAACAAAGTATAACCACAAAATTATCACAACAATGGAAACAAAGAATTTTTTCAAGAACGCTCTCAAGGCAGCAGCCTGCTACCTGGTTGCTACAAGCATGATGACGGGTTTCACCGCCTGCACTGATGACATCTACGATGAGCCGACACTCGATGAGACACAACTCGGAGGCATGCTCGATGCATCGGCCGATACCTACAACATCAACGACGGGGAGTTCACAGCCGAGAACTGGCGCGATCAGGAGGCCATCTACATCTATGACAATGAGGGTCCTGAAATCGACGGTATGGGCCGCGATGGCTACACGCTGGTCAACCTGCCCTGGTATGATGGCGACAAACTGACGAACCTGCCTACCGGTTTCTGTGACGACCTCACGCGCAAGAACGGTTGGGAACTGGTGCTCAACCGCTGTGGCAGTCGCAGTATCTTGAACAACAACTTCTTTGCCATCTACAACAAGTATTCAGGCATGTTGCGTTTCTTCTATTACCAGCCCGTGCAATGATGATGGCGATACCCACATGCAACTTGGTGAATTCCGCTTCAACTATTATACACCCTGGTAAAATAGAATGATTGGCACCACAAAAATCCCCTTCGCTTTCACTGGCGAGGGGGATTTTTGCATTCAAGCTGTTTCGGTTGTTTGTCCAGATGTCGAAGTCATTGAAGTTTTGACATCAGCAATCACAACTTCGCAGAGCCATAATGACCCTTTTGGATAATAATGAATGAACAAGATTCAGAAAAACCTGAATCTGCAAGGTGTGATTACAAATTATAGCTATATTTGTTCCTGCATTAAGGATGTTTTTACATTAGAGTTGGTCGAAAAAAAACAATAACGGATTTTAATCATTTCAACAATGGATTTCAAGGATAAAGTTGTCGTCGTGACAGGCGGGGCGCAGGGAATAGGACGCTGCATCGCTGATGAGTTTCAGAAGGCTGGCGCGTACGTCTGCGTGATTGACAAGCAGCCGGGGAACCACTTCGTGGGTGATATCGCTGACAAGCCGGTATTGGAGCAATTTGCGCAAGAGGTCTTCGAGGAATATGGCCGGGTGGACTATCTCATCAATAATGCTCTGCCGCTGATGAAAGGCATTGATGAGTGCAGCTACGAGGAGTTCCAGTATACATTGAGCGTTGGCGTTACAGCACCGTTCTATTTGTGCAAACTCTTCTCTCCCTTTTTTGCCGAGGGGGCTGCCATCATTAACATTTCCTCTTCGCGTGACCGCATGAGCCAGCCTCAGACCGAGAGTTACGCTGCTGCCAAAGGCGGTATCGCTGCCCTGACTCATGCCCTGGCTGTCAGCTTTGCAGGCCGTGTGAGGGTCAATTCCATCTCACCGGGCTGGATTGACACAGCCTGTACTGTCTATCAAGGACCCGATGCCAACCAGCACCCAGCAGGTCGCGTCGGTAACCCCATGGATATCGCCAACATGGTGATGTATCTGTGTTCCGATAAAGCGGGATTTATCACGGGCGAGAACATCTGCATCGACGGCGGCATGACCCGTCAGATGATTTACCATGGAGATTATGGTTGGAAGTTAGAACAATAAGATTAAAGGAATATGATATGAAACTGAAAAATGCATTGATTATGCTTCTGTCCTGTATAGGTATTATGCAGGCTCAGGAGATGGAAATGATGTTTGTCGGGACATACACCGACGGAGGCAGCAAGGGTGTCTATTCCTATCGTTTCAATCAGGAGACTGGTGAAGCCGTGGTTTTGGATTCGTTGGAAATGACAAATCCATCCTATTTGACCATATCTCGCGACCAACGGCTGATGTATGTAGTCAGTGAGACCCATGACGACAAGGCTTCGCTCAACATTGTCAGAATAACCGAGAACGGCGGTATGCGCCTGATTGATACGGCACCAACCGAAGGTCAAGACCCGTGTTACGTAGCCGTCAAAGATGGTCTCGCCCTCGCCGCCAATTACTCGGGAGGCTCGATGAGTGTGTTCAGGCTGAAGCAGTGCGGAACGCTTGCCGAACTCGCCACGAAATTCCTTGGAGCAACGGGAGGCCCCGACCTTTCGCGGCAGCAAACACCCCACGTTCACTGCGCCTGTTTCACGCCTGATGGGAAATATGTGCTGGCCACGGACTTCAGCGCAGACCGCATCCTGTCGTTCCGCATCGAGGGACAAAATGTGATTGCCAACGATGTCTCCGCCCGTGTCAGTGAAGATTATGGTCCTCGTCACATGACCTTTAGCAACGATGGCCGTTTTGCCTATCTGATGAGTGAGCTTTCGGGCAAGGTGACGGTATTCGCCTATCACGAGGGCTGGTTAGAGACGCTGCAGGAAATCGTCTCGGATAGCGTGGGAGCACGAGGTGGGGCAGATATACATCTTAGTCCCGACGGTAAATTTCTTTATTCCAGCAATCGTTTGAAAGCTGATGGCATCGCCATTTTTGCCGTTGATAACCAAACCGGACTGCTCACGCGCATCGGCTACCAACCCACAGCAGCCCACCCTCGCATGTTCAACATAACGCCCAACGGGCGTTTCCTGTTGTGCTGCTGCCGCGACAGTAACAAGATCCAGGTGTTCCGACGTGACGCTGACACAGGACTCCTCACCGACACCCATCAGGACATCCCCCTCAGTAAACCCGTCTGCGTCCAATTCTTCTAAACACAAGCCTTTCTGTAAAGTAAAAAAATAAGTCACTGAAATTCAGTGACTTATTATTAATTCCGTAGGGCTGGAGGTTTTATCGAATGATATTACACACTAATCATGAGATAGTATAAACTAATGATATCATTTTTAAAATTAGTATTTGAAAATTTTGATATGTACTAGAAATTTAGCAATTTTGCAGGCCAATTGAGTTTTCATAACCAATATGCTATTTATTTAATGTGTTTTGGGCCATTATGTTGACAAAAATGCGAAAATATTATCATTTTGCTTTTACTATACTGATGATTATGGGCCTGCTAGCCTCGTGCTCGCAGGACGAGAAAAAATACCGAATCGGGGTGTCGCAGTGTTCTGACGACATTTGGCGCGACAAGCAGAATTCTGAATTGCAGATCGGCGCCTATTTCCATGACAATGTGGAGTTGCGGTTTGCCGCGGCATATGATAGTGACGAGCGCCAAATCCAGCAGATTGACAGCCTTGTCGGCACTGGCATTGATCTGCTGATTGTGGCGCCCAACCAAGTTTCGACGATTTCGCCGGCCATCGATAGGGCCTATGACAAGGGTATCCCGGTGATCGTGTTTGAGCGCAAGACCAACACCAAGAAATACACGGCCTATATGGGTGCCGATAACTATGAGATGGGGCACCTGATGGGCGAATATGTCGCCACAAGGCTAAATGAGCGTGGCCGCATCATCGAGGTGATGGGCTTGAAGGGGTCTTCGCCCGCGATAGAGCGCCACAACGGCTTCAGGGAGGCCATCGCCCAGCATCCAGGTATCCAAGTGGTGGCCACCCTGCAGGGCGACTGGACCGAACCGACGGCCTACAATATGGTCAAACAATGGCTCGACAAAAACAAGGATGCTGGGAAGATTGACCTGGTCTTCGGCATGAACGACCGCACAGCAATGGGCGCCCGCAAGGCGTTTGAAGAGGCAGGCGGAATATTGCCACTGTTCTGTGGCATTGACGGTTTGCCTGGCGAGAATGGCGGCATCAGGCTGGTGCAGGACTCACTGCTGGACGCATCCTACATCTATCCCACCCACGGCGACCAGTTGCTGCAGCTGGCAGTGGATATCCTTGAGGGGAAGCCCTACGAAAAGGAGACCAAGCTGATGTCGGCGCTAGTCACCCAAGACAATGCCCGCGTGCTGTTGATGGAGAGCGAGGAAATCATGCGCCAATCAAGCAACCTCGAGCAACTGCATGAAAAGGCCAGCCAATACCTCGACCAATTGGGAAACCAACGCACACTCATCTTTGTTGCCCTAGCCGCGATACTGCTGTTGCTGGCACTGCTGGCCGGTATCTACATGTATTACCTGCAACGGGCCCGTATCCAGGACGAGCGAACTAAAATGGAACGTGAGCAGCTGGACTTCTACACCCAAGTGAGCCACGAGCTGCGCACGCCGCTGTCGCTTATCCAAGGTCCACTGGACCAATTATTAAGGACCAATGACTTCCGTGGTGCGAGCGATGAAGCGCGTGAGCTCTTCAGCATTGTTCGTCGCAATACCCATCACCTCACAGGTATCATCAACAAAATGTTGGATGCCCAGATGGGGACTCCCATCCAAGAGATGACGAGTGCACAGGTGGATGCCATCACCGTGTCACAACCCATTGCGGCTCCCGCTGAAGTTCCCGATCAGGACGAGGATGCTCCCACAGTGCTTATTGTTGATGACAATGCCGACATACGCACCTACCTGCGGTCCATCCTGCAAGGGCAATACAGGCTGCTGGAAGCCGAGGACGGCCAGCGCGGCCTGGAACTCGCCCGCGAACAGGTGCCCGACCTGATTGTGTCGGACGTGATGATGCCCGTGATGAACGGTCTGGAGTTCTGCCAACAGGTGAAAAAAGACGGCATCTCCAGCCATATCCCCGTCATCCTGCTCACAGCCAGGGCACTGGAAAAACATCAAATCGAAGGCTATGAAAGCGGAGCCGACGCCTATATCACAAAACCCTTCTCACCTGAACTGCTGCTGGCTCGAATTGATAACCTGTTGCAAAGCCGCCACCAACTCAAGGACCTATGGGGCATGAAGCCCGCAACAGAGACTACCGCCGCTCCATCTGAGGCCACTGCAACTGCCCCGACGCCCACCGAGGATGCCTTTATTTCCAGTTTCAAGAAGATTGTGGAGGAACGCTTATCGAACAGCAACCTGAGCGTCGAGGACCTTGCTGCCAACATGGGATTGAGCCGAGTGCAGCTTTATCGCAAGGTCAAAGCCTTGACAGGCAGCACACCGATTGACCTACTGCGCAAGGCCAGGCTGGCTCAGGCCCAAAAACTGCTTCAAGAGTCCACGCTCTCGGTCAGCGAGGTGGCCTATCAGGTGGGCTTTGCCTCACCGTCCTACTTCACCAAATGCTACAAAGACGAATTCGGCATCGTGCCCGGCGAGGCGCGTAAGCCTAACTAAAACGAAACACAAACTACGAATTTCACGAATTAAACTAATTGGGCATCCGCCTTCTTATTCTTTCAAATTTCACGAATAGCAGGCGCCTGCTTTTTCAAACAGCTTGAACAAACAATAAACAACAACTCAAACAACTTTCTAAGGCGGTCTTATTTTGTTGTTTGGGTTGTTGTTTTGTTGTTCTTATTGTTTGAAACAACTTAGCGACTTTGCGCCTTAGCGTGGAGCCGTACGAGTGCAGACGCTTGTAAAAATCGTTCATTGAATAACAGAAATGATACATTGCAACAAATTTGCAAGCAGAAGAACGAAAACTGATAGCCCCCCTTGTTTCAATAAGTTAACTTTGCCCAAATTCACAAAACCAACCTTTTATATTAACTAAAACCAACAGAACAATGAACGTACTGAAAAGATTTCTACTCAGCTTCATGCTCATGTTGACGTGTACAATTCTGTATGCGCAAACAGAAATCACAGGCACCGTCGTTGACGAGACAGGAGAAACCGTCATCGGCGCCACTGTGATTGAGAAAGGTACCACAAATGGTACAGTGACCGACTTTGACGGCGTCTTCACCCTCAAGGTCAATCCCGGAGTAACCCTCGTATTCTCCTATGTGGGTTACCTCAATGTTGAAATGCCGGCCAGCAATGGCATGGTCGTTACGATGAAAGAGGATGCACTTGCCCTCAACGAGATTGTCGTGACGGGTTACACCACTCAGCGCAAAGCTGACTTGACCGGTGCCGTGAGTGTAGTTAGCGTGACCGACCTGGTCAAGCAAAACGAGAACAACCCCATCAAGGCGATGCAAGGTCGCGTGCCTGGCATGAACATCTCGGCCGATGGTAACCCCTCGGGTGCAGCCACTGTGCGCATCCGTGGTACAGGTACCCTCAACAACAACGACCCGCTGTACATCATCGACGGTGTTCCCACCAAGGCTGGTATGCACGAGCTTAATGGTAATGACATCGAGAGCATCCAGGTGTTGAAGGATGCCGCCTCGGCTTCTATCTATGGTAGCCGTGCTGCTAATGGTGTCATCATCATCACCACTAAGGGCGGCAAGGACGGCAAAGTGAAGATCGACTTCGATGCCAGCCTGTCAGTCCAGACCTATGCCCACAAGATGAAAGTGCTGAACGCTAAGGAGTTTGGCCAAACGATGTGGCAGGGTTTTGTGAACGATGGCTTGAACCCCAACCTGAATGGCCTGGGTTACCACTATGACTGGAGTTACGATGCTAATGGTGTCCCCAAGCTCAACAACATCACCATGAACAAGTTCTTGGATCCCGCAGGTATTACTCCCGCAGCCGACACCGACTGGTTTAAGGAGACTACCCGCACGGGCCTGATTCAGCAGTATAACGTTTCGCTGAGCCAGGGTACCGAGAATGGTACTTCATTTTTCTCGCTGGGCTACTACAAGAACGACGGTATCATCAAGAAGTCGGACTTCCAGCGCATTTCGGCCCGTATGAACTCGACCTACAAGCTGTTGCCCATCGGCGACCGCAAGATCGTGACCGTGGGTGAGCACTTCACTGTAAACCGCACCAACGAGCTTCAGGCTCCTGGCGGTTTCCTGGAGAATGTGCTGCAGTTTAACCCCTCACTGCCCGTTTACACGACCGATGGCCAATATGCTGGTCCCGTCGGCGGTTATCCTGACCGTGAGAACCCTGTAGCCCGTCTTGACCGCAACAGCGACAACCGCTACACCTACTGGCGCATGTTTGGTGATGCCTTCATCAACATCAACCCCATTCAGGACCTGAACCTGAAGACGACCTTCGGTATCGACTATGCACAGAAACAGCAGCGCATCTTCACCTATCCCATTACCGAGGGCACCGTGGCCAATCCGACCAATGCCGTTGAGGCCAAGCAGGAGCACTGGACCAAGTGGATGTGGAATGCCATCGCTACCTATAACCTGGAGCGCGGCAACCACCGTGGTGACATCCTGGTCGGTACCGAGCTCAACCGCGAGGACGACTCCTGGCTGAGTGGTAAGGCATACGACTTTGCTGTCCTCAATCCCGACTATATGTGGCCCAATGCTGCAGTTGGCGAGGCAGAGGCTTACGGTTCTGGCGAAGGTTACACCCTGGTGTCGTTCTTCGGCAAATTGAATTACACCTACGCTGACCGCTACTTGGCCAGCTTGACTATGCGTTACGACGGTTCAAGCCGTTTCGGCCGCAATAACCGCTACGGTACCTTCCCCTCGGTCAGCCTTGGTTGGCGCATCAGCGAGGAACCCTTCATGAAGCGCATGGAGTGGCTCGACAACCTCAAACTTCGTGCATCATGGGGTCAGACTGGTAACCAGGAGATTTCCAACATTGCCCGCTACACCATCTTTGAGAGCAACTATGGCGAGGCCGGTTTCGGTGGCCAGAGCTACGGTACCAGCTATGATATCGCCGGTACCAATGGCGGCCAGACGCTCCCCAGCGGTTTCAAGCGCAATCAGTTGGGCAACGATAACCTCAAGTGGGAAACCACGACCCAAACCAACGTCGGTTTCGACTTCGGTATGCTGCGCAACGCGCTCTACGGTTCATTTGAGTGGTACTACAAGAAGACCACCGACATTTTGGTTTACATGCCCGGCATCGGTGTGATGGGTGAGGGTAGCAGCCAGTGGATCAACGCTGGTGAGATGACCAATAAGGGTATCGAGCTGAACGTGGGTTACCGCGGCAGCGTGGGCGATTTCCAGTATGATATCGCCGGCAACATCGGTACCTATCGCAACAAGGTGACCAAACTCCCCGAGACTCTGGCAGCTGCCGGCACCTTCGGCGGTAATGGCGTTGAGAGCGTTGTGGGCCATCCCATGGGTGCCCAGGTGGGCTATGTATATGACGGCATCTTCAAGAGCCAGGACGAGATTGCCAACCATGCCGCACAGAACGGCGCTGGCCTGGGTCGCATCCGCTGGAAAGACCTGAACGAGGACGGTGTCATTAACGAGAAGGACCAGAAGTGGATTTATTCACCGGTTCCCGACTTCACATGGGGTCTTAACATATATCTTGAATACAAGAACCTGGACTTCACCATGTTCTGGCAGGGCGTGCAGGGCGTTGACGTCATCAGTGACCTGAAGCGCGAGACTGACCTGTGGGCCGGTTTGAATATCACCAACCTGAACAAGGGTCGTCGCCTGCTCGACGCTTGGACTCCCAATAATCCCAGCTCCAACATTCCTGCTGTCAGCACGATGGACAACAATAACGAGAAGCGCGTGAGCAGCTACTTTGTGGAGAACGGTTCCTTCGCCAAGATGCGTAACATTCAGCTGGGTTACAACTTTGGCAGCAGCGTGTGTGACAAGTTGCACATCGCCCGCCTGCGCATGTATGTATCAGCCCAGAATCTGCTGACCATCAAGAGCAAGTCATTTACTGGTGTGGATCCCGAGAACCCCAACTTCGGCTATCCTATCCCTCTCAATGTCACCTATGGTCTTAATGTTTCATTCTAATAATTCAGGATTCACTATGAAAAAGATATTCAATATATTGTGTGTCGGTCTGGTTTGCTGCAGTGCCACCACTTTATTTACATCATGTGACGATTTTCTCGATGAGCACAAGCCTCAAGCCACCCTCAGTGACGAACAGGTAAAATCGCCCGAGAACGCTGAGGCCATGGCCATCTCGGCCTATGCCATCTTCACTTCTGCCGAGGACATCAACTCATCATTCTCGATGTGGAACTTTGACGTCCGTAGTGATGACGCCTACAAGGGTGGTAACGGTACCAGCGACGGTGACGTTTTCCATCAGCTTGAGATCCAGCAGGGTGTTCTCACCACCAACTGGAACATTAACGACATGTGGGTGAGGTTGTACAACAGCCTGTCACGCGTGAACAGCGCCATCGCCCTGCTCAAGGAGACTGATGACAGCTACGCGATGAAGGGTCAGCGCCTGGCCGAGATGAAGTTCTTGCGTGCCTATGGCCACTTCCTGCTCAAGCGCCTGTACAAGAACATCCCCTTTGTTGTCAACGAGAGCTTGACCTATGAAGAGTATAATGAGTTGTCCAACACCCAGTACACCAACGATGAGGGCTGGCAGCTCATCATCGACGACCTGATGGAGGCTTATAACACTCTGCCTGAGGTTCAGCAGGACAAGGGACGTCCCACCCGCGCTGCCGCTGCCGCATTCCTGGCCAAGGTTTATCTCTACAAGGCCTATCGTCAGGATGACGCCAAGAGCAACCAGGTGACGAGCATCAACCAGGACGACCTGCAAAAGGTGATCGAGTTCACCAATCCCGCCCTGTATGCCAACTATGGTCTGGAGGATGATATCCACAATAACTTCCGTCCCGAGGAAGAATATGAGAACGGTATCGAGAGCATTTGGGCTATCCAGTATTCACGCAACGATGGTTCCACCTATGGTAACCTGAACTGGAGCTACGGCTTGATTCCGCCCAACATCCCCGGTGCTACCGATGGTGGCTGCGACTTCTACAAACCCTCGCAGAACCTGGTGAATGCCTACCGCACCGGTGCCGATGGCCTGCCCATGCTCGACACCTTCAACGAGCATGACTATGACATGGCTGCCGACAATGCCGACCCGCGCCTGTTCCTCACCGTGGGTATGCCTGGCTTGCCCTACATGTTCAACCGCAACTACATGATGGAGGAGACCAGCATCTGGAGCCGCAGCAACGGTCTGTATGGCTACTATGTTTCCCTCAAGCACAATGTTGACCCTGCGCTCATCGGTAGCTACCTCATCAAGGGTTCTTACTGGGCCAGCTCGATGAACCGCATCGTCTTCCGCTATGCCGACGTGCTGTTGATGCGTGCCGAGGCTTATGCCCAGTTGGGTCAGGCCGACCAAGCCATCAATCTCGTGAACCAGCTGCGCTCTCGTGCAACCACCAGCACCCAGATGATTTCCAGTTATCCTAACACCTATGGCGTGAAGATGTACATCAGCAACTATCGCGGCAGCTATTCTAAAGATCAGGCTGTGAAGATAGTGAAGATGGAACGCCGTCTGGAAATGGGTATGGAGAGCGAGCGTTTCTTTGACCTCGTGCGCTGGGGTGACGCCGCCACGGTGCTGAACAAGTACTTCTCGGAGGAAATCGGCCACTGTGCTATCTACAGTGCCGCTCATTTCACCGCCAACAAGGACGAGTACCTGCCCATCCCGTTCAGTCAGATTTCGGCCTCGAACGGCCATTACACACAGAACATTGGCAACTGGTAATCCCAGCAACATAGTTAAATTCCGATGAATAAAATAACAATGATTATGAAAGCTAAGATATTATATATATTCTGTGCGTGTCTTGCCTGCTGCGGACTCGCTCCAATGCTCAGTTCTTGCTCCGATGACAACATCAGTGACCTGGAGTTGGCGGGCAACTGCATGATTGATCAGCTCTCGCTGGACAACTTTGAGGGAATCATCGACTTGCCCTCAAGGTCGATTCTCGTCCGCTTGCCCGAGGTCTATGAGACATCGGCCATGACGGTCACTTCATTGAAGATGTCCGATGGCGCCGTGTGCAACATTAGCCAGGGTGAAACCATCAACATGGACGCCGCCAAGGTGCTGCATGTCAAGAATGGTGACGTCTTTATGGATTGGACGCTCTCAGTCCTCCACGATGAGGCTCGCATCACCAGCTTTGTGATCAACGACATCTACACGGGTAGCATCGATCAGGAGGCCAAGACGATTGTGGTCTATATTCCCGCAACTCTCGACATTACCAACCTGGTGCCCACTATTACTTACAGCGCTAATGCTACGATCACCCCGTCGTCGGGTGTAGCTCAGGACTTCTCTCAGCCCGTGACTTACACGGTGAAGAACAACTCGGCCGAGAGCGTCTATACCGTTAGAGTTATCGCCATCAGCAAGCCCAAGGCTCTCTTCCTGGGTTCCGCTCCCACGATGAGCGAACTTGATCCCGAGGCTCAGACTGCATGCCAGTGGATGCTTGGCAATGTTGAGAGCTCGCTGTATGCTTCGTTTGCTGACCTGCGCGCCGGTACGCTCGACCTGTCTGAGTGCAAGCTCATCTGGTGGCACTGGCACGTTGACGGTGGCGTGGATGGCCATGACAACTTTGTCGCCAAGGCTACCGATGCGATGAACACGCTGAACGAGCTGCGCCAGTTCTACGAGAACGGCGGTGCATTGCTGCTCACCCGCTATGCCGTTAACCTGCCGTCATTCATCGGCACCACTGGTGACGACGAGTGGACGACGCCCAACAACTGTTGGGGTCAAGACGAGGCTTATGCCGAGTTGTGCGGCGGTCCGTGGACTTTCCGCATCTTTGACGGTCAGAATGGCCATGCCCTCTATCAGAATCTCGTAACTGGTGATAACCCCAACGAGGTTTACTGCACCGATGCCGGCTACCACATCACCAACTCCACCGCCCAGTACCACATTGGTACCGATTGGGGTGGCTATGACAACTATGACGTTTGGACCGGCCGCACCGGCGGTAGGGTTCTCGGCGTAGGTGGTGATGGCGCTATCGTGCTTTGGGAGTATCCCGCCCATGACGGCAAGGGTGGCATCATCTGCATCGGTTCTGGCTGCTACGATTGGTATTCCTACACCTTCGAGGCTGGTTATACCGAGAAGTACCACAAGAACATTGAGATTATGACCAAGAATGCTATCAACTATTTAACTCATTAATTGACTCATGAAACAGTACAAGAATATATTCAGCACATTGCTGCTGTGTTGCTTTATGGTCGCTTCGTCGGCATGCAGCGAGGATGATTTCGGCCCCGATCCTTCTAAGGACTGGGACGGCACAACCGCATTCTTCAATTCGGTGGACGAGGCTGGTTTCCAGACCTACTACAACCCGGCTATTGGCCGTTGTGGTGACCCGATGCCTTTCTATGATGCCAAGGCAGGCCACTTCAAGGTGTTGTACCTGCAGGAGTTTGACAACAATGCCGCATTCAACTATCACCCCTTCTGGGGCGTGTCCACCGTTGATGGCGCTACCTATCAGTCACTGGGCGAGGTATTGCCCACTGGCACATCTCCCGACGAGCAGGATGCTGCCCTGGGTACAGGCTGCTGTATCTATAATGATAGGGATGGATTATACTATATCTATTACACGGGACATGACCGTTTTGGCCGCGAGGCCGTAATGAGGGCTACCTCAGCCGATTTCAAGGACTGGTCAAAGGACGCCGTGTGGATGTTGAAGGGTTCGGCCTATGGCTACTCGGATAACGACTTCCGCGACCCGCAGATCTTTGTTGCCGACGATGGTCTTTACCACATGGTCATCTCCAGCAACCTGAAGTTCGCCGAGTTCAAGTCCAGCGACTTGAAGGCGTGGGAACACGTCGGCAACTTCCCCATGATTTGGGACCGCATGTGTGAGTGCCCCGACATCTTCAAGATGGGCAACTACTGGTATCTGGTTTACAGTGAGGGTTATCGTGCCTCATGGAGCCGCAAGGTGAAGTACATGATGGCGCCCACCTTCGAGGCTCTGAAGGCCTGCTTTAACGATCCCGGTGCCAACTGGCCCCGCGATGGTCATGAGGGCGTTCTCGACACCCGCGCTTTCTATGCTGGCAAGACTGCTAGCAACGGCCAGGACCGCTACATCTGGGGTTGGTGCCCCTACCGCACGGGCAACACCATCCACGACAAGAATGTCAACGTGGGTGCTGGTGGCGAGCCCAACTGGTCGGGTGCGCTGGTATGCCACAAGATCATCCAGCATGCCGACGGTACACTCACCCTGGGCGAGGTGCCTGCTATCGCAGCTAAGTTCAACAAGGAGCAGACCGTCAAGGTGATGGCCAGCAATGGTGCCCAAATGAGCGGTGTCAATGGCAAACTCTCGGGTGATGACGCTTATGTGCTGTACAACCGCCTGGGAACCTGCAACCACATCTCATTCACCGTGACCACGTCCAACAACTGGGACCGCTTCGGCATCTCGCTGGTTCGCGGTACCGACAGTGAACGTTATTACACGATGATGGTCAACCCCGAGGATGAGAACCACCGCAAGGTGAACTTTGAGCAGGAGGGTAGCGCCGGTAAGGGCTTTATCGAGGGTATCGATGGCTATTGGTTTGAGCGTCCCGCCGACAACGTTTACCACATTAACATCTACACCGACAATTCGGTCATGGTGATGTACATCAACGATGTCTGCTGCTACACCAACCGCATCTATGGTATCCAGAAGAACTGCTGGAGTATCAACAATTATGGTGGCAATATCACCATCTCTGACCTGAAAGTGTTCCAGTAAACGCTAAACAGCCTTTACTATGATGAACAGACTATTAACTATTCTGGCGGCAGTGCTCGTGGCCTTCTCGGCCACGGCACTGGCCCCCCAGATGTTGAGCGAAAACCACGCCATGCTGCGGGTTGACGCTACGGGCAAGTACCTGTTGCTGCCCGTG
>JAEETL010000048.1 GCA_016290325.1 Muribaculaceae bacterium
TCATGGAGGTGGCATGGCAGGCTCACTTCGTGACCAACATGTTCATCCGTCCCCAGAACGAGGAGGAGTTTGACCAGGAGCCCGACTTCACCGTATACTGCGCCAGCAAGGCCAAGGTGGACAACTATAAGGAACTGGGTCTGAACAGCGACACCGCTGTCGTGTTCAACGTGACCAGCAACGAGCAGGTCATCCTCAACACCTGGTACGGTGGTGAGATGAAGAAGGGTATGTTCTCTATGATGAACTACTTCCTGCCGTTGAAGGGCATCGCTGCCATGCACTGCTCGGCCAACTGCGATATGAACGGTGAGAACACCGCCATCTTCTTCGGTCTGTCAGGCACTGGTAAGACCACCTTGAGCACCGATCCTAAGCGTAAACTCATCGGTGACGACGAGCACGGCTGGGACGACAACGGTATCTTCAACTTCGAGGGCGGATGCTATGCCAAGGTCATCAACCTCGACAAGGAGGCTGAGCCCGACATCTACAACGCCATCCACCGCGACGCGCTGCTCGAGAACGTTACTGTTGACGCCGAGGGCAAGATCGACTTCGCCGACAAGAGCGTGACCGAGAATACCCGCGTGAGCTATCCTATCTACCACATCAAGAACATCGTGCGTCCCATCAGCCACGCTCCCGCTGCCAAGCAGGTGATCTTCCTGAGCGCCGACGCCTTTGGTGTACTGCCTCCCGTATCGATTCTCGACGCTGAGCAGACCAAGTACTACTTCCTGAGTGGTTTCACCGCTAAGCTCGCTGGTACCGAGCGCGGCATCACCGAGCCCACGCCCACCTTCAGCGCTTGCTTCGGCCAGGCATTCCTGGAGTTGCATCCCACGAAGTATGCCGAGGAGCTCGTGAAGCGCATGAAGATGAGCGGTGCCAAGGCTTACTTGGTAAACACCGGTTGGAACGGCACTGGCAAGCGCATCTCGATCCGCGACACCCGTGGCATCATCGACGCCATCCTGAACCACAGCATCGACAATGCGCCCACCAAGGTGATTCCTTACTTCAACCTCACCGTGCCCACCGTGCTCGAGGGCGTTGACACCGGCATCCTCGATCCCCGCGACACCTATGCCGACGCTGCACAGTGGGAAGAGAAGGCCAAGGATCTGGCAAGCCGCTTCATCAAGAACTTCGTCAAGTACGAGGACAACGAGGCAGGCAAGGCTCTCGTAGCCGCTGGTCCCCAGCTCTAAGCATTAGGGCAAGAAACAAAACAATTCTAGACTATTTTCAGGGCGCTTTCATTACTGAAGGCGCCCTGATTCATTTATTCATGTAACTTTTTGGAGTTTCTTTGGTGCTTGCCACGCAATACTCGGGCCAAGTGGGCTGCACCTTAACAATTCGCAAAATAATTTGCGGTTGTGTTCGGTTTGCACTACCTTTGTGATTGATATGCGGGTATTGATTGTAAATACGTCAGAGAGGACGGGCGGGGCTGCCATTGCCGCTAACCGCCTGATGCATGCGCTGAACAACAACGGCGCTGAGGCGCGCATGCTCGTGCGTGACCGCAAGACCGACGCCGCCGAGGTGGTCAACATCCCGCAGTCCTGGCGACTAAAAGCCAACTTCCTGTGGGAGCGTGGGGTCATCTGGTTGGCCAACAACCTGAGCAAGCAGAACATCTTCCAGGTCGATATAGCCAACTGCGGCACCGACATCACTGGTATGGACGAGTTCAAATGGGCTGATGTCATCCACCTGCACTGGGTGAACCAGGGTTTCCTGTCGCTGGATGACCTGGACCGCATCATGGCCTCGGGCAAGCCTGTGGTCGTTACGCTGCATGACCAGTGGTATTTCACAGGCATCTGCCACTACTCGGGCATCTGCGAGAAGTACAAATCCCAGTGCGAAAAATGCCCGATGCTCAAGGGACAGAAAATGGACTTGGCGAAGAAAGTGTTTGTCCGCAAAAGGACGATTTACAAGAACAGGAACATCACGTTTGTGGGCTGCAGCCGATGGATGGCCGACCTGGCACGCCAGAGCGCTCTGACCCGAGGCCTCACGGTCACCAACGTACCTAATGCCATTGATACCGATGTATTCACCCCGATGGACAAGACGGCCGCCCGCAAAAAGTTCAACCTGCCCGCGGACATGCGATTGCTGCTTTTCGGAGCCCAGCGCATCACTGACAAGCGCAAGGGTTTCCGCTTCCTGGTCGAGGCCTGTGAGCACATCGCCATGCACCACCCCACCCTGCCGGGCCACCTGGGGGTAGTCGTCCTGGGTGGTGACGCCGAGAGCGTCAAAGAGGCCCTGCCGCTACCCGTCTATACGGTCAACTACTTGAGTAATGAAACGGATATCGCCCAACTGTATAACGCTGCCGATCTGTTCGTCACGCCCTCGCTGCAGGATAACCTACCCAACACCATTGTCGAGGCGATGTCATGCGGCGTGCCCTGCGTGGGCTTTAACGTCGGCGGCATTCCTGAGATGATCAACCACAAGCAGGACGGTTATGTGGCCGATTATTGCGATAGCATCGATTTCGCGCAGGGCATCTCATGGTGCCTGAACGAGGCTCGGCTCCCCGCCCTGAGCGCCGCGGCCCGAACGACCGCCCTCGTCACCTATGCCGAAGCCGTTGCCGCCCAGCACTACCTAGCCATCTACCAGCAGTCCCTCACAAATCACTAATCAAAAAAATGCCGCTCTCGCGGCACTTTTTTTAAATCTTCCAGTCAATGACGGTGGCGAGCTTTTGGTCGTAGTAACGACGAAGGTCGGTCCATCGGTAGTAGGGGCCGTCAACAGCCTTGACGGGCAGCAGGGCCTCATGCTCGTTGAGCAGGACTTTGACCAGAATGTCATCAGGGCGGTTGCCCGTGGTGCCCACGGGGCGATAGAACACCATCTGGATATTGCAGGCCTTGGGGATGGTGTTGTAGTCCTGCCAGTGCTCATGCAAAGTCTCCAGGTCGTCACAACTGTAGTTCACGCTGTCCAACTCCATGAGGCACGCTAGCGGCAGCACACACGTCTCGTGACCGAAACGCAACGATGCGCCGCGCTCACCGGTCCGTATAGCCTCGTCGGCCTTTTCGATCATGTCGCGCAACAGGGCGCGCTCGATAAATGGCATGCGGTTGCCGTTCTGGGGCGCGTTAGCCCAATGGATGTACCAATAGATGTTTTTCAATCGCCACAACTCAAAAATCTCGTTGTTGCTGAAGTAGTGGTACAGGTTCACGTCGTCAAAGAACTGATGTCCCTGAAGCGATCCCGCCACGTCGAACACGTCACGCATGAGCTGACGTCCGTTCAGGTTGGCGGCAGCCCAAGCGGTGTCGTTTACCAACTGGGCGATGAAGCGCTTAGGGTCCAGATGCTTATTGTACATGTCGTTGGAAATGGGGTCCACGCTCTTGCGCAGGTCGTTGGCCAGCGTGTCCTCGCCGTAACCCCATCCCATGTAATACATGTCGTGGTAACTGGCATCGGTGTTGATGCGCAGGTTAGGATTGAGCGAGCGCAGGCGCATGGTCTCGTTCTGCATCGACAGGATGCAGCGGATGATGACGGTTGAGCGGGCGTCCACACGGGCATCGCCGGCAAACACCTCGGGGAAGTTATCAAACATGCGCTGGGCAATTTCCTGATGCTGCAGGGCACCCTCGTCGCTCAAGTCTCCCACACGATGGCGTGAGGTCTCATATACCATGCTTAGTTGGCGACGCAACAGCTCGCCTTGCAGGTTGAGCATACCCGCCTCCTTAGCCTTAGCGAGTTCCTTGCAGGGGCGCTCATAATATCTTGCATTGGTCAGCCAGCGGCTGCCATGGCGACCGTAGTGGTCGATATAAAACGGCTCATAACCCGCAGGGGCGGCGCTGAGCTTGGGCACCTTCAGGTCAGTGCCATAGGGATAGGCATAGTGGTTGCTCGCCGAGCGGTCAAAGTTGCCGATGACCTGTTTCTTAGGATTTTGTGCGCTCATGGTCATGCCGACCAGCGCTACCATAATCAAATATAAGGTGATGCGTTTCATTTCGTAGGCGGGATGATGGGTTGACGGGAAAGTTTGTCGATAAAGTAGTCGCGCACGTCGCTCCAGTGGTAGTAGGGAGCGACATCAGTCTGGACGGGCAAGGTGGCCTCATGCTCGTTAAGCAATGGCAACATCAGAATGTCGTCACTGCCAGCCTTGCGGAAATACACGAACTGGATGTTCGCGGCCATCGGGAAGAATTTGTAGGTCTGCCAGTATTTATCCAGGTTCCCGAGGTCAGTCGTGCGGTAGTCGGCACCGTTGAGGCCCATCAGACAGCACAGCGGCAACACCACGCTCTCGTGGCCGAAGCGCAGTGACGCGCCTGGTGCCGGGGCATCATCGGTAGTGGCTTTGTCGGCATCCTCGATAAAGTTGCGCAGCAGGTTGGCCTCCATATAATCGACGCGGCACTGTGTCAATGGTGTTTCTCCTGACCTGATGTACCAGAAGGCATTGTTATAGCGCCACAAGCTGTAAATGTCCTCGGCACTGAACAGGTCATACAGGTCCACATTCTCGAACTGGTGATGGCTTTGCATGTTGCCCACCACCTCGAACAGATTGACCATCATCGTGCGGGCCTCGCCCTCGTCGATGTTGGCTTTCACCCAGCGCTGATCGCTGAACAGTTTCTTCAACAGTCCCTTGGGATTGACCCATTTGTCGCGACACATGTCAATGTTCTCCTGCATCGAGGCTCGCAGCGTCCTGGCCACGCTGTCACTGTAATTCATGTAATACATCGTCGCCTCGCTGGCGTCGGTAGTAATCTTCAGTCGCGGGTTGAGCGATGCGAGCACGTCCACCTCGTTCTGCATCGACAGGATGCAACGGATGACGACCGTCGAGCGTGCCACGACGGGGGCTCCGTCCTTGAAGACTTGCGGGAAATTCTGGTACATGCGGCGGGCGATGCCTTGGTGTTGCTCGGCGCCGATGTCGCTCAGTTCGCCTAATCGGCCCTTGCTAGCATCGTGCACCTCGCGCAGGATGGCAAGCACCTCGGCACCACGGCGGGTGAGTTTGCCGTCACGCTCGCCCTTCTCCAGCATGTCGATGGGGCGGGTGTAGGATTTCTCGTGGATGAGCCAGCGGCTGCCGTGGCGGCCATAGTGGTTGATGAAAAACGGCTCATAGCCCTCTGGCGCCGCCGTTATTGCGGGCAGCACCGTGTCAGGATAGGCCTGATAGTTGTTGGCGCTCATCTTGGGATGGGCCTTGAAGTCGTCGCGCACACCGGCCTGCAGGGCAAGCGCCCCCAGCACGGCTACCGCAACGATAATGAAAAAACGTCTCATGTCAATGCTATTTTTGGTTTCGTGACGCAAATATAGGCAAAATCCCGCATACGCGATAAAACAACAACAATTTTATTATTGGGCTGACGCAAGCTTGCTAAAAACAACTTGGACAACAATTGATGAGCGAGCCGAGAGCAGAGGGAAAACTTTTTTCACTATGCCAAGGCGAAGCCATCAATCGGATAAATTCCAATTTATTAAAATGAAAACAATAAGTACAAAAAATACAATGGCTACCGTACGCTTCATCATCGGCGAATTTTGCGAATTAATCGAATCTATTATTCGTGATAGTTCACTGAATTAGCGTAATTCGTATTAAAAAACTTCACGTGAATTGTCGTGAATTAATCATCAACTCAGATTTTGTGTTTGTTGTATTTGTTGTTTTCTAAAAATGGGAGCGGTGATGGAGAGAAGGTGCTTTTTTAGAAATTTAAATGGGATGGGCAAGGGGTTCTTGGCAGAAAAGCATTATCTTTGTGGCACGATGACAATACAAGAAGCACAAGAGCGCGTTGACGCTTGGATTAAGCAGTATGGCGTGCGCTACTTCAGCGAACTGACCAACATGGCAGTGCTCACCGAGGAAGTGGGCGAGGTAGCGCGGGTAATCGCACGGCGCTATGGCGATCAGTCGAGCAAACCAGGCGACGATCTGGACCTGGCCGATGAGCTAGCCGACGTAATGTGGGTGGTGATGTGCCTGGCTAACCAGACGGGTATCGACCTGGATGCCGCCCTGGAGCGCAATTTCGCCAAAAAGACCAGCCGCGACAGCCACCGCCACCTTGATAACAAGAAACTTATTAACCAATCATAAAAAATCATCTACGAGACTATGAGCAATCACGAACATGAACACTGCGGCTGCGGCTGCGAACACCATGACCACAAGCCTGTGGCCGACAAGTACATGACCGCCATCAACCAGAGCAACGTCACCATCGACGATGCTGCCGTGGCTGCCGCCGTGCAGGAAATTATCGACAAGCACGCTGCCGAGAACAACACGCCCGAGGTGCAGCAGTTCCTGCTCAATTGCGTGGACCTAACCACCCTCGCCACCGAGGACAGCGAGCGCAGCGTGGCTAAGTTTGTACAAAAAGTCAATGATTTTGACAACAACTATCCGCAGTACAAGAATGTTGCCGCCATCTGTGTGTACAGCAACTTTGCAGCCGTGGTGCGCGGCACACTCGAGGTGAGCGGCGTGGACGTTGCCGTGTGCAGCGCCTGCTTCCCCTCGTCACAGGCCCATATCGAGACCAAGATCGCCGAGACCGCACTTGCCGTCGCCGACGGTGCCGACGAGGTGGACATCGTGCTCAACGTGGGTTACTTCAAGGATGAGGCCTACGAGGAATTGTGCGATGAAATCGCCGAGATCAAGCAAGTGGTGGGCGAGCGTCCCTTGAAGGTCATCCTCGAGTCGGGCTATTTGAAGACCGCCGAAAACATCCGCAATGCCAGCATCCTGTCGATGTACTCGGGTTGCGACTTCATCAAGACTTCCACGGGTAAGATCTATCCTGGCGCCTCGCTCGAGGCCGCCTATGTGATGTGCCAGTGCATCAAGGAGTATTTCATCCAGCACGGCCGCATGGTGGGCTTCAAGGCTTCGGGAGGCATCCGCTCGACCGAGGACGCTGTGAAGTACTACACCATCGTCAAGGAGGTGCTAGGCGAGCAGTGGCTCGACAACCGCTACTTCCGCATCGGCGCATCCAGCCTCGCTAACGCCCTGTTCCAGTCGTTCAGCGGCACCGACGAGAAGCCGTTCTAATCCCCCTTTTGTCGGCGAATTAGACGAATTAAGCGAATGTATGGCATCCCTGTCCATTTTGTGGGGTGCATATTAGTCATAAGTTTTAGATTAAGGTTTTTAGAGGTAATATGGATAATATTATCTATCGCTCCGAGTCATTTAAAATAATAGGAGCCGCTCTGGAGGTTCATAAGACAATTGGTTGCGGTTTCACCGAGCCAATTTATCAAGAAGCATTTGAAGAGGAGTTACGGTTATGCGGTATCCCATTTGAACGCGAAAAGACCTTCCAGGTAACTTATAAGGGAAAAGCCTTATCAAAGAACTTTAGACCAGACTTCGTATGCTACGATAAGATTATTGTCGAATTAAAAGCAGTTAGTGACTTCACCGATGAGCACTATTCTCAAGTATACAATTATTTGAAAGCTACTGGACTAGAGTTGGGCATTCTCATTAATTTTGGTACCAAGTCACTCATCTACAAGCGCATTCCATGCAGCAATAAGTGGCAATAATCATTTCATGTAATATATTTAGTCGGCGCATTAAGCAATATTCTATCACGAATGCGGATGCCATTCGTATAATTCGCTTAATTCGCCGACTAAAGTATATTGTGCCGCGTGTTAGCAGTGACCGCAGTCGCAGCCATCGCCGCAGTGGTCATGACCGCAGTCATCGCCGCATGACTCACAACCGCATCCACAACCGTGGTGATGGGGCTGAAGTTCCTCGGGCTTAGCGTCGCGAACGAGCTGTACAAAGCCCTTGTAGCGCACCGTCTCGCCTGCCAACTGGTGGTTGAAGTCCATCACCACCTTGTCGTCGGTCACCTTAACCACGACGCCCTCGACACGCATGCCCTCCTGGGTCATCATGGGAACACGGGCGCCCTCGCGGATGTTCTCCTCGTCAAACTTGCCATCCACGTGGAAAATCTCTTTCTGCAACTCATAAATGAGGTCGGGGCTCTTCACGCCAAAGGCCTCCTCGGGCTTAAGGGTGAAATCAAACTGTGCGCCCTGCTCCAGGCCCATGATATTGGTCTGGAAACCCTCGATAAGCGACAGGTCCATGCCAAAGACAAAAGCGTCGGGGTGCTCCTTGTTAAACTTGAACACACTCACCTGCTCATCGCCGTTTACCACCAGGATCTCATACACGAGCTCCACATATTTTCCTGCTTGAATCTTTTCCATTCTTTACTGAATTGATTACATGATTGATAATGAATTGAGGCGCAAAGGTACAAAAATAGTTCATAGTTTCCATTTTCTCGCCCCCAGTTTTTTCAATGGTCGAAAAAACGGCCTAGGAAAAAGCATCAAGTGAAAACTTATTCGTACCTTTGCGGCAATCTAAGATTGATTGAACATGATGACCGACAAATTTGACATGGTGGCGAAGACCTTCCTAGGCTTGGAAGGCGTGCTCGCCGATGAACTGCGCGCCCTGGGCGCCGAGGATGTGACCGAGGGTAACCGTGTGGTTGCATTTAGAGGAGACAAAGAAATGCTCTATCGGGCAAATTTTGCCTGCCGTACGGCGGTGCGTGTGCTCAAACCGTTTATCAAACTGCATTCAACAAGCGCCGATGACCTCTATGAGCAGCTCAAGTCGTTTGATTGGGAACAGCTGATGACCGTCAAGACGACGTTTGCCATCGATGCCACCGTCTATAGCGAAGATTTCTCTAATTCGCGCTTTGTCACCTATCGTGTCAAGGATGCCATTGCCGACTTCTTTAATGAGAAATACGGCAAGCGCCCCAGCATCCGACTCACCAACCCCGATATCCGTTTTGACGTCCACATCTCGGGCCGTGATGTGACCTTGTCGCTCGACAGCAGCGGTGACCCGCTGTTCAAGCGCGGCTGGCGCTCGGCTCAGACCGACGCCCCCATCAACGAGGTGCTGGCTGCCGGCATCATCCTGTTGAGCGGCTGGCGTGGCGAGACCGACCTGGTGGACCCGATGTGCGGCTCGGGCACGTTCCTTATCGAGGCTGCTCTTATCGCGACCAATACTGCCCCTGGCGTTTACCGCAACAGCTACGCTTTCCAGCAGTGGCCCGATTATGATGAGGAGCTTTTTGACAAGATTTACAACGATGACAGCGCCGAGCGGGAGTTCACCCACAAGATCTATGGCAGCGACATCGAGGGTAAGGCGATTGCCATTGCCCGAGCTAATGTCAAGAGTGCCGGAATGAACAGATATATCGAACTCGAGCGCCGCGACATCAATGATATCGAGCAGGTGCCCCCTGGCGGCACGCTCATCAGCAATCCGCCGTACGGTGAGCGCCTCAATGTCGAGGACATCGAGCAGTTCTACTCCGATCTAGGCTTTGTCTTTAAGCACACTTTCAAGGGATATAACGTTTGGCTCATCTGCTATGACAAGGAGCAGTATTTCAAGATAGGCTTGAAACCGTCAGTGAAATATGCGCTGAACAATGGCGGATTGGACTGCGAACTGCTGCAGTTTGTCATTTTCGAGGGCCGATATGACGAGTTGCGTGAGCGCGGCGAGCACATCCGCAACGAGGGCTTCAGGGCCAGCGAGCGCAGCAAGGGCAACTACAACAAGGTGGGAGGCGAGGAACGCCCACGCCGCCGCTTTGACGATGACCGCCCAAGACGCGATGACCGAGACCGTCCTAGGCGCGAAGATGGTGATCGCCCTCATCGCCGCTTTGACGACGAGCGTCCAAGACGTGACGACCGAGACCGTTCCAGGCGTGAAGATGGTGACCGTCCACGTCGCCGTTTCGACGACGAGCGCCGTGGCCCGCGCCGCGATGATGGTCCCCGTGGAGGCCGCCGTTTCGAGGGTGATCGTCCCCGCCGTGAGGAGGCTCCGATAAGTGATGAGGAGCGCCAGCGCCGTGCCAATGTTGCCCGTGACCGCCGCCTGATGGGCGACGTGGACAACCGTGACAAGGGTGGGCGTTATGACGACGATTTTGATCAGGAATTCCGTCACACCGCCATGTTTGCCAAGCGCATCCTGCGCGACCGCAAACCCACACTGAGCGCCGACAAGGAGGTGCCCATCATCCATGGTCGCCGCAAGAGCTGGAAACGTCGCGACCTTGACGAGCCCACCGACGAAACGCCCAAGGACAACAACGTATAGTAACAGGATTTATCAACTACGAATTACACGAATTAAACATTTGTGTAATTCGTAGTTAATGTAACCAGGTGGATGGCTAGGCAGGATCATATCAACGAGTACTTTAATGGACGTACCTTTATGGTGCTGTGTGCGGTAGCGCTTGTGGTGACTGCCGCTGTGGCGCTCTCGTTGGGTGTGCGTCCCAGTACCACCAGCGAGAACGGTGTCTTTTTTACCTTATGGGAACCGCTCATCGCCGATGCCACGCTCTCGGCCACAGTCAACGTGCTGTGCCTACTGATTACTGGAGGCATCATACTGGCTATCAACAAGGTATTTACCTTTGTGAGGTCGGTAACGCACCTGTTCGTGTCGGCGTTTTTCCTTTTGATGATGGCCAATCCATCGGGGCTGGTCTCGTTCAACGCCGGGACGTTGCTCGCGTTAGTAACGGCGTTAACGCTCATGCCGCTGTTCGCCTCCTATCAGGACCATCACTCGCAACACAGCATTTTCCTGATTTTCGCCATGGTGGCGGCGGGCATGATGTTCCATTACGGTTTTCTGGTGCTGATTCCGGCCTATCTGTTGGGATTCTTGAACATGCGGGCCATGGGATTGAAAGGTGTGCTGGCAATGATGTTCGGGCTTGTCACACCCTTCTGGATTACCCTGGGTTTGGGCCTCGCATCGCCAGCCGATTTCGCTATGCCCCATTATGAGGGCTTTTGGCAGATGCCTCAAGCCGCATGGGGAAGCCATCTCATCATGATGGTGGCAGCCATCGCCATTTTGGGCATGGTATTGGCGGGGATGAACCTCTATACCATCATGAACTACAGACTGCAGACGCGTGTTTATAACATCTTTTTCATTATCGTGTTGCTGCTGACAATGGTTGCCTTTTGCCTCGTTTT
>JAEETL010000005.1 GCA_016290325.1 Muribaculaceae bacterium
TCAATGTCCACAGTTCTGGATGCCCGTCGAGATAAGAATTGCCGCAGCCGATCTGGTCGTATGAGATGACTTGCCGACCTGTATCGGCGATGCAGTCGAGCACCTCGAAATAGTTGTGTGTACTGCCCGGACCGCCGTGAAGCAGCAACAAGGGAGCCTTCTCTGAAGGTTCGCCCACGATACGATAGTAGGTCTGGTAACCCATAAAGGGCATATAGCCCTCAGTGATGCGATTGTTCATGTTAATATTCAACGTTTTAGTTATCTTCCGTTTTAGGATGCGAAAATACGGAAAAAACTCCAAATCTGCATGTTTTTAAGGGATTATTAACCTTGATTGTCTTTTTCTTGCAACACAACTTGTTCTGTAGCTGTTATTTTTCCTTTGGCCATTAATTGATGGCGAGCAGTTCGATGTCAAAGATGAGGGTGGAGCCGCCGGGGATGCCAGGCTGCGAGAACTTGCCGTAGCCCATCTCGGCGGGAATGTAGACTTCCCATCGGTCGCCGATGTGCATCTGCTGCATGGCTATGACCCAGCCCTCGATGAGGTCGCGCAGTCGGCACGCCAGGGGAACGTCGCCACGGCTGCTGTCGAATGTCGCCCCATCGATGGTCTTGCCCGTGTAATGGGCGGTGATCACACTGCTGGGCGTTGGGGTCGCGTTCGTTGCGTCGCCCTCGGCCAAAACCTTATAGAAGATGCCTTTTGGCAGCGCCTTCACGCCGTCTTCCTTGGACTTCGCCACCAGCCAATCCTTATTGGCCTGAACGTATTGGCCCTTCGCCTTCTTCTGTCGCGACTCGGCAGAGCTCAAGCAAACTTGGCTCTGCTCTCGCTGCTCCATCAGTTGTTGATTTTTGTTCTTCTTCATATCGGTTGCAGTATTTATAGCTTAAACTATATGACTATAAATAGGATTGAATTTTTAATTCTTCATTCCCTCGCTGTGTTCGGCATGCACTATCGTTCCTAACTCCATGGCTTGAGGCCCAGGAACATTTGCGCCAGGTCGGTGTCGTTGTTGAAGTCGTTGATGAGCGTTTCGCCCTGATCTAAGCGGCCAATGGCCTCCATGTCCTCGCTGGAGAGTTCAAAGTCAAAGATGTCCAGATTGCTTGCCATGCGCTCCCTGTGCGATGTCTTGGGCACCGGCATGATGTCTTGCGACACCAGCCAGTTGAGGGCCACTTGGGCGTTGGTTTTGCCATATTTTGCTCCGATGGCCTTGAGTGTCTCGTTTTCAAAGAAACCGTGTCGGCCTTGTGCCAACGGTCCCCATGCCATGAGTTGCGTGCCATAGTCATTCATTAGTGCACGCATGGCCTTTTGCTGGGCAAACACATGAGTCTCGAGCTGTAGCACAGCGGGCTTGACGTCCAAGTGCTCGGCGATGTCGATAAAACGCACATTATAGAAATTGCTCAGTCCGATGGCCCTTGCTTTGCCAGCCTGATAGGCTTTTTCCATAGCTCGATAGGTGCCATAGCAGTCACCATAGGGCTCATGCACCAGCAGCAGGTCAACATAGTCGGTCTGCAGTTTGCGCAGCGACTCATCGATGCTTAGTGTCGCACGCTTCTCGCCGGCATTGCTAATCCACACCTTGGTGGTGATGAACAGTTGGTCGCGCGGGATGCCGCACTTCTTGATGGCTGCGCCCACACCTTCTTCATTCTTATAGTCTTGGGCCGTGTCGATGCTGCGGTAGCCAATCTCGATGGCGTCCAGCACGCAGCGTTCACATTCGGCTGGAGATAATCTGAATACGCCAAATCCCAGTGCGGGCATCTCCACACCATTGTTCAGTTGAATTGTTTTCATACGGGTGATATCATGTCATCGGGTTACAATTGATGGCAAAGGTAATGATATAAATTGAAACAACGCACTTCTCGGCCACATTGTCAAACATGAAAAGTTCATCGGCGAAGTGCCGCCCACAATCGCAGTAATTCATTTACCGAAAAGGAATGTTTGTGCCATGGGATGGCAAAAGACATCGCCGAGCACACACAATACAGAGGCCATGGCTCGCCTTCTACGGCACCATTACTAATGGCTCAATGATAATTATTTCAAAAGAAACCATCGAGTTTCAATTCTAAATTGCTATCTTTGCGTCAAATTAATTAAAAGTCGATAATTATGGATAAAACTTTATTTTACGTTGTAATCACTCTTGCATTATACGAACTTCTGAAATATGGGTTTAGAGCTCTTGTAAAAAAAGAAAAAATAAACATTCTTGATTCAGTAGTCATGATTATTTGTATGGTCATTGCTGCATTTGCATCTTATTTTATAGTAGGCCATCTTTTATAGTTATCACCCCAAAACAATCCTTTAGGGGATCGTTCGGCGCCAGTTCCCGTAGATGGACAATCGCTCCCCCACCTCAGCTAAATTACTTTGCCGTCATAGGTCGGCAAAAGAAAAAGGTTTTGTATTAGGGTGTCATCTAAAAGCCCCATCAGGGGCGCTCATGGCATAGGCAGGGGTTGCGCTCGGCTTCGCCTCACTGCACCCCTGCAGTAGTGGGCTGCACTTGTCTTAGCCCCATCGGGGCGGCACTAAAACATTGATGCACAGCGTGTCGCCACTAACGTGGCTAATATTCATGTGTAGCGCTCATTTACAGGGGTTACGCTACGCTACACCCCTGCCTATAACCTGACAGTCCTACGGGCTTAGAAGTAAGCCCTTTAAGTTAAACCGCCATTAAGGTGATGATATTCAGTCGTTTATTGAGCTTTATCAATTATTTGCCGGGCAGTATTAAAAGATTTTGTATCTTTGCAGAAAAAAAGACTGATGAGAATGAATGCTAAAGTGCTGGTGACGGTAATCGCTTTTGTCGCCATGGGGCTGGCAACAGCCAGTGCACAGATTACCCAGGAGCAGTTGCGAACCGGAAGTGACGAACAGCTGCTGAGGGAATGGACAAAGGTCCTTGCCAGTGATGAGTTTGGCGGAAGAAAGCCCATGACACCCTATGAGGACAAGACGGTGGACTATCTTGCCCGACAGTTGGAGGTGATGGGTTTGGAGCCTGCCTTCAACGGCAGTTGGTTCCAGCCCTTTGAAATGATCGCGGTCACGGCCAAGCCCGTGGGCGGCAGGCTCACTGTGAGCGGGAAGAAGAAATCGATGCTCCGCTATCCCGACGATTTAATCATCTGGACGACTCGCGCCACCAAGATAATTGACCTGAAGAAGGCGGAGTATGTGTTCTGCGGTTTTGGCATCAACGCGCCTGAATACGGCTGGAACGACTACGAGGGCATCGATGTGAAAGGCAAGATCGTGGTGGTGATGGTCAACGATCCCGGCTTTTATGACAGTCAGCTATTCCGTGGACGTAATATGACCTACTACGGTCGTTGGTTATATAAGTTTGAAGAGGCACAGCGCCAGGGTGCCGCCGGATGTCTGGTCCTCCACCACACCGAAGCCGCCAGTTACGGGTGGCACGTCTGTGTGAATGGCCACCTGAGCGACAATCTCGCCATCTATGATCCGGAAACGCGCAATGCCGGCGAATTGGCCGTCAGGGGGTGGTTGCATGAGGACGGTTGCCGGAAACTGTTTCTCGCGGCCGGCATGGACATGGACAAGGCGCTATCTGAAGCAAAAAAGCCGGGATTCAAGAGCTTTCCCCTGAATGTGAGAGGTGATGTGAAGATGAATGTGACTTACGGCATTCAACAGACCCGCAATGTGGGTGGCATCCTTCGCGGGAGCAGCCAGGACGGTGAGGCTGTAGTGTTCTGTGCCCACTGGGATCACCTGGGAATCGGGAAACCCGATGAGCACGGCGATACGATATATAACGGTGCTGCCGACAATGCATCGGGCATGGCTGGTGCTTTGCTCGTCGCCAAGAAGTTCAAAGAGATGCCCCAGCCGCAACGGGACCTCCTGTTTATCTTCCCCTCGTCAGAGGAAAGCGGACTTTTCGGCTCGGCCTATTACTGCGATCACCCTGCTGTACCAATGGCGAAGACTGTAGCCTGCCTTAATTTTGAAAGCATCGGCCCTGCCGAGCTCACGCGCGATGTCGTGATTTTGGGTGGCGGGGAAAGCGACTTAGACAATTATTATGTAGCAGCCGCTGCTGCTCAGGGCAGGTATATCTACTTCGACGATGACAACTCCGACGGCTGGTTTTACCGTTCCGACCACTATAATTTCGTGAAAAAAGGTGTGCGTGCCGTGGTACTGGAGAACGGCCGTCAGCCAGTGGATGTGACCAAGCCCAATAAATATCCCATGCCCGTGTGGTATCACAAACCATGTGACGAGTACCGTGAGGATTGGGACCTCAGCGGCACATTGTCCAACGTGAACCTGATCTTCAGCGTAGGTCTGTCCTTGTCAAACAATTCCCGATAAGGCATTTCGTGCACTGATTGAAGGCATTATCTATATCTTTGACTTTAATTGGCTTCGATGCATCTCATCTCTCGTTTCCGCCATTATTGCATAGTGCTACCGGCCGGGAGTAAAGAGGACTGGGCTCCGCTATGTTAAAGTCATGTTAAAATCGTCATTTTCTCTTGACTCGTCCCTTAGGGCACACATTAACTTTGCTTTCACTTAGCAATTGCTTCATAACATCGCGCGATATGAGTAAGAAAACAAGGTTAAAAATCGGAGAGTTCTCCCAGTTGATGCAAGTCACAGTAAAAACTTTGCGTCATTATGAGCAGAAGGGTCTGCTGTTACCTGACGAGGTGGACGAGTTGACAGGCTACCGCTACTACAGCATCGACCAGATGCAGAAGTTGCAAGCCATCCGCGACCTGCAGCGCCTTGGATTCTCGTTGGATGAGATCAAGGACTTGTTCGAGGACAACTCGCATATCCCGAGCATCCGGCAACTGACCGAGAAAATCAAGGAAACGGAAGCGCAGCTGAAGCAACTCATAACCCGCCGCAACCGACTGCTCGACTGGAGGAACACTCGCAAAGAGATGAAGACAATGGAAAAATTCAGCATTCAGTCACTGCCCGAAATCATCGTGGCAAGTCATCGTGAAGTCCTTCCAGACTACTCCGCCATCGGCTCCATGTGTGTAGAGATAATCGCTCCCGAGATGCAGCGTCTCGGCTGCAAGTGCCCACCACCGGGCTACTGCTTTACTGTTGAACACAACAGGGATTACAAGCCGACGGACGTGGACATTGAGTATTGCGAACAGGTAGAGGAGATGGGAGAGGACAGTGCCATCATCCAGTTCAAGCGTCTGCCCGCAGTGCCTAAGGCGCTCTGCATGAAGCACGTCGGCCCATATGAAAGATTCTACGAATCGTACATCGAAGCTTTCCGTTACATAGAGGAGCATGGTTACAAGCCTGTTGGTCAGTTCCGCACCTGCTACGTTGATGGAGTCTGGAACCAGGAGGACCCCGAGAAATGGCTTTCAATCATTCAAATACTAATAGAATAGCCGTTTATCCTAACCGCCCCCCAAAAACGATGGGGCGTCTTGGAAACCGGAGGCTATTGTTTTTTCAATGGTCTCCATTTTTCTTTATATCCCCAACCACGCTTAAACCCCATCATATAGCAATCAGGGCTCAGAGCCTTCTTTGAAGTGCCGAGGTGGACAGCCCCCTGATTCCCAATCACACAATGGCAGCTGGATTAGAGTTGGACTTGTTTAACATCATCTACATTTAATTGGAAGCTGGATTGTGGGTCCCTAGTTGCGTTTTCTCCTATTTATATGGCAATTAGAGCGAATAAAATACCAATATTTTGGTATTGCTATGAATGTCATTCCCATTGTACATTTGCAGCCAACTAAAAAGCTAAATGATATGGGATTATTAAAAACGTTCTTTACTAATTGTGCACATCCTAGAGGGATGATGGGGAGAATGATGCTGCGCTTCATGAACTTCGGACACGCGCCGCTGACAAATTGGGGACTTGACCTTGTGGAGTTCCAGCCAGGCTGGTCAATGCTTGACATCGGCTGCGGTGGCGGTGCGACACTGAAGAGACTGCTCAAGCGCAGTGACGGGGCACGGGTCTATGGCATAGACATCTCGGAGGAAAGCGTGGCAAAGGCTCGCAAAGTGAATGCCGCCGTGCTCGACAAGCAAGTATTCGTCTGCCAAGGATCTGCCGAGAAACTACCCTACGAGGACGGGAAGTTCGATCTCGTGACGGCTGTCGAGACGGTATATTTCTGGCCCAACCTGCCAGGGTGCCTGCAGGAAGTGCAACGTGTGTTGAAGCCGGGTGGCCGTTTCGCCATCATGGTGGAGGTCATTGAAGGAGACTCGATGTGGACTGAAGTGGTGGAAGGCATGACAGCCTACTCGCCCGAGCAACTGAAGAAGTTGCTTAACGAGGCGGGCTTCATTGATACTGCCATCCACCGCAAGAAACCCTCGTATGCTGCCATCACTGGCCTAAAACAGGCATCGAAGGAATAGTTATGACCATACTGGTTATCGGGTTACTCATTCCCTTACTGGGCACCATGCTCGGGTCGGCCTTTGTCTTTATGATGAAGGGCGAGATGTCTGTGAGGCTGCAGAAGGCACTGCTGGGCTTCGCTTCGGGGGTAATGGTGGCTGCTTCGGTCTGGTCATTGCTGATTCCCGCAATGGAGATGGAAACATCAGGGAGAGTATGGGCGGTATTGCCCGCTGCCGTAGGATTCCTCTTGGGCATCGGGTTTCTGTTGCTGATTGATGAGTTGACTCCACACCTGCATCTCGGGAGCAGCAAGCCCGAGGGCCTCCGTTCCCACCTGTCCCGCACAGCGATGTTGGCCCTGGCGGTAACCATCCACAACCTGCCCGAGGGCATGGCTGTGGGCGTCGTCTTTGCCGGTGCCGACAGTGGTGTCACAAACATTTCGCTAGCCAGCGCCATTGCTGTATCGCTGGGTATTGCCATCCAGAACGTCCCCGAGGGCGCCATCATCTCGATGCCGATGCGTGCGGCGGGAAACAGCAGCTGGAGGTCTTTCCTCATCGGCTCACTGAGCGGTGCCGTTGAGCCCATCGGTGCCCTTGCGGTCTTGTTGTTGTCATCCCTGATTTTACCCGTTCTGCCCTATATGCTCGCTTTTGCCGCGGGAGCCATGTTCTATGTGGTCATCGAGGAACTGATACCCGAAGCCTCAAGCGGCCAGCACACCAATGTCAGCACCATCGGTTTCGCCATCGGCTTCGTCCTGATGATGGTGCTCGACGTGGTGATGGGTTAGCGATAGTGTGTCATAATAGGCTCCTGGTTTTTTAGTCGGCCTTGCGGCCGATCAAAGCTCTAGGCGCTTATTATGACACACCATCTCAGCAAGCGAGCCTTACCAGTTGAGGGGCTCCTGCAGAATGTTGCCGTCGGTCATGGGACTGTCGGCCTCGGTGAACGGGGTGGCCTTGTACTGGATGCAGAGCATCGTCAGGTCCTCGTTGCCGGTGTTCTTCAACGCACGCTTGCCGTCGGGCGACACGCGGATCACGCTACCCTCGCTAACGGGGAAAATCTCACCGTCGACCTGGTACTGGCCCTCGCCACGAAGGATAAAGTAGAGCTCCTCATGGGTCTTGTGGGTGTGCAGGAAACCGCTGTCCTGTCCAGGAACGAGCGTCTGGAATGAGAACTCGCTGGCAGCTGCGCCAACGGCCTGTCCGCCAAAGACTTTGCCCTGAATCGTGAAGTCCGGGCCCATAGGCAACTCGTGTTCGATAATCTCGCTGATGCGGCCAACGTTGATGGCGGCATAATTTGCACCCTGTGCAATCTTTTCAATCTGTTTCATTGTAGTAAATGTGATTAATGGTTTTTATTGGATGAATAATTCTTGCGGTCGTTCAAGATGTCGGCCAGGTTGGCCAGTGCCCACTCAATCAGGCTGTTGATGTGCGGCATGAGCGACTTGCCGCGCTCGGTGATGCTGTACTCCACGCGTGGCGGTATCTCGGCATAGGCCTGCCTCGATACCAGCCCGTCGGCCTCCAGATTGCGCAGGGCCACAGTGAGCATCTTCTGCGAGATGTCGGGGATGGCCGCCAGGATGTCGGAATAGCGCATCGCCGTGTCCTTCCCGTCGAGCGTGTACAGTATCAGCATCGACCAGCGGTCGTTGATGCGCGACAGGATATTGCGTATCGGGCAATCAGGAAAGTATGGATCAACTATAATGTCTCGTAACATATTTCGTTCTGATTTTCAGTTATACTAACTTTTCTCTCGTTTCGGTTGCAAAGTTACTACCGTTAGTTGACATGACAATGAACCGCCCGAAATGTTCGCTACACACTTTGATGTTAGAAATGGGCAAATCAACGCCTTAGCAAACTCACTTTTATGTTTTGTTAAGACTTGAATGCCCAAACCACGCGTTGAAAAGAAGTTTTTGAACAAAAAATGAAGGTTTTTTTTGAAACGCAAAAAGACTGCGGTCGGGCATATTTCCTTTGCAGCGTCAAACGATGGCTCCGCAGCTCAGCAAGTCAGAGCACCACACTTTTAATGCGGGGGCCTGGGTCACCGCAGGCTCATCTTCGTAGAAGTAGAACACGAAGAGCCCTCGACAACAGACAGCGAGAGTTAAATCACGCAAGTTTAATGAACATATTATACTGATACTCAATCATTGTGGCTGTGTCATAATTCAACGTCGCAATATTTAACCGTGCTACGCACGGGAAATTTATACAAATTAATTGAAAAATTGATATAAAAATTTAATTTGCTTAATTTAAATACAAAATTTGTTGTAATTTCCCGAAACTTGGCGGCACCTCAGCCATTGAAGTAAACTTAATGGCTTTCGGTTTGCACAAGTTTTCCCGCTCGTTAGAGCGGTTATTATTTCGGGCGAACATTTATGACACACCCTCGAGGAAGAAGAGTTCACTGAATATCAAGAAATGATTATATCAATAGGCTATAATTCTTTACGTCGAGGACACTTTTATTTAACCATTAGAAGAAAAGTAGTATATTTGCAGGCATGAACGTGAAAGTGAAAATGCCAAAATTTGGGAAACCAGGAAAGGGCAATTCTTGGACCAAGGAATTGCTGATGAGTGTAATAGGCACTACTATCTCAATTGTACTGACCTTTGGCACGGCTTATCTGATTGAGCAAAAACAGCGCAAGGTCGAAGGGCGTGAAATTGCCATGATGGTTATCCATGACATCGACTTGTATGCCGAAAGTTTCAGGGACTATGCCAAAGAAGAAACTAAGAATCATGACCTGGCTATGTATGTGATGGAACACATCGACAATATTGAGAAGTTACCCAATGACACAATCAATTCGTTAATCAATTACATCTTTACTGCAGAAGGAGTCGAATCCCGAGTTGACGACAGCATTGAGAGGACCTTCCAAAGCAACCAAGAGATATGGCGGAGCATCGATGCCCCGCCGTTTATCGACATGGCAAGGGAATTTTTCAATCACCGTCGGATGACTTTCCAAATTATCAACACGTCTCCCATTTTTCACAAACCTATCAATGATGAAGAGAGTCTACCTTTAATTGCCAAAATAATGAATACTGGCAAGGAAAATGACTGGTATGATTTCCTGCGAAAGAAACTGCAAGACGAGGATGTGCTGACATACATCAATTTTCACGACCAACGTCTGAGAGTACTCAACGCCACTGCCGACGATTATCAAGACATGAGCAATCGGTGCAAGTTTATCATGAACATCACCGACGAGGAACTGCAAGCGTTCCTGGATAAGCGCAAGCGCACCGGCGAGAAACTGACCGACAGCAAGCTGATAGGACGATGGAGCACTCAGGAAGACCAACCACAAACCTTCGAATTCAAAAAAGACCACACATTCAAGCAGATTCTCGTATTTCGCTATCCATCACTAGCCTATCGTGGATACCTGAATGTAACACACACATACACAGGTAGTTGGGAAATCAAGAAGGACACACTCTACCGATACTTTGATGCCGACTTTGACTTCAAGATTGACCGCTCAAGCATCAACTATTCACCCGAGAAACGGGATACTGTCGAGCAGATCCTGAAGAAAGTGGAAGCCTTTACAATTGAGCAAAAGAAGAAGCAAGATCGTGACACCATCGTCCGTGCTGTTGCCATCGACCGTTCGGGTAACAAGGTGGAACTGACCTTCCCCGAAAACGACCAAAACGGCCGCGTCAGCTACCTGATCAGGGAAAAGGCAACGGAAAAACCATAGGTCAACAAAAAGGGACCGACGACCGAGTAGAGACGCAAAATTTTGCGTCTCCACAGGCGAGTGCTCTTGAATAAACTGTTGAGGTTAGGGATTTCTTGCTTTCACCAGCTCGATGGCTTCTTTGCCTGACATGTGCTCGATGTCTAGGCGCAGAAGCATGACATGGTCCAGCGATTTGTCGATTTCGTGTTGCAGCCCGTGCTCGTCGCCTGGCGAGTATCGGTGTCCCAAAAGGCGCAGTGCCTGAACTTTTTCATCGGTCTTCTCCAGAATCTGGATGTGGCCAAAGGCGATCACGCTCCTGAAATAGGTCGTGAACTCAGCCGGTCTAATCTCATCCTGCTCGATGACGCAAAACGAGCAACGGTTGTCTCGCTTGATGGCATCAACCTTGTGTCCCTGCACCGCCGAGTGGAAAATAATCGCCCCATCGGCATAGACATAGCTCAGTGGCACGGCGTAAGGGTAACCGCCTTCACCTGTCAACGCAAGCACTCCTGAGGTGCAACGGCCGAGGATACGCTCACATTCTTCTCTGGATAACTGCTGCCTATGGCGGCGCATGGGTCTGAATTCTGCCATGATGAAATGAGTTTAAGCCAGATCGTTTCAGTTCTCCTTATTCAAGTAATCCCATAAATTGATGGAACCTGCTTCGCTCTCGATATCAAGAGCCGGAACATACTCAACCATTCTTGTCGCTCCACTGGCTTTGTCAACATAAAAATAGACAAATGAGCCTGTATAACTGCGGAATGTCACTTGATACTCTGTTTCGGTCTCATCCTCTATCGCGACATACATCATGGAAGCATTCTTTTTAGCGGCGCTCCAGTCATAATTTTTATGGCAATAGTTATTGACACCCTCATAGGCCATTTCGGAGGTGATGTCACCATGTGAGGAGCCAGGCTTGCATGAGCATAAAAACAAGACCGCCAACGCTAATGATATAACAAGATATCTCATGAATCGGTATTTTTAACGTTCATACAACTCCAAGGCCTGGCCATCAGGATCTTGGAAAAACATGAAACGGCGATTGGTGTATCCATCTATCCTGATGGGTTCATGCTCAATGCCCAGTCTCTCCAACTCTTTTGCCTCTTTGTCGATATCATCTACCTCAAAAGCCAAATGACGAAGCCCTACGGCCTCGGGATGCGTTAGCCGGGCAGGTGGAGACGGGAAAGAGAACAATTCTATCACATATTCATTACCCAGTGCCAAATCGGTCTTGAAACCCTTGCTCTCCTCGCGGTAATGCTCGGCCAGGACGGTAAACCCCAGCACATTTTTATAGAATTCAAGACTCCGCTCATAGTCTGAGCAGATGATGGCAATGTGATGTACTCTATTAATCTGTATCATAATCTGATTTTAAAGTTCGATGACATGAGGCTCGACGTCGGTGTCATGGGTGGCCAGCGAAGCGAGGCAGTCGGGTGAGAGGCTTTGCTCGCGTATCCATTGCAGTGACTGGCGTTGCAACTTTTTGTCCAGCGAGATGCCCGAGGTGATCATGTCGCGCCACGACTTGGTGGCATAACCGCCGTCGGCAAACAGCAGGACATATTTGCCCTCATCATTCTTGACTTTCAAGGCGCAGAGGCCCTCGCTGTGGCCAGGAATATTCACCATGACGAGGCTGCCGTCGCCCAGCACGTCATAGGATTTGCCAACCGGTCCTTCAGTGCCGTTCCAGTCAAAGGTCTGCAGGTTTACCCCATCCCACCAGCGGTGCTGGAAGCGGATGCGGATTTGGAAATTATTACGAGTGGTGCCCTCCATCTCGGCCTTAGAGACCAGGATGTGCTTGGCATCGGCCACTTGATTCAAACCGTTAGCATGGTCACAATCAAGATGAGAGATGAGCACATAGTCCAACTGAGACGGCTTGATGCCCAAGCGGTCGAGATGCTCGTTGATGGCCTCGCCAGGGGCAATGCGGCCCTGATTGATCTGATAGAGCAGGAACGAACCCAGGGATTTGATCTGGGCCTTCTTGTCGAACACACCATCGGGCGACATGTCACGGTGCCAACCCGTGTCAAAGAGGATCATCCCCTTGGGATGCTCAATGAGAAAGCTGAATACAGGTAGCCAAATCCACTTGCTCTTGGGCGTCGTAATGCCCGAAGCCTTGATGATGCTGCAGTTGTCTCCGCCAAAAGGGAGATAAGGAGAGACACGCACCTCGCCAGTGCGCAACACATGTATCTTTATTTTTTCCATGCTCATCGATTTGTCTAATTAGCCCTGCAAAGATAGCGATTTCTAGCGAAAACGCCTACCAGTTTTGGAATTTACTTCGCAATGGTACAGCCAATACAGACAAATCTACATTAAGAACGACTCCAACAAAGCTAAAGCCGAGAAATTGATGGAGGATTTCAAAATGTTCAGCCACGAGGCATAGCTCTTCACCCACATGAACGAGACAGAGGGCCAATACTGTAGCCCATCTAACTCACTGTTCCTGTCCAACTCGGTTTCAATAAAAAAATTACCCAAAAAAGAGTGCCCATTGAGGCACTCTTAAGTCTATTAACTGAAAAAAACTCGTTATTTCAGATTGGTCTTGAAGAAGTCTGCCAGCTTGTCCCAGGGGATGAGATTTTTGGGTTCTCCCTTACCGACAAGTTCGGTGTATCCCCCGTCATAGAGGTCGCAATGCGATGCTCCGGGGATAATCAACAGTTCCTTATTCTCAGGATTGGGGTTGGGCTTGCCAACGGTGTTATAACCCTCGGCCTTACCCTCGACCATGTATTTGTAGGCTGCCTCGCCAAAGTAGCGCGAGTGGGCCTTCTCGCCATGCATCACGAGGACAGCAGAGCGGATCTCGTTGATGTAGTAGAGGAAGCGGGCGTTAGCATAGGCCTGGGTGCCGATGACGCGCCAGCCGTCGTTACTGTTGCCCGAGCGGGCATGATAGCCGCGCGGAGTCTTGTAGTAGTCAAAGTAGTCTTTCACGAATTGGGGCGCATCCTCGGGCAGCGGATCGACAACGCCGCCAGCCATTGCCGTGGGATCGGCAAGACGCTGCTTGGCGATAGCCTCACGTGCAGCATGACGCGACTCCTCCTTGTCCTCGCTGTCATAGTAACCGTTACCGCTCACGCGGGTCATGTCATACATCGTGCTGGCCACGGTTGCCTTGATGCGGGCGTCGGCAGCGGCAGCGTTAAGGGCAATACCACCCCATCCGCAAATGCCGATGATGCCAATCTTCCCAGCATCAATATTCTCCAGTTTCGAGAGGAAATCGACGGCAGCCATGAAATCCTCGGTGTTGATGTCGGGCGATGCCGTGCGGCGAGGCTCTCCACTGCTCTCACCAGTATATGAGGGATCGAAGGCCAGCGCTACAAAGCCACGCTCTGCCATCCTCATGGCATAGAGGCCGCTCGACTGCTCCTTGGTGGCTCCGAATGGACCGCTAACAGCGATAGCGGGCAATTTACCCTCGGTACCCTTCGGCTCATACAAATCAGCCGCCAGAGTCAGGCCATACTGCGTCTCAAACGTCACCTTGCGGTGGTTCACCTTCTCGCTCAGCGGGAACACCTTGTCCCACTCCTGAGTCAATTTCAAATTACTGTTCATATTCTTTTCATTTTGATTGCAGGCCATGAGTAACAAGCTCATGAACACCACAGTGATTAAACCTCGTTTCATCATCGTTAGTTTGTTCATTTTTTCGGTTGCAAAATTATGATGTTCATCGAAAGGGGCTCTTATCTGAAATGACTGAAAACCTACCTATTTTATTTTTTCTCAACAAAACATGATTAATTCTGGTAAATTGACTATTTTTGCCATGAGTTTTATGAAGAATCTATTGTACATCAACAAGGCGAACGATTTCGCTCTAGGGGTGGGGGCCGAAGTGTGGCATCCCATGGTGAGCGTCGTTCATTTTGATGAGTTGGGCGAGATTCCCCACACACTGAACAAAATGGGCGTGTACGCCATCTTCGTGCAGGACAATTTTCCCACCGAGCCCACCTACGGCATGGGCGGCTATGATACATCAAAAGGATCGCTCACGGCGGCCTCGCCCGGGCAGATCATCGGCAAGGCTGATGATGGTCACCGCGAAGTGTATCATGGTTGGGCGTTGCTGTTCGATCCTGAATTCATGCGCGGCACTGTGTTCGAGCAACGGCTTACCGACTACCACTTCTTTTCTTATAATGTGAACGAGGCGCTTCACACCACCGAAGGCGAGAAACAGGTGCTGTGGCAACTGATGGAGCGCATCCGCATATTCATCCGTCACAGGGAGCAAACGCCGTTGACCGACCGCATCGTGCAGGACTATATCGTGCTTGTGTGTGACTACTGCCAGCTTTTCTATCAGCGTCAGTTCCAAACCTCATCGGCACAGCAGAGCGACCTGCTGGCACGCTTCCAAAGGGTGCTAAATGACTACTATGACCGTCAGTTGCAACATCGCCACGGACTGCCCAGCGTGAAGCATTGCGCTTCAGAGCTGTGCCTCTCGCCAAGTTATTTCGGTGACGTGGTTCGCAACGCCACCGGCGACAGCCCCACACGCATCATCCAGCGCTTCCTCATTGACCGCGCCAAGAGCCTGATGATTGGTGGCATGACGGTGTCGCAAGTGGCAGAAGAACTGGGCTTTGAGTATCCCCAGCACTTCACCCGCTATTTCAAGAAGCATGAGGGAATGACGCCCTCGGGTTATGTTGCCTCGAAACGAAAACAATAATCGAGGTAAGTATTCAGCCGTTTCAGATAGCCGTCATTTTACCATTTGTGCCCACCTTTGCAGCCGTATTCAATTAATTCAAGACAAACATGAAGAAACCATACGTGATTTGCCACATGATGGCATCAATTGACGGACGCATAGACTGCGCCATGACCGAACAGATAGAGGGTAACAGCTATTATGAGGCACTTGAAGCCCTGAATCTCGATGCGACAATCGAGGGGAAGATAACGGCCATGATGCACTATGCCGAAAAAAACCTTTTCGAGGACGGCAACAGTCCTGCCGTCGGAGCCGATGAGATTTTCAAGTCTCATGACAGCAAACACTGGGAGGCTATCGTGGAAACGCGCGGCACCCTGCTGTGGCCCGAGGGCGACACGCCCGACCGCTTGTGCATCGTCAGCCAGCTGACCAGCCGTGCCTATCTGGACTACCTGCGCGAGCGCGGCATCTCCTATATCGTGGCAGGACGCGACCACGTGGACCTGGCCCGTGCCACAGCTTTGATGTATAGCGAGTTTGGTGCCGAGCGCATCGGCGTGGTGGGTGGTGGCCATATCAACGGCAGTTTCCTCTCCTTGGGGCTGCTCGACGAGGTGAGCATGGTCTTCGGTCCCGCCATTGATGGTCGAGAGGGATTCGGGGCCGCATTTGACGGCATCGAGGCCAGCCATGAGCATCCTTACAAGCTGCACCTCAAGTCAGTGCGCCAGATGGACGATGAGTGTGTGTGGCTGCGTTATCAATGCTAAAAATCAAAATTGAACAATGACTATTCAGGAATATAAAGAATACATCGCTTCGGGCCAATCGGTCAAGGCTGGCTCCGAGGCCCATCTTCTCATGCATCAGGCGAGTCGAGAGGCACAAAAGATCACTGTCAAATTGAACAGTGAATTTCATGAGCCCGAGGAAATCCGCCAGTTGCTTTCAGAGTTATGGGGCTATGAGGTACCCGACAGTGTAGGCATGTTCCCGCCGTTCAACACCGACTTTGGCAAGAACACTGTGGTTGGCGAGCGCACGTTCATCAACGCTGGATGCAAGTTTCAGGACCAAGGCGGCATCGTCATTGGCGACGACTGCCTAATCGGGCACAATGCCACGCTATGCACCATCAACCATGCCCAGGATCCCGACCGACGGGGCGATATGGAGTTCCGTCCCATCCACATCGGGAACAAGGTTTGGCTCGGTGCCAATGTCACCATCCTGCCGGGCGTGACGATTGGCGAGGGCGCCATCGTGGCTGCAGGAGCCGTGGTCACCAAGGATGTCGCCCCCAGAACCATCGTCGGCGGTGTCCCGGCAAAAGTCATCAAGAAGTTATGACTTTTCAGTGACTACAAGCCGTCAAATGACACGGCCGACGCCATTACCTAGCGATAAAGCGCCCACGTGAGTCTAACAAGGGCAAGCAAAACGGCTGTATCACCATGCCAATCAGGTGTACAGCCGTTCATTTGTGTTTATAGCAGTGAGAACTACAGATTATTTGGCGGGTTCCCACTTGCAGCGGATGGGCGACACGATGGCTCCCTCCTTTTTCAACTCGGCGAAGGCCTTGTCAACGACCTTGCGGTCGAGTCCAGTCAACTCAGCTACTTTGCCTGCGTTCAACGGAACACCAGCCTTGCGCATGGCTTCCAATACTTGTTCTTTTGCTTCCATTGTCATTAAATCATTAAAAAGTTACTGTTTCTACCGGTTCCATGAGCTGGAAGAACGTGGCGGTTGCATCGTTCAGGTAATACATCACGCCATTTTCTCCATTCTCTCCTAGGGCTGGTTTGAGTGCCGGCATCTTATCAACGAGAGCCTTGCCCACTTCGGGTCGGTTGTCCTCGACGAGTTTGCACTCGATGCGTAGTGTCTGACCCTTGAAAGCGCAAATCTCGGCTTTAGCATTTTCGGCAATCTGACGGGTAGCATTGGTCTGCCCGAAGGCCATGATGTAGATTTTGTCATCGTACATCAGCAATGCACCGTAGGGGCGCACGCGGGGCTGGTCGCCCTCAACGGTAGCCAGGTAGAATGTCCCGGCCTTCTCGAGAAAATCGTATACTTTCTTGACGTTTTCCATTGTTGAGTTTTTATTGAAGTTATTAGATGGCTGTCTTCATGAGCCAGGGCTTTGCTCCGATGCACTCGATCAGGCCCAGCTGCTCCTCGCTCCAGTACATGTCCTCTTCCTCGTCCTTGAGGTACTCCTTCATCATGTCAAAGGTGGTCAAGTCGTCCTTGATGCCGTCCATGCATTTGCGCAGCAACTCAATGCCGTCAACCGACACCTTGTAGTCTGCATTGAGGAACTCGATAGGATCCTTGTAAAGGGTCTGAGCCTCAACAGCCTCTTGTTTGAGCTCGCCACCCAAGTCGAGCAAACGGCCAATGAATTGATCTACAAATTCGCCTTCCTCCTTGGCATGCTCGAGATACTTGGTCTCAAGTTTCTTGAAACCCAGCGAGCCGAAGATTTTGGCTTGCAACTTGTGCTGGAATGACTGAGCGTTCAGGTTAGTCACAAAAAATTGTAATGCTTCGATTGATTTCTTTGCGTCCATATTATTTATGATTTAAATTGATAAAAAACTGTGCCACAAAGTTACCACCAAGTCATTCGGCAGCAAAAATCACAACAAACCAATGATTATCCCAAACGAAACAAATCAGATTTTTTTGTAATTTTGCTCGGTCAAAATCTTTTAATGTTATGTATAACCTGCTAGAGTATTACAATCGGCACGGCAAGAAGCACATGCATGAGATGTGGAACGGCAAAATGGCCTGTGCATTCACCGATAAGGAACGCACTTTCACCACCAACGAATTGACCGATTCGCTCAACTGCTACACTTTTACGTTAATCACTCGAGGCGAATTGTCGCTGGTGAGCAGCGATACCGAGCTCTCGTTTTGCCCAAACGATATTTTCACCTACTATCCCGGCAGCGCCATATACGTCAGCAACGTGAGTGATGATTATCAAGGCATTTGCCTGCTGGTTGACGAACAGATGGCTCACGACGCACAAGCATTCCGCAACCTGTTGAGGGCCTCAATGATTCCCCTGTCACAATTCGGCAACTCCAAGCTCTCACTCAATAGCGATGATGCGAACAGGGTGCGATCGGTCTTGATGCTGATTAGCGAATATATTACCCGCCCGTTATCGCTGAAAAATGACATTCTGGAAATGCTTTACTCGGTATTCATCAACGATTTAATCAGCATTCAAGCGTTCCAGAAAGCCCGCCTTTCAATTTCAAGGCAAATCGAAGAAATATTCATCTCTTTCTATGCCCTGTTGCAAAAGAATTACATCAATCATCACAACATCGGCTTTTATGCCGACCACTTAAACATCACCACCACCTACCTGTCTCGCGTTGTTAAAGCTGTCTCGGGCAGGACGGTGATGGAGTGCATCAATGAGATGCTGGCCATCGAGGCGACGTGGCTCATCAAGTCAACTAACCTTACAGTGGCACAAATAGCCGACCGCCTGCATTTCTCAACATCGGCCGCCTTTGACAAGTTTTATATGCGCATGAGAGGTAGTACCCCCTTAGCGGTGAGAACGGCAATCGAACGTAAAGAAAAAGAGTACCATTGACGGCACTCTTAAATAATTAAATGATTTAGAGGGGTTGGCCTTAACCAATAACCTGCTTTTGGCGGGTTCCCTTATCCCAAAACAACGTCGAGGACCATCATCAGGACGAAGCCCGCGGCAAAACCGATGGTGCCAAGGTTACTATGCTCACCCTGTGAAGCCTCGGGAATGAGTTCTTCGACCACGACATATAGCATCGAACCAGCGGCAAAAGCCAACAGGAACGGCAAGACGGGTTGAAGTGTGGATGCGAGCAGGATGATGGCTATACTGCCGATTGGCTCGACCAGTCCGCTTAGCGCTCCTATGCCGAAGGACTTCATGCGGCTATTCCCCTCGCTCCTGAGCGGCATCGAGATGATGGCTCCCTCGGGGATGTTCTGGATAGCTATACCAAGCGACACAGCCAGGGCACTAGCAGCAGTGATGCCGATACCTCCCTGTAACATGGAGGCAATCACCACACCGACTGCCATCCCCTCAGGGATGTTGTGTATAGTGACGGCTAATGCCAGCATCGATGTGCGGGACAAGTGACTGCGCGGTCCCTCGGGCTTATCCTCACCGGGATGAAGGTGGGGAATCAGCATGTCGATCAGCAACAGGAAGCCCATGCCTGACAACAGGCCCAACGCTGCGGGTAACACCGACGAGATGCCATCACCGCCAGCCATCTCGATACTGGGGATAAGCAACGACCACACTGCGGCAGCCACCATCACTCCCGAAGCGAAACCGAGCAGCGTGCGTTGCAACGTGCCCGACATCGTGTCGCGCATCAGGAACACAAAGGCTGCACCCAACACCGTTCCGGCGAAGGGTATCGTGAGCGCAAGTGTCAATCCGTTCATAGGCTATAGGCCTTGTTGTGGTCAGGAATATTACAACTTCATCACGCGCTTCATCTCCAGATTCTCATAGCCCTCGGGGCAATGGGTGGAGAGATAAACGGTGGGATTGTTGCTGATGAATTCGCGCACGCGGTCCAGCGTCTCACGCGTTGCCTCCTTGTCCTCAAAGACAATCGAGAGCTTATTGGCCTTCAATGCGGCGTCACAATAGGTCACGTCGCCGTGGAACATGTAGTAGAGGCCATCATGCTCCAGAATGGCGATGCTGTTGCCCTTGGTGTGACCCTTGGCCTCAATGAACCACAGCCCGTCGGCCACCTGCATCGCGTTGGGGAAGTTGTGATAGGCCTGGCCATACTCGGCGCGGACGATGTTGTCACCCTCCAGTTTCATGGCATCGGCATCCTCAGGCGCAATATATATCTTGGCATTGGGGAACTCGTCAATGCAGTCGCTGTGGTCGTTATGCTTGTGGGTGATGAGGATTTTGGTCACCTGCTCGGGCTGGTAGCCTGTAGCGGCAAATGCCTCCATGTAGTCGGCCACCTTATCGCCCATATAGAGCGGAGTGCCATACTTCTTGGCCGGTGCATTAAAATCAGCCTTGAAGCCCGTGTCAATAAGGATTACCTCATCGCCCGTGTCGATAAGGAAGTTCTGCAGACTGCTGCGGTAGATAATCTGCTCGTCAAAGGCTTCCCTACCCTCCTCGCCACCAAAAGCAAACGGTTGGTTCATGAAGCCTCCATCAAACATGCGGATTGCTAAAATTTTCATAACTGTCTTGAATTTATATGAGTAGATGTTGTTCTACAATTTGTTGACGAGGTCTTGGATCTTCTGCTTCGTGGCGTCGGTCTTCTGCTCATTGACGTTGGCGGTCACGATGCCGGTGTCCTCAACTTTCCAGTAGTTGCAGATGTCACGATACTCAGCCTTAGCGCCGTCATACACGCCTGGTGAATAGGAAGACATGAGCAAAGCCATCTTCTTCACCTTGGCGGGACTGTTCACGCAGTACATGCGTTGGATAGGAGCCTGGATCTGGGCATTCATCGTGAAATAATAGATGGGAGCGGCCAGTACCAGTACCTCGGCCTCTGCCATGAGCGGATACAGCTCCTGCATGTCGTCCTGCTGGATGCAGGCACCGTTGCCCTTGCCGTGGCAATACTCACAGGCCAGACAGCCCGCAATTTTCTTCTTTGACACGTTCACCAGTGTCACCTTATGTCCTGCTGCCTCGGCAGCCTTCTTGTACTCCTCGGCCATCCAAGCCGTGTTACCGTTAGCCCTAGGTGAGCTTTGTAAAATCAGAATGTTCATAGCGGTTTTTGTTTAAAATGATGATAATTGAAGTTATATTGATAATGTACGCGTTAACAACATTTCATTCGTTTCTCAAACACGAACAGGCCGTCGCTGGGGTCAAACTGCTCGGGCATGTTCGGGTCGCGATGATGTGAGTTGAAGAACTCGATGGCATGGAAACCGCAACAGTTGATATAGAAGTGGATGTTGCGGCGGTCGAAATAGGGAGTGCAGGTCTCCCACACCTCAACCTCGGGATGCATCGCCTCAATGGCGTTCCAAATGGCTTGGCCAATGCCCTTGCCCTGCACACCATCCTTCACGTAGAGGAATGACAGTTCCCCATGAAGCTTAGTGCCGTCGATGTCGATAATGGCACCACCCACGCGCTGGCCGTCGGCATCGACAGCCTCATAGGCTTCGGCACCCTCGGCCTGCAATGCCTGGTAAAAGTCTCCATCGGGCAACACCTGCCATTGGTTGGAGTTATCAACATCGTCTTTGATATGCCCCTGAAAGCCTTTCTCAAATGCCTCCTGCATTTCCTCTTTGAAGGCGATAGTACGCTCCTCAGTGAGCCTGATAAGTCTGATTTCTGTTTCCATTGTATTTCGGTTTATGCCGTTAATAAATCTCCTACAGCTTGATATACAGGAGGATGATGTCCTCGTAGTGGCCGTCCTTCATGAGGAAGCCTTGGGGGATTCGGCCCAGCTGCGTGAAGCCCAAGCGCTCATAGAGATGCAAGGCATGGACATTGGCAGCCACAACCGCGTTGAATTGCATGAGGCGAAAACCCAAACGGGCACCCATGGCCAGCGAGTCCTTCACGAGTTGCTCGCCAATGTGAAGGCCGCGCTTGTCAGATCTGACGGCATAACTGGTATTGCAGATGTGTCCACAACGGCCCACGTTGTTGGGGTGCAGGATATAAAGACCCACAACCTCGCCCGTTTCGCCATCCACTGCAACGCCAGTATAAGATTGGCCGCTAAAGAAGTCGTCTGCTTCCTGCTCCGTCAGTTCCTCAACCTGCGGAAACGCGACACCCTCACGCACCACTTCGTTCCAGATTTCCATAGCTTCGGCCCAGTCCTGTTTCTTATATGCCCTGATTGTGATCATATCGACAATATCCGATTCATCTAATATCAACTTCCGCAAAAGTAGCGATTTTTCACGAAACATCCGCTTGATTTTGGAATTTACTTCGCTGCAATCCAGCAACCAGCCGCCATGATGGCCGAGGCAATGACGAATAACAGTGTGATGGGCTCGCCCAGCATCACAATCGACAACAGGGCACCGATAAAAGGCGCTAGAGCGTAGAAGGTGCTGGTCTTTGCCGCACCGATGGCCCGTTGGGCATAGGTATAGAAATAGATGCTTAGTCCATAGGCCACATAGCCCAGCAGCAGTATAATGGCTAGATGCTGCCACTGAGGCAGGTGCTCGCCAATAGCGAAGGCAATAGCGAGGGCACCCAGGCCAGAACCGAAGCCCTTGATGGTGACAATCTGCATCGGATCACGGTCGGCAATCTGGCGAGTGCAGTTGTTCTCCAGACCCCAACATACGGTGGCGCCAAGCACGAGCAGGGATCCACGCGAGAAGGTCAACGCCTCGCCGAGACTGCCGTCATCGAGCGAAAGCAGGATGCTAGCCACAGTGACTAAAGCGATGGCCAGCCACAATCGGCGGCCGACTGCCTCACTGAAGAACAGCAACGCGATAAGGGCCGTAGCCACAATCTCGAAGTTGTTCAGCAGCGAGGTGTTGGCGGCGGAGCACGTCTTGAGGCCGTACATCATCAGGATGGGAGCAATGATATCGAGCACCACCATCGCAGCGGCGTACGGCACATCGCGGCGATGCAGCCGTTCCTCGGTCGATGCCTTGGTCCGTTTGCCTCGCACTAACATCATCGCCCCAACACCAATGCCCGCTCCCAAGTAGAGGAACGCCGCCACCATCGTGGGCGGTACCAGCTGCAGCATCACCTTGGACACAGGAGTGCTGATGGCATAAAGCGCTGCAGCCAGCACCGCCAGCAGGATGGCAGTGGAATTCTTTTTCCTAGACATGCCTAGAGCAAAATCAGAACTCGAGGGGGATGGTGAGTTTGAAGATGATGTTGCGGCCCATGTTCAGCACGCCCTGGCGGCCCGTGACGGGATTGACATCAGCATACTTGAGGCGGCTCAGGTGGCTCTGATAGGCCTTGTTGGTAAGGTTGGTCCCCATGATGCTCAAGCATGCCACGCGCTGTCCCTTGCACATAATATCGGCACCGATAGCGGCATTGAGCAGGCAATAGGCCGGTGTGGCGGTCTCGGTGTCGTCGGCACGGTAGAAGTGGTTCTGCTTGAAGTTGTAGTCCACACCCAGCGAGATGAAGGCGTTGTTCATCACGCGTCCGTCATGCAGGATTTCCCACTTGATGTCGGACTGCCAACGCGGAGCCGGGGTGAACGGCAGGTACTTGGATTCCTCGGGCTGATGCAACTGCACGGCATTGACCAGGGAGAAACTGGAACCCAAATGCAGGAAGTGCCAGGGGTGAATGTCCACGGCAAACTCGCCGCCCAGCAACTGGGCATCGCCGCTGTCGTAGCGATAGGTCATGAACTGATTGTAGATGACGGCGCCAGTGCGATGAATGAAAATGTAATTGTCGATGCGGTTGCTGAAAAGCGACAGTTGTGCGTCCATCCATGAGGTGGTGAGTTCCGCGCCAAGGTCGAACTGCAGGCTGAACTCGGGCTTGAGGTCACGGTTGCCTACCTCGTAGCGCAGCGAGCCCTCATGCACGCCGTTGCTTGCCAACTCGCTGATGTTGGGCGCACGGAAGCCACGGGCCGCGTTAGCCCTCAAGTCCAAGTGCTCGGTGGCGTGCCACACGGCACCCACGCTGGCGGTAAAGCCACTAAAGTTGCGCTTGAAGGCCTGGAAGCGCACGTCGCCATATTCCGTCAGTTTGCGGCTGTCGAGATGGCGGTTGTCGAAACGCATACCTCCATTCAAGGCCCAGTTGCCAACGTTGGCGGTCGTCGTGATGAACACACCGAAGTCAAATAGGTTATAGTTGGGAATCAGGAACTCGTAGCCCTTGTTGAGCGAACTCTGCCACATGCCGCTCACGCCGCTGGTGATGCGCCAGTCTCCCAAGCGCCTGGTCACGTAGTGGATGTTATAGTTGACCGTGTGCAGCTTGAGATAGAGACCGTACTCATCCGGATACTCAAACTCCTGGCGACGGTTCTGCTGGTAAGCCAGCACGGCATTGAAACGGCCGTCAGCCAGATAGAACGAATTATCAAGCACAGCCTTGTAATGATACACCTGTTGGTAAGGCAAGCCGTGGTGATAGGTCTTAGTGTCGGTATAAGGTTGTTCCAATTCGCCCGTCAACGGGTCGCGCTCGCCCTCGGCGATGCTGGGCGTGAGGTGGAAATATGAACCAATCAGACGCGTGTGACCCCACGCCTTATTGATACCCAGCATGCCCGAAAATGCACGCTCGCGGAACTGGGTGTTGGGCACATAGCCGTCAATGGGGGTCTTGTAGGCATGGGCAAACTTGTCGCCATAGCGGACATTCCATGACAGGCCCCGCTTGTTGCCGCCATAGTTGAACGAGTAGTTCACGAGACCGCTGTTAGTGTGGTACTCGGTGTTCACATTCAGACGCATCTTGCCCAACGGCACAACGGGGTCGGTGTTGAGTTTGAGAACTCCCGCTAGGGCGTCCGAGCCATAGAGCAGGCTCGCAGGTCCCTTGAGCACCTCGACCGAGCTCACGGCATTGGCGTCAATTTCCACGCCGTGCTCGTCGCCCCACTGCTGCCCCTCCTGGCGTACGCCGTCGGCAACAACGACCACACGGTTATATCCCAAACCGCGGATGACGGGCTTGGAGATGCCGCTGCCGGTGCTCACCTGAGACACCCCAGGCAACTTGGCCACAGCATCGACAATGTTGGTTGCCGGAGTCATGCGCAACCTGTTGCGGTCAACGATTCCTGCAGGCATCGACATGTCCTGCATCTTCACGGCACCTGTCGGGCCGGTAACTACCACTTGTTTAAGTTCTATGTGGCGAAAGAACACATCGGTCGAGTCGAGCACGGCCGTTTCTTGAGCTGCCATCGTGCAAGCGCACGCCAACAGCAGAATCGATAAGTATGATTTCATTCTGTGATTCTTTTTAATGAGTAAATAGGATGTTGAAACAGCCAGATAATCAATCTATAGCAGACTATCTGACACACACTAATGAATCACAAAACGAATGGTGGTGCACGCAACGAGGGATGGGCCACGACCCGATCAACCAGCTCGATGGCCAAGAAAAACTCCAAATGAGATGTTACCTGCTTTACCACAAGGGTGGCTACCGCGCGGGGAACATCTATCTGTGTGCTGAGGAACCTGCACGACAAGCACTCATCAATATGGTGGTGGCTTGCAGTGATGTGGCCCGAGTGATGAACCGCAGTGTGGCACTGATCGCAGTCAACAACCCTGGAGAAGTCATTGAGTGTATGGACATGAAGCGAAGCAAGCAGCAGCATCGGCACATAAACCAACAGCATAATCCAGGCGAACAAACGTTGCCTGCGAGTGATGCCGTTATGTAAGTGCTCGCTTCTCATGCGCCGCAAAGATAGTGCTATTTCTAAAAAAACAAATCTAAAACCACAATAATTCACTCTTTTCGGGTGGGATGCGCTAAAAATGTAATTATCCTAAATTTATATAGAATAGGATGATGTCCTCGTAGTGGCCGTCCTTCATGAGGAAGCCTTGGGGGATTCGGCCCAGTTGTGTGAAGCCCAAGCGCTCATAGAGATGCAAGGCATGGGCAGCTACAACCATAATTATAAAAAAACCGTGACTAGAAAAATCACATCAGATGCCGTTAAGATACAGCTGCTCCTAGTTATTTATATCGCGTGCGATATAATGTTAAACTATCTTAAAGTTTAGGGTAAATCGCTTGCGATATAAATTTTTTGCCCTACATTTGTATCGCGAACGATATAAATAACAATTATAACATCAATTGAAATGGAAAAGATTTATGATTTCAAGGCTCTGTCGAGCAGAGGTAAAGAGATTGATTTCTCGGAGTTTAAGGGTAAGGTATTGCTGATTGTGAACACGGCCAGCAAGTGCGGTTTCACACCCCAGTTCGCTGGACTGGAGGAGTTGAACCAGAAGTATAAGGAGCAAGGTTTGGTGATCATCGGTTTTCCCTGCAACCAATTCAAGGAGCAGGATCCAGGCACTGACGGAGAGATTGAACAATTCTGCCAGTTGAACTACGGCGTGACGTTCCAAATCATGAAGAAGGTCGATGTAAACGGCCCCGCAGCAGAGCCCATCTTTGAGTATCTGAAGGCTCAAGCCCCCACCGAGGTGTACCACGGCCTGAAGGCAAAGGCCATGTCCAAACTCATCAAATCCATCAGCAAGAGCGTGGAGAAGGACAGCGACATCAAGTGGAACTTCACCAAATTCTTGATCTCGAAGGATGGCGAGACCATCAAGCGTTATGCTCCCACCACCGAGCCTAAGGACTTTGAGAGGGATGTTGAGGCAATGCTGGCTTAATACTGGGTTATGCATCCTGAATTACAATTAGATAACCAAATCTGCTTTCGCCTCTATTCGGCGGCGAGGCTGGTCACCCAGGCCTATACGCCGATGCTCAAGACCCTGGGCATCACCTATCCGCAGTACCTCGTGCTGATGGTGCTGTGGGAAAAGGACTGCCAGCCCGTCAACGACATCGCCCAACGCCTGCTGCTGGAGACCAACACCGTCACCCCCCTACTCCAGCGCATGGAGAGGCTTGGGCTCCTGAGCCGCAAGAAGTGTGAGCGGGACAAGCGCCAGCACATCGTCTGCCTCACTGCAAGAGGCAAGCAGCTGGAAGAGAAAGCTTACGAACTGATTCCTGCAGGTATGGGCGAGCAGCTTGATGCCTGTCACCTTAAGCTACAGGAATTCCAACTGTTAGCTCAAGAATTAGACTCAATTATCAACACATTGAAAAAATAATCAAGAAATGATGGCACATGGATGCAATAAACAGCTAATCCCGTGCTATCAGCTATCACAAACCCCACACCTTGATGGGTTAGCTCAAGAAACAGTATAACTAATTTATAAAGGAATAACTCTATGAAAAAAATGATGACTATCTGCCTGCTGGCAGCCGCAAGTGCGCTGAGCCTATCGGCCCAATCCATCTATGACATCACCGTGAAGGATGATATGGGTAAAGACATCTCACTTGCCGACTATAAGGGCAAGGTGTTGCTGATCGTGAACACAGCTACCCGTTGCGGTTTCACGCCACAGTACAACGAACTGGAGGCGCTCTATGAGAAGTATCATGCCGACGGGCTCGAAATCCTCGACTTCCCCTGCAACCAGTTTGGAGAACAGGCTCCCAGCACAATCGAGGAGATTCACCAGTTCTGCACGGCCAACTTCAACATCCAGTTCCCGCAGTTTGACAAAATCGATGTGAACGGAGCCAATGAGTCACCACTGTTCACCTATCTGAAAGCCAAGAAGGGATTTGGCGGCTTCGACCTTAACGACCAGACTGGCAAGTTCATGGATGAGATGCTCCGCAAGCGTGATGCCGACTATGACAAGAAGAGTGACATCAAGTGGAACTTCACCAAGTTCCTTGTTTCCCGTGACGGGCGTGTCGTGAAGCGCTATGAGCCCACCGACAAGATGACCGACATCGATGCCGATATTGAGATTGAAATGAATCCCGTCATCAGTAACATCATGGCCCGCCGTTCTATCCGCAAGTATCTTGACAAGCCCGTTGAGCACGAGAAACTGGAGATGGTCGTGCGCTGTGGCATCAACGCTCCGAGCGGCATGAACCGCCAGCCGTGGATAGTCCGCGTGGTGGAGGACCAGCAACTGATTGCCGACGTGACCGAGGTCTATAAGCGCAATAACCCCGAACAGGTAAAGCGCGACAAGGACTTCAAAAACATGTTCCGCAATGCCCCCAACCTCATCTGCGTCTGCACTCCGGCCGAGGGCGGCGGTGAGCTCGATGCCGGCCTTCTTGGCGAGAACATGATGCTGGCAGCACAGTCCTTAGGACTCGGCACTTGCTGCCTTGGTGGCCCCGTGCGCTTCCTGAACGCTAACTCAGATGCTAAGTTCTTCCTTGACCGACTCGACATTCCCGAGGGCTACAAGCTGAACTACATCCTCGCCATCGGCTACCCCGACGAGCAGCCCGATGCCAAGCCTCGTGACGCGGCTAAAGTAAAGTATATCAAATAATCATATGAACATGACGATGAAAAGTTTCAATGCTAAACCGTGGATACTTCCACAACCTGTGCTGATTATCGGCACTTATGACAACGACGGCAAACCCAATGCGATGAACGCAGCATGGGGCGGCCAGTGGGACATGAACGAAATCATGATTTCGCTCGGCTCTCATGCCACGACCGACAATCTTAAAGTGAATGACGGCTTCACCGTTGCATTTGCCACGGTCGGGACGATGGTGGCCGCCGACTATGTGGGCATCGTGAGCGGACGCAACACGCCCGACAAGATGCAAAAGGCGGGCTGGACTGCCCAAAAGGCGCCCAACGTGAATGCGCCCGTATTCATGGAGCTACCCATGACAATGGAATGCCGCGTGAAAGAGAAGCTGGATGAATCAGAATCAGGCTATAATCTCGTTGCCGAAATCGTCAACGTCCTATGTGACGAGAAATACCTTGATCTTGACGGCAATCCCGATGTGGAGAAAATGGAACTGATTACCTACAACCCGGTTCAACACACCTACATCCAGCTGGGCAAAACTGTCGGCAAGGCTTTCTCTGACGGCGCGAAATTGAAATAACGCGGCCTTAAGATAAATAAAGCACTGATAATCAAGCTATTTGTATAGTAGAGACGCAAGATTTTGCGTCTCTACTATTATTAATGGCAATATATTTAAATTTTTAGTTTAAAAACAGCATATCAATTTACTGATGTTCAATATTTACCATAATTCAAAGATAAACCAATAGGTCTCTTGATTATTGCCATAAACACAGGGCCATCCATCATTATTGCGCCTATAGTTTTCCTGTACCATGGTTGGAGGTATGATGGATTTATTGTATCTTTGCAGCGTTAGTCGTTACCCATTGACGGTACGGCACGCGAGCAAACCATTCAGAACATTCTAACCAATAAATTGATATAACGATGAAAAAACTCTTAATTATCGCCGCTGTGTTGCTTGCCACCACCATCGCACTCACAGCATGTGGTGACGATGAGCCCAGCGAACAAACCACTGCGACCGCCACCTATTCCCTGACGTTATCACAGGATCTGCTTGATGCCTGCAACGTGTTTATCACTTACAAAGCCGAGAATGGGCGCAATGTCCATGAAGCGGTATTGACGCCCCGCTGGACCAAAACCGTGACTTCGACCCGATTTCCTGCCGAGTTTGGAGTGGAGTACACTTTCAGCACCAAAAGCGACGGCGAACTGGTCAAGGACAAGTATGACCTGGAATGCATCTTCCAGTTCTCGGTTTACACATCCAAGGGCGCATCTTACACTAACAGCACTGTCATCTTGAGCGACGATGATGTTGCCAAAAACAGGGTAGTTGAATTCCTAAAACGCTATAGCGGTAAATCCACTGGATATAAGGTAACCGAGAACGGTAACGTATCCCCAGCCAATAACATGGACTACTCTTATTAAATTATCATCGGGAGAGTTGTGGCCCGTTATCATTCATCAAGATAACTTTTCCGCAAAAATTAGCTACATTTTTTTGGCAGAATTAATCTTTTTCTATATTTTTGTGGCTAAATAAAGCAATAAGACCATTAATTTATTATTATTATAGTTTTCCAATTGACTATCATTTAGTGTTTTAACCAATATTTTTTATTAACTTTAATTTCATTATTGTATGAAGAAATTATCTGTACTCTTGGTTGCCATGGCAGTTGCTGTAAGTGCATCGGCAGGTGTAACCAAATTAGTGAAGAGTGAAATGAGTGCAAAGCAAGTAAAGGCTAAGGCCGAACTTCGCGAGGCCAACAGGTTCACTCGTGGTAGCCAGACCCTCGTTCAGGGTATGAATGTTCAAGCTATGGATTGGTCGGTTCGTCCCGCCAGCCACGTTTTGAGGGATGGTGCATCTCTCTTCTGGGACTTTGAGACTCAGGCTCAGGCTGATGAGTGGACCATGTGGGACAATGATGGTGACGGCTACGGCTGGCAGTACTTCAACATGACCGGTGTTGAGACTGGCCGTATGACTCCCTACAGTGGTGAAGGCCTTATGGCATCAGCAAGCTATGACAACGAACTTCAGATCGCCCTGTATCCCGACAACTGGCTGATTTCACCCGTTGTAACTCTCAACAAGACTTTGTCATTCTATGCAGCAGGTCAGGATGCCAGCTACGCAGCCGAGAAGTTCTCGGTATATGTTTGCGTTGGCCAGCCCACCGGCGTTAACGATTTCGTACAGGTTGGTGTCGAGAGGACTGCTACTGGTAGCTATACCAAGTATCAGTATGACCTGAGCGAGTATGCAGGTCAGGAAGGCTGCATCGCCATCCGCCACTACAATGTTACCGACATGTTCTGGCTGAACATTGACGATGTTGCTATCAACGACGACGAGCTTGAGCCCGAGCCCGAGATCCCCACCGTTATTTATGACATCCCCGAGGGTTGCGTTGTTAAGACCTACTGGCGCAACAGTGCTTGCATCTACAGCAGCATCTTTGGCATTGGCCAGACCGCAACCGACGGCAAGTTCAATATTGCCTTCGACGAGGCTAATGGTGAGGTTTACGTTCAGAACCCCTCTTGGTGGAATGACACCTATGACACCTGGGTAAAGGGTACCTATGATGCAGCTACTGGCATCATCACTATCCCCACTGGCCAGTACCTGATGTACTCTGACTACGGCTACGGCATCGTTCTTGGCCTGGGTTCAACCTATGTTTATGAGGAGGATGGCGAGACCTACATGGGCTACGAGATCAACGATCGCGATACCGAGTTCCAGATGATGGTCGATGGTGACAACATCTATCTGCTGGGCACCGAGGGCGACGTTAACGCTGAGTTCCCCTTGAACTACAATGCTACCGGTCTGATGACTTATTACAGCGACGACCTGAGCATGACATCCCTTGAGTTCTGCTACTTTGACGAGGAAGGCAATCCTCTGCCCTTCGGTATGAACTTCGAGCTCGCTCCTGCTGTTCCCGCTAATCCCAGCGCTGACGAGTGGTATGACTGTGGTGACGAGACTGGTTACAGCCGCTTCTACTTCACCCTGCCCAAAACCGATGTTGATGGCAACATGATCGATCCCAGCCTCTTGAGCTACAGCATCTTTATTGACAACGGTAACGGTCCTGAGATCTTCCACTTCACTGGTGATGACTACACCTATGACCTGTACCCTGATGATGACATCACCGAGGTTCCCTACGAGCTCTACACCAACGCTGTTGACTTCAGCACCTACTATGTTTACATGTATCGCACCAACATGGAGGGTTACGAGCCCCTGTTCACCAAGAACATCGGTATCCAGGTTTACTACACCGTTGACGGTGAGAGGAACGCTTCTGAGATCGTTTGGCTGTATGACACTCCCGTTAACGTTGACGAGCTCAACGCTGGCAAGACCGTTGCTAACGTACGCTACTTCAACGTAGCTGGTCAAGAGGTAGCTCAGCCCGAGGGCATGGCTATCAAGGTGATCACCTACACCGACGGCACCAAGAGCGCTGTTAAGGTTGTGAAGTAAGCTATTAGCTTCAACAATTTATCTAGTAGAGACGCAAGATTTTGCGTCTCTACTTTTCTATTGGCCCAAACGCCAATTTCTTTCCCTTTGAATGGGGGCAAATCGACTTGTCGGTAGTTGCCATACAGGTTGATTTAGTTGTCCCCAAGAACTGTTAAAATCATTTCCCTAAGCCATCTATTGATTTTTTTAGCAAAAATTCGGCTACCATATTTGGTATAATAAATTTTAGTTTGTATTTTTGCGCCTAATTAAAACTACCATTTCTTGTAATAAACCATCAATGATTTATTATTTAGTGTATTAACTACCTTTTTTTTAACTTAATTTCGTTTTCATTATGAAGAAATTATCAGTACTTTTGGTTGCTATGGCAGTGGCTGTTAGTGCATCTGCAGGTGTGAACCTGAAGGCTAACCGCGCCATCAAGAGCAACAAAATCATGCCTAAGACCGAGATGACCAAGTCAACGGTTAAGGTGAATGACCTTAAGGCCAACACCCAGCTGCGTGCCACTATCGCAGATCCTGAGGGCGAGGCTAAAACCTACCTCCGCGCAGGTGGTTCTGTTTATGTTAGCGGTGGCTACATCACCTACGGTGAGCAGAGCAAGCGCATCGACATGGTTTACGGTGAGAATGGCAAGGTTTACATGAAGAACCTGTTGTTCGGTAGCGGTGACCGCTTTGGTGACAACTGGGTTGAGGGTCAGCTCAACGAGGATGGTACCATCATCACTGTCGAGATGGGCCAGTCAATCTATTGGAGCGATGAGTACCAGGCTGACGTCGTTCTGTGCTGGGGTTCAACCATTGTAGAGGGCACCACCCTGTCAATGATTCCCGACGATCGCGTGACCGAGGTTGAGTTCGCTGTTGACGGCGAGACCATCACCATGCTTGGTGACATGGCTGCTCCCGATCCCGAAAGTGGTCACGAGTACTACCAGTACGAGGCCACCGGTCTGACCTGCATCTGGACCGATGACGACAGCTGGGGTGGTCACCTTGACTACAACAGTGTCTTCACCGAGACCGAGGCTCCCGTTGCTCCCACCATCATCACCGAGATCCCCGAGGGTTGCGTGGTTAACACCTACTATCGCAACAGTGCTTGCATCTACAACAGCATCTTTGGCATTGGCGAACAAGCTACCGACGGCAAGTTGATTGTTGCCTTCGACGAGGCCAATGGCGAAGTTTACATCCAGAACCCCGCTTGGTGGCACGACAGCTATAACAGCTGGGTAAAGGGTACCTATGATGCTGAAACCGGCATCATCACCATCCCCGCTGGCCAATACCTGACCTACAGCGAAGCTTATGAGTATGGTATCGTCCTCGGTTGGGGTAGCACCTACACCTACATCGACACCGACGAGAATGGCGAGGAAGGCTACTACCTTGGCTATGAGATCGACGAGCGCACCACCGAGATTCAGTTCATGATCGATGGCGACAAGATCTATCTGCTGGGTTGCGAGGGCGACATGAATGCCGAGTTCCCCGAGAGCTACAACGCTACCGGTTTGATGACTTATTACAACGACGACCTGAGCATGACCGCTCTCGAGTTCACCAACCCCGGTGAGGCCATCGGCCAAATGGTTAACCTCGTTCCCGCTGTTCCCGCTAATCCTAGCGCTGACGAGTGGTATGACTGCGGTGACGAGACTGGCTTCAGCCGCTTCTACTTCACCATGCCCACCACCGATGTTGATGGCAACATGCTCGATCCCGAGTACCTGAGCTACAGCGTCTTCGTCGACAACGGTAATGGTCCCGAGATCTTCCACTTCACTGGTGCTGACTACACCTATGACCTGGCAGCCGAGGATGACATCACCGAGGTTACCTATGACCTCTACAGCAACGCTGTAGACTTCAAGAACTACTTCGTTTACATGTATCGCACCAACGCTGAGGGTTACGAGCCCCTGTTCACCAAGAACATCGGTATCCAGGTTTACTACACCGTAGAAGGTGAGAAGAACGCTTCCGACATCGTTTGGTTGTATGACAACAACGTTAACGTTGACGAGCTCAACGCTGGCAAGACTGTTGCTAACGTACGCTACTTCAACGTAGCTGGTCAGGAGATGGCACAGCCCGAGGGCATCGCTATCAAGGTGATCACCTACACCGACGGCAGCAAGAGCGCTGTTAAGGTTGTGAAGTAAGCCATTAGCTTCAACAATTTATCTAGTAGAGACGCAAAATTTTGCGTCTCTACTTTTTTTATTGGACCAAAGGCAGTAACTTTGTCGGGTATGGAAAAAGAAGCAAATTATCAGTTGCTGGCCAAGCAGGTCGATAGCCTGCTTGAGGGCGAGGACAACGTCATGGGTCAGTTGGCCAATGCAGCCGCGATCATCCACGACACCTTGCACGCATGGTGGACAGGTTTTTATGTGGTCAAAGGTGAAGAATTACTTTTAGGACCGTTTCAGGGGCCTGTGGCCTGCTACCGCATCAAGCGAGGCCGGGGCGTGTGTGGTACGGCATGGCAAGAAAACCGCACCCTCGTCGTCCCCGACGTGGAACAGTTCCCTGGTCACATCGCCTGCAGCAGTCTGTCTCGAAGCGAGATTGTCGTCCCCTTGCGCGACAGCCAGGGCGAAGTCATCGCCGTGCTCGATATCGACAGCCGTGAGTTAGCAGCCTTTGACGACGTGGACGCCCGCGGTCTTGAAGTCGTCTGCCACGCCATCGAGCGACATGCCTTCAAATCTTAAATATTTACTTTAGATTTTATGAGCTACGAACCTCTTGCTGAGCGATTGCGACCACGGTCGCTTGATGATTACATCGGGCAACGCCACCTGGTGGGCGAGGGTGCCGTGATTCGTCGCATGATCGAGAGCGGCAACATCTCGTCATTCATCCTGTGGGGACCGCCAGGAGTGGGCAAGACCACACTGGCGCGCATCATCGCCGAGCAGACCCAAGTGCCGTTCTACACCCTCAGTGCCGTCACATCGGGCGTGAAGGACGTGCGCGAGATACTCGACCGCTGCCAAGCCGACGCGCGAAGCGTGTTTGCCAAGGGGCGCCCAATCCTGTTCATCGACGAGATCCACCGCTTCAACAAGTCGCAGCAGGATTCGTTGCTCGGCGCAGTGGAGCGCGGCACGGTCACGCTCATTGGGGCGACGACCGAGAACCCCTCGTTTGAGGTCATCCGCCCCCTACTCTCTCGCGCCCAAGTTTATGTGCTCAACCCGCTGGACCGCGACGACCTCCTGCAACTGCTGGACCATGCCTTGAAGACCGACAAGATGTTCCAGGGGCGTGAGGTGCGTGTGGAGCAAACCGAGGCGTTGCTGCGCTTTGCAGGTGGCGACGCACGCAAACTGCTCAACATCCTAGACCTCATCCTGCAATCGCTTCAGGACAGCGAGCCCTTTGTAATTACCGATGACATTGTTACCAGCCGCTTGCAGCAAAACCCGCTCGCCTTTGACAAGAACGGCGAGATGCACTATGACATCATCTCGGCCTTCATTAAATGCATACGCGGCAGCGATCCCGATGCGGCAGTTTACTGGCTGGCTAGGCTCATCGCTGGCGGTGAAGACCCCAAGTTTATCGCGCGGCGGTTGTGCATCCTTGCTGCCGAGGATATTGGCCTGGCTAACCCCAACGCGCTGCTGCTGGCCAATGCCACATTTGACATCATCAATAAGATCGGCTGGCCCGAGGGACGCATCCCCCTGAGCGAATGTGCCATCTACCTCGCCACCAGTGCCAAGAGCAACAGTGCCTACCTGGCCATTGACAGTGCGCTGGCTCTGGTCAATGAGACGGGCAACGCGCCCGTGCCATTGCACCTGCGCAATGCCCCCACGGGACTCATGGAGCAACTGGGATACGGCAAGGATTACATGTATGCCCACGACTATCCAGGGCATTTCGTCAAGCAGGAATATATGCCCGCCGAACTGAATCACCCGCAGTTGTGGCATCCGCAGGACAACCCTAGCGAGAACCAAATGGCCGCACGCCAGCAAAGCCGATGGGGCAAGCCCAACGACAAGAATTCTTAATCTCTAATCACTGCTGTCAGTAAATCCGATAGGCCCTATACTCTTTCCTATTCTCCGTTGCGCGCCTGAGTGGGCGTCATCTTGTAGTAATTACGGAACACCCTCGAGAAATAGGCGACATCGACAAAGCCACACTTCTCAGCCACGTCGCCGATGAGCATATCGGGATTCTTCTTGAGCAAGCGCATGGCTTTCTCCATACGCAACTGGGATATGAACGCTGTTACATTCTTGCCGGTAAGGGTTTGGATGCGTTGTTTGAGCTGACTCTCACCGATCTTGAACGCTAACGCGATTTTATCCAAATCGGGCTTTGTCTCACCGCTGGCAAACTGTTCATCAACCAGTTGAGCAAAACGGTACAAGAATGACCTGTCATCAAGACTCACATCAGCGCTCAAGGCTGGAGCAATGGTGACATTAGCGCTTTCGGGGGCCCGCTTCAACTGGCCTCGCACTACCAGATGGTCAACCCATGCCAGCAATTCCAAGCCCACAAACGGTTTAACCAAGTAAACATCGGCGCCGGCTTTGATGCCTTTAATGCGGTCGGCGCTGCCAGTACGGGCGCTGAGCATGAGAATAGGAATATCACATAACTGGCTGTTCGCCCTGATCTTGCGGCACATCTCACAACCGTCCATCTGGGGCATCTTCACGTCGGTGATCAGCACAGCGGGATTCAACTCCAACGCCCTGGCCAGGCCTTGCTCGCCATCATAGGCATATTGCACATCATAATTGTCCTTAAGGACACTTCCCACCAGATGGGCCACATCATTATGATCCTCGACAACAAGCACCACAGGTTTACCCTTGCTGCAACCCTCTTCCAGCACATCGGGAGCCTCATTTCGGCGAGCGCCTTGCACAAACTTGACCGCGGTATCTACGACACTGTCAAAACGTTCTTTCACGTCCTGCTCTTGCTTGCACGGCAATTTAACGGTAAACACGGCACCTTGATCCTTCATGCTGTCCACAGCTACCGTGCCGCCCATCGCCATTACCATGTCACGTACAACCGTCAGGCCGATGCCCATACCCTCGACCAGTCGCTCGGCCTCGGTCGAACGGTAGAACGGCTCAAACACATGGAGCAGATCTTCCTTTCTGATGCCCATACCGTTATCGGCTACCCTGATGATAAACATACCCCCATCGACCCGAGAGGTCACCGTTATCTTACAGAACTCGCGGCAATAGTTCAGGGAATTGTCCACAAGACTGCCCACAATAGTACTCAGGTAACTGGGCACCATGTCAATCTCAACACTATCCTCAAGAGGGGCATAGATGAGCTCGATATGGCGTTCCACACACTGCTCACGGTATTTCTCCAATGTCATGCGCATGAATGCCACCACGTCGCCTCGGCGCCACTCGAGATCATTAATCCTACTGCGCACGCTACCCACTTCCAGAATGCGGTCCACGAGCAGCAGCAGGTTATGAACCTGACGATCAATTATCTCGACATTCTTTCGTTGCTCAGGGGGAACATCGGCAGTATCTGCGTGGGTCACGATATTGTCGGCCGCACCCATGATAGCGGCCAAGGGTGTACGCAACAAGTGAACCACATTAGTGAAGAACAACGAGCGTGTCTCCTCCACCTGGCTCATGAGACGCTGCGTGCGGTTCCTTACCCTCATGGCATAGACCAGAGCGGCAATGATACCGCCGGCCATGAGCAACAACGCGAGGATAAACAGGAATTGCATGTTGCGCATGCGTTTCAAGTGGGTAATATCCTTGTTGAGCAGGTCAACCTGTCCCGAAGCGCGAGTGCGTTCATAGTCCACAAACTGCGAGCGCATTTCATCATTTTTCTTCAGGCCATAAACGCTGTCGAGTAGCTCTGTTCCTTTCACATAGTGATCCAATGCCTCCTGTGGGTTACCCTCAAGCCGCGCAAGCTCGTAATGCGTCAAGTGGCCACGTGCCTGGTGTTCACGGCTACCTATAAGTAACGCCTCGGCCTCGGCCTGTTGCAGGTACTCCTGTGCTTCTTCCTTCTCTCCCATCTTGATGCTCACGCGGGCCAATGCCAAACATGACTCAAGCCAGTACCACCGCTCATTCAGGTCTTTCAACTGATCATAGGCTTTGTGGTACTCGTCGATGGCGTGAGAGAAGCGGCGTTCATCCTCGTGCAACTCGCCAAAGTGCAAGTGACACAAAGCGATACCTATCTTATTGTCAGCCATTTGATTGCACTCTAAAGACTTGCGATAATAGTACCAAGCGGAATCCAACTGACCAAAAGCCTGCTTGACTGCTCCCAACCGGGAATAGTTCACTGCTTTCCCCACATCGCGGCCAAGCTTGATTTCTCCTTGAAGCGCCTCGTGAAACACACTGTCGGCTATCGGATAATTGCACATATCAATCTCAATCATACCGATGCCGTTGAGCGTCTTCACACGCATCGACAAAGCCTCCTCGCTCTCATGTTTACTGTAGGCGTCGGTCAGTTTGAGTGCCCTGATCAGATGGTCATTGGCGATGGTCAAATCGCCTTGACGGCGACAGTCGGTGCCCAGGTCGTTAAGTGCCTCTACCATCTCGATAGTGTCCTCGGCCACAATGGCTAAAGCCAGACAGCGGTTATGGGCCGCTATAGCATCATCAAAACGAGACTGTTTACGCATCTCCCGGCCATAGTACTTACTCGCGAGCATCTCACCCATGACATCCTGCTCGGCATGATAGCTTCTCATCATCATGGCAAGGCTGTCGGCCGACGTCACATGGCCAATCATGCTGTCCAGCTGGGCATAACGCACCTCATCACCATGACCAACTGAGCTACCGCGATGGCACGATTGCAGCGACAGCAATCCTCCCATAACCATCATCACGATGAGCACGGTTGGAAATAGGATTCTTTTTGACCTTGCAATGCAAGGACTGAGGTGTTTCATAACACGAGCAATATCACAAACAAGAAGTGAATAAGACGCGCAAAAATAACACTTATTTTGAAACAATCGGCTTGTTTTCACAAAATTTTTCACTATTTCATGGTAATCCCTCAGATAAACCCGTTTTTCACTCATTTTTCACCATTTTAGGCCACATTTTTCACTCACAAAAAAACTACTGAAAAACAACAAAACCCAAAAACATCATTTTTTTAACGACCAGTAGCCCCATTATCGATTAATTTGCCTAATTTTGCAGGTTATCTCATGGAAAAGAAAAAAAGCATATATCAACGCGCAGCTGAATGGGGTGTTCCATTCGGTCTTTACCTTGCTTGCGCGGCAATGCCATATATCTTCAGCGACTATTTTCCGCCGCTCAGTTTCTTGTTCATCATAATGGTACTTGGCATACCTTTCATCGTCGGCTATTTTCAGCGACGCAAATTCATTGAGGATGACGGCTTTACCGAGTATGCGGGCCTGTGGATGCTAGGCATCATGCTGTTCTTGTTGGGAACGTTGGTGGCCAGCCTAATTGTCTATCTCGTGCTTCAATATTTCAGGCCCACCTTCATGTATGACCAAGCTCAAGTGATTATCAACGCTTACAAGGACATGCCCGAGATGAAGAACAGTGACATGTTGCGAGTAATCAAGCGCATGGTGGATGAGAAACTCATGCCGTCACCCATCGAGGTCGTGATGAACATGTACTGGTTAATCACTTTCTCCGGGTCATTATTGAGCGCCATCACAGCGTGGCCCGCCCAACGTGCAATCAAAAAAAGCCGCCGAAACAATTAATGCATATCACTATAAAACGATAATTTCTAGACAATTATATGGATATTTCAGTTGTCATTCCACTGTATAACGAAGCCGAGTCGCTGCCCGAACTGGCACAATGGATCGAGCGCGTCATGGACGAGAACAAGTTCTCTTATGAAGTGCTATTCATCAACGACGGCTCCACCGATGACTCTTGGGAAGTAATCAAGGGACTTCACGACAAGAATCCCCGCATGAAAGGTATCTCTTTCAGGCGCAATTACGGTAAATCACCCGCACTGAACACTGGTTTTGAACAGGCTCAGGGTGATGTGATCATCACAATGGATGCCGACCTCCAGGATAGTCCTGACGAGATTCCTGAGCTCTACCGCATGATCACACAAGATGGTTATGATCTCGTGAGTGGCTGGAAAAAGAAACGTTATGACCCGCTCAGCAAGACCATACCCACCAAACTATTCAACGCTACCGCGCGACGCGTGAGCGGCATCCACAACCTGCACGACTTCAACTGCGGCTTGAAAGCCTACCGCAAGAAGGTCGTGAAGCACATCGAGGTGTATGGCGACATGCACCGCTATGTGCCCTACCTGGCCAAGATCGCTGGATTCACACGCATTGGCGAGAAAGAGGTTAAGCACCGCGCACGCAAGTACGGCTCGACCAAATTCGGACTGGACCGCTTCGTCAACGGCTATCTGGACTTGATTACCCTGTGGTTCCAAGCCAAGTTCGGGGTCAAGCCTATGCACTTCTTCGGTTTGCTGGGCAGCCTCATGTTCCTGCTGGGTTTTGTCGCCGTCATCGTCGTGGGAGCCCTCAAGCTCTACAACATGTATAGCGGCCACAGCTACAGGTTGGTTACCGAATCTCCTTACTTCTACCTCTCACTCACGATGATGATTTTGGGCACTCAACTATTCCTCACGGGATTTTTGGGAGAGCTCATCATCCGCCACAGCTACGACCGTAACCATTACGAGATCAACGAGCGTATCACCGACGAGGTCGACTCAAAAGCCCTGCCTTCACGCCAAGTTGATGAGTTACCCGAGCAGATAAAAGAAACCGTCAAGGCCACCGAGAACATAGACGCGCAATGAACCGACTGTCCTTCATAGCACTCCTATCACTGCTCGCTCTGACCATTGGTTTGGGGGCGTGCAGCGACGACAGTTGCTATGACAACGGCAGCAGTCTGCCTCTGGCCACCCTCCATATTGGCGAGAATCAGCAAACCGTCACGGGTTTATCCATCATGGGCATCGGGGTTCCCGGTGACAGCCTCCTGGTGGACTCCAGTTCAATCAACGAGGTTTACCTCCCGCTGCGCGCTAGCGTGAGCAGCACCAGTTACGCCCTGTGGAGGTGGGTCACTACCGATAATGTCAGAACGATGTTGCGAGACACCATCACATTTGATTATGAGCCCGTTGAGTATTTCCACTCGATAGAATGTGGCGCCATGTTCAACTTTGACATCAATAACGTGAGCACCACTCATCATGGCATTGACTCGGTTGTCTTGCTCACCCCCCATGTCACTAACTCGCGCACGCCCGCCCTGCGCATCCATTTCTCCCAATCCGCCCTATGAGAACCAGCCCACATAAAGCCATTGACATCAAGGGGACGATTCTCTTGATAGCATTGATTCTCATGACTGCATTGGGCGCTGGAGCGCAAGAGCCTGACAAGCGGCACGTCACACCCGTCAAGCCCGAGACCAACCGCGTGCAACCGCCTCCCAAGGGCACCGACGAGAAGATCATCCAACAATACATCAGCGGTGACAGCACCGCCGCTATCCAAGAGGCGCTAAAGGACTCTCTCAGGCGTGTTTACAAGCGCTATCCCCGCTTGACCGACCTGTCAATTGGCATCAATCTGGCCGAACCGTTATTCATGGCATTCGGGCAAAGTTATGCCAGCGCCGACGTGAACGCGACGCTCAACATGTGGAACCGCATCCAGCCTACGGTTGAGCTGGGTCTAGGTTGGGCCAACAAATCGCCCGATGACATGAACTTCACTTACAAGGGTAAACCATCTCCTTATTTCAAGGTAGGTGCCAACTACAATTTCTTATTCAAAAACACCCCTGATTATCAGGTGTTTTTGGGCGTAAGATTAGGTTACAGCACATTCTCTTATGATGTGACCAACGTCCGTTATGTGAACAGCTACTGGAACGAGGATATCCCCTATGCTATCAAGGGTGAACGCTCCCATGCCCTGTGGGGCGAGGCGGGAGTGGGCCTAAAAGTCAAACTGTTTGGTCAACTGGCCATGGGGTGGATGATTCGTTACCACGGCATCTTTGACTATGGCAAAAACGCCAATTCAAAGCCCTGGTTCATACCTGGTTATGGGCCTCGCGGCAGTTCCTTGGGCTTGTCGCTTGGCATCTTCTACACGCTTCCCCTCCACCGTGAAACAACGGTTAGCGGGAGCGACAATAACCAACAACCTTAACTTTGCACTAAAGAATGAGAAAATCCTTTGGCATTCAACATCCTAGCGAGAAAATACCCAAGATAAGGCCTGCGGCAAAACCCGGCTGGTATAAGCGTTTCAGGCAATTGGCTGCGCTAGCCGACAAATCGTTCAAGATCAAGTTATGACAAGATTGACTAAGTTCCTGCCACTCTTGATGTTATTGGCCGCTATCTGGTGTGTGTCAGCGTGCGACCACGATGAGCCGCGCAACAGGCATACGGGCAATGGCAATACGATTGTGACCAATGACACCACAGGAAGAGTCAATCCGTCAGACACCACCCGCGACACGACCGGCAATGTCACGCCGAAAGACACAATCGGAACAGACACCACAAATTATCCCCCACCACCTGCGGCTTTCACCATCACGCTAAATGCTGATAGGGATTATGCCTATATGGGACAGAGCCTCCAAGTCCATGCCATCACTAGTGAGACAGCTACCGTGAAATGGAGATCCACTAACTCCATGGTGGCAACGGTCAACAACGAGGGGCTGGTGATGATGGCCAATGTGCGCGACGACTGCGAGACACACATCATCGCCACCGCTAACAACATGTCCGACTCCCTATTGCTGCATAACCGTGTGTGGCACGTCGCCATGAAGGAAAACAACGCATGGATAACCGAGGGAACCCGCAAGGTTCATCCTGGAGATACCATCCTGATGACCATTGTCAACAGTTCGTCACAACTCATTAACGATGAAGGTTTCAATGCGGGCACCTGCCAGTGGACAGTTACCTGCCGTGAGGCCGATGTGGACAGCCTCTTCTCGGCCATCGAGGCACCTTCCCAAGCCAATGGCTGGCAAGCGAAATATGTGGTTGCACCTGGGTCGCCCCTCAATGTCACTTTCTCGATCCAAGTGCGTTACAATGAAGCAGCCACAGCGCTATCCTGCATGATCCTTCCTTAAAAAACAACCGCAAAAAATGTTTAGAGATGGGAAGTAAGGAAACCAGACGGCTCATCTCGGTACCCAAAAACGATTGTTAATTTTTTCGGTTGTCAATAAAAAAATTTGGTCAGTCCAAAAAAAGTTTGTAATATTGTACTCTGAAAAGGGGGAAAAATAGCCACTTTTGTGTGCAATTTTCTCATTTTCAGGTTAGTACAAGTGCCCGTTGCCAGCATGTTGGTAATGTGCTTTATTGGAATTAATTAGCAACAAAACTAAAAAAAATATTAATTGACATTATTACTAACAATTTAATTCATTTAACTATGAAGATTAAAAGTTTACTTCTTTTTGCTGCCGCAGCATCGCTGAGCGTTTCCGCTTTCGCTGATGATCTGTCAACTGGTGAATTGGCATGGCTGTCCAGTGGCGAACCCGCCATGACTGGTCAAGCAACCCAGGACCACTTCTTTGTTCGTGGTGACTATGACGACATGGGCGATATGCAGACCTATGACAACACCTTGAGCTTCAAGAGTGGCGCCGTGCAGACCATTTGGTTCTATCTGAACGACGATGAGATCTATCAGAACGAGGCTGTTCAGGCACTCACTCCCATCGCTTACAACTCAGCAGGCGACCTCTATAACGAGATCACTTATAACTCATTCCAGTTGGACATTTATCTGCCCGAGGGTCTTGAGTTCACCGTTAACGACGATGATGAGCAGTTTGCACAGGGTGACCGCATGCCCAACACCAGCAACCTCACATTGGGTCTGAAAGAAGGAACCAAGGTGATTGACGGCAAGAACTACGCTGCCTATACCGTTGTAGTTTACAACTCAAACGCTTATGGCTCACACCTGTCAGCCCAGACCGCTGGTAAGTACAGAGCAAATGGTGCCCTCAAGAAAGACTATACCGTGTTTGGTCTGTTCATTAAGAACAACAACCAGGATGCTATCGAAGGTCAGATTGACGACATCGTTCTTGGTAACATGATTCTGAACTTCCGTGAGAGCGCTATCGCTGAGTGGAGCTCAAACGAGGGTACTTTCTTCTATGGCACCGGTGGTAACGCCGAGACCCAGCGCTTCATGCTGTACAACCGCGTGAGCACCTTCGGTAGCGCCAACGTGGTTGAGAACCTGGCCCAGAAGACCATCAACAACGTGAAGTACTACAACATCGCTGGTATGGAGAACAACGAGCCCTTTGATGGCGTGAACATCAAGGTCGTTACCTACAACGATGGTACCACCAGCACCTGCAAGGTGATCAAGTAAGAAACTACATTTTTCATAATGCTTTAAAGTCCGCAAGCCAAATTGGCTGCGGACTTTTTTATTGTCACATCTTGTGTTGACCAACGAGCCAGTGGTCCTTTGCCAGTGACTTGTCAGGAGGTGGAGTGCTGGGGTTGATACGCTTGTCCTGGATAAGCAACAGACCGATGGCGCGGGTCATGAGGATGTCATCATGTTTGCCCGAGCGCGCACCATAGCGCCCCTTACGTTCCTCATAGTCACGCATCTCGTTCACCGCCTCGATGTCACGCTCCACATAGGAGTTTTTCCTCAAAGCGGCAATTAGGGCAACAATGGCCTCGCCCTTGGTCTTCACGTTAGTGTGGAAACCCAATTTGTGTGGCCCGCGTTGATACACATTGCTATAAACCGCATGAACCTTTTGCAGGATATAGTCGCTCTCCCCTGCCCTTGCCGCCTCGTTAGTGAGGGTATTGCTCTCCACAGCGAGCAGGGCATTGTTATAATACTTCGACAACTGCATCGCCTTCCACGCCAACAAGTCATGGTCAATGTGACCTCGCCACTGGGCGACAATGGCATGTTTACAGCCCTGGCCTCCCAGGCGCCACACGGCGATCACCGAGTAGTCACTGCTGTCAGCCCTGCCTCCCACATCAACCACGGTTAAATACTTCACCACGACAGGAGAATCCCGTTCAGGGTATTCCCACACCTTGAGATGCCCGCCCAGTTCCTTGACCAAATGAATGCCGCTCTTGGCCTCATTGCCGCTCAAGCCCTCGCCTTGGATATCACCCACAAGCAATGGTTCCGTCGAGCAACCTTCTTCCAATCGGTCAAGATAATCGGTAGGGAAAGGATTGAAACCGGTCGCCGTGAAAGCCTCGCTGGCAGTGCTCGGATATTCGGCCATCATTAGTTCATGGCTGCGATACTCACGCCGCTTTTGATGATACCAGTTGATCTGCTCCAGCGTGCAACCGTCTTCATATAATTTGTGTTCATATTCGTCCATCTGCTCCCACAACGCTTGAGCGTCATCCACCGCCACCGAGTAAATGCCTATCTCGCGCCACGGCACAAATATCGGGGCCTTATCGCTGCGACCCATTTGGGCGCGAAGCCACTCGTCGTGAAAGTAGTCGCCCACGCCATTGGCCGTGGATTCAAGCACGATAACCGTCTCGGGTTTCAGGGCAATGCTGCCACACACGCTGCGCACCACCTCGTCAGGGTTATGCATCACGCTCGACTGCCAGAATGCCACCTCGCTCAGATGGGCCATTGAAATGTCATAGCCTCTCACGGCATCCTCGCTGCGTGAGCTGCCAGTGAGAACCAAACATTCGCGCGCCTCAATCTGCTGGACATTGGGCTGGCCTTCAAGTTTGGTGAAAACCAACCGTTCGCCATCTTCAATCAGTTCACGGGGATAATGGCGCAGCATCAGGTTATACATCCGCTTGATGCTCTTGCTCGTCGCGTGCAGGTGACCACATATAAGGCTGTTCCAGCCCTTGTGGCGCACGAGCTGCATCCATGCCAGGTACATTTGCACCAGGGTTGAACCACCCCACTGACGCGCCTTAAGCAGAATCACCCTCACCGGCTTTCCTGCCGCCCGCTGTTCCTCCATCACGCCCAACAGGCGGCGTTGGGGACGATTAAGAATGAGCGGCACATTACGGCCGCTCATCTTGTCCTTGATGGTCACGCAACGGGCACACCAGAACTCAAAATCCTCCTTGATGCGCTGCCGTTCTTGTTCCAACGGTTCCAACTTGGCATAATCAGGACACGCCTGCAACACCGCGCGGGGCACATGACAGTCGCCAACCGCCACGCGGTCACCCCAACAACCCACGCCCGCCAGTGGGTCATAGCGGTCACGGGCGAGCATGCTTTTACGGCGCTCGTTCTCGATGAGCACCGCCTCCAGAGTGATAGCTCTCTTTTCCATGCTATTTCTCATTGATAAGCGTGGGCAACAAGAGGGTGCCAGTGGTTGCCATACCCGACATCTGCATCCTCAAGGTACGTGCCGGCACCAGGATGGGTGCAGTAGCCAGCGGTTGATCGATGATGCCCGTCACATTAATAAGACTCACGTCGCGGTCAATAGCCATGATGCCCCATTGACCCGTGACCCGCAATGTCAAGTCAGCTCCCGCGCTCGACAGGTGCCACACAATACGTCTAGCCTTTCTTGACATCAGCGGGGACAACGCGATGGGATGACTGTGCCACTTCACGGACACCTCGACGGCCTCTTCCCGTTCCAAATCCAACAAACTGCCCGTGTCGCTCACTGCCACAGCGTGCAAGGGATCACTGTAGAGGCTTGCAGCATCAATAGTGCGATCGCTCATCGCTCCGCTGGCCATCATCGCCACGGGATAGCCCCGCGACGGCAAGAGCCACAATTCATTGTAAGCATTACACCAAGCCATCGCAATATATGAGACATGATGCTGGCACACGGTCACCCGCGATGCCTGCAAGCGGCATAGGTGCCCATGACGAGAAATGAACCAAATGTCACCCCCGCCCTCAACCGGCGGCACGTCGGCAGCGATAACCGTGCGATCAACAAGGCGCGCCTCGCCTAATGTTCCTGTAGAACGCTGCGGAATCGCAAAAATACCGTCATCGGTAAACAGATAGACCGGATAACGGCCAAAGCCGCCCGAATACAGTGGTTTAGTGACAACAGCCATTGCTAACGGCGTTGCGCCCGCCACGATTTGACTATGGGATTGTGCCATTGCATTGCCTGGAGCCGAAACGACGACTTCACCGGCCGATGTGCAACAATAAAGCCTACCACTGGCAGCAGTTGAGCAAACCACGCCATTCAACCGAGTCATCGCTCCGATAGTGGCACATTGGGCTGAGGTGAGCGACAACTGCTCAACAGGAGCAGCAAAATCACCGCCAGAAAGGGCAGCTGTTGCCGGGGCAGTGGCGACGAGCCGCCATGGCGAGGAATTTAACTGACGTGTGATCGCATCCGGGCTCAAATGGGATAGCCCCATTTCCAATATATACTCGCGTTCACCTTCGGTACGTGTGATGCAGCGATAATCCAGCGAACGGCTCGACGAGAGCAGACGGGCAGCATCGGTGGCAAACACGTCGATACTCTTGACGAGCGGCAACCACTCAGGCGAGATGCCACTTGTCACATCTACCGTCAAGGAATAATGTGTCAACGCGAGGGTTGTGTTTTCAGTTCCTGTGAATCCGCTGTTGTTATTCACCACTTGGGCAGCAATGCGGTCAGCATTGGCAAGGGTCTCATCACCCACTCTAACGGGTTCACTCATCCATAAATAGGAATCATCTTGCAGGCGCACTGCCCATCTCACCAGCATGGGACCGACATGATGCCCATCGGCAACCGCATCGGCATTCAGGGCATTCCATACCGCTCGCAACTGTCGTTCCAAGCCTCTGGCATCGGCATCGGCAAGCGGAGCCTGCCATCGGCTATAGGGCGCAGCAAATGAATATGCTCCCACATCAGCGCGAGTGACCGCAGTTGCCGCGCTGAATGCCAACGATGGCACCGCTTCGTCGGGTTCCAATACTGTCCACTCACCCTCAAACTGTGACAGATAAGTCAACCCACCGGAAGCCACCACAACAATCACCTCGCCGATGAGATATGCGCCTTTAATCGCGCCCTCGACAGTGGCAACAGGTTGTCCATCGATTTTTACCGTCGTTTGGCTTGCGGTCACAATATGCTCGCCCGTCATGAGCAGCAAACGTTCGCCTGGCGTGATAGCGCCCACCGTAGCGGGAACGCCTGTCACCTGTAGCGAGAGTTCTTGCTCACGCACATTCTGGGCCAGCACGGCCTCGCCTAAACGTGCCGCCTCGCCATTGGCGTGCGGCACCATCGCCTTGGGAACGACCAGGGTTTCTTTGAAATTGTGTTTCTTCATGGTATATTTTATATTATTAATGTGTAAAAAATCTTCGGGTGCAAAAATATCCCGATTCTCACCCCTTATGCAAGCACAAAAAGCAAAAGAGCGCAACAACAACCCCGTGCTTGCTCATATCGCAAGCACGGGGCCTCAATTCTTAATTCCTATATTTCACACAATTACCATGCGTTGCTCAACAGATAGTCAACCAATGCACTAACATCGGCAATATTTACATTACCATCCTGATTGCAATCGGCATTCTCCAAAACAATGACACTGGTGTCACCACTCAGCAAATAGTCAATCAATGCACTAATGTCGGCAATGTTCACATTACCATCTCCGTTCACGTCGCCACGCACTACTGTGGAAGTGCCAGGAACCACAAACTGTGAGCCATCGGTAAAATAAAGCTTGTTAAGGTACCAACCCGGCCAATTCGTGTTGTTGTCACTGGGAATTGTCAAGCCCCAAGTAATCATTTGGGAGTTCACTTCACCTTCGTTTCCTGGATTGCCCTGGCTAGTGGTATTGTACCACACGCCATCTCCATTAGGATTCTCAGCGTCACTGATGTCGGCAATAGGCTGACCAGGGAATGACATCGTACCGTCGCTGCTAAGAATCATGTGGTCGCCAAGCCATCCCAAACCATACAGGTTAGTCACATATACCGTGTCACCCGATTGACGCATATAAACATCGTTAGTATAGGTCACACCATTTGACTGGCCTTTGTACTCATGTTTACCATTCGGTGTTTGCAATCTGGTATTTCGCATCAGCAATGAGATTGAGAAGGTCGTGTCATTGTACACCTGGGTGCGTCCTTTCACAGTCACGGTCGTCGTCTTGATATTCTCAATATAGAAGCAAAAGCCCTCATCAATCACGATTGATCCATCGTTTTCGATCCTGCCGGTCACGTCGGCAAGCGGGCCAGCGTTAACAAGCCAATCCTCGTTTACTACATAATAGCACAACGTGCTGTCAACAGTGGTAGTAGTAATGCCACTAGTGGTAGTCACGCTACCCGAGGTCGTGCCAAACGGCTCGTCACCCACTTCAAGAGTAACCTTACCAGTTGCATAGTTTACCTTGATTGGCTGCGTCACCTCATACATCGTGAAACCGCCCAACAGCAACAAGTGCTCAGCATCATCGCCTGCTGCCACCGTTGTTGACCAGCCACCCGAGTAAAACAGGTCATTGGGCTCAACAGTCACGCGGCCTTGTGCATCCTCAGTCCAATCATAGAGTTGGAGAAGGCAGATTCGGCTACCTGCCATATCACCGGCATTCGCCCTTAATGAGGGAGAAACCTGGCACGACTGGCGCGATGTCTTAAGCGACTTGACAACATGGGAACGCTGCAACGGCACCCCTGCCAAAGAGCTCAAGCCCACAAACACACTTAATAGTACTAATATTCTTTTCATGTACATTATATATAATTATGGTTTAACGCTTTGTTTCCAACTTGCAAAGTTACACATTTCGCAGCAAACCTCACAAACATTCTCATTAATTTCTCTTAATCAAGAAAAAATCCCCCTTAGCCACACATCTGTTCAATTCGTCACTCCATCCGATCGGTTAGCCCAACATGGCAATAAATAAAAAATCAGGACCCGCAAAATGTGCGGATCCTGACTTTATGGTTGTTAAGCTAGTTAGCTTAAGTAATCGAGATTACTCAGCAGGCCATGCACCACTCAGCATGAAGTCGATCAATGCTGAGACGTCAGCAATGTTAACGGTACCATCCAGGTTGCAGTCAGCGTTATCATAGTTGATGCTGTCCCAATCCTGTGACAACAGAGCGTCGATAATAGCGCTCACGTCAGCGATGCTAATGCTTCCACTGTCGTCAGCATCACCACGCATGCCCTGAGGCTCGGGAGTGGGAAGTACGAACTGGTTGCCATTGGTCCACTTCAGAACGTTGTTCTGGTAGCCATAGAGGAAGTGATAACCGTTGCAAGGCATGGTGTAGTCCCAAGTGATCTGGTCGGGAGTAGCGTTAGCCTCAAAGCCCCAAGTGTAGTCAACAATGTAACCCTCGTCATCGAGCTCATAGCTACCAACGGGGTAGAACATGCCGAGACCACCGCTGATCCAAGCATCGTTAACGTCCCAGATGGGGTTCGACAGATAGGTGACTGAATCTTCGGGATTAAACTCAGCGCAGTTGTAAACAGCCTTACCATCGCTGGTCAGAACCATGTAAGCGCTGGGCATACCATAGTCCCACAGGTTGCCTACGAATACAGTGTCATTGCTCTGATACATGAACACGTTAGCGCTCTGTGCGCTACCATCCTGCTCCTTGTTGTAGGTGAGGACACCATTACCGGTCAGGATCTCGGTGCCAACAAACATGTTAAGGGTCTCAACAGTGTCAATGCTAGAGAGGTTATTGTTTTGATATGTTTTAAACACTGCTTGCTCATAGAATACATAGTTGTCATCGAAGATGATTGAACCGTCGGTGTAGAGCGTACCCATACAGTCATTCTGCTCGTTGTTATCCCAGTAGTCCTGAGAAACAAGGATACTGTAGAGAATAGTATCGACACGATTGCGGCCAGAACCTGCTAATGTGTCATCATCGAGCAGGATACCCCATGACAGAGCAACCTCACCAGTGGTGTAGTCGATGTCCAGAGGCAGATAGTAGGTGCTACCAGTTGTTGGGCTCCAATAAAGACCTGCGAAGTAAACGCCATCGCTGGCATCAGGATACCAGTAAGCACCGCTTCCAGCATAGAACGGATCAGCGGGAACAGGGCTTTCACCAGTGATGTCATAAGCATAGAGGAAGCAAACGCTGGGAAGACCAATCATGTCGGCGTCACTCAACTGACGGGGAGCCTTGCGAACCTCAACCAGATTGTTGGGGGTGAAGCGGCTCTTCATGGGAGTCATGTTCTTGGCCTGCATGTTCATCACATTGCTGGTGAACTGGGTTGCGGCGGGAGTAGCCTTCATCACCATCTGGCCCTTGTTTGCCTGAACGAGGTCAGCCTTGTTAACATGCGGAGCTGCCATTGCGGTCAGACCAGCGCATACGAAAAGTAATGCTAAAAATTTTTTCATAAATCAATAATAAGATTTAGGAGTTAATAAATATTAGTTAAATAAAAAGGTTCTCTCTCAATTCTATTATAAAGGTTTACTTTCACTTTAAAGGACAGCACATAGCTGCACTTCTCAAAAAGATGCGACAAATTTACACCCATTTTTTGAATTCTACAACTTTTTAACACAAAAATTACTAACATGCTCACATTATTCCACAATTACAATAACGCCAAACTACAATTGATCTGTAAGGCGCCAATGAAGTGGAACGAGGGACTTCACTCATTCATTGTGAAAACAGAAAAACCACCCATCTTTAAGGGTAGGCAGCCATCAGTCGGCGGGAAGAAGCATGCCAGCAGCAACCTGGGCAGCAGCAGCTTGGCCCAAGGTCTCAGCAACGATGGCCAGGGCAAAGGGAGCAGCTGCGGCGGGACCGCGGCCCGTGACGATGTGACCATCGACAGCAACAAGTGTTTGTGCCCAATTAACACCCTCGACCGTGTCTTCCAGTCCAGGATAGCACACAGCCTCACGACCATAAAGGATACCCAACGTTCCAAGTACCATAGCGGGCGAAGCACAGATGGCAGCGATCTTGCCTCCACGCTCGTCACGTTCGCTCAAGACCTCACACAATTCTTCATGCGCCGCCAGGTTGGGAGCGCCAGGAATGCCACCGGGCAATACAAGCCACTCGGCATCGCTGTAATCGTTATCAGCAAAGAGGCTGTCGGCTACAACGGTCACGCCATGGGCGCCCTTTACCTCCAAACCGGGATTAATCGAAACGGTCGTCACGGGCATACCGGCCCGACGCAACACGTCCACACTCGTCAAAGCCTCGATTTCCTCAAAGCCATCAGCTAAAAACACATACGTCTGTTTCATGTCTATCTTATTAATAATATTGTGTTAGTTGTCCAGCTTGTCTGTATTTGGGTCAAAACTCATTTCAAAATGACCCATAGAGAAGGCGAAATTAGCGTTTTTCCCCTAAAAAATCGGCCTATTTTAGAAAAAAAGTACTTTTTTTTGAAAAAAATCCGAATTTTGTTTGGTGGTTAAGAAAAAAGCAGTACCTTTGCATCGCTTTTGACGGCAACATGGGCAGTTAGCGCAGTTGGTTCAGAGCATCTGCCTTACAAGCAGAGGGTCGGGGGTTCGAATCCCTCACTGCCCACCACACGAGTCTTGCACGATGTGCAGGACTTTTTTTGTTATATTCCGGTACTCCAGGTCAAGCCGTGATAAATTATGTGAAAAACGCTGAGTGATTGGGAAAATATGTGTAGCTTTGGAGCGAAATTATCAGGCCTATTGGGATAGCTTAGGTTTTAACGTTCAAATCATCATGGTGCTAGCCACCTCTTTGATAGCGTTTTTTCACCTGCTGAACATTTCATACATTAATCCCCACCTTTCATCCAATATGGCCTGAAACATTTGGCAATAGTGGTTTTTCAATCCTAATTTTGCATCATCAAAACAACGATTAACCACTATTTTAAAACTTAAGAATTATGACAAACTTTACAACCCACAGTCAGGGCATCGCCCTGAACAAGCAGAGCGAAACAGTGAGCATCAACAAGCGCCCATTCGTTAGAGCATTACAGCTCGCCACTATGGCCGTTCTTATTTTTATCACAACAGCAACACCCGCCACAGCCCAAGTGAGATTGGGTGTGAGAGGAGGCCTCACGCTCAACAAGTTGCACTTTGACCGCGAGATCATCAACAGTGAGAACCGCATCGGTTACTCTGCCGGTCTGGTGCTTGATATCAACATTCCTGTCGTGGGGCTTGGCGTGGAAGCCTCAGCGATGTATACCCACCGCGATGACCGGCTCTTTGACAACACCCACAACTACAAGCGTCACTACATCGAGATCCCGGTATATGCCCGATATCGTTTGACTTTACCTAAGGTAGAAAGGATTGTGGCGCCATATGTCTTCACGGGACCCAATTTCTCGATATTGTTCAAGGATGACGCCCCCACGAGCATCAACAACAGCAGGACATGCACGTCATGGGATGTGGGTGCGGGCGTGGACCTGTTCAAGCACTTGCGCCTGTCAGCCACCTACGGCATCGGCATGTCCAAGGCGATGCAATACATTGACCGGGAATATGACGGTGGTGTCGTGAACGGAAAAGACAAGCACTGGACGCTAAGTGCCGCTTGGTTGTTCTAAGCATCACTTCACTCACCCGAATGATCAATAACTTAAAAACCGACTACCGGGTGTCCTGAATGGAAGGGACATCCGGTTTTTTGCCACAATCATTGAGGGCAATCAGATTTTTTGTGTAATTTTGCGCCACAATCATCTTTAATAAGGAATATGACAATGAAAAAAATAGCCTTACTGATAACCGCCTTGCTCATTGCCAGCACAGCCGCAATGGCACAGACGTCTTCGCGCTGGGGTGTGACGGCAGGTGCCAATTTCAACAGCATCCACTTCAAGCAGAGTGATATCATACCCAGCCAACGGGCATGGGGGCCTCAAGTGGGTGTTATTGGTGAAATGAACTTCAGCGGCTTGGGTTTTGGTGTGGACGGATCTTTGCTCTACACCATGAAACAAGGCAAGGTCAACTATGGCGACCGCGTCATCTGGTCGTCCCTTGGCGCCGGCAACGAAAATGTAGCGATGCATTATATCGATGTGCCCTTACACCTCAAATTCCAGTTTCGCCGCTTGGGAGGCATGGAAACGACTTTCATGCCATTGCTTTATGCAGGCCCGCAATTCTCATTCCTAGCCCACGGCAGTCACAGCAACCTCAATTCCTATCCCTTTGTCAACGTCTATCTGGACATGGGAGCAGGCTTCGAACTGTTTGAGCGCTGGCAGGTAAGGGCTGGATACAATTTCTCAGTCGGTCAGTCGCTGCACACCAAATTACTTGACGATAACGTTGCTAAAAACCGCACCTGGTACGTCAATTTGACTTATTTCCTGAAGTGACCAAACGCTATGCTGCCATATTGATAGCCCTGGCGCTTGCTGTGGTGGGGCTTTTTGTGATGCGTGACCGCAAGCACTTCTATGCCCATGAGGGTGTGGTATGGACCACCGATTACCACATCACCTATGAGGCCGCTCACGACCTCAGCGACAGCATCCAAGCGATCTTCAACAACCTGGACATGAGCGTGTCACCTTACAACAAGGCATCGCTCATCACCGCCTTGAATGAGAACACCTCTATAAAGACCGACGCCTATATCCGACGCCTGCTGGAAGCCTCTTGGGCTATACACGGCAAGAGCGACGGCGCCTTTGACCCCACGGTAATGCCACTGGTCAACGCCTGGGGGTTTGGCTACAAGAGCGGCACCCTACCCTCGCGCTCTCAACTAGACAGCATCCTCAGTTTCGTGGGCATGGACAAATTGGCCCTACATGGTGATTCCCTAGCGAAACAGGACCCGAGGGTGATGCTGGATTTCAGCAGCATTGCTAAGGGACTGGCATGTGACGAAATAGGAAGGATGCTCGCTCGCAACGGCGCCCGCAACTGGCTTGTCGAGATAGGCGGCGAGGTCATGGCCAGCGGCGTGAACAAGCGCGGAACGACGTGGCAAGTATCGGTTGACATGCCAACAGATGAGCAGGACGATGTATCACACGAGAGCGCAATGGTACTGGCCATCGACAGCGGTGCCGTCGCGACTAGCGGCAACTACCGCAAGTGGCGCATGGAAGGCGGCAACAAGCTATCCCACATCATTGACCCACACACTGGTGACAGCCACGCCGGAACACTGCTGAGTGTGACGGTGACCGCCCCCGATTGCATGACAGCCGACGCATGGGCAACAGCATGCATGGTAATGGGAGAAGACCAGGTGAAACGCATGATGAATAATCGCAATGACCTGGGCGTGATGACCATCAGTGCCGATACCACCTCAGGCGCGCTCATCGTTTGGAGCAACCGCACCTTTGCCGACCTCATCAACAGCCAGCGCTAATCCTTTTTTCCAGAACACATCAAATAATACTTATATCACAAAAAGGAGGTGTAACATAATTGTTCACCCCAAAAAAAGAACCGCTCTAACGAGCGGGAAAACTTGTGCAAAAGCCATTAAGTTTACTTCAATGGCTGAGGTGCCGCCAAGTTTCGGGAAATTAAAACAAATATGTATAATTTCCCGTGCGTAGCACGGTTAAACATTACGACTTTGAGATGACATAGCCCTTTTGCTATTTCTCAATATAAGTCGCCTAGAACATCTTAATTCTTTTATTGGGCAATGATGAGCTCGATGCCCAAATCCTCAATCTTTTTAATGGTTTTTGGCGAGATGCCAGCATCGGTGATAATCAGGTCTACGGCATCGATATCGGCAATTTTCGCGAACCCCCTCCTACCGAACTTGGTGCTGTCGGCCAGCACAATGGTCTTTTGGGCAGCGGCGATCATCTTCTGGTTAAGTTCCGCCTCGCGCATCTCGGTGGTCGTGATGCCAAACTCCAGGTCGATACCGTCAACGCCCAAATACAGCTTGCTGAAAGAGCAGCGGTCAAGGATGCGCGACGCATACTCGCCAACAACCGACAAACTGCTGTGGCGCAAGTGGCCGCCCAACTGCACAATATCAATGTTCTCATGCTCAGACAGGATGTTGCTCACCGGCAGCGACGCCGACACAACCGTTAGTTTGTGAATGGGCACGATATTGCGGGCCAGGGCGTGCACCGTCGTTCCCGAGGCGATGCAGATGCTGTCATTGCGGGTGATGAGTCGAGCAGCCTCACGTCCGATAGCATGTTTCTCGTCGGTAGCGAGCTTTTCCTTCTCGTTCACCGACCTGTTATTGATATATGGATTGATGAGCACAGCCTTGCCGTGGCTACGATACAGTTTGTCACTCTTTTCCAGTTCGGTAAGATCCTTGCGAATAGTTACCGCCGACACATCAAGCAGTTTCACGAGATCGGAGACCATGACCGACCCGTGCTTGATGAGTTCCTCCATTATCATTTCGTGACGTTGTTCTTTCGTCATGATGGCAGTTGGTTTTCTTTTTGACGAGGCAAAAGTAGGAAAAAGATAAATACCGACCAAATAAAATGACAAAAATCTTTCATTTTTCACCAAAACAAAACGAATCATAGATTGAAATAGCTATTTATTTATTTCGTTTTAATATCAAAACGAAACTATTTCTTAAAATAAACGAAATATTATTTTCGGTGAATCCACAAAATAAGATTCATTGTATTTTACTGATTTATAACCAATTATTCGAATTACAACAAATGCCACCTAAAAAAGATGTGAAATTATTTTGTTATTTCAAAAAGATAATATACCTTTGCAGCGAAACCAGTTAACAATGGTTATGCTACCTTAAAATTGCAATTAATGGTAACAAACGAAATTTACAAAAAAGAATATGACGTGATCATCATCGGCGGCGGCGCCACGGGCGCCGGCACGGCGAGGGATTGCGCATTAAGGGGGCTGAGCGTGTTGCTTGTGGAGCGCGACGACTACAGCACTGGAGCCACGGGCCGCAACCATGGCCTGATGCACAGTGGAGCCCGATATGCAGTGACCGACGGCGAGAGTGCCGCCGAATGCATCAAGGAGAACATGATCCTGCGCCGCATCGCCCGCCATTGCGTTGAAGAGACCGATGGCCTGTTCATCACGCTTCCCGAGGACGATTTGGCCTACCAACAGACATTTGTTGAAGCATGTGGCCGCGCCGGCATCCGTGCCGAAGTCATTGCTCCCGACGAGGCCCGCGCCATCGAGCCGTCAGTGAATCCCGACCTCATCGGCGCCGTTCGTATCCCCGACGCCGCAATCGACCCGTTCCGCCTCACTGTCGCCAACTTGCTCGACGCCCGCATCAACGGCGCCGAGACACTCAACCACCATGAGGTGGAAGGGCTGATCGTCAACCAGGGCCGGGCTGAGGGCGTGAAGCTCCACAACAAGCTTAACGGCGAGCACGTTGAGGTGCGTGGTAAGGTTGTGGTAAACGCTGCCGGCATCTGGGGTCAGCGCATCGCCAAAATGGCCGGGGTAAACATCTCGATGTTCCCCGCAAGGGGCGCGCTGCTCATCTTTGGCCATCGCGTGAACCGCATGGTCATCAACCGCTGCCGCAAGCCGGCCAACGCCGACATCCTTGTTCCCGACGACACCGTTTGCGTTATTGGCACGACGAGCGACCGTATCCCCATCGAGACCGTTGACGACATGCGCGTGACACGCGAGGAGGTCGATGTCCTGCTCAAGGAGGGCATCAAGCTTGCCCCGTCACTCGCCACCACTAGGGTCATCCGCGCATATGCAGGCGTTCGTCCCCTAGTCGCTAGCGACGACGATCCCAGTGGCCGCAGCATCAGCCGTGGCATCGTGTGTCTGGATCATGCCAAGCGCGATGGGCTGGAGGGATTTATCACCATCACCGGCGGCAAAATGATGACCTACCGACTGATGGGCGAAATCGCCACCAACGCCGTTTGTGCCAAACTGGGCAACTCCAAGCCTTGTATCACGGCCACCCTGCCACTACCGGGCTCAGAAGATGACGCGCCCAGCCAGAGCGACGCGACAAAACGTTACAGTTTTGGCGAGCGAGCCGCCATAGGCCGCCATGGCTCCCTGGCAGCACGCATCGAGAAAGACAACGATATAGACAACGCCCTGGTGTGCGAGTGTGAAGGCGTCACTGTGGGTGAGATCAAATATGCCGTACATCAGCTGCACGTTCAGAATCTGGTGAACCTTCGCCGGCGCACGCGCGTAGGAATGGGCACATGCCAAGGTAAGCTCTGCTCCTGCCGCGCAGCGTCTCTGCTGGGCGAATTCAACCATGACGTGAAACGTGCGCAGAAAGACCTTGCCACGTTCCTTGATGAGCGATGGAAGGGCATGAGGCCCGTTGCGTGGGGCGACACCCTGCGCGAAGCACAACTCACCGCCGCCATCTACGAGGGCCTGTGCGGATTGGACCAGGCAGTTAGCACCCAAAGAAAGGAGGACGAGCAATGAGAACCGACACCGTCATCATCGGCGGAGGCTTGAGCGGCCTCACCTGTGGCATCGCGCTCGCTAAGCGCGGTCAACGCGTCACCATCGTCGCCAGCGGCCAGAGTACGCTGCTGTTCAACGGCGGATCGATGGAGTTGCTGGGCAATATTGACGGCATAGCAGTCACCACACCGTTGGAAGCCATCGGCACCCTGCCCCAGAGTCACCCTTACAGCAAGATCGGAGCAGACAAGATCGCCGGACTCGCTGATGAAGCCAAGCAGTTGCTTGCCGACGCCGGCATCGACATGGAAGGCAATGCTTCAGCTAACCACTGGCGCATCACCCCAATGGGAGTCGCCAAGCCCGCATGGCTCACACTTAAGGAGAACTTGCGCATTGACGATCTCGACAAGCTGCCCGCCAAGCGTGTGGCTCTGATGTGCATCAGGGGCTACTTTGACCAGCCCAATGGCATGTTGGCACAAGGACTGCGTGAACTGGGTTTTGATGTGAAGGCCATTGAATTCACCACCGACGACATCACCTCATTGCGCCGCAGCCCTAGCGAGATGCGTGCCACCACCCTTGCTAAGCGACTCATCAGCAATAGCGCCCTACAACGCATAGCCGACCAAATCAACAACCTGTCGGACGATGCCGAACTGGTGCTGCTACCTAGCGTATTCGGTCAGACCGACGCCACCGACTTCCAGACCCTGCAGTCAATGGTAAAGAAGCCGCTGCGCTTTGTTGCCACACTGCCGCCCTCAGTTGCAGGCGGCAGAATCCAAGCGCTGCTTCGCCACTACTTCAAGATGTTGGGCGGCAACTACCTGATGGGCGACAGTGCCGTGAGCGGCCAGTTTGACGGCGACAAGTTACTGGGTGTCACCACTGCCAAGTTGGGCGACATGCCACTGAAAGCCAACAATTTCGTGCTCGCCAGCGGCTCTTTCATTAGCCGTGGACTCGTTGCCAACTACGAGCGCGTTTTTGAGCCCGTTTTTGACCTTGACGTGGATGCCGACGGCGAACGCGAGCAATGGACCCGATTCGGCGTGCTTGAACCTCAGGCCTATTCAAGGTATGGCGTTGCCACTGATAACGACTTGCGTTGCATGAAGGATGGCAAACCCATCCAGAACCTGCGGGCCATCGGCTCGGTACTGAGCGGTCATGACGCGGTCAAGATGGGTGACGGGACAGGTGTGTCAATGCTGACGGCACTCGCCGTGACTAAAGGTATCATTAGCGGCAAATAGAATAGAATCATAGCCGCTTGATCGCCCTACGTCACATAAAGTAAAGATTTAAATAAGACTAGATAAGGATTTGATTGATGATTTTTTAATGGGATATTATGGCTGAAAGAATGCAACTCTGCAACATCAGCGACAACAACTTTGAACAGTGCACCAAGTGCAGCATCTGCACCACCGTGTGTCCGGTTGCCGCTGTGACTACAGATTATCCCGGTCCCAAGCAGGCCGGCCCCGACGGCGAACGCTATCGCTTGAAGGATCACGCCTATTACGACAAGGCGTTAAAGCTTTGCTTGAACTGCAAACGGTGTGAAGTGGCATGCCCGAGTGGCGTGAACATCGCCGATATCATACAGCACGCCCGCATGAAAGCCGGCGAGGGTCAACGAGCCAGCCTGCGCGACACGATGCTAGCCAACACCGACCTTTTAGGCATGGTTGCCAACCTGGTTGCACCTGTTGCTAATGCCACGCTAGGTCTAGCACCTACCAAACTGGTGATGGACAGCGTGATGGCCATTGACAAGCACCGAACCTTCCCCGCCTATAGCCGCACCAAATTCACTACATGGTTTAAGCGTCATGCCGCTAAGGAACAGGACGCCTACCCTAACCACGTGAGCTACTTCCACGGCTGTTACGTCAACTACAATTTTCCCAAGTTGGGCCAAGACCTGGTCAAGCTGATGAATGCTGTGGGCTATGGAGTACACCTCCTTGACAAGGAGCAGTGCTGCGGCGTCGCCCTCATTGCCAATGGGTTATATAAGCAGGCTAAACGCCAGGCACGCACCAACGCCGACAGCATCCGCAAGTCGGTGAAAGACGACCACCTTACTGTTTTGACTACCAGCTCGAGCTGCACGTTCAACCTGCGCGACGAATATCCCTCGCTATTAGGCGTTGACACCAGCGACGTGCGTGATGGCATCATGATCGCAACACGATTTATCTATAATCTTGTGGATGAGGAGAAAATAAAGCTTATTTTCAAGCAAGACTTTAAGAAAAGGATGGCTTATCACACGGCCTGTCACATGCAACGCATGGGCTGGCAACTGTACAGCATCGAACTGCTACGCAGGATTCCGGGCCTTGACCTGCAGGTGCTGGAACAAGAGTGCTGCGGCATCTCGGGAACTTATGGTTTCAAGAAAGAGAACTACGAGCGCTCCCAGGCTATCGGCTCCATCCTGTTCAAGCACATCGAGGACGCCAAGGTCGAAGCAGTCATCACCGACTGTGAGACATGTAAATGGCAGATCGAGATGTCAACGGGCCTGCCTGTGGAGAATCCCATCAGCGTCCTCGCCGATGCCCTTGATGTGGAAGCCACCCGCCGCGCTAACGGCCTTCAGATATGATATCATTTCATTTAATCAATCAATAACAACTTAAAAACTTTAAGAATTATGGCAAGCTTTTTAGCTCCCCCGGCCTATAAGCCCGAGAGAACCGACGCCAATGTCGATGCCGACTACAAGAGACTGCGTTGGCAAGTGTTTATCGGTATCTTTATCGGCTATGCCGGCTTCTATCTTGTGAGGCAGAACATGTCTATGGTGAAACCTCTTTTAACAGGCACAACCTTTGGATATACAAATGCCGAAGTAGCGACAGCCGCATCTTCCTTATCAATTGCTTACGCATTGTCTAAGTTCTTGATGGGTAGCATCAGCGACAGAAGCAATGCGCGTAAATTTCTCCCATTGGGACTTATTTTGACTGCAGTAGCAATGTTCTTTATGATGGTTCCCATCAACATTTGGGGTAAAACTAATCATGCATTAACCATTGGCTGCCTAACAGTCTGCAACTTCCTTGTTGGCTGGTTTAGTGGTATGGGTTGGCCTCCATGCGGTCGCGTTCTTGCACATTGGTTTAGTCCAAAAGAAAGAGGCTCTTGGATGAGTGTTTGGAATTGTGCCCACAATGTTGGTGGCGCCTTAATGCCATTAATGGTACCCCTTGGTGCAGCCGCTTTCGGTAGTTGGGTGTATGGTCAAGATGAAGAAATGTACACTTTGGTTGGCGCATTTGCTTTCCCGTCTGCTGTTGCAATTCTTGTTGCTATCATAGCTTATATCTTGATTCGTGACACCCCCCAATCTTGCGGATTACCTGCCGTTGAGAAATGGAGAAATGATTACCCTAAAGGATATAGTGAGAAATCAGAAACTGTCCTTTCGTTTAAGGAAATTTTCTTAAAATACGTTTTGCCCAACAAATTCTTATGGTTCATCGCATTTGCAAATGTATTTGTCTATATGGTTCGTTACGGATGCTTTACATGGGCACCAACGTTCCTGAAAGCTGAGCATGGCTTTGATATCTCTCAAGCCGGTTGGGTTAACAGTTTATATGAATGGGCAGCCATCCCTGGCACCATCCTTTGTGGCTTTATCAGCGACAAAGTCTTTAATGGCAAACGTGCTATGCCTACTATAATATTTATGGCTCTTGTTGGCATTTTTGTCTTTTTATATTGGCAATTTAGCAATAACACTATCATGGTATATGTCTGCATGATTGCTATTGGATGCCTCATTTATGGTCCTGTAATGTTAATCGGCGTGCAGGCTCTTGACCTTGCACCAAAAAATGCAGCTGGTACAGCTGCCGGTCTCACAGGCTTCTTTGGTTACTTCTTTGGAACCGCTATCCTATCCGAATATGTACTTGGCAAAGTTGCTGATGCATATGGCTGGAACGCGACCTTTGTTTGCCTTTTAATTGCATGTGGTTTATCTATTCTTTTTATGAGTTTAACCTATAAAGAAGAGAATAAAAAAGCCCTTGAAGAGAAGAAATAATCATTAAAATCACAATAATTTATTCATTTAAAACCATTTAACTTATGTTTAAAAATCTCGTTAGAGTAGGTTTGTTGAGCGCCGTTGTGCTCGCGACCTTCACCTCATGTGAGGAAGAACAGCAGTTCACCAATGAGAAGCTTGATGCCAAGCGTGTTGAAGTTCAGGTGCTGAACGATAACTTGGCCAAGGTGCGTGACTATGTGCCCCTGTACGCAGTCATCGCTCACCGCGGCTCCACCTTCTGGGCTCCCGAGGAGACCGAAGCATCATGGCGTTGGGCCCGCGAAATGGGTGCCGACTATCTCGAGAGCGACGTGCAGTGCACCAAGGACGGCATCGTGCTGGCTAACCACGATGAGAACCTGAAGCGCACCACCAACATCGAGAACGTCTTCAGTGAGAACGTGCCTGCAAGCCGTGTGGACTTCTACATGAGTCTGGGTTTCACCCGCGCTGACGCCGAGGCACAATACGGCCGCGACATGGCTGCTTTCCGCCCCTTCTACACCCTGAGCTACTATTATGCCGAGCTGCTCATGCTGGATGCTGGTAGCTGGTTTAACGAGAGCTCGCTGGAGCAGTCCCGTCCCACCTTCAAGGCTACCGAGAACGGTCGCTTTGAGAATGGCCACATCGTTTACAGCAATGGTCTGTACATCAGTGCCATCCAGGACCAAATCGCCTATGCCGAGGGCAAACGCCTGGTGCGTGACGCCAATGGCCGCCGCTTGCTCACCTATAAGGTAAAGGACGAGTATCAAGGCATGACTCTGCAGCAGATCTACGATGCCATCAAGGCCAAGGGCGAGTACAATGCCAAGTACATGGACTTCATCGAGTACGACTTCGCTAACGCTTATGAGGCTGACCCCGAGGATACCGGCAACCGTCCCGGCATCTATGTCGAGTTCAAGGAGAGCTGGCTGAACCCCGGCAACATGGAGCAGCGCGTTTATGACGCTCTGGCCGAGTGTGGCTGGAACATCATCACCAACGATCCCGGTGAGCAGCCCTTCTACAGGAACGGTAAGGTGAACGTGGGTAACACCCGTGGCCGCGTCATCCTGCAAACCTTCTCGTTTGACGCGCTTCGTCGTGCTAACGACATCTTCAAGGGTCGCATCCCCATGTGCTATCTGCTCTGGATCAGCGAGCCGGCTTATGCTACCGATATCGCCTATGACACCCCCACCGGCTATGCCGCCTTCATCAAGTGGGCACAGGACAATGGCGCACACATCATCGGTCCGGCCATCAGTGGCGCCCCCAACAACTATCCTGAGATGAACGCTCCCTGGCAGGCTTACATGATTCGCCGTGCCGGCATGATCAACCATCCCTACAGCTTCGACAGCTGGGCCCAGATGTGCAAGTACATGGGCTACTACAACTATGGATGGGAAACCGAGTTTGATGACCTGCTCCGTCTGGAGATTCCCGCTACCCCCTACTGCACCAGCAGTTATCCCAACAGTGTTCCCGTCTATATGGACGGCTTCTTCACCAACCGCACCGAGATGTCGCTGCGCTACATGATTGAGAACGGTTTCCGCGGTAACGCTCAGTTACCCAACCCCTTCCTCGCTGGTCAGAAGTATGACAACTCACAGGCCAATGTCATCGTTCCCGATGCCGTTGCTACCCTCGAGCGTCTGGGTTACTAATCAGGTGTAATAAACATTATCAATAACATTAAATCGACACAATTCAGTATGAAAAAATATATTTTGATGCCTGTTCTGGCAATCTTCGCGCTGGCAGCAGCCGCTCAGGACTTTGACACCGATCCCACTCTGGAGCTCGAGAACGCTGAGAAGCAAGTGAAGTTCACCGTAGGTGCCCGCATGATGGCCGATGCCGCTTACTATCACAGCGACTTCACCCCGCTGCAGAGCGGCGCTTCAATCACCGACGCCCGCATCCGCACCTCGATGACCTATAAGGACTGGTATTTCTATGCTGACTTCGGCTTTGGTGGCGGCAAATTTGCTCAGAAGAACATCTTCGTGCAGTACAGCACGCTTGACAACAGCGACAACACTCATGCCGTGAAGGTGGGTTACTACAACGACCCCGCCGGTTCTATGGCACGCAACACCTCGCTGGGTAGCTATCACTTCATCAGCCGTCCCGGCTCCTCCATGGCGCTGGGTGAAGGCCGTGAACTGGGTATCTCCTACAAGTTCAACAACGATCATTTTATGGCCTATCAGGGTGTGTTCACCGAGAATGCCTACAATAAGATCGAAGCCGGCTTCAACGGCGTGACTGTTGCCGGTCGTTACCTGTTCCGTCCCATCGCCGATGACTTCCAGACCCTGCACGTGGGCGTGAACGCTCGCTACGCACACCTGGGCGGTGGCACCGTTTATAACAACGTCCTCAAGAAGACCCTCAGCCTGGGTCAGCCGCTGGAGACCTACGTAGATCAGGACGAGCAGTTCGTCAGCGCAGATCTCGACTGGGCCAACAACGTGGTGAACCTGGGTGCCGAGGCTCTCTATCGCAACGACAAGTTCTTTGCTCGTGGCGAGTTCTTCTACAAACACGTTACCAAGAAGCGCGATAGCTACTCGCTCTACATCGATGCTCAGAACAACATCGACGGTTGGGGCGACATCGAATGGTGGGAGAATGCCAACAAGCTGAAGAACAACAATTTCTTCGGTGGTTACGTGGAGGCTGGCATCCAGCTCCTTGGCAACGGCTACAAGTACAACTACCAGGAAGGTCTGCTGGGCGGCATGGACGGTAAGTCACTCGAAATCGTGGCTCGTTACAACTACACCGGCCTGAACAACCTCACCGATGGTGAGTACTACAACGCTGGTCGTGGCCACTACTATGCTAACGGCTATATGGAGGACTGGCCAGGCACTGGTGCAACCAGCGTCGGCGGTGGCGACATCCACAGCATCACCCTGGGTTTGAACTACGCTTTCAACCGCTATGTGCTGTGCATGTTTGACTACACCTTCCACAAGCTCGACAAGCCCTTCCTTCCCAATGACAAGAACTTCCACGTGGCCCAAGCCCGCGTACAGTTTACTTTCTAACCGTTTTGGGATTCAACTGGAAAGAATAGAATTAACATCTATATACCATCTAGATTAATTATTCAGATTTTTCCTATCAATCACTGTAATCCCGCCTCTCCCGTGATGGGAACAGGCGGGATTTTTTGCCCACATGGAATGTGGCATTAACAAGAAAGGAATGACAAAACGAGCGGCGCGGCCCATTTATATCGGGTCGCGCCGTTATCGTTATGAGAGACGGTCGTTACTTGATGACCTTGGTCGCACTGGTGGTGCCGTCGGTAAAGGTGGTCACCTTGATGGTCAAGCCTTCAGGCTGTGAGAGTTCTTGGCCTGCCATGTTGAAGTAGCGCACGCCGCTCACCTCCTTGCCACCAGCAAGCTCGTTGACTGCCGACGGATTGGGATAAACCTCGAGATAGACGATATCTGACGAGTTGCGTACACCTTCAACGGTATAGTGTACCTGAATACCGATGCGCCATGTGAAGAACGGATTATCGCCCTGATTGGTGCGGTAGAAGTAAACGCGGCGCAGGTAGAAGTCATAACCGCTATAGCCGTAAGGAATCTCGGTCATGTCGGTATCAAAACCGTTGTTTGCGCCATAGGTGTCATAATCAAAAGTGAACAACTCATCATTGTCGACATAGATGCTATAGGTCAGGAAGTCAGAGTTCAGCGGATTGCCGTCAACGTCAAACAGGTTGATGTTGAAGTCCAAACGGGTATAACCTTCCTCACGACCGCTGTCAAAGAAGTCGGTGACCTCGGGATTGGCGGGAACAGCAGGAACAGTCTCACCCATCACGGTCCAAGTCGAGCCCCACTCGATAGTGGCTACCGAGCCGTCGTCGCTCCACACGCCAGCCAGTCCCGTAGCCTCGCAATCATAGGGATAAGGATTATCCACGCTACCCTCGCTACCCAGCATCGTGATGGTGCCGTTTTCTGGGTCAACGGCATAGCACACCTCGGTAACGGTATCATCGGCATAAAAATCGAGCCAGTAGAAGTCATCGCCCAAGTCGATAACCATCGTCGAGCCCCATGCAAGGATCAAGCCATAATCATATTCCTCGTTATAGGCGACATACTGTCCCAGCGGCACACTGATCGTCGAGCCGTCATCGCTTAACTGACCTTGAACCCACGCGCCAACGCCTTCACCATAGCACAAGGGATCCTGGATGTAAACAGTCTGTCCGTCATCAGCATAGACCAACTTCACGCGGCCCGTCTGATAACCGGATTCATAGCCATAGAGGCTCACCGTCATATACTCACCGCCACGGGTATAGTTCACGACAGTGCCCTCGGGTTGCTCGGTGATGATGTCCACACGCGACGGGGCTTTCATTTTGCTTGCATGCTGCATCTTGTCAATCGGGCGATAGGCGTTGCCCGATGATTTAACGACTGCCGACGCCGAGAGCGCAACAGCCACACAGGTAATGAGTAAAGCTAATTTCTTCATAATGATTCTTTATTAAGTGGTTTAAATAATATAGGGTTAACTGTTTGATGACTTAGAGCGCAAAAATAATAATAAAACCAAAAACTTACAACTAAAATCACTATCTTTGCACTTTCAACCTTAAAACGACAATGCATTGATGGAGACCTTGAATGACTTTTTTGCACTCTTGAGTGGCTACCTTTGGGGCTGGCCCATGATCATATTGCTGTTGGGAACCCACATCTATCTCACCTTCAGGCTTGGCGTGCCACAGCGCAAGTTATTTACCGCCATACGGCTATCAATCAGTAAAGACAAAGACTCGACGGGTGACGTGTCACAGTTCGGTGCCTTGGCTACCGCACTGGCAGCCACCATCGGCACGGGCAACATCGTGGGTGTCGCTACGGCAGTAGCGTTAGGCGGTCCTGGCGCAGTGCTGTGGTGCTGGCTGTCGGGTGTGTTTGGCATGGCCACCAAGTACAGTGAGGGCCTGCTGGCGATCAAGTACCGTGTGAAAGCAGCTGATGGCCGCATGTTGGGCGGCCCGATGTACGCGCTGGAGCGTGGCTTGGGCTGGAAATGGCTCGCCGTGTTGTTTGCTATCTTCACCGCACTGGCCTCGTTCGGCATCGGCAATACGGTTCAAGCCAACGCCATCTCGACGATCGCCAATGAATCCTATAGCATTCCCACATGGCTCACTGGCGGCGCTGTGTGCCTGCTCACGGCACTTGTCCTGCTGGGCGGCATCAAGAGCATCGCCCGCGTGTGCAGCGCATTGGTCCCGTTCATGGCGTTCTTCTATGTCATCGGCTGCATCTATATCCTGTTTGCCAACGGCCAGTATGTTTGGCCTGCCATCAAGCTCATCTGTGAATCGGCATTCACACCTCAGGCAGCTGGCGGCGGCTTTGTGGGCACCACGGTCATTGTAGCGGCCCGCATGGGTATTGCCCGAGGCCTGTTCAGCAACGAGTCGGGTCTTGGTTCAGCGCCTATTGTCGCAGCAGCCGCCCAGACGCGCAATCCCGTGCGTCAGGCCCTTGTATCCTCGACAGGTACTTTTTGGGACACGGTCGTCATCTGTGCTTTCACTGGACTGGTAATCGTGAGCTCTATCATCGCCTACCCCGACATCAGCAGCACCGACGGAGCCGCATTGACCAAGGCCGCTTTTTCCAAGATTCCCTACGTCGGCACCCCGTTGCTCACTTTCGGCCTGCTCACCTTTGCCTTCACCACGATCCTGGGCTGGTGCTATTATGGCGAGCGCGCTGTTGAGTACCTCAAGGGCAAACGCTGGATGCTGGGCTATCGCATCCTGTTTGTCGCTATGGTGTTTGTAGGCAGCATTATCAGCCTTGACGTGGTTTGGAATGCCGCCGACTGCATGAACGCGCTCATGGCCATTCCTAACCTTGTGGCGCTGTTGCTCCTGAGCAACGTCATCGCCCGCGAGACGCGCCATTACCTGTATGGCGGCCGTCTCGACCATCACGAGGGCCAAAAAGACATGGAATAAAACCCACGATTAAACGAAACAAGAAAGCCCGCAATCTTTTGGGGTTGCGGGCTTTCAAATTATATTATATCAATCTGATTACCAGATAATTGCGCGGTCATCGGGATCGAGCCACATCTTGTCGCCAGCCTTGATACCAAAGGCGTCAAAGAAGGTGTCGATGTTTCTCAACGTAGCATTAACGCGATAGCGGCCGATGCTGTGAGGATCGCTCTTGGTCTGCTGGAAAATGGCCTCGTCGGTCATGTTGTCAGCCCAAATGCGGCCATAGCTCAGGTAGAAGCGCTGAGTGGGCGTGAAGCCGTCAATCATCTTACCGTCACGGTACTGCTGAGTGGTCTTGAAAGCGTCATAAGCAATGCGCAGGCCACCCTGGTCGGCGATGTTCTCGCCCAGGGTCAAGTGACCATTGGCATGCTGATCTTTTACCACAACAATCTGGTCGAACTGTGCGGCGAGCTTCTCGGCAGCAGCTTGGAACTTCTCGCTATCCTCCTCGGTCCACCAGTCGGTCATGTTGCCATACTGGTCGAACATGCGGCCCTGGTCGTCAAAGCCGTGGGTCATCTCGTGGCCAATCACAACGCCGATAGCACCAAAGTTGGTGGCATCATCGGCCTCCACATCAAAGAAGGGAGGTTGCAGGATGGCGGCGGGGAAGCAAATCTCGTTGGTGGTCGGGTTGTAGTAAGCATTTACCGTTTGAGGTGTCATGCCCCACTCGTCCTTGTCCACGGGCTTGCCCATCTTGTCAAGGTTGCGACGGGTCTCATACAGGCTAGCAGCCTTGATGTTGTCATACAGGCTCTTGCTGGGATCCACCTGCAAGCCACTGTAGTCGCGCCACTTGTCGGGATAACCGATCTTGACGGTGAATGCGTTGAGCTTCACGAGGGCGTTGATCTTGGTTTGCTCGCTCATCCAGGTCAGGCCAGCGATGTGTGCGGCCAGCGATTTACGCAACTCACTGATGAGCTTTAACATCTTCTCCTTGCTGCCATGAGCGAAGTACTTGCTGACGTAAACCTCGCCGACGGCCTCGCCCAGCAGGCTGTTGGGGAAGCCCAGGGCACGTTTCCAGCGCGGCTTGCGCTCCTTCTGTCCGCTCAGCATGCGGCCATAGAAGTCAAATGCCGTCTCACCAAACTCATCGCTCAAGTAATTGGCGGAGCCACGAACGAGAAGACCAGCCATATAGTCGCGCATCTGCTGCTCGGTGAGCTTGGTCATCAGGTCGTTGGCAACGGCCATCACCTTAGGCTCGGTAAGGATGACCCATTCCACCTGCGGGGTGCCCATCAGTTTGAAGTACTCCTTCCAGTTGATGGCGGGATAGTCCTGCTGAAGCTGGTCCAGGGTGCGGATGTTGTACAGCTTGTTGTAGTCACGGGCCTCGGCACGGCTCATCTTGGCCTGGGCAAACTTGTACTCGATGTCATAGATGGTCTTGCTGGCACGATTAGCCTCTTTCTTGCTGTAACCGGCGAGCTGGAACATCTTCACCAGATAATCCTTGTAGGCCTGTTGGATCTTCTTGCTGTCGGCGTCAGTGTTCAAGTAGTAATCCCTGTCGGGAAGACCGCTGGTACCGGCCTCGAGCCACATCACGTTCATGTCACTGTTCTTCAAGTCGGTTTCCACACCAATGCTGTAGAACGGGTTGCTCAGGTACAGATGCTGCTCGGCAATGGCGGCGGTCAAGTCTTTTTTCTTGAAGGCTTTGATTTTGGCCAGGTCGGCGAGCATGGGCTTAGCACCCTCGCGGTTCAAGCGGTCACTGTCCATCGCCATCTTGTACAGGTCGGCGACTTTCTGATCTACAGTACCGAATTTGTGATCGGTTTTGCCCAGTTCCAAGAACATGTCGCGCAGACGGTTCTCGTTCTCCTCAGCGAGCACGTTAAACACGCCATAGCTGGAATACTCGGGATGCAAGCTCAGCGGATTGGCTTTCATCCAGCCACCACCGGCATACTCATAGAAATCATCACCCGGCTTAACGCTCAGGTCCATGTCGGCACGGTTCACGCCGTGCGTCACTTGTGCCTGCACGCCAGGCACAGCAGCCATCATAATGGCCATAGCTAATAACATTTTCTTCATTATTACTACTGTTAATTATATAGGTATATGTTTTGGTTTCAGCTGGCAAATTTAGGGAAAATCCCTAAAACACACGACATTCTTGAGAAAAATCCCTTATTATGGGCGGCATAGCATGCGTCAATAAACAAAACGGCATTTTTGGCAATCCAAGCACAAATAGCTGATTTTTAAATAATTCCAAGACAAGCAAAATCGCGGGAGGGAGGGCGCGGAATAACTAAAGATTGTTAAATGTCATTTTTGCTCATTTCTGCAGCAAAGATAGAATATGTTTTTAAAGCGCGCCATAATAAAAGGCAACTGTGGCGCGGTATCAAATTTTAGGATACGATTTCGTCAAATTCTTGCTGAACTCGTCACACATGAAGAATAATCTATGTAATTTTGCAAAATAAAACCTAACACTTAACATCATGAAAAGAACAAAGAGATTGATGGCACCACTGGCATTGCTACTTTTATCGTGGCTCATGCCGCTGGATGCCTTTGCAGCAAACACGACAGGAGACGTAAATGGTGATGGAGAGGTCAACATTGCTGATATCAATGCTGTCATCGACGTCATCTTGGGCGGAGCAACTAACCCGGGTGCTGATGTCAACAACGACGGTGAGGTCAACATTGCCGATATTAATGTCGTTATCGACATCATCTTGGGTGGAGGTGTCCCTGCACCCGAAGACCATGAGTGGGTTGACCTGGGTTTGCCCAGCGGCACACTGTGGGCAACGTGCAACATCGGTGCTACGAATCCCGAAGACTATGGCGATCACTTCGCCTGGGGCGAGACAGAACCGAAACAGGTCTATGATTGGCTAACCTATAAATGGGGTTACTATTTCCAAGGGGGCATGTCGAAGTACGTCACAGACAGCGAATACGGCATGATTGACTACAAGACGGAGTTGGAACTTGAAGACGATGCCGCTAGTGCGAATTGGGGTCCGTCGTGGTGCACGCCGTCCATTGAACAGCTGTCAGAACTAAACGATGAGTGCTCCTGGGAGTGGACCTCGATGAACGGCGTGAACGGGTACATGGCCACCGGTCCCAACGGGAACACGTTATTCTTGCCTGCTGCAGGCTACTATTCTGAGTTTGGTTCAAACTACAGCGAGGGTTCTCAAGGCGATTATTGGTCTCGCTCACTGTGTGCCAACTACGCCATCAAAGCTTACACCCTACACCTTTATGGTGGATACTATGGGAGTGTGAGTATGTCTGAAGAAACCCGCGAGAAAGGTCTCGGTGTACGTGCAGTGCGCGTGTCGCCCGACGACCTCCACATCGAGCAACAGAGCCTTGACTTGGGTGTTGTACCCATTGGGGAGACATGCACAGGCGACCTGACCTTCGTCAATTGCACCATGAATTCCATGACCTTGACACTCACTGCTGATGCGCCGTTCTCGTTGAATCATGAACAGGACAATGCCTCGAGCATCACCGTTGTGGTACCCGGCAACAGCCGCGACACGGTAAAGGTGATGTTCACGGCGACCACTCCAGGCGAGTTCAACGGCAATGTGACCATCCAGAACTCAGCACCTGATGGGAGTCAGAGGGTTATTCCTATCCATGCTCGCGCCATCACCGATGATTTTCCGCCACACGAGTATGTTGACTTGGGTCTGCCCAGCGGCACGCTGTGGGCCACCATGAACATTGGTGCCAACAGCCCCGAGGAGTACGGCGACTACTTCGCCTGGGGTGAGATCACCCCCAAGGAGGACTATTCGTGGGAAACCTACAAGTGGTGTGACGGAACATCTTCCTCGATGACAAAATACTGCATTGATAGTTACAACGGCCTGATTGACCACAAGTTTGAACTGGAACCTGCCGATGATGCCGCCTACATGAACTGGGGCCCGTCGTGGCGCATACCCTCCAGAGAGCAGCTTAGAGAACTAGGCCAGTATTGCACATGGCAGATTACCTCAATCAACGGCATAACAGGCCATCTGGCTACTGGCCCCAACGGGAACACGTTGTTCTTCCCTCGTGCAGGCATGTATGTAAACGGTTCGACCAACTATTTTGCAGGTCAATTCGGATTCTACTGGTCGCGCACACTTACACGTTTCTCCACCAGTGCATGCAGTACTTACAGTATGGATTTTACGGGGGAAAGGAGCCAAAACCGCTGCAATGGGTTGACCGTGCGCGCCGTGCGCGTATGTCAATAAGCAAAATCGCAGAGGGAGGTGCGGTGCTACTACTGCACGTCTTCTACATGCGATTTCTGAGGGTTATGTTCATCCCCATAGTGGGCGTGACATCATTCAACGTCGCTATGTCTAACCGTGCTTGCTACACACGGGGAAATTTATAAAAATTTAGTTTTAATACAAAATAAAAATTATTCAAAAAAGAATAATAAAAATGGGGATTGGTGATTTTCGTCAACCAACTCCCCATTAATGCCTTTGTCACTTGGCGGGTTCCCACTTGCAGCGCACGGGCGACACAATGGCTCCCTCCTTTTTCAACTCGGCAAACGCCTTGTCAACGACCTTGCGGTCAAGACCCGTCAGCTCTGCCACTTTACCTGCATTCAAAGGCTCACCGGCCTTGCGCATGGCTTCCAATACTTGATCTTTAGCTTCCATAATGTTAGGAATGATAAATTGATTATTAAAAATATAGGGTTAACTTCTTTAGCCAATGGTGGTTAAATCACGATAGCAGTACCGCTGGTAGCGACCATGAGCATGGAGTTGTCCTTGCCGATGGTCTCATAGTCGATGTCGATGCCCACGATGGCGTTGGCTCCCATTTCCTGGGCGCGTTCAATCATCTCGTTCATGGCGATGTCCTTGGCCTGACGAAGCACTTTCTCATAGCTGGCCGAACGTCCGCCGACGATGTCGCGGATGCCAGCGAAAATGTCTTTCAAGAAGTTGGCGCCGATAATGGTCTCGCCAGTAACAATGCCTTTGTATTCACGAATGGCGTAGCCTTCGATTTGCGGAGTTGTTGATAGTAACATAACTTTATTCATTTAATTAATTAGTCTAACAAGAATTATGTCCTGCAAAAATGATGCCAAGTTCTAGCCTAAGCTCGCTGCGCTCGCAGTATAGAGGTTAGAGAGGCATCCGCACCTTTTTATTAAACAACTGTTAGAAGGGCGTGGGTTGCTCCTCGGGACCGGGGAGGAAGTCCACGTTGGGCGGTGGAGGGGTCATCCCGTCGTTAGCAGGAGAAGCGCCAGTGTCGGGAGCAGTAGCGTTCATCTTGGACTCATAGGTGGTCTCGCCAGTGAGGTTAAAGCTGTCCTCCTGGTTCTCAAAGCGTGCGTACTGCTCTACAAAGTGCAGGTTGATGTCCTTGGTCGCACCACTACGGTGCTTGGCGACGATGAATTCGGCCAAGCCCTTGATGTTATTGCCCTCGGCATCAACGGCCGATTTGGTGTACTTCTCAGGACGATGGATGAAGCACACGATGTCGGCATCCTGCTCGATGGCGCCCGACTCACGCAGGTCGCTCAACTGCGGCCGCTTGCCCATCTTGTCATCGACTGAACGGGTCTCGACACTTCGGTTCAACTGCGACAGGGCAATGATGGGGATGTCGAGCTCCTTGGCGAGCTGCTTGAGATTACGGGAGATGGTGCTCACCTCCTGCTCACGGCTACCGAACTTCATGCCCGTGGCGTTCATGAGCTGCAGGTAGTCGATGATGATGATTTTCACGCCCTGTTCACGCACGAGGCGGCGGGCCTTGGTCCTGAGTTCAAAGATGGAGAGCGAGGGCGTGTCGTCGATATACAACGGTGCCGTGCTCAGGCTACGGGTGCGGGTCATCAGGTTCTCCCACTCGGGCTGGTTGAGTTGGCCATTCCTGATCTTGGTGCTCTCGAGTGAGCAGACGTTGCTGATGAGACGGTTAACGAGCTGGAGGCTCGACATCTCGAGCGAGAACACAGCGACGGCAATGTTGTAATCGACCGCCATGTTCTTGGCCATCGACAGGACGAAAGCAGTCTTACCCATCGCGGGACGGGCAGCGATGATGATAAGGTCGCTGTTCTGCCAGCCACTGGTCAAGCGGTCGAGGTCATGGAAGCCCGACTGGAGTCCGCTGAGTCCCTCGGGACGGTTGGCGGCCTCCTCGATTTTCTTGATCGCATCCTGGACAGCGTTCTGGATGGGGATGACGTCGCGCTTGAGGGTGTTCTTGGATATTTCGAACAGCTTGCCCTCGGCCTCCTGCATGAGGTCATAGACGTCGATCGACTCGTCAAAGGCCAACGACTGCACCTGGCTGCTGTAGCTGATGAGCTCGCGGGCGAGGTACTTCTGGGCCACGATGCGGGCATGGAACTCGGCGTTGGCGGCACTGGAGACCAGACCCGTCAACTCGCTGATGCGCACGGCACCACCCACCTCGTCGAGCACCTTGTTGGTGCGCAACTGGTCGGTGACGGTGAGCATATCGATGGGCTTGCCGTTAGCGGCCAGCGTCTGGATAGCCTCATATATCTTTTGGTTGGCAGGGTTATAAAACGCTTCGGGCTTGAGGATCTCACACACGTTGTTGTAAGCGTCTCTCTCAAGCATGATGGCACCCAGTACGGCATCCTCGAGCGAGGTGTCCTGGGGTGGCAATTTGCCGAATTCGCCCACGATTTCGGGCTCGTGGGTGGGACGGGTGCGGCGGCGTGCCTGCTTGCCTACTTCAAATTCTTCCATTGTCTTTCTTAAAACTACGAATTACACGAATTCAACGAAATTCTACCGCGTTATTTGTCAAACTACGAATTACGCGAATTTAACGAACTTGCTTCTGCGATTCTTTTTTTTATGAGGACAAAAGTACAACAAAACATTGGGATGTCACACAGGGATTATCTACATAATATTTACAAGGTGTTGACAAATGATGTGATTTTTGAATGAGAGCGGTTGATTATTCCAACAATAGTTAGTAATTTTGCAACAAAGTAATTAAATAAGTGCGTGTTATGACCGAAGAAGAAAGAAACAAAGAGATAGAGTGGTTAATGGGAAGCATCAAGCGATCGGCTATCGGAGGGAGTAGCACGACTTATATGCTCCTCTTCTTGTCCATTATACTCATCGCCTTTGGTCTATTAATAATGTTCTTCTCTGGTGGCTTTAATGATGATACAGGAGCGCCCCTTTTATTGTTAATGGGGGGAATGCTCCTTCTCGTAACACTGATAAGTTATGTCTCTAATAAAAGAATAGCCCGTGCCGAGACTCCCCGGGAATTATTGGCCACTCATGACCGGATGTTGATAATCCAGTCGGCCTTTTTTATGGTTATTATTGTTGTCATGGCGGTTTTTCTCCCTGGTGGTTTTGTGTCTAAAGCATGCTTCATCTTGAGCGGGGTATTGCCAATCATCGCTGGATGGCTGGCCATGCAGCAAAGATTGAGATTATGGATGGGGATTATTCTATTGATAGTTGAGAGTGTCTTGCTATACTTCTCTGGAGTTGGCCTTCTCTTGGAATTGACCCTTCTTATAGCGATGCTTTCAATCATGAGAGGGGAAAAATCATTATTTACGAGTAAAGAAAGTGAAGGTCTGGATGAGGAAGATAAACAGGATATCAAGCGCTTGCGAGAACTCGTGAAAGAGAGCGAGTCAAGAATTGAAATGAATACAAACATAAAAAATAATGAATAGAAATATGAGACTTATCAGGATGATAACCATGGCCGTTGTGGCCATGCTGGCGATGACGGCTGTTGCCCAGCAAGCGTCTTTGACCGTTAACGACGAGGCGCGTCACCAGACCATCACCTTTACCGCCATCAGCGATGACATTGTGAAGGTGGATGTGATGCCCGAGGGTTGGAACGGCACGCGGTTACAAACCCTAGCCAGCGACAAGGCCTTGAACGGCCGTGTCCCCAAGGTGAAGACCACTGAAGGCGACGTTTCTGCCAAAATGGTTACCGAGAATGGGCTGAGTGTGACTTTTCTAAAGTCAATGGGCCAGATACGAATGGGTCATGGAGATACTGATTATCTGGTTGACGCCATATCCATGCGCGATTCGTCACGGGTGGTGCTTATACATAAGCCAGGAGAATCGTTCTACGGAGCTGGCGAACGTGGTTACTCGTTTAACCTCGCCGGCGACACGCTCATCAACTATAATAGCCAGAACTATGGCTACCAGATGGGCGAGGCCCGCACCAAGCTGATGGGCATCACCATGCCGATGGTGATTTCGTCCAAGGGCTACGGCCTGTTGTTTGACGACTTCTGCAAGTCCTCGCTCGTCCTGGGCGACAAGCAGCTGGAATACACCACTACCTCGCCGCAACCTATCTCCTATTATGTCATCGACGGCAACGGCCGTGTCGAGAACGTGGTCAAGAACTTCACCTGGCTCACGGGTCGCCAAGAACTGCCGCCGCTGTGGACGCTGGGTTACATTACCTCTAAGTATGGCTACCACGACCAGCGCGAGAGCGAGGGCGTGGTCGATACCCTCAAGCGCGAGGGCTATCCGCTGGACGGCATCGTGTTTGACCTGTACTGGTATGGCAAGGAGGAGGACATGGGCCGCCTGGAATGGGACAAGCAGCAGTGGCCCGACCACCGCCAGATGATGCACGACTTCAAGGAGAAAGGCGTGAACGTGGTGACCATCTCACAGCCCTATGTGCTGACCAACGGCCGCGCCATCGACAACTACCGCCTGCTGGACCCGCAGGGACTGTTCTGCAAGACCGACGGCACCGACACGACCCACACGGTGACCATCTGGGTGGGCCAGGGCGGCATGTTTGACGTGTCTAATCCCGCCACGCGTCAATGGCTGCGCAACCGCTACAAATCGCTCACCGAGGAGGGCGTGACCGGCTGGTGGGGCGACCTGGGCGAGCCCGAAAAGCACCCACTTGAAATCCGCCACTGGAACGGCCTTACCGCCGAACAATATCACAACTACTATGGCAACGAGTGGAGCAAGATCATCTATGACATGTTCAAGGAGGAGTACCCCGACCGTCGCCCGATGGTGATGATGCGCGCCGGCACGGCTGGCCTGCAGCGCTACTCGGTCTTCCCCTGGTCCACCGACGTTTCCCGCTCGTGGGGCGGTATGCAGCCCCAGGTGACCATCATGCTCAACACGGGCCTGAGCGGACTGGGCTATATGTCTCATGACGTGGGCGGATTTGCTGTCGATCCCGAGAACAAGCGCGACGGCGAACTCTACATCCGATGGCTGCAATTGGGCCTGTTCTCGCCCATGCTGCGCACCCACTCGACCTATCAGGCCGAGCCCTACAACTACAAGGAGTTTGGCGACCTGACGCTGCGCATCATCAAGGAGCGCTACAGGTGGCTGCCCTACAACTACACGCTGGCATACGATAACGCCCGCAACGGTCTGCCCATGGTGAGGCCGCTGGGCATGTATGAGGACGACATGAACTTTGCCCGCTATGACCACATCAATGACCAGTACCTGTGGGGTCGCAACGTGATGGTGGCCCCCGTGATGCAACAGGGCGCCGTGAGCCGCCAGATCACCTTCCCCGACGGCACATGGGTGGATATGAACCACCCCGAGCGCCGCTATGAGGGTCACAGCACAATCAACTATGACGCACCCATCGAGGTTCTGCCGCTGTTTGTCCGTGCCGGATCGTTCATCCCGCAGGCCAACTATGAGATGCAGAACGTGGGCGATTACAATCCCGACAAGCTGGACATTATTTACTACAGCAACGACACGCCGTCAACCTATACCCTGTTTGACGACGATCTGCATTCCACGGGCACACTCGATAGAGATAAGCACCGCGAGATCCAGTTTGTCGCCACGCCGCAGGGCAGGACGTGTTTCATCAACATCCAGGGCAGGGGCAACATCGACGGAGACACACCCAACAAGGACTATCGCCTGGTGATTCCCGCCACGCCTAAGCCTAAGAAAGTGAAAATCAACGGCAAGAAAGTGAAGGGTGTGAACTATGATAAGCTCACCGGGACGCTCACCATCCCCGTCACCATAGCCGACATCACCCAAACCACTATCATCGAAATCGACAAGTGGTAGATGAGTGCTTGTCACAATTCATCTATTGGATTTTAACCGCCCTTCGGGCGGGAAATTAAAACAAATTTTAATAGTTATTGGCCCTCTTCGAGGCCCAACTACTCCTTATCTGCATACCCCAGGCCACACGAGGTCTTACGACCTGTGCGCCCTGGGGTTAGGCAAGTCAAGGCTTACAGCCTTGTGCAGGCCTTCAGCCTGCTTTCTTTAGCTGAGAGCAATATTTTTGGAAAAAAATCATTATTGCTGTAGTTTTTGAGTGGGTGCGTGCGTCTAAGGAGCAAAAACCATAAAAACCTGAAGATTATGGAACAGAATGAAATCAATATCGAGAAGCGAGAGCTAGTGAAGCGCATCAAAGACGATTATCGCTCAAAGCTAAACTTAAACAAATGGCTTTGTGGTTTTGGTTTGGGTGTGTTCGTTGTTGAGCTAGCTTGGAAGGTGATTAATGGTACAGTCATTGAGGACCTCACCACTTTATTGGTGATCATGTTGTTAACGGCGATTATTCTCATCAATTACATCTACATTAAATCAGTTGAGCCTATTGAAGATGCCAAGGAATTATTGCGCCAATATGATAAGGCGACATATAAGGGTATAATCGCCATTCTTATTTTCGCTGCCATTCAGGCCATCCGTTTAGCCTTGGAACACAATTATCTCCTAATCGTGAAAGCCGCCATTGCTATAGCCATAGCGTTTTTATTCGGCTTGATATTTAGCGGGTTTCAGAATAAAGAAATTAATCGGTTGCGGAAACTTGTCAAGCAGGAAGATGAAAAAAAGTGAGGGTAGCGTGTTGCAAATTGATGCCCTCGCGCGTTAAATAAATAAGAACAAATAAAACCTAAAGATTATGGAACAGGATAAGATGAATGTCGATGCCCGTGGTGGTAATCAGGGTGCCATCGATACAAAGCAAGAGTTGAACGAGCGTGTTGACCAAGCTCTTGCCAAGATTATGAAAACTTCAAGATGGAGTGTGGTGTTCGCTCTTGCATTGATCACTTTTTACCTATGGCTGTCACTCTATCGACGCCCCATTGAGCCTCAAATGGGCTACAAGATGATTATTGTTTCGGTCTTTGCGCTGGTGTACATGATCCTATCGGTAATCGACCAGCTCTGGGTCGGTAAGTTCAAGCATGCGACCCGACAAGAACAGCTCGAAGGGGTTTTGCGCTACAGGAAACGCGGGAGGACTGCCAGTTTATTGGCACTGTTCTGTTTTTACCTCTATGTATTAGTGGATATCATTTATGGCACAAGTGGCATCGGCAGGATAGTATTTGCAGTGATCCTTTTTGCGGTCTTTGTGTTTGTATACTGGGTGACATATGATAAATCGTCAGTCTACAAGAGCGCAGCAGATTTGGAGGACGATGTCCGCGAATTGGCAAAGAGAGAACAATAAATCAAGAAGAGATAGAAACAAAGAAAATCTTTAAAAAATGTTAAATAATTTGGAAAATAGGATTGAGTTGTTATACCTTTGCAGTGTACTAGTTAAGTAGTACACTAGAAAAGTATAATTCAACTCTAAAATACTTCTTCATTATGGAAACTTCACAATTCAACAACAACGAGAAAGAACAGCGCATTCAGGAGCTGTTTGAACAATCAATCGAAAAGTGTGACCGTGCCGCCAAGACAAAAAAGATGGTAATGATACCGGGTATCGTCGCCCTTGCATGCTTCTTGTTCTTAGTATGGACCACCTCCACCCTGCCTATTGCTATTAAGGCCTGTGAATCGGCTGGCTTCATACTATTGTATTTCATTTCAACCTGGCTGACGATCCGGTTTAATTCCCGCATGAGCAAAGCCCGTGATGTAAATGAACTCCTGAGAGTGAATGACAAGTACAGGAAGAAACTGGCTATCTATTTGACAATAGTGTTGGTGGCATTCTTTGCCATCATCTTTGGATTTGAATATCTAAATGGTACGATGAAACCGAATATTTTCATTGCCATCCTGTGGATCGTGATTTGCGTGATGTGCTATATTACTACTTCTAGGGATTGTCGTGAGGTGAGGGAAATCAAGGAACTCATGGGAGAGAAATGAAAAAAAGGTCCCATGGTTGAAACTTTTTGAGTTGCTCATGCATCTAACAGACAACAAAAACAATTAAACCCAGAGATAATTATGAAACGAGTCAATTTAAAACACCTAATGCTCGCCACGATGCTGCTGTTGACCTGCAGCATGACAACACAGGCCCAGGAACAGCAAGACTTCAACGGGAAGTGGAACGGCACCCTTGAGGTAAAGCAAATGCAGTTCAGCGTAAACATGACGCTGACCCTGGAACAGACCGAAAAAGGTATTAACGCATTTCTTGACATCCCCGAGCAGGGATTAAACAACTATGAAGCCAAAGCCTCGCTCAAGGGCGGTAAACTGACTGTGGGATTTCCTGAAATGTATGCGACATATAACGCCACGCTGCGCGGCGACACGCTGGATGGCAAATTCACCCAGATGGGCTATGAGCTGCCGCTGATCATGGTTCGCGAGCGTGCCCGTGTGAGCAACGATGATGACGACTGGGTGAACGACTCGCTGCTGAGCGTGTTTGACAACATCCAACTGAAGGATGTGACCGTGACGGCCCAGCGCCAGCTCATCAAGCAGGAGGTGGACCGCATCGGCTACAGTGTCGCCGATGATGCCGACAGCAAGACCAACAACGTGTTGACGATGCTGCGCAAAGTGCCCATGGTGAGCGTTGACGCCAGTGATGAGATCCGTGTCAATGGCCAGACGAACTTCAAGATTTTCCGCAACGGTCACCCCGATCCCTCGCTCTCGCGCAATGCCAAGGAGATCCTCAAGGCGATGCCCGCCAGCAGCGTCAAGCGCATCGAGGTCATCACCGAGCCAGGAGCCAAGTATGACGCCGAGGGCACGACCATGATCCTCAACATCGTCATGGCCGACAACTCGACACTCAAGGGCGTCTCGGGCATGGCCTCGGCCAGGGCTGACCACAAGGGTGCAATAGGCGGATCATTAAACCTGACGAGCCAGCTCGACAAGGTGGTGTTGTCGGTGGATTATGGTATCCATCACGATGGCAACAACGGACAAGGCTATCGTTCATCAATGCTTAACCACTATACCCAAAGCGGTGCAGAACTGCAGGGCAATACCAAATTTGATGTCGACAAAATGACTGTCCACTTTGCTGACGTGAGCGCCAGCTGGGAGCCCGATACGCTGAACCTCCTGGCGTGGTCGTTAAGCGGATTTGCCTACAATTATGCCGGCAACGGCGTGACTAGCAACCTGATGAGTGACGCAGGGGGGCAACCTCTCTACAGCTTCGGGCTGGGCAATCACACCAAGTCTGACAGCTACAACTTTGATACCCGCATGGACTACCAGCGCCGCACGGGCCTCAAAGGCGAGACCATCACGTTGAGCTATATGCTCTCGGCCTTCCGTAACAAGAACTTGGACAACTCTCGCTATACCGACCTTGTTAACATGCCTGTGGCATACTATGGCATTGACCAGGACGGCAAGGAGAACTTCAACGAGCACACGGTACAGCTCGACTGGACCCGTCCGCTCGCCAAGAGGCACACCATCGAGACTGGCGCTAAGTACATCTACCGCATGAACCGCAGCCACAACGTGTTGGACTATCTGGGTGTTGACGACGACACCGACTTGCGATACAAGCATGTGACCCAGGTGGGTGCCGCCTACTTGAGCTACACCTTCCATAGCGGTAGCTGGGATGCCCGCGCGGGCCTGCGCTATGAGCACAGCTACCTGCGTGCCACCTATCCCGACGGCCAGCAGTCCGCCTATGAGGCTCACTTGAACGACTTCGTGCCTAGTGCGAGTGTGCGCTACCAGTTTGACTTTGCCAACAGCCTCAAGCTGTCATACGCCGCCAGCATCAACCGTCCCGGCATCAGCTACCTGAATCCGGCTGTGATCGAGACCCCCACAAGCCGTTCATACGGTAACACCGACCTGGGCAGTGTGCACTACCACTCGGTGAGCTTGACCTACATGCGCGTGGGTCCCAAGCTGACGTTTAATGTCACCCCACAGTTCCAGTTCAGCAACAACGGCATCGGTGCCGTGAAGTGGGCCGACGGCCTGGTGCAGGTATCGACATACGCCAACACGCTCAAGACCTACTCGACGACGCTGTCGGCTTTTGTTCAGTGGATGGTGAGCCAAAAGACCAACTTCATGCTCAACGGCTCAATTGGTTACAATTATTACAAGAGCAACGAACTGAACCTGAAGAATGACCGCGTGAGTGGCAACTTCTTTGCCAACGTCACTCAGTTCCTGCCGTGGAAGCTGCAGCTGTCGGGCTTCGCTGGCATGTGGGGCGGCGGCATCAACGATTTGTATGGCCGCATGGGTACCGTGTTCTTCCACGGATTCTCCCTGCAGCGCTCGTTCCTCAAGGAGGACCGCCTGACCGTCCAGTTGCAAGCAATAGTTCCCTTCAGTGGCAAGTATATGAGCATGAAGGAATACATGACTCAAGGCGATGTGACGGGATGGACGCGCTATGAGCAACAGGCCCGCAGGTTCGGTATCAACATCAGTTACCGCTTCGGTTCACTTAAGTCTTCGGTGAAGAAGTCCAGCAAGACCATCGAGAACGACGACCTCATCGGTAGCGGCAAGCAATCGGGCAATACTGGTGCTGGCAGCATTAACGGCAGCGGAATGGGGGGAAATTAAGGTTAAAGGCTTTAGGTGATATCTTTAACATATGGAAATTTGTGATGGATAATCGTTGATTATTCTCGCGGGAGTGGCAATAATTTGACCACTCCCGCCGTTTTAAAGTTAAGAAGTCAATCACAATTCAATTATACCAAGAGATGCTGAAAAAAACGAGATTCTTGCTGATGTTTGCTGTGGCGCTGCTGGCTATGACAGCTTGCGAGAGTGACCATAAGTTCATCGAGACCGACTGGACCACGCTCGAAACGGTGGACTTGAATGACCAGTACCGCAAGTACATGGATGGGGAATGGGTCTATCAATATGATGACAGCATCCACTATATTGAGATGAAATATAACTTTAGCACCAAGGACAGCCTTTTCTCGGGTTACTATAACGAATTGATCAACATGGCGCCCGATCGTGAGGACCCAGATTGGCAGTTACTGTGGCAAGGCAGTTTCTCGGGCAAGTGGGCCTTGCTGCACAGTGTGGACCTGGATCAGGATTATATTTACATGGGTGACATGGTTTTCGATAACGTTCACGGCGTGCTGGCAAGATATGATGTGCTGGGAGGTCGTGTGCTGTTCTATGGTGTCAACAAAAACACGTTGCGGGTGACGACTCCGCTCACGTTCCGCAGAATCGACATGCATCATCCTAGTAACTAGGCTTTAGGTGTTAGGCTTTAGGCTTTAGGAAAAAAGCGAGACTTATAGAAGATTATTCTTTAGGCATGAAGCGGGCAGGGTCTTCCTTGTCCTCTTCTTGTGTTTGAGCAGGTTCAACGGGTGGTTGAGGCAACTCGTGAATGTGCTTGGCCGCACCTTTGGACTTGTGATGGGAACGGGTGGCGGTCTCTAATCGCTTAAATTCTTCGCGCACATGGCGACGGCCGTCCTCGAAGGTGTCATCGACCGCTCGCTCAATGGTCTCATTGAACTTGAAGGGCAGCAACGAGATGATGGCCGAAATCAGTGAAAGCACCATGAGAATGCACGAGAGCGTGTGCCCAATCCCCAAGCCGGTGATAGAAAAGCCCTCACCCAAGTCGTTGTCGGGGGTGATTTCGGGCTGATGGCGCAACATAATCTCGTGATGACTGCTGGTGTGCATGAAGAACCACAATCCAACGAGTATCAAGGCGATAGCGCCTATTGTCCACCAGCGGTTCTTCAGACAGTTCAGGGCAACAGCTCCAAATATAGAGATGAAGGGGAGCAGTGCGAGAAGCACATGGCCCATAGAAAGTGATTGCGATATGGTGCCTGCGGTGAAGCCTAAGCCAGTTACCGTTCCAAGCAATGAAATGCCATAGAAAGGCAGGAAGAGATAGCAAATCAGCGCCAACACAAGCAATATATTTGTAATCGGTTTCATGTCATTCCAGTTTAAAAGATGCGGATTTTTTGACCGCATGAGTTGCGAAATTACTAAAAAATGAAGAAACAGGGGCATTATGAAACCAATTTTTACACTTATTCACGTTTATTAGTTGAGTATCGGAGGTATGCGATGAACAGTATTTTATTCTTGGGGAAGAATCCCATGTCACGCATTTCTTGACTCACTCTCAAGATTTTGGCAAATATTTTTGCTCACGTCAAGAATTTTGACGTAATTTGCACAACTATTGATTGAGCATCCAACAACTCAATTCGTATTTGCACATAACTCACTCGTAATTAACAAAATACAAAAGTCATTAACATTAAATGATTAACCATTTATTCTCACTTGGAGATTAAATAATAACACTTTTTAGGTATGAGAAACGTTCTGGTATTATTATCACTGGGATTGATGTGCCTTGTTGCACGTGCAGTCCCGGCCGATCCAACCCCTGCACAGCTAACCCAACCTGATGGCACTAAGTTCACCGCTGTACTGCACGGTGACGAGTTCTTCAACTACCTGACGACTGCCGACGGCTATACTATCGTCAAGAACAAGGCGGGTTACTATACTTATGCCCAGCTTGAAGGCAACCACTTGGTTGCGGGTAGTCTCATCGCCCGCGATGAGGCAAACCGTAGCGCTGCCGACCGTGCCGTCCTTGCCTCAATTCCCAAAGGGCTGACAAGCATGGAGATGGCACAGCGTGGCAAGATGATGAAGAGCCAGCGTAACGATTTACTGCGTGGCATTGGCCATGGTGGCCACATGGACTACAGCAAGTTCCGCGGCTTGATCATCCTGATCAACTACACCGACAGGAAGTTTGTTGATTATGTTCCCAGTAACTATACGCCTATTGACTTCTACGAGGCTATGATCAATAGCCACGACTATCAGGGCTACACCCTGCCCTTTGGCACCAAGATTGAAGCGATGGGCAGCGTGAGAGATTACTACTATGACAACTCATTCCAGCAGTTTGACCCGCATTTTGACATCCTGGGTCCGGTGGATGTCCCCTACGCTTGCACCGACGCTCATCAGTTCAGATGCGATTCCATTTTCTTTGCCGCCCTCGAGGCGCTGGATCCCGATGTGGACTTCAGCCAGTATGATACCGATGAGGATGGCACTGCCGACATGGTGTTCTTCATGGTTGCCGGTCACGGCTCGGATGTCACTGCCAATAACCGTGACTACCTGTGGCCCCACATGAAAAACTTTGAGAATTCACCCGTGCTTGACGGCGTGAACTTCAGGCTCTATGCTTGCTCAACCAATATGACAGGAGAAGAGAACGAGTACTACATCAACTACAACAATGTTGCCGGCATCGGCACCATCTGCCACGAGTTCAGCCACTGCCTGGGATTGCCCGACTTCTATGACGCCGACGGTGAGGGCAGCGGTGGTGTCAACAGCAAGCACCCGATGACCTGGTCGGTCATGGCTAGCGGTTTCAGGAGCAACAACGGCCGCAACCCTGCCGGTTACAGCCTGTTTGAGCGCTATGCCCTGGGCTTTGCCCAGCCCACCCTCATCGAGGGAACGGGTACCATTTCGATACCTGCCCTTGAAAAGAGCAACACGGGTTACCGCCTGAACACGGCCAACGAGGGTGAATACTTCATCATCGAGAACCGCCAGCGCGTGAAGTGGGACAAGAACCTGGCTGGCCCCGGCATGCTCATCTGGCGTGTTGATTCAACCAATGTCGATGTTTGGGAGAACAATTTGGTCAACTCCAATCCCACCCACATGTACTATGAGTTGCTGCGTGCAAAATTCAGTGGAATTAGCGACAGCTACAATGACCCGTTCCCCGGTGTTTCCAATGTGACATCGATTACTAACGTCACCATGCCCAGCCTGCGCACGTGGGACGGCAAGATGAGCCACTATGCCTTCACCAACATCGCTGAGGCCGACAGCATCATCACGCTTGACGTGGTTGTTGACAACTCCAAAAGCTCTATCGAGGACTTTGAGAAGATGCCCGTGGGCGCAACGCTCAACGAGCGCGGCGTAGCTGGCGTGTATGCCAACTGGGACTTCTATAACTGCGCTGTAGTGGACACCGCACAGGTGAACAACGGCCATTCAGTTGCTATGAGGAACGGCAGCTACCTCAACACTGCCGAGAACCTGAACAAGATTCCGATGGTGGTACGCTTTACCGTCACCAACCCGACCGACGCTAAGGCAGTATTCTATGTGTACTACTCCAAGAATGGCGGCTCAAGATGGTATGAGGCAGAATATCCCGGTTATGTGGAGGTTCCTGCTGGGTCAACGGCTACTGCAGCTGTTACCACCCTGCCCACCAATGAGCCCATCATGTTGCGCATCAAGCAGACCATGGGCAATTCGACAGACTACTGCTTCCTTGATAACATCGAGATTTGCTACGAGAACACGTGGACTCCCGAATTCATCCCTGGTGATGTGAACGATGACGGTGAGGTAACCATCAAGGACGTGACCACACTCATCGACTACCTGCTGGGCAGTGACGTGACCATTAACGAGCTGGCCGCTGACGTCAAGACTGACAGCGAAATCACGATTGCCGACGTGACAGCCCTGATTGACATGTTGCTGGGCGCTAATTGATTTTGAAGATACTACTAAATTATATTAATGTTTAAATTTTTTATTTCACAATGAAAAAATTCGTATTATTAATTGCACTGTTCGCGTTATGCTCGCAGAACATTGATGCTAAAAGTGTGAGTGTTGACCAGGCTATGGCCATTGCTAAACAGCAGTTGGCTCCATCGACCAAACTCAATGCTTCAAACGCCAAGATGACCTTGAGCTATACAGCTATGAGCTTGAAGGGTCAGAACGACTACTATGTGTTCAACCGTGACGGCGGTCAGGGTTACGTGATCGTTTCCGGTGACGACATGACTGATCCCGTGCTGGCCTACAGCGACCGTGGCTCGTTTAACCTCAACGATGCTCCCGAGGCCTTGAAGATCATGCTTGAGCGCTATCAGCTGAGCTTGGACTTGATGCGTAAGAATCCTCAAGCTACTAAGGCTCCCTCATTGACGATGAATCCCAATGGTGTAGCTCCCATGTTCTTGAACGAATATGGTGAGGGTCCCCACTGGCATCAGTTTGCTCCCTACAACAACTATTTCCCCGTTTACAATGGTGAGCACTGCTATGCAGGTTGTGTGCCCATCGCTGTTGCCCACATCATGAAGGGCTTGCAGTTCCCCGCCTATGGTAATGGTTCAAACACCTTCCACTACATGCTGGGTGACCAAGAGAGAACCGCTACTGCCAACTTCAACCACAGCTACAAGTATCGCAACATGAAGAACGGTTATACCGAGTCTTCTACCAATTGGCAGGATTGTGCACAGATGATTTATGATATCGCTGTCGCCCTCCAAGCCAGGTTCTCGACCAGCAGCACCAATGTAAGCTATGACCAGATCATGAAGGGTATGGTTGCCTACTTCGACTACAACCCCAACATGCAGTTCCTGCAGAAGGCCAATTATGCTGACGCTACCTGGCGTGAGATGGTTTACACCGAGCTCGATGAGGGCCGTCCCGTTCTCTACTTTGGCTACAGGACTGTTCTCAACGATGGTACCGAGAACGCTCACGTTGGTCACGCCTTCGTAATGGACGGTTATGATTCAGAGGGTAGGGTTCGCATCATCTGGGGCTTCCAGCCCGAGGAGTACAACAGCTGGTTCAGCTTCGACCTGCTGTCGCCGCGCATCTACGGTGACACCCCCTATGAGCACGATGAGTACAAGGAAGGCTTCAACGCCGACCAGTATGCTATCATGGGCATCCGTCCCTCTCAAGAGGGTGAGAATGGTGGTGTAGTTGTTACTGGTACCACCTATCTGCAGGAGGTTATGCCCGCCAACGACGTTCGCGGTTCGTTTGAGGTTAAGGCTCTGAGCGGTCCCTGGCAGGGCACCATCCGCTGGGCTCTCGCAACCAAGGGCAACGATGGCAAGTACAGTGTAGCTACTTCAGCTTACACTTCTCAGGTGGATCTGCAGGAGAATGAGACCGCTACTATCGACATCAGCGGTTCTTACTACCTGACCGAGGGCACCCAGTATTATGTTGTTGTTTGGTCACCTTACTTCCCCAACAACTATGACTGGAACTGGTTCTTCAACGATCCCATCCCCTTCACCGTGGGTAACTGGGTAACTCCTCCCGATCCTCAGTTCATCCTGGGTGACGTGAATGGTGACACCTTCGTGACCATCGCCGATGTTACCGCCCTGATCGACATGCTGCTCAACGGCGACGTTACTGTTGAGGATTGCCCTGCTGCTGACATGAACGAAGATGGTGAAGTCACCATCGCTGATGTCACCGCAATCATCGACTACCTGCTGAACAACACCACCGAGGGTTGATTGGCTATCGATTAGAAATCGATTGATATTACTGTGCCGCGAGCGTTGATGCCCGCGGCACAGTTGCTTTTTATCAAATGCCGGTACAGATCAGGCGGGCGATTGTGCGGGTTAACAACCTGCGTTACTGAACGAAACAGCTGTAGAGGCTGGTGCGACCTGAATTTAACGCAAGTTCGATGAATTTGTCGTTTGTCAATCAGGGCGTTAGCTACTCCCCCTCTTGGATAAGAGGGGGTGCCGCGGGAGCGGCGGGGGCGTTGATACTATCTAAGATTATAATACGAGGACAAATCATACTCCTCCGGCGCTTCGCGCCACCTCCCCTAGCTTAGGGGAGGAGTTGATAGACAGCACTTTATTCTCATCGAACTCACGTGAATTTAGTGGTACGACCTGAATTTAATTGATGGCGGTGGAAAGGACCTGCTCGCAGAAGGCCTGGTCGCTCTGGAGACGGTCAAGCGCTTTCTTGGAGGCGCTTTGATGGGATTCTTTTTTGCTGTAGCCCACGGCATCGCTGGCGTAGATGCCGCCTAAGATGACTGCCGTGCGGAAGACGGGGTTCTTGTCGGCATCGGTATAGGAGTCCACGAGTTCAAACTCGATGGTGACACGATACTTTTGGGTCCACTCGATAAGACGTGATTTGAAATTCTGTTCGGTCTTGACCAGGTCGTTGAGGTCGAAATGCTTTTTTATGAGGCGGTTAATGATGAATTTGCGGCAGCGCTTATATCCCTGGTCAAGATAGACGGCGCCCACGAGCGCTTCGAGCGCGTTGCCGCTGATGTAACTGTTGTGGGAAGAGGAATGGGTCAAAGCCCGCACATGGCTGTCGAGATGCAACGAGTTGCCTATGCGGTTCAGGCTCTCGCGCTGAACAATCTTGGCACGGGTCGATGTCAGGAAGCCCTCATGCTTGCCGGGATAGGTGTTGTAGAGGAAATCGGCCACAACAGTATCCATGACGGCATCGCCCAGAAACTCCAACCGTTCGTTGTTGGCCCATTGCCCGCTCTCCAGTTTCACTGGTCTGGAGCGATGGATCATCGCCAGCTTATAGAGCTTGATGTCACGGGGATAGTAGCCCGTGATACGGTGAATAAAAACATAAAGCTCCTTATCCTTGACGAAAAGGAGCTTTATGAGTGATATGGCGTTGCTTAAGGGCATCAGAGTCTTGTCATCATCCCAGTGTTGATTTTACTTCTGGTATTTCTTGACAATGATGCTCGCATTGTGTCCGCCGAATCCAAACGTGTTGGAAAGTGCAATGTTAACTGTTCGCTTCTGAGCCTTGTTGAAGGTGAAGTTCATCTTGTAGTCGATGTTCTCGTCCTCATCGCCATCGGCATGGTTGATGGTGGGAGGCACGATGTCATCGCGGCATGCCAACAGGCAGAACACAGCCTCCATGGCGCCAGTGGCACCCAACATGTGACCGGTCATGGACTTGGTGCTGCTCACGTTGAGTTTGTAAGCGTGCTCACCAAACACATCCTTCACAGCTTGAGCCTCACTGAGGTCGCCAACGGGGGTCGAGGTGCCGTGGGCATTGACATAGTCAACATCCTCGGGCTTGATGCCGGCGTCCTCGATGGCACGCTGCATCACGAGCTTAGCGCCCAAACCCTCGGGGTGGCTTGCCGTGATGTGATAAGCATCGGCACTCATGCCGCCGCCAATCACCTCGCCGTAAATCTTGGCACCGCGAGCCAGCGCATGCTCCAGTTCCTCGAACACGAGGCATACGCCGCCTTCACCCATGACGAAACCGTCGCGTGAAGCGCTGAAGGGGCGCGAAGCACCCTCGGGATCGTCGTTGCGCAACGAGATAGCCTTCATGGCGTTAAAGCCACCCACGCCAGCGGGGAACAAGGGAGCCTCGCTACCGCCAGTGACGATAGCCTTGGCCTTGCCCAGACGGACGTAGTTAAAGGCGTCGATAAGCGCGTTGGTCGATGTGGCACAAGCCGAAACGACACCGAAGTTGGGACCACGGAATCCATACTTGATGGAAATCTGGCCCGCAGCAATATCGGCAATCATCGTCGGGATGAAGAATGGGCTGTACATGGGGCCGCGGTCCTCATGCCTGGCATAATCACCGGCCTGATCCTCAAAGGTGTGCAGGCCGCCGATACCCGAAGCGAAGATCACGCCCACCTCGTCACGGTCAATACCCTCATCCAGCAGATGTGCATCCTCAACAGCCTGTTTGGCACAGGCGAGGGCATACTGCGTGTACAGGTCGTTGCGCTTGAAGTCCTTGATCTCGCGCCTATCATTGGGGTCGCTCACATAGTTGAGCGGATCAAACCCCTTGATCTCGCATGCGAAATGGGTCTTGAACAGTGTTGTGTCAAAATGAGTAATAGGTCCTGCACCGCTCACTCCTTTAAGGGCGTTGTTCCAGGTGGTTTCAACGTCCAATCCTAAGGGAGTGATGGCACCAAGACCTGTTACCACAACTCTCTTTAATTCCATGTGGTATATAGGGAACTAAAAGAATTTATTCGGCTGCCTTAGCGTCCTCAATGAACTTGATGGCGTCGCCTACGTTTTGGATGGTCTCAGACTTATCATCGGGGATCTTGATGTCGAACTGCTTCTCAAATTCCATGATCAGCTCGACGGTATCAAGGCTATCAGCACCCAGATCCTGGCTAAAAGTAGCCTCGGGAGTTACCTCAGACTCGCTAACACCTAACTTGTCAACGATAATTTGTTTTACTCTTTCTTCAATTTCTGACATAGTCGTAAAATTTAAAATGTAATAAATATAATGTTCAAAATATAAAGTAAAATTGGCCTCGTATCGCCCATTGACGCATGCGTCACGGCTTTAAGCGCCAGTTTTGAGACTGCAAAGGAAATACAAATAATTCAAATAATAAAGAAAAATTTACTTAATTTGAGCCCCATTGGGGATTTTTTAAACTTTATATAGGTGAATCACAGTGTTTTTAAACTTATTTTCAAAGTTTTTACTTGAAACGAGTGTTAAAAACTGTAATAAATTCACTTTTTTGCCCTTTGTGCCCCTCCCCTAAAAAGGCCTTCCCGGCGCAAAATCACCCATAAGACTGAGTAATCAGGCTAGGGTTTAACCATGTGGGATTTTTTTTGAGGAATAGAAGCTATAGGAACTATAGATGCTATAGAAACACAGGAGGAATTGAGCTTTTAGAGCTGGTTCAGGTCGATGACCAGCCCCTCGTTGGCCAAGCGGACGTCGGGGAAGACGGCACGGGCCTCGTCGAGCAAAATGGTCTCATCCAAGTATCGCTTGGAGTAGTGCCCCAATATAAGTTGACGCACACCAGCTTCACGAGCGACGGTGGCGGCCTCATGGGCCGTGCTGTGATGGCGCTTGTGGGCCTTGAGGCGCAGACTCTCATCATAGGTTGCCTCGTGGTATAGCCAGTCCACGCCCTCAACGTTACGGATAACGCGCCTCGAGAACTTGGTGTCACTGCAATAGGCATAACTGATGGCCGGATCTGCCGGTGTGGTAAGTTGGCTGTTTGGAACGACGATTCCCTCAGGACTCACCCAGTCCTGACCCTGCCTCAGCCCATTCATGGCATAGTGAGGAACACCCAATCGCTTGGCCTCCTCACCATTGATGTGGCGCAGCTTGGGCTTCTCGGCGATGATGAAACCCACGGCGGGCACACGGTGCAGCAAGGGAAACGAGGTCACCGTGACAGCATCATCCTCGTGGATTACCGCCTTGTGGGTGTCGATGACATTGAAGCGCACCTCAAAAGGCCGCTCGCGGCAAAAGTAATCGAGCATCCTCGAGAACAGATCCGCCCCATCCTTGAAAGTGTGGATGGTGAGCGAATTGGTGCGTTTCAACAAGGCCATGGTCGATACCAGTCCAGGCAGACCGAAGCAGTGGTCGCCGTGCAGGTGGCTGATAAAGATGTGGTTAAGCCGCATGAGCTTGAGCCCCATGCGACGGACACCCAGCTGAGCGCCCTCGCCACAATCGATCATCATCAGGTTGTCGCGCACGTTGAGCACCTGGCACGAGGGGCTGTGCCTGGGAGTCATAGTGGCGCTGCCGCAACCCAGTATGTTCAGTTCCAATCTAGTCATTAAATAGATGTATTAGCGATGGCAAAAATACTAATTATCCCTGAAACCCGCAAACGCCCTGGTACCCTGATGCCGCAACAAGCCATTTCGGCCAGTCAGTCCAGGATGGATAGTGTGATTGTATTAATTTGTATGAAATTCACAAAAAATCTAAATAATCGTAACTTCCTATTGCATAATCAAATAATAATGAGTACTTTTGCGCCCAAATTACGAGAACTTGATGTTACGGCATTATTTCTATATACATTTCAGGTTCAGTGTCGCTGGCATAACGACGCCCGAGTTAAGTCGGCCTCTGCAAGAAAGTATCGCCATCATAGCTGCGCTACGTTAGACGGATAAGACCGCTAATGTGGCGCTGATTGTTTTTTAGGGATGACACTCTTTATTTTTTGTGGTTACTTACATTATACAATTAGTTAAATTTATTTTTAGGAATGAAAAAATTTTTCTTTATGGTACTGTTCGCAATGTGTTGGATGGCATTGTCAGTACAGGCTCAATCGTTGCCCTCAGGAATTAAGTATGGCAACCTCTCCTCCACGGTCTTTGGAGACCTGAATTTTGACAACGAGGTCAACATCGCCGACATCAACGTGCTGGTTGACCTTATCCTCAGGGGCCCGGTTACCCCACCAAGTTCTTATATGACCATTGCTGAGTTTAAGGCCAATCACTGGCAAGATGCGGTCAATTACGTCGACACGATTACCGAGGATGAAGTGATCCACGGTTGGGTGGTGAGCAGCGACGAGTCGGGCAACATCTACAAGTCGCTCTACATCATGGACGAGTCGGGTGCAGGAATCACTATCTCGATCAACAAGACGAACCTCTACCAGGACTACCCCATCGGCCAGGAGATTATCCTGTCGATGAAGGATCACTGGGTGGGCAAGTACTGTGGCCAGCAGCTGATCGGCCACCCATCATGGTATGCTAACGGCGAAGTGTGGGAAACGACATTCCTGCCTGTTGACGAGTGGGAAGAGATTGCCACCGTTCAGGGCAGCCCAGATCCTAGCCAAGCCCAGCCTGTTGACGTCAGCTTGGCCGACTTTGCCGGCAAGACCGACGCTGAGACACTGCTGCGCTACCAGGGCATGCTGGTGCGCATCAGCGACGTGAGCTTTGAGGCAGCCGACGGGTATGTCACCTTCGGCGAAACCACGTCATCGTCGACCAACCGCATTATCGTTGATGCTAATGGCAATGAGCTCATCGTGCGCAACAGCAATTACGCAGACTTCATCAACGACATTCTGCCCAGGGGCCTTGTCGACGTGGTGGGTGTGCTCAGTTTCTATGCCTCTAGGGAAAATGCCAGTGGCAGATGGCAACTCTACCTGCGCGACAGGAATGACGTGATAGGCGGCGACGTCACGCCTCCTGCCGCTGAAACCTTGACTGAATTGAACGAGGACTTTGAGAATGGTTTGCCTGGTCCGTGGACAAACGAACAGGTAAGCGGTGACAAGACCTGGTATAATGGCCAATATAACAATAACGGATATGCCGCCATGACAGGCTATAGAGGCATACAGCCTCCATTTGACGCCTGGCTCATCACCCCGGCGCTCAACATCAAGGACGCTGCCAGGAAGGTGCTGAATTTCCGCACCGAGGTGAACGGCTACGGCAGCACAACAAGTACGTTTGAGGTGTATGTACTTAACAGCAACTCACCATTTACGGCTTCCGTCAAGGTGAAGCTCAACCCCACTCTCCCCACAGCGCCCGCGAGCGGCTACAGCAACTGGGTTGAATCGGGCGACATCGACCTGAGCCAGTGGGGTGACGGTGTGTATTACATCGGTTTCCGCTATTATGCCACACCCGATGCCAACTATGCCACCTGGTGCCTCGACGACGTGAAATTTAACGTCGCTGAATAAGCTCGAGAATGATTATTTATCAAATAATTAGCCACCATTAATCACAACGGGTCCATTTCCATCAAAGAGAACCCACAGGGGTGGACCCGTTGCTTTTAACCCTAAACTACAATGAAAAAAATCTTTACGCTCCTCATGATGTGTGTGATGGCCAGTGCGGCACTCGCCCAAAAAGCGTCGGGTGAACCAGCCATCAACTGGTCGGCACCCGCGACCATCGCTTTGACCGATGACTATACCAGGATTTTCCCTGATGCCATCGTGCTGTGGCAGCATAACAAATACCTGTACTTGAAATACCAAGAGGACTTAGGCCCAATCACTTACCTGCTTGTTTATGGCGAGACAGGACAGATCTACCAACAAGGTGATGTGATTCCTGCCGGATTTGGAGGAAGGTTAACCGAGTATAACGGAGAGCCTGAACTCACCAATCTATTTGGATTCATGCCCCCCATCGGTCATGTGGAAGTGGTTCCTGATGACATCCCGGTAACAGATATAGGTCATGACTACTTTGCCCACTATGTCTCACTCAAGCATGTTACCGTGAGCGACCTGAATGGGAAGAATTTTAAGATTACCGATGCCCAAGGCAATGAGGCCGTCGGGTTTAACCAGTTTGACCAGGCTGTGGAAAACGGGTATTATGAAGAGCTCACCGGCATTATCGGCTCGTATGCTAGAGACGTAATTGTTTATGAGTTCCTACCCATCATCTGGCACGATTCTTTCACAGTGAATTGTCTGGAAGATCTTTATGAACTCGGGGCTGGCTATGTCGGCCGAATCAAGCTCAAAGCCATCTATCAGAACAGGAGTTACTTGTATGTTCAGGATTTTTGTGGTCAATATGGCCTGATATATGGCGACATAGGCATCGTGATCAACGATGGCGACATCATCGAGGGCACTTGTACCCTCTCCACCTATGCGGGCAGCTTTCAATTAACCCCGGTTGGAGACTGGGAAGTCATTAGCCATGGGCCAAAAGTTGAACCTGAAGTGCTGCCGATTGAAGAATTGACACTTGACATGGTACACTGGTACGTGAAAATCTATGATATCGAGATTGCTAAGATGTTATCGCACAACAAGTATTTGATCAGGGATTCAACGGGTGGTGTTATCATGTATAACAGATTTGATATTAATATCCCGTTCAATGGTCTTAAAGGCTACTGGGAATCTAAATTAGACGTGAACAAAGACGGAGAAATCAACATTGCCGACGTCAATTACGTCATGGAAGAAATCCTCACCGGACAGCACGACACGGTTGGCAGCAGGAGCTATGTGATTGGATTTGTGGGGGTTTATCAAGGAATGATTCAGATTTATCCTATCGAGATATCTGAGGAGGATCAACGCGCGAGCTGTGACGTGAATTGGGATAACGAGGTCAATATCGGCGATATAAACATGATTATTGAATATATCATCAGACATTGACATTCAATCCACAAGAGAGCTGACGAGATGTGACGGTTTTTTCTTGGCACGGTGGCAAAAAAGCATTACCTTTGCCAACACGAGAAGAAATGGAGCACCAGTACGAAAATATCATCATCGGCATCGACCCGGGCACCAATGTGATGGGTTATGCCTTGCTGGGGGTGAACGGCAAGACTCCCGAGCTCATCGTCATGGGCGTGCTGCAGCTGGGCCGCATGGAGGACCACTACATGAAGCTCAGGCACATCTATGAGCGCGTGAGCGGCGTGATTGCCGAGTACCTGCCCGACGAGATGGCGATTGAGGCCCCATTCTATGGCAAGAACGTGCAGTCGATGCTCAAGCTTGGCCGTGCCCAGGGTGTGGCGATGGTCGCCGCCCTGAACCGCGAGATTCCCATCACCGAGTATGAGCCGCGCAAGATCAAGATGGCCATCACGGGCAATGGTGCCGCCAGCAAGGAACAGGTGGCACTGATGCTACAACGCACGCTGCACATCGACGAGGCCCAGATGCCTGCCCTTCTCGACGCCACCGATGCCCTCGCCGCCGCGCTGTGCCATTTTTATGAGCGCCAGAAACCCGTCCAGTCCCACGGCTCCAAATCGTGGAAAGCGTTCATCGCCCAGCATCCTGACCGCGTGGTTTAAGCCATGCGGACAGCTTTAGGGACAATGATAGTGTAACAAAACACATCTGTTGGAAGTATAACCGCCCTGCGGGCGGGAAATTAAGACAAATTTTCAATTCCATAATAAGCTTATGAAAAAAATATTATCACTAGCAATAATGTGGGTGGTGGCACTTAATGCATTCGCCACATTTGTGTGCACGTTTGACCCGGCAGTGGACAGGGACATCTCTGGCAATGAGGGCATCGGCAGTTATGAACTGCAAAAAAACGGCATCACAGTCAAGGTTGATGGCGGCCGCGTGACCGACATCCACTACCGGGTGTACAAGCATTACAACATGACCATCAGTTCTAGTTCGGGTCCAATTACCAACATCACGCTTGAATGCATTGCCCCGAATGATATCCAGTTTGGCCCAGGCTGCTTTGAGTGTAACACGGGAAGCTATGACTGGATTGAAAAGATTGGCCAATGGAGCGGCATGAGCGACACGGTGACATTCACCGCCAGCACAGCACAAGTGCGCATGAGCCTCATCACCGTGACCATTGACGGCGATGGAAGTGAGCAGATAACGCTTATGCCTCCTATCATAACCCCTGAAGAAGGCATCTACACATCACCGATTCAGGTAAAAATGAGATGCCCCACCAGCGGTGCGGTGATTCACTACACCACTGACGGCAGCGACCCCACGACGGCCTCGGCACTTTATGAAGCGCCCTTCAATTTAAACGAGAACTGCACAGTTAAAGCCATCTCAGCCATTGACAGCCTAATAAGTCCAGTGGTGAGCGCGACTTATGAATTCCAGCCACGCATCTACGGGCTGGGCGACGCCAGTTCACTCCCCACAGGAGCCACAGTTGAGTTTGGCTATAATGCGACAGTATTATACAACGACTATTACATTACCTTCTTGAAGGACGAGACAGGGTATGCGGCTCTAAATATCGACCACACAAGCTTAAATGACGGCGATGTCATCCAAGCAGGCTATACTGCTACTGCTGGAGGTTCCTTTAACCTTAGGATGCCCGAGATATCCCATGCTACAGGCTTGAGAGTGGCACCCTACCCCAATCAGCCCATCGCCCGCCAAGTTTCCATCAGGCAACTCAGCAGCTGCATACCAGGCGAGTTTGTGGTCCTGCGCGATGTGACTCTGAACCCCTATACCCGCACATTGACCGATGCCCAAGGTAATTCTTGCGGGGTATATCAAGAGTTTTACTTCCCCACAGTGGTTCCCAATGGCGAATATGAATATGAGCCCGATGACGAATATGTCATCGTGTTAAATAGTAACTTGGTTTACTTGACGAGGAATATTCATTACTACGGCCTTGGATATGACTATAGCGGCTTGAGGGACAATGACGAGGTGAGGTTACGTTTTAACACGACGGTGCTGTATCAACACGATGACCGCCTATTTGCCAAGGATTGCACGGGTTACGGAATGATATATGGCCTAAACGGGTACACCTTTGCCCCGGGAGACGTCATCCCACCTGAAATCTATCTCAAAAAGACCCTAGTCGATGGAGAGATGAGATTGAAATACTCCAGATATGAGGTCCGACCAGTATCAGGCAACGAGCCTGTTGAGCCCGAGGAGATCGGGGTGAATGACATGGGACACGGCTATTGGGCCCACTATGTTGTGCTCAGGGATGTCACCGTGAGCGCCCTCGACAACGGCGATTTCATCATGACCGATGCCCAGGGCAACACCTGCTTGGGGCGCAACAGCTTTGAGCAGCCGCTCCCCGAGGGGCATTATCCGGAGCTATTGGGCATTGTGGACTGTTATCAGTCATCTGAGGGGGGGCTGGTTTATGGCTTGTTGCCCATTGTCAACATCATCGCCGAGGTGAGCACCCTTAACGAGCTGTATGCCCTTGAGGGAACCCAGATTGCACGGTTCACCGAGCCCTTGACGGTGATTTACCAGTATGGACCCATGCTGTATGTGACCGATAAAGAGTATACCGATGGACTGGTTTACGGTTCCCAGACCACGACATTCAACAACGGCGACATCATTTCCGACGCAATGGGTCACTGGTCTATCCATAACTTTGGCAACAGCTACTATCCACGCGACACCAGGGTTGTCACCCCCATTGGCAATTGGGAAGTGAGCGGCCAGGGTGCCGCCATACGGCCAGCCGAAATCAACATTGAGGACATCACTCCCGACATGGTGCATCGCTACGTTGAGGTACGAGACTTGTTGAGGTATCTCAGTTATGAGTTGTATAAACCGGGTGTATATCCCAGGCTGACTCTGGAAAACAAATTCAGAATCGACTTGCCGACATTAAAAAATGACAAAATGTATGATGTCATAGGATTTTTGGCATCCGATAACATCATTTATCCTCTAGAGGTCATCGAACACGACATCGTGACCTATCCCACGGGTGACGTGAACGGCGACAACGAGGTGAACGTGTCGGACATCGGGGCACTCATCCATGTCATTGAGGGCGCTCATGACAACAGCAACGGTCGAGCCGACGTGAACGGTGACGGTGAAGTGAACATCAGCGACGTGAACTCCGTTATCTCCATCATTCTGGCTGGCGGGGCGCAGGATTGACGCACCTTTATCAACTGATATTGATATTGACGGGCGACGCCATAATTGTTCGCCCGAAAAAAGCTGCGCTCTAACGGGCGGGAAAACTTGTGCAAACCAATGGCCATGAAGTTCACTTCAATGGCTAAGGTGCCGCATAGTTTCGGATTATTAAATCAAACCTGAATAAAAATTCATTCAATAACAGAATATTTTTATTTAATTATTTTTGAAATTTGATTTTTTTCCCGTGCGATAGCACGGTCAATAAAGCCAATCTTTATTATTACACACCCCCACAAATAGGATTATTTCTGTTAAGAGAGCCCAATTTTCTCCGAAAAATTTCGGTAAATTCTAAAAAAATGCTAATTTAGCGGGCTGATTTTAATGACTGATAGCAATTATGACTACAAATCAATCAACTTGACACCAATACATTATTTATAATTAACCATTATTTATTCACCAAAAAACTAAAAGGCATGAAAGAGAAAGAAAACCTTTTCAACTTCATCAAGAGAGCCGGTTTGACGGTTGCCTTCGCGTTTATGGCAATGATTGCACTGGCCCAAGTGAACGGTGTGGTCGTTGACCCGAACGGGGAGCCTGTCATCGGTGCCTCAGTCAAAGTTTTAGGCGGTTCCATGGGTACTGTTACCGACATAGGAGGTAACTTCACCTTGAACTGCCCGACGACCAGTACGCTGGAGATCAGCTACATTGGTTATCAGACCCAGGCTGTCGACCTGAAGGGCCGCAGCTCAGTCAACATCGAGATGCACGAGGCTGCTAACGCGCTGAGTGAAGTCGTTGTGACTGGTATGGGTATCAAGAAAGACCAGAAGAAGCTGGGTTACGCTGTGAGCTCGGTAACTGCCGAGGAGCTCGTGAAGACGGGTGCTCCCAACTTTGCTACCGCCCTCTATGGTAAGGCAGCTGGTGTGCGCATCGCCGCCGCTCCTGGTGGTAACGTTTCGGCTGTTTCTATCAACATCCGTGGCTTCTCGTCAATCACTGGTACCACCCAGCCGCTGATCGTTCTTGACGGTGTGCCCATTCACAATGGCGACACCAATAACGACGGTTACTGGGACAACCAGCGCATCAACTCCAACGGTTTGGTGGACATCAACCCCGATGACATCGAGAACATCTCGATCCTGAAGGGTGCCGCCGCATCGGCCCTCTATGGTTCAGAGGCTGCCAACGGCGTTGTGATGATCACCACCAAGAAGGGTGCTGCCGGTACTGGCACCAATGTCGAGTTCGGTGTTAACCTGAGCTGGGACAAGGTGGCCTATATGCCCGACATCCAGCGCGAGTTCGGTCCCGGTTATGACAACTGGGTACTGGGTGACAACAACCCCGACGCTTTATCAGGTTTCCGTCAGACACGCTTTGACCGCAACGGCAACAAGATCTGGACACCCAACCGTGAGACTTATTACAGCTACGGTGCCCGCTACGACGGCCGTGAGGTAACCTACTTTGACGGTACCACGCGCCCCTACGAGCCCATTAAGGGCAACCAGTGGAACGAGGTGTTCCGCACCGGTTTCAACCAGGCTTACAATGTGGCCATCACCAACGCCACCGAGAAGAACAACGTTCGTTTCTCTTACACCTACAATGACGTACAGGCTACTCAGTTCAACTCGAACAACAACAAGCACAACTTCAACCTGAGCGGTACCTTCGGTATCACCAAGAACATCAAGTTGAACTATGCTGCTACCTACATGAGCCAGTACATCAAGAACCGTCCCTATCGTATCAGCCGTATCGTCTGCAACTATTCGGGTATGTTCGGCGGCTTCACCGATGTGAAGTACATCCGTGAGCACACCATGACCAGCCTGGGTTACATGAACAGCGTTGCTGCTGTCAACGGCGGTTCAGCCAACACCCTGACTCCCGATGAGCAGTTCCTCTACTCGCCCATGGGCTCGACCTCACTGATCAGCGAGTACTTCTGGAACATTATGGGTAAGGTACAGGAGGAGCGCCACAACCGTTTCATCGGTTCGGTGAACCCCACCTGGGAAATCATCCCCGGCCTGACCCTGGGTGCCCGCATCGCTACCGACTTGACCACCGACAAGATCGAGAACAAGAACTACAGTGAGAACTCTCACATGTTCTCGAGCAATGGTGAATACAGCGACAGCTATGCTCTGGCTAACAGCAAGTATGAGATCATCTACGGCGACGTGATGTTGAGCTGGGACAAGACCTTTAACGATGTCCACAACTTTACCGCCAACATCGGTTACAACGCCCGTCAAGAGAACTACTTCCGTTCTAACGTGAGCACCAGCAAGGGTCTGAGCCAGGAGAACTGGTTCAACCTGAATGCTTCGGTGGGCACCAAGAACGCCAACATGAACAAGCAGGAATTGCTCCGTACCGGTATGTTCCTGACCGCCAGCTACGGTTATGACTACTGGGCATACATCGAGGGTACCATCCGCAACGAGAAGACCTCGACCTTGAAGAAGGGCAACAACTCCTTCTGGTATCCTTCGGTGAGCGGTAGCATCCTGTTCTCCGAGATGATGAAGGATAAGCGTCCCGACTGGTTTGACTATGGTAAGCTCCGCGCTTCGTTCGGTATCGTGGGTAACGCCCCCGGCATCTACAGCGCCGTTAACGCCTACAGCCAGGGAACCATCAACCGTGGTGACACCTACATCTACAACTACATCGACACCAGGGTTGGTAACGAGAGTATCCGTCCCGAGAAGAAGTACGAGTTTGAGGTTGGTCTCGAGGGCAAGTTCTTACACGATCGTCTGGGCTTTGAGTTCTCGTTCTACAGCAACGACATCAAGGATCAGATCCTGCAAACCACCGCTGCCTACTCTATGGGTGCTGCCAGCATGCTGATGAACGTCGGTGAGCTGACCAACAAGGGTGTTGAGCTCGGTATCTACGGCACTCCCGTTCAGACCTCCGACTTCCGTTGGGATCTGCGCGCCAACATTGCCTTCAACAAGAACAAGGTTAAAAAGCTTGCCGATGGTCTTGACATCTTGGCACATCAGAACTTTGACAATGGTGCCGCTCAGCTCGAGTCTCACGTTGGTGAGCCTATGGGTGACTGGTACACCTACACTTGGAAGACCGATGACAAGGGTAACTACTTGACCAGCAACGGTCTCTACATCACCGATACCGAGACCCGTCACAAGGTGGGTAACGCTATGCCGGACGCCGTCGGTGGTTTCGGTACCAGCTTCACTTGGAAGAACTGGACCCTGGATGCCGCCTTCGACTTCCGCATCGGTGGTGACGTGCTGAACCTGCCGTGGCAGTACTACATGGACACCGGTATCATCGGCGAGGCCGTTGGTGCTCGTGATGCCCAGAGCGGCGGTCTGTTCTACTACAGCACTGTTGATGATGTAAACGACAAGGGCAGCATCGTTCAAGTTAGCGCTCCCGCTAACTACAAGCGCGGCGAGACCATGATCGACGGTCACTATGTTTGGGACAATGGTGTGATCCAGCCCGGTGTTAACGAAGATGGCACCCCCAACACGACCATCGTTACCCAGTTCGAGATCAACGACATGCAGTATGGTTGGGGTACCAGCTCCACCCAGAGCTATGCCATGGCTATCCAGGACAACAGCTACGTTAAGTGCCGTGAGCTCAGCCTCACCTACATGTTGCCCAAGTCGCTGACCAGCAAGTTCGCTTGCAGCCGCCTGTCGATTTCGGCATTTGCCCGCAACCCGTTCTATGTATATCGTGCTCTCAAGATCTTTGATGCTGAGACCACCGATGGTACCAACTGGATCTACCAAGCACAGGTTGGTGGTTCTACCGCCAGCACCCGCACCTTTGGTGTCGCCCTGCGTGCAAACTTCTAATGCGTGAACCAGTAAAAATTGCAAACAATTTAAGAAGACAATGTATATGAAAAAGATATTTTTATTGCTCTTTGCCGCAGTGGGTTTGATGACCGCTCTCTCATCGTGCTCTGATGATGACTTCAACGAGAAGTATGCCGATCCATCAAAGACCACTACTGTGGGTGTGCCCCAGGTATTCACCGGCATCATGCACAATGGTAACCGCTGGATGAATCCCACCTACTGGCGCTACTACACCCAGTCCACTACGTCCGGCTGCTTCTCGGGCGTAATCGGCAATACCAATGGCCGCGGTCGTTTCCGTGGTGCCAGCGAGGGTTATTTCAACATCCGTTGGCAGGACTACTACAAGATGCTCACCCAGTACCGTCTGCTTGAGTATAACTACAACAACATGAACGAGACCGAGAAACCCGCCAACGAGATTTTCTATCTGCTGGGTCGCACCATGGTAGAGGCTCAGTTGCACGAGGTGCTCTCGATCTGGGGTGACGTGCCCTACAAGGGTGCCGGTACCCTGTGGATGACTGGTGACTATGACGCCGCCAAGCAGGCTGTTGCCTATGACGACGACGTTGAGCTCTACAAGATGATTCTCGCCGACCTCAAGGAAGTGGGTGACTACTTCGCAAGCGGCAACGTTAACGCTGCCGGTCTGAGTTCGCTGGCCCGTCAGGACATCTCCTGCGCCGCCGGTTCAGCCGACATCTGGCAGAGGTATGTCAACTCGCTACGCCTGCGCATCGCCCTGCACCTGGCCACCAATGGTGACCTCACCAGTGAAGCCCGCAATGCCATCGCCGAGATCCTGAACAACCCGAGCAAGTATCCCTTGATTGAGAACAATGACCAGAATATTGGTGTCAACGGTGAGACCTCAACCGATGACTACAACTATGGTAAGGGTATCGCCCAGGCTCTCGCTGGCCGCAGCGAAGGCTCTGGTTCTAAGGCCATGCTCGATGCTATGAACGTTCCCGCCAACGGTATTCCCGATGCCAACACCGACCCCAGGATTGCTGCCATCTATGACTGCAACCCCGACGGTGAGTATGTTGCCTATGACAACTCCCTGACCGACGCTCAGATCAGTGACATTGCCACTGCCAAGGACGCCGAGTACAAGGAGCGTGGTATCCCCTACTGCAACTACTACTGCTACATCGACACCATCGCTATGGCTGGTTGGACGACCTATCAGGGTAATGCCAACCTGAACGGTATCTGGGTCAGCGCAGCCGAGGTTGCACTGAGCAAGGCCGAGGCCTATCTGATGGGCTATGGTGTGGGCGCCGATGCTGCCATGGCTAAGCAGTGCTTCATCAACGGTGTAGTCCTCTCCAACGAGTACTACTGGAACATGAAGCTGAATTCATCGCTGGCTAAGGATGGCAACGACAGCTACAACGGCTATCGTGAGCTGGTAATCCCCACCACCGAGGACTTCACCGCCTATGCCAACAATATCTGGCAGGCTACCCAGGAGTGTGTTGCCACTCAGCTGTGGCTCAACTTCGGTTTCATGAATGAGCTTGAGGCTTGGAATGTTACTCGCCGCACCGGTTATCCCAACGTGAAGTTCATGAGGGACAACCAGCAGAATGACTATCCCACTCCTCCCCATCGTCTGCCTTATCCCAGCGATGAGCTGAACTTCAACTCCACCAACGTTCAGAACGCTATCCAGATCAACTACAGTGAGCCCACTGGTTACTACACCAAGCTCTTCTGGGCAAAGGAGAACTACTATTCACTCTTCTAATGAAGACTGACATCAGTCCTGGTGACTGATTGAGATAGAATCCCCGGCGGGCAACGGCTTGTCGGGGATTTTTCTTGTTTCCAGGATTCCAGCAACAGCTACCATCATATAACAAAAAAATATCATTGGTGTCTGAGGTAAAAGCTCCGTTAGGAGCTGCCAGATCATAGGCAGGGGGGCAACGAGGCGAAGCCGAGTGAAACCCCTGTAATAGTAGACAGCACTGGTCTTAGACCCATCGGGGTGGCAGTAAATCATAGAGACACAGTCTATCGCCACTAACGTGGCTATTATTTTTGTGAAGCATTCAATTACATGGGTTCCGCTACGTTACACCCCTGCCTACAACCTGTCAGCTCTATGAGCTTAAAAGTAAGCCCGAAGATGTTTGCCAAGGCCATGACTTAAAAAGAAAACTTACATTCATTTCATTTCAGACTATCACAAAGTAACTATATCATTGGATACTAGTAGTTTACTACGGCCAAATGAAATTGTTGATAAATTATTTTTCTTCTTTTTTGCCATGTCAGGAAAAAAGAATACCTTTGCACCCGTATTAAAGGATAGAATGTTGATACATAAATTCGGCATACCTTTCAAGATAACTTGTAGCGGAGAGGCGGCAAGCCAATTCTATAACCCGTTACAAGGTAGGGAGACCAGCAATCAACGCGCTGCATTAGAAGGGGAATACCCCGCTAATGTGGCGCGAAATCTTTTGTCAACCCGTAAAGTAAACAATCAAAAAATTAATAATTCATCATTTATTCATCATTTTAAACAAAACATTTGTATGTTGAGAACAGTTAAGTTTTTGGCATTGGTGGCAATGTTCTTTGTTGCATTGTCGGCAAGTGCCCAGGTAACAACTTCAGCATTATCTGGTGTTGTGACCGATGAAAACAAGCAGGCGATGATTGGTGCTACGATCACCGCATTGCACACGCCCTCGGGCACTAAGTACAACGCCGTGACCAACATGGATGGCCGTTACACCATCCAGGGTATGCGTCCCGGTGGCCCCTACACCGTAACGGTGAGCTATGTAGGCTATCAGCCCTACAATATCGAAGGCGTGATGCTGCAATTGGCCGAGACCTCTAACCTGGATGTTGACATGAGTGTTGACGCTAATGCACTGGGTGAGGTAGTCGTAACAGCTGCTGCTACCAAGTTCAGGGCTGAGAAGACTGGTGCTGCCACTAACATCAACAGCGCCCAGATCACCAACCTGCCCACGGTGACCCGCAGCTTGACCGACATTACCCGTCTGTCGCCCTACGGTGGTAACGGCATGAGCTTTGCCGGTACCGACGGTCGTACAGCCAACTTCACGGTCGATGGTGCAAACTTCAACAACAACTTCGGTTTGAGCGACAATCTGCCTGGTGGTGGTAACCCTATCAGCATTGAAGCCATCGAGGAAATGCAGGTTGTGATTTCGCCTTACGATGTTCGTCAGACCAACTTCATTGGTGGTGGTGTGAACGCTGTAACCAAGAGCGGTACCAACAAGTTCCGCGGCAGTGCCTACATCTTCCACCGCAACGAGAACATGCGTGGTGATGCTGTTGACCGCACTCAGATTGGTCAGGCCCGTGAGAAATTCAAGGTGACCACCTACGGTGCTACCATCGGCGGCCCGATCATCAAGGACAAGCTGTTCTTCTTTGTGAACGGTGAGATGACCAAGCAACCGACTATCGTCAACATGTGGCGTGCTTCACAGAATGGTGTTGCCATTCCTGACCAGTACGTCTCTCGTACCTCTTTAGCCGACCTGGAGCGCGTGAGCAATTTCGTTAAGAGCAAGTATGGTTATGACACGGGTTCATGGACCAACTTCCCCGCCGACGAGAACAACTACAAGCTGCTCGCCCGCCTGGACTGGAACATCAACCATGACCACCACTTGGCACTGCGCTACAACTACACCAAGAACCGCTACTGGAGCAATCCTAACGCTACCTCGATGGACGGTGGCACGCGTATGGCTACTGCCCGTGTATCACAGAAGTCCTTCTCGTTTGCCAACTCAATGTATGGCATGGACAACCTGGTACACTCCTTCTCATTTGACCTGAACAGCCGCCTGAGCGACAACCTGTCGAACCAGTTCCTGGCTACCCTGTCTAAGCTGGATGATATCCGCGCCAGCAACTCGAGCGAGTTCCCCTTCATCGACATCACGATGACCGATGAGAATGGCGACAAGGATAACTACATGGCCCTGGGCTATGAGTTGTTCACCTGGAACAATGCCGTTCATAACACCATCTGGAACCTGCGTGACGACGTGACCTGGTACTATGGCAACCACAAGATCATGGGTGGTCTGTCATTTGAGCATCAGATGGCCGACAACCAGTACATGCGTAACGGTACCGGTTACTATCGCTACAACAGCGTTGACGACTTTATCAACGGCGCCGCTCCCGAGGTCGTTTGCTTGACCTACGGTTACGGTAGCGAGACCAAGCCTGCTGCCCGCGTACAGTTCAACAAGGCTGGTATCTATGCTCAGGACGAGTGGAACGTGACCAAGAACTTCAAGCTGACCTACGGTCTGCGTCTTGATGGTCTGTTCTTCAATAATGGTGACCTGATCACCAACAACGCCATTCTGGCACTCAACTATTATGACAACGACGGCAACGTTCGCCACATCGACACTGGCAAGTGGCCGAGCAGCAACCTGATTGTGCAGCCTCGCTTGGGCTTCAACTGGGACGTATTCGGCAACAAGGCGCTCAGATTGCGCGGTGGTACGGGTCTGTTCTCGGGCCGTCTGCCCCTGGTATTCTTCACCAACATGCCCACCAACGGTGGTCTGGTACAGTATCAGGCACAGCTCAGCAGCAAGAACACCGACATGAGCCAGTTTGCTGGCGGTCTGGTAACCGATGCTGAGGGTCATGCCACTATCGCTGCCCTGCGCAACAAACTCATCGCTATGGGTTATCCCGAGAACGTGACCTCTGACATGGGTACCGTTCCCTCGGCTGTCAACGGTGTTGATCCCGACTTCAAGATGCCGATGGTATGGAAGACCTCATTGGCTGTTGACTATCAGATTCCCGTATCGTTCCCCTTCAGCGTAACTATCGAGGGTATCTTCAACAAGAACATCAACGCAGCCAGCATCAGCGACTGGTCTATCCCCAGCGTGGGTGGATATGCACGCTTCAACGGTGCTGACAACCGTCCCATCTATCCCGCCGGTTACCGCATGGGCACCAAGGCATTCGTCCTGGAGAACACTAGCCGTGGTTATGGCTGGATTGCTAACATCACCCTGAATGCCGATCCCACCGACTGGTTGAGCCTGATGGCTGCCTATACCCACACCGTTCAGAAGGACGTTACCGGTATGCCCGGTAGCGCTGCTGAGAGTGCCTTCACCTATGTTCCCACCGTTGAGGGTCCCAACAACATCAAGCTGCACAACTCGCAGTATGTAACTCCTGACCGTTTCATCTTCTCGGCAACCGGTCATGACCACAGCGGTAACCACTACGGCCTGATTTATGAGGCATGGCGCGGCGGTTACAACTACTCCTACATGATGGCCAACGACATGAACGGCGACGGATACAACTACGATGCACTCTACATCCCCACCGACGAGCAGGTGGCTAACCGCGAGTTCCGTTTCGTGAGCGAGGGCGACAAGACCCGCTTCATGGACTATGTTCATGCCAACGACTACCTGAAGAACCATCAGGGCGAGTATGCCGAGGCCTATAGCCTGTACAGCCCCTGGGTTCACCGCGTTGACTTGAGCTACAAGCACGACTTCCGTCTCAACGTTTGTGGCGCAAAGCACACCCTGCAGCTGCTCCTCGACGTGAAGAACGTTCTGAACCTGTTCAACTCGAGCTGGGGCGTGAGCAAGTATCTCAACCCTGAGATCGGCAGTGATCCCCGCATCCTCAAGTATGAGGGCGTTGACGCACAGGGTTATGCCACCTTCTCGACTCCCAAGTCGATTGACGGTGCCACTAAGACCTTCGTTCCCAACAAGGCTATCGGTCAGTGCTGGAACGCTTCTATCGGTATTAAGTACATCTTTAACTAATTCCTAAAGACTAAGACAATATTATGAAACTCAAATATTTTATTTCGTTTTTTGCACTGGTCGCCCTCTTGTCGAGCTGCTCAGATGACGATGCGATGACATTGTTTGATGAGATTCAGGTTTCTTCTTCCTATGTGGCCATTGATGAGGCTGGTGGATCTAACACGATTACCTTGAACGCCAAGGAAGCTTGGACGTTTGACGCCGAGGAACTGCCCGAATGGTTGACCGTCAGCCCGATGAATGGTGGCGCCGGTGAGACCAACGTGACCTTCACTGCACCTGCCACCCCCGACGGCCGCACCGCTGTCCTGCATATTGCTTGTGGCGACAAGAAGCAGACCATCAACGTGATCCAGGGTCTCTCTACTGTTAGCGAGGCTACTTGCGCCGAGGTCATTTCAGGCCCCGAGAGCAAGACCTATCGCGTGACCGGTACTGTGAAGTCGATTGTTAACACCACCTATGGTAACTGGTATCTGGAAGATGAGACCGGTGAGGTTTACATCTATGGTACGCTGGACGCCAAGGGTAACACCAAGAACTTCCTCAGCCTCGGCCTTGAGGTTGGTGACATTGTCACCGTCGAGGGTCCCAAGACCGTTTATAACGGTACTGTAGAGCTGGTTGACGTGACCGTCATCAATATCCAGAAGTCACTGGTTAAGGTCGAGGGTTATGACCCCGAGGATGCTACCATTCCTCTGGAGGGTGGCAACGTAACCGTTAACCTGAGCTGCAAGACCAACAACGGCATCTCGGTTGAGATTCCCGAGGAGGCCAAGAGCTGGCTGGGCATCGTGTCGATTGTTGGTGGCGCTGAGCCCGTGGTAACCTTCCACGCCAACGCCAACAATGGTGGCGACCGCAGCACTACTGTAGTCTTCAAGACCTCCGATGACAAGGGTAAGGAATACACTGCCCAGGCAACCATCAATCAGAAGGGTGCTATCGTGGCTGCTACCATCGCCGAGTTCCTGGAGGCTCCCGTGGGCGATACCCAGTATCGCATCACTGGCGTGATCACCAGCGTGACTAACCCGACCTATGGCAACGTTTACGTTCGTGACTGGTCAGGCGAGACCTACGTCTATGGCATTGGTGCCAGGGGCGACTTTGAGGCTGCAGGCCTGAAGGTTGGTGACGTTGTAACCCTCGTGGGCAAGCGCGGCGAGTACAATGGTAATGCTCAGATGACAGGTGCAATCCTTGAGGCCAGCATCCCCGTGACCCCGATCGACATCGACTCGTTCCTGGATCAGCCCGATGATCCCAACACCTATTACATGTTGACCGGTACCATCACCGAGATCGCTAACCCGACTTATGGTAACCTCTACCTGGAGGATGACACCAACATCACCTACGTGTATGGCTGCTATCCCGGCTGGGGCGCTACTGGCGACAACCGCAAGAACTGCCTCGAGACCAAAGACATTACCGTAGGCGACAAGCTGAGTGTTATCGGTGTGAAGAGCACCTACAACGGCACCCCGCAGCTGTCTAACGGTATCTACTTCTCTCACGAGAAGGCCCAGTAAGCCATTCAAACATGAATTTCAAAAAGGGGGAGTATCACCTGAACGGGTATTCCCCCTTTTCTTTAAAAAAGTCTAAAAATAATGATGCGCAGATTGTTTTTCATTCTCTTGCTGGTGGCTGTGTTGCCGTGGCAAGCTCAGGCGACAGGACGGGACACTTACACCGTGATCATATCGCTCGACGGCTTGCGATGGGACTATCTGGATACCTATGACGTGCCCTTCATGAACCAGCTGGCTCGTGAGGGCGTCAAGGCTGTAATGCAACCCTCGTTCCCGAGCAAGACATTCCCCAACCACTACACGCTGGCTACAGGTCTCACACCCGACCACCACGGCATCATTGCCAACACCTTTTGGGATCGTGAAAAGGGCGTGGAGTTCTCGCTGGGCAACAAGGAGACACGTGCCGATGGCCGTTATTACGGCGGCGACCCCGTTTGGCTCACGGCCAAGCATCAGGGTGTAAAGACGGCCACCGTGTTTTGGGTGGGTAGCGATGTGACTATCAATGGTGATCATCCCACCTATTGGCTTGACTACCAGACACAACAGATTGACTATCCAGGACGCGTGGATGAAATCATCCGCTTGCTCAAGCTGCCCGAGAAGGACCGTCCCCACCTGGTGATGGCCTACTTTGAGGAGCCTGACCGCAGCGGACACAATTATGGACCGATGAACCGCCTGACTCGCCGCGCGATAGAGGACATGGACCTGCTGTTGAGCAACCTGTGGGCACGTATCCAGTTGTTGCCCATTGCCGACAAGGTGAATTTTATCGTTACCGGTGACCACGGCATGACCAGCGTGGATCCCAAGCGATTTGTCGATATCGACGACGTGGTGCCCAAGGAGTGGTATGACCGTTTCTGCAACGACTACCCCACCCTTATCTATGCCAGCGCACCCGAATACATCGACTCGATTTATAACGCATTGCAGAGCGTGGACCATATCCGCGCTTGGAAAAAGGAAGATGTGCCCGCCTATCTGGGCTACGGCACCAACAAGAACATAGGCGACGTAGTGGTGCTGCCCGACGTGGGATGGCTCTTTGCCGACAAGCCCAGCAAGAAGCAGCGCGGCAGCCACGGCTTTGACCACATGGCGGCCGACATGCAGGTGGGATTCCGAGCTATTGGCCCCGACTTCAAGGTGGGCTATGAGAAGCCTGACCGCTTCCGCAACGTGTGCATCTACCCGCTATTGTGCTACCTGCTAGGCGTCACTCCCTCACCTAACGATGGCACCCTTGACGAGGTACGCGACATGCTACGCTAGCCTCCCGAATGGGATACCATACTAAAAAACAAGATGATGCATCATGCTTTAAGCGTGGCGCATCATCAGTTATATCAAGAATAATTACCGTTGTTTACTGTAGTTGTATTCTTTAAAAGATTCAACCTCAAGCTATTGGCTAAAGATATTACCTATTGCCAAGCAATATATCGATTATGACGGTTAAGTCAGATACTGCAACGATACCATCACCATCCATGTCGACATGCACATCGTAATAACCATACTGATTAAGCAGGATGTCAACAAGACTTGTTACATCGGCAATGTTTACATCGCCATCGCCGTTGGCATCGCCGTAGAGAATAGGCTCGGGAATATTGATTACTTTTTCGGCCTGGGTCAGAACGTATCCATCATACCATTCTCCCGTCAACAAGAGATCCATCAATTTGCTTGAATCCAAGATGTTGATGACACCGTCTTGAACGACGTCTCCACATTGGGCACAAAAATCATCACTACTATTAATCAAATAGTCCAAAATGTAAGTGTAATCTGCTATATTGATCGTTCCGTCGAGATTCACGTCTCCTGGATAAAACCCCTCACCATATTCCATGGTTGACAGATATAGGGTGTTGAACTCATTTCGAGTGTCTAATCCGCATGTGGTTTTAGAGTTGATAATGATCTCCCCACCATCGTACCACTCTTCAACTCTTATCGTTAACAACATCATCTCGTCATATTGACCAGCATTCCATTTCACAGTTCCACAGAATTCATATTCGTCATAATCATTGAGCTGATAATCCGCATTGAACCCTGCAGTTCCGATACAATGGGTCATATCAGAACTGGTGGCCAACTGACCTTGAGAAATCTGTTCATTTCCATCTTCATCACAATAATTGACATTCATGTCATTTCCTCGTTTGAGACGAACGGGTGTCAACCCATCAGAGAACGAGAACTGGACATCCCACATGCTGACGTAGGAATCAAATGAAGCTTTGACTGGAACAGTGATGTTTTTGCCTAAGTCATTCATTGTAATATTCAGATTGTCAATATAAAAATAATTATTAGCAACATGTTCGGGAGAAGGCACAAATGAGGCTGTTTGAGAACTCTCATCGACAACATAACCTTCAAACCACTGGCGATAAAAAACATAATCCCAGATTCTTTCAAGATCCAATACATCGATAATGCCATCCTGATTCACATCGGTGGCAATAACATTTAATGTACTATTATTGCCAATGATGTAATTCATAGTGGAATCCATGTCTTCAAGATACACATTACCATTACCACTCGCATCACCAGGTATATAGTCCCCAAAATCCTCGGTATTGATTATGGTCGGCACAATTCCAGCTGATACATTCCATGGATCATATCCCATTACTGTCTTTGATATGACTTCAATATCTCCACCTGTGAAGTTTTCATCAACGTGAATCGTCAGCCACAAAATGTCATCAAAGGTTCGAGGGTTCCAATGGGCTATGCTAGTGGCACTATAACCGCCATTTGAATTGAGTGAGAAACTACCCTGATAGGTAAGAGCAACACAACGGGTGAAATCTTGGCTGTAACAAACGCGAGGGTCAGCATAATCCTGCATTCCCACCCAATTCACAAAACCGAACATCATACCACCTCCAGTCACATTGGTAAGTGTTAATCCTTCGGGGAGCACAAACTGCACGTACCAACTACTCACATTCTTATCAAAACGAGCCTTGACGGGGACTTTGATTTCTCCTCCCATAGCTGTGGGGGGGATGCGTGTATTGTCTATGTAGAAAATGTTGTCGGCGTGAGCCACTAGACCTGCTAGAGCAGCCATTACAAACATCACAATCTTGAAATTAAATGTTTTAGTCATCATAATCATTGTGTTTTATAGTTTAATCATCAGACATAAGCTATAAAATCGCTTCAGAAAACGCTCAACGGCATGAGGCTTACTGAATTGTCTCATGTGGGCGAAATCATTGGTCAAGTATTGATTTCGCAAATATAAATAAAAAAAACGAACTACTGCTATTATGGATGAAAAATGTGGTAGGGGTACAAAAAAGGGCAAGTGAGCTACAGCGCGCCGCTACAACCTCGTTACCCTTGCTCCGGTCAAGGCCTGGGGGATTGGGAGGGAGCTGGCCGTGTAGGACTTACCCGGCTGCAAGGGTACT